>JAFEBA010000027.1:0-1324 GCA_018266105.1 bacterium | reverse complement strand
GCCCAGCACGATGTAAATGACCAGTACGGCTACGACCAGCAGCACCAACATTTCCTGAATGGCCGACTGGAAAGCCTGGGCCTGGCCCTGGAATGAGGCTGTGACCGTGGCCGGCAAGGTTTTTTTGGCGATATCCTGGATTTCGCTGACCACATCTCCTAGTGAGGTGCCGGGGAGCAGATTGAAGGACATGGTGGCCGAGGGCAGCTGACCCAGATGGGTTACGGTCAGGGGGCCCACTCGCTTCTCGATGGTGGCGAAGGCGTTCAGAGGAATCATCTGACCGGTTTTGTTGCGCACGTAGAGATGGGGTAGCTCGTCCGGTCCCGATCCAAACTCAGGCAAGACTTCCAGAATGACCTTGTATTCGTTGCTGGGGGTGTACAGGGTGGACACCTGGCGGGTGCCGTAAGCCGACGAAAGCGCCTGGTCGATTTGACGGGAATTGAGCCCCAGGGCGTAAGCCTTGTCCCGGTTGACTTTGACGTAGGCCTGCAGGCTGCTGGGATTGACGTCGGTGGTCGGGTCCTGCACTCCCGGAACATTGCGAATGGCTTCTTGCAGCTCTTTGACACCTTTGTAGAGTTCGTTCAGGTCAGTGCCCTGCAACGTGATCTGGTAGGCGCCTTTGGTGGATTGTCCGCCGATCCGAATGGACTGGGGATTAATCATGAAGAGCTTCATGCCCGGGATGTTGGCAGTCTCCCTGCGCAGCTTCTGGATCACCTGGTCGGCAGAAAGCTTGCGCTGATTTCGCGGTTTGAGAGCGATGACCACCCGGCCCTGGTTGAGGCCGGAAGCCCCCATCGGGGAGGCGCCGATGGCTGACATAAAGTTGCGAATGGACGGCTCTCTCTCGATGACCTTCACAAACTCGCGCTGGTGACGCTTCATATCGGCAAATGAAATGCTCTGGAAGGCTTCCGTGTTGCCAAAGATCTGACCGGTGTCGGCTGAGGGAATGAAGCCCTTGGGACAAATCACTGCCAGCCAGCCGGTGATCAGCAACAAAACGCCCATGCCGATCAAAGTAAACAGGCGATGGCGCATGACCAGATGGAGTCCGCGATCATACCAGTCCAGGGCCTCGTTGAACATTTCTTCAAAGAAGCTGGGCTTGTGCGGCTTCTGGTGGGTCAGAAAGAGGCTGCACAGCATGGGCGTCAGGGTCAGGGAGACAAAGCCGCTGATGAGGATGCTGGCCGTCATGGTCATGGCAAATTCGCGGAAGAGTCGCCCGATCAGGCCCGGCAGGAAGAGCAGTGGAATAAACACCGCGACCAGCGATAAGGTCATTGAAAGGATGGTGAAGCTCACTTCGCGG
>JAFEBA010000026.1 GCA_018266105.1 bacterium | reverse complement strand
CTTGTACACACCGCCCGTCACACCATGGGAGTGGGTTTCACCAGAAGTAGGTAGCTTAACCTTCGGGAGGGCGCTTACCACGGTGAGATTCATGACTGGGGTGAAGTCGTAACAAGGTAGCCGTATCGGAAGGTGCGGCTGGATCACCTCCTTTCTAGGGAGACGTGAACTTGGATTATCATATCGCAAGTTCGTAGGAAGCTTCGGTTTCCACGTTTCTGTCGATACTCAAGCGAAGCTAGTCTCAAATTGATTATCCAGATGCCAAGAATGGCGACTCTGTGAGTCTCCTGAAAAGCGCCCACGAGGCGCTTTTTTTATTGGTCTTTAGTCCTGATTCTGGCTTCTAAGAAACTAGTCTGAACTGTTTGGGTTGAACTCCATCGTGACAAGATGGAAGTATGGAGCGCTCGCTTGAAAAGTAGCCTGATTCGTCTCTTCTGGTTTATTCTGATCGTGGGCGGTCTCGGCGGCGGTGGCTACTACTACTGGAAGCAACGCCAACAGGCGGACCAGGCTAAAGTGGAAACCGCTCCGGTCAGCGTGGGCGACCTGCACTCGCGCATTACGGCCACCGGCAATGTCCAGGCCGTCACTCAAATCACTGTCGGCTCCCAGGTTTCCGGCATCATCCAGAGCCTGTATGTGGATTTCAATTCGCGTGTGCACAAACGCCAGCCCCTGGCTCAACTCGACCCCTCCACCTTTCGCGCCCAGGTCGAGCAAACCACGGCCAGCGTCAACAACGCGCTCTCTTCTCTGCATAACGCCGAGGCCAACGTGGGCAACCAGGCGGCCAATGTCAGGTCGGCTGAGGCAGCCATTCTGAGCGCACAGGCCAAGGTCGAAGGTGCTCGCGGTCAGGTTGCCAATGCCCAGGCCGGCCTGGTGACGGCCGAGGCCAATGTCCGCAAAGGTCAGGCGGATCTGAGGCTGGCGGAACGCAACGAGAAGCGACAGTCGACTCTGCGCGAACGAGACCTGATCGCCACCAGCGACCTGGACACGGCCCGCACCACCACTCTCACAAGCCAGGCCAGCGTGGACTCGCTGCGCGCGCAGGTGGAGGCGGCCCGAGCCGGCGTCAATTCGGCTCTGGCCAATCTCAAAGCGGCTCAGGCCGATGTAGAGGCAGCCGTCATGCGTAAGGAGGCTGCCCAGGAGCAATTCAACTCAGCCAAGGCCCAGGTCCAGGGGGCCCAGGCCCAGGTTTCTCAAGCTCGCGCGAACCAGAGTCAGGCCCAGACCAACTTAAATTACACCACCATCCGCTCCCCGATCGACGGTATTGTGCTGGATCGCAAGGTAACCCTGGGGCAGACCGTGGCCGCTCAGTTCCAGGCTCCGGACCTCTTCACTCTGGCCGAAAATCTAGATCAGATCCAGGTGCAGACCAATGTGGACGAGGCCGACATCGGACAGGTCAAAGCCGGTTCTCGGGCCAGCTTCACCGTTGATGCGTTCCCTGACCAGCGATTCCGCGGTAAGGTTAAGGAAGTTCGCCAGGCCCCCGTGACGGTGCAAAACGTCGTCACCTATGTGGTCATCGTGGAGACCCACAACCCGGACGGAAAGCTCAAGCCGGGCATGACCGCCACCGTCAATATCGAAGTGGAGAACCGCGAGGACGCCATCCTCATTCCCAATTCCGCCCTGCGCTTCCGTCCTCCAGACTACAAGCCACCTGCTCGCCGCAGTCGCGAGTCCGGCATCAACAGCGGGCAGCCGCCGACTGGCGGAGAGCGACCGCGTGGTGGCCGTCGCGGCAACTGGCAGCGCCAGAGCAGCGTCTATACCGTAGACGCCAACGGTAAGTTCATCGAGCACAAGTTTACGCCCGGCATTACCGATGGAACCAACACCGAGATGGTCAAGGGGGACCTGAAGGAAGGCGATAAACTCGTCATTTCTGCCGGTAACTCCAGCTCCAGCAGCGGCGGCAACCAGCGAGGCATGCGCGGCCCGCGCATGTTCTAAACATTGAACGTTATCGACGCCTCAGATCTGACACGCACTTATGTTACCGGCGAGGTCTCGGTCACGGCCCTCAAAGGAGTGGATATCGCCGTGCCCGAGGGCGACTTCGTGGCCATCATGGGCCCTTCAGGGAGCGGCAAATCCACCACCATGAACCTGCTGGGCTGCCTGGACCGTCCTACCAGCGGCTCCTATAAGCTGGATGGAGTGGAAGTCTCTGGCATGAGCGCGGATCAGTTGGCTGAAATCCGCAACCAGAAGATCGGGTTTGTGTTCCAAGGGTTCAATCTGCTGGCTCGCACCACGGCCATGGAAAATGTCGAACTGCCACTCCTTTACCGCGAGAAAGAGATTCCCAGCAAGGAACGGCGGCAACGCTGCAAGGACGCGCTTCAATCAGTGGGCCTCGGGCACCGCCTGGACCACGTTCCAACTCAGCTTTCAGGCGGCGAACAGCAACGAGTGGCCATCGCCCGAGCTTTGGTGACGCGGCCCAGCCTGCTGCTGGCCGATGAACCCACCGGCAACCTCGACTCTCGCACCAGCGTTGAGGTCATGCGAATCTTTCAAGAACTCAACGAGGAACAAAACATCACCGTGTTGTTGGTCACTCACGAGCCCGATATCGCTCAATTCGCCAAGCGCATCATCACCTTCAAGGACGGGCGCATCAAGTCCGACCTGACCGTCAAAGAGCGACTGGTGGCCAAACAAGTGCTGCTGAACATGGTGGATGAAGACGAATGAACCTCTGGATGGTCTTCCGAATTTCTCTGACAGCCCTGATGCGCAATAAATTGCGCACCTTTTTGACGGCCCTGGGCATCATCATCGGCGTCTCCACGGTAATTACCATGCTGGCCATCGGCACGGGTGCCCAGCGCAGCGTGGAAGCCACCATCGCCAGCCTGGGCACCAATACCATTATGATTTTTCCTGGATCCAGTCAGAGCTCTGGTGCCCGCACCGGCGCCTTTGGCGCCTCCACCCTGACGGTCGAGGACGCCAAGGAAATCATCAAACAGTGCCCCGCCGTCAGCAATACCAGCCCCATGACCCAGATCAACGCTCAGGTGGTTTTTCAGGATCAAAACTGGAGCACCCAGATCACGGGCTGTGACGTTTCCTACCCGGAGATTCGTAACTGGGCCATTGTGGACGGTCGTTTTTTCACGGATGACGACGTACGCGCCGCAGCCAAAGTCTGCGTGCTGGGCAAAGTGGTCATCGATAATCTCTTTGGCGGCGAAAACCCCATCGGCGCCACCGTACGCGTTAAAGGCATTCCAATGAGGGTCATTGGCCAACTCGCCGAAAAAGGCGATAGCGCCTACGGCCAGAGTCAGGACGACGTCATCATGGTCCCCTACACCACCTGCATGAAGCGCCTGCAGCGCCAATCCAACGTGCGCTATATCATGGCCGAAGCCGCCGCCAAAGACCAGGTCGATCGAGCCAAAAAGCAGATCAACGAAGTGCTGCTTCAGCGCCACCATATTCAAGAGGGCGAGGACCCCGACTACTCTATCCGCACGCAAGCCGAGTTCGCAGAAACGGCCAATCAGAGCACCCAGATCTTCACCTTGCTGCTGGGCGGCATCGCTTCGGTTTCGCTGCTGGTCGGAGGCATCGGCATCATGAATATTATGTTGGTCTCCGTAACCGAACGCATCCGCGAGATTGGCATCCGCATGGCGCTGGGAGCCAAGCGCAAAGACATCTTGCGCCAGTTCCTGGTGGAATCGATCGTGCTCTCGTTGACCGGCGGGGCCATCGGGGTGGCCCTTGGCTACGGACTGGCCCATTTGGCCGCCAAATTCAGTCAGTGGCCTCCGGTCGTCTCGCTCCAAAGCGTCATCCTGGCCTTCACCTTCTCGCTGGTGGTAGGTGTATTCTTCGGATTTTACCCTGCCTTCAAGGCCTCACGGCTGGACCCGATTCAAGCTCTGCGCAACGAATAGTGGGAGTCATCTCCGGGGATGTGATGAGGATGAGGGCGGCGTAGAAGCCTTCATGGAAATTCTCGGTGAGGGCGGAATGGCCGTCGTCTACAAGCTCTGGCAGCCTGAGCTTGAACGTTGGGTGGCCGTGAAACGCTGTAAAAACCCCCAGGACCTTCCCGCTTTTCAACAAGAAGCCCGCCTGATGGCCTCGCTACGCCACCCAGCTTTGGCCCAAATTCACGCTCTGCAAGGCGACCAGCTGATCATGGAATATATCCAGGGAGCAACCTTGCGCGAGACTCAATTCGATGCCCATCAGCTCCTGGAGCAACTGTTGGATGTGCTGGAATACCTGCACGGTCAGGGCGTCATCTTGAAAGACCTGAAGCCCGAGAATCTGATGATTGAACCCGGTGGTCGAGTGCGAGTGCTGGACCTGGGCATCGCCAAGCGGCTGGATCAGGGCACCCAGCTCCTGCTCAAGGGAGTAGGCAGCGAATATTATGCTCCCCTGGAGCAATACGGCCAGGGAATCACCGACCAGCGCTCGGATTTCTACGCCCTGGGGGCCACACTGTATTTCTGCCTGACCCGCCAGGATCCGATTCCAGCTTGGGAACGCCTGGCCAAGAACCTGCCATTGCAAGCTCCCGGCCCGCTGCAGCCCCTGATTGAGCAACTGACTCAGCTCAAAGCTCAGGACCGACCGGCCGATGTAAGAGCCATCCGTCGTCTATTGCGCCCGGTCCCACCCAAGGAGAGGCCTCGACCGACCGAGGTCAGTCTGGAGCGTTCTGGAAGCTTTCCTGAGCACGGCCTGCTGGCATGGAACGAGGAGGGACTCTGGGTGGCCAACCAGCTGCTGCTGAACTTGCATACCCAGGAGCGGTATGGCAAAGACCTGCAGCCCATCAACCTGGTCGCATCCGGAAATCGGCTGGCCCTGGCTTCCAAAGACCACCTGCTGGTCAAGGAACGGGGCGTCTGGATGCAGCAAAAACTCAAACTCAAAGACCTGGCCTTGACCCCCAAAGACGTGCTGTTGCTCAGTAATCATCTCGTCCTGCGCGAAGCGGGTCGACGCTTTGCTACGGGCTGGGGCAAGCGCTACAGCATCTGCTCGGCAGACGAAACCCATGTGGCCGCAGGTGGCCCCGGCCTTAAGGTCTGGGAACGAGGAGGCGCCCCTCTCTGGGAAGTGCACGAGCCAACTCGAGCGCTGGCCTTCCATGGACCCTTCCTGTTCGCGGCTCAACCCCACGGCGTCAGCGTCTTCCAGTCTGACACCGGTAAACGCCTGTTTCAGATTAAAACCCCCGAGTTGCAGCGAATCCACCTCAGCGACCGCCATTTAATCGCGGTGCACGGACCGCATGTCAGCCTCTGGGACTATCGTCAGGGACTGCAGGTTCTCCAGGTGGAACTGCCGGGGCCCATCCTGTCTTCCGCCTTGGGCCAAGAACTGGCCGTCAGCACTTCAGATAGGACCTATTTGCTGCGTCTTCGATAGCAGGAAGTTTGGTCTCGGAGGGGCAGAGTAAAACCGTGGCCCCAAAAGACTTTCAATACACTTACGAACAGATTCCCCACCACCGGCGGGCTCCGCTGATCCTGAGCGCTCACCCAGAGATTCGCGAGCTGCTCGGTCGCAAGAATCCCTGGACCTTTGCCATCATTCTTGGCTGCGTGGCCCTGCAGATCTTTACTGCCTGGCACCTGCAAAATTCGCCGACTTGGCAAATCATGGCTTGCGCTTACCTGATCGGTGCCTACGCTTCACACGCCCTTTTCGTGTGTATCCACGAAGCCGGACACAACCTGATTTTCCGCACCACCAACGCCAACTTGGTGGCCGGACTGGTGGCCAATCTCCCCACCATCTTCCCGACCGCCCTGCCCTTCCGGCTCTATCATTCCAAGCATCACTCTTTCCTGGGAGTGGCAGAACACGACGCGGACATCCCCAACCGCTGGGAAGCCCGATTGATTGGAAGCTACAGCCTGGGCAAGCTCTTCTGGCTGAGCTTCTTCCCGATTTTCCAGGCCCTGCGTACTCCCCGCATTCAAGACAGCCGGAAGTTCGACAAACGCATCAAAATGAACTGGGCCGTCCAGCTGGCCTTCACCTCCCTGATTTACCTGGTCATGGGACCCAAGGCTCTGGTTTACCTGATTGCAAGCTTCTGGTTTTCGGTCGGGCCCCATCCGCTGGGCGCCCGCTGGGTCCAGGAACACTGGTTAGTTTTGGATGACCATCAGGAAACCTATAGCTACTATGGGCCCATGAATATCGTAAATTTAAACATTGGCTATCATAACGAGCATCACGACTTTCCCTCCGTGCCCTGGAACTTACTGCCGGAGATCAAGCGTCGCGCCCCCGAATTCTATGACAACCTCAACAAACACGGGTCCTTGACCGGCCTGTTCTTCCGCTTCCTCTTCGATCAGGAAATCAGTCTCTTCTCTCGGATTGTGCGCAGACTCAAATACAAGACCTATAACAATCCTTAGCCCATCAATGTAGCCCAGTCCATGCGCTGGGCGGTCGCCTCCAGGCGGTGGTCATCGTCGACCCACTCAACCCGCAGTTGAGTGAAAGCCTCGGCCGCCCGCTGGCGAGCGAGTTCGTGAGGCACCACTGTGTCGCGCACACCGTGAACCAGAAGCGTGGGCACATCCACCGCCCGAGTGACCATAAACTCGGGACGGTGAAAGGCTGGAGCCATCAGGATCAGGCGATGAACCCGCTCCGGATGGCGTAACGTCCATAACCCCGCCATCAACCCTCCGAAACTCGAACCCACCAAAACCCACTGCTCTTGTCCGAGCAGAGGCTCGAGCTGAGCCATGCGACTGTCCAGGTCGCCGCTGAAGTCTGGAGTTTCCACTCCCATCCCGGCCAACAACCGAGCTTTGCGACCCTGGCTGGAAGAATCCAGTCCGTGTAGAAACATCTTCCGCATGCGAAGAAACTACGCTCTGGCCACCCTTGTCCTCCTGGCGGTGGAATTTTTTATCGCCCTCAAAGTGCACGATCAGTTCGTGCGTCCACTCGTGGGCGACGCGCTGGTGGTGGTGTTGATCTATTGCGGCCTGCAAACGATCTTTCTCAAGCCACCCAAAAGGATGGCATTGATCTGTCTGCTGTTTGCATTTTGCATCGAGACCCTGCAAGCGTTTGACTTCGCCAAGTATTTAGGGGCCGACCAGCACCGTTGGTTGTCGGTACTGCTCGGCCGCACATTCTCGTGGTCTGATTACCTCGCCTACACCGTCGGCTACGCCGCCATTCGACTCAGCTCGCGCTAGCGCGCACGTGGCTTCCGCCGCAGGAGCGCAGCACCTGACGGGCCATTTCGGCCCGGTCGTCGTGGGTCAGAACACCCACCAGGATACCGCCCTGAGCGACCTTTTCGGCCATCATTCTGGCCTCGTGCTCGGGAATACCCCAGCCCACCATGGCACCCAGAAGGCCGCCTACAGTTCCGCCCGCTCCAGCCCCGGCCAGGGCCGCCACGATGGGGCCGGCAGCCACCAGACTGATGCCCGGAATCACCAGGTCGCCCAAAGCCACCAGAGTGGCCACAATGGCGCCCAGCACTCCGCCAGCAGCCGCGCCCAGACTGGCACCTTCGGGAGCCTTGGTGGTGGTATTCACGTTGAATTCACGACCCTGGGTGGAATCCGACATCAAGACGCTGATATCGGCCTCGCCAAAACCACTGCTCAGTAGAGCCTCGGTCGCAGCCGTAGCCGTGGTGCGGTTATCATAAACAGCCGAAACAATCTTTCCCATACTTCCTCCTAGCCTGTTCTGCATCCATTCTAAGGAGGTCCGAGAGAGTGCGGCAGGGATAGCTTGCCCAAGTCGTTGGGTACCCGGGTCCTGGTGAAAATTGTTACCCGGCGGGTTTCGTGACCGCCTGTCCGTAGGGCAAAAAGGCAACCAGGGCCAGACTCGCCAGCAACAGGCCGGCGCGAAACATCCAGACGAATCCGAAGTGAAATAAGACCGAACCCATCAGCCCTGTGCCCAAGGATGAGCCGAGCGTGCGCAGGAACACAATGGCGGCGGTGGCGCGCCCTAATTCCTCGCGAGGCACTTCATCCTGCACCGAAAGGGTCAGGGGCGTAAACGACAGGCCTCCGGCCACGGCCAGTCCGACCTGCCCCAGGCCGACGCTGAGTGGGCTGTGGCTCCAAGACAAGGCCAAATAGCCGAGGGCCAATCCGAGAGTTGAAAGACCAACCACCCGTCCGGGTCCGAATCGTAGGGCCAGGCGCGCAGAAAGGCCGGAGCAAAAGACCCAGCTCAGCGAAAGCGGAAGCATCCAGCGACCCGCACCCAGGTCATCGAGCCCAAACTGACGTTGCAGAAAGAGCGGGAAGAAATTAACGGCCCCAAAAACGGCTGCGCCGATCAGGGGGGCCAGCAACAATGTTCCTCGGAAGACACGGTATCTCACCAAAGGCAGGGGCAGAAAGGGGTGGGCCCGCCGTCGGGAGTAACTGAGCAGCACGATTCCCAGGACAAAGGCAGCCGAGAGCCAGGCCGCTTGGGGCCGCTCCGTGGCACGCAGTGTGACCAGCATCCAGGCCACAAAAAGCAGCACTCCCGGCCAATCGAAGCGAGTATTTTTAGGAATCACGGCAGGCGGCCGCAAGCACAGAAAAATCAGCAGTGAGCCCAATACCCCGAACGGGACCGCAATCAAGAACACCCAGCGCCAGCTGGCCTGCTGGGTTAGCCAGCCACCCAAGGGCGGACCGACCACGCTGGCCACCCCCCAGGCGCCCACCAACCAGGCCTGGGCGTTGGCTCGTTCTCGCTTCTCATAGAGCAAAGACAGCACCATCTGTCCCAATGGCGTCAGACCTCCGCCGCCCAACCCCTGGACAAAACGGGCCAGCACCAGCTCCCGCATGGAATGGGCGGCCGCCGCCCAGCAGCTGCCACCCAAGAAAATGGCGACACAGATAATGTAGGTCGGGCGAGAGCCCCAGCGATCGGCCAGATTTCCCCAAATTGGACCGGTGATGGCCAGTGCGCTGAGAAAAGCCGAGAACACCCAGGCAATATGCTCCGAATCCCCCAACTCGGCCACCGTTCGAGGCATGGCGGTACTGACCACCGTGCCTTCCATGGCGACCAGACATGTGATCAAAACCACGCCTAAAAGGGCCCAGCGCCTGGGGTCCCCCGAACTCACGGGGTCAGGTCGTCGAAGAAGCGATCGTGAACCGCGAGCTGGCGCAAGCTCTTTCCGGTAGAGGGCTGCTCCTTAAGCCGCGGTTGGCCACTGGCCTCGCGTTCGCTGTAACAAGCCAGCGCTTCGCCGTCCAGCGACCAGATGGTCAGCCCCTCTTTGCCCAGACTGGCCAGACTGAGCGAGTCGGCGCAAAAAACCAGTTCACGTTCAAAGGGAGCTGGGAAGCTGGCTTGCATTCCGCTATGTCGATAAACCTCGATCCGACCGGCATTCAGGCGAGCCAGCCAGCGACCATTGGGAGAAAAAAGGCCGGCCGGGCCCTCGGGAAGAGTGAATTTGCGCCGACCATCCAGACGAATTAGACCCCCCTCGTCCAAAGTGACCAGCTTACCTTCATACTGGCCAAACGAAACCACCGGCCTGGTCAGAAGTGGCTCCAGGCCTTTGGAACCAAGCTTAAACAGACCCTGAGGTCCGCTCAGCAGGGGTTTGCGACTTTTCTGGCAGCGTCGGTAGCAGGTCCAGGGGCCGGGTGGGATGGTCCCCAACAGGTTGCCTTTCAAACTGAGCAGGTCCCAGGCAGGACCGGTGCACTGCAAGATCAAGTAGCTCAAATCATCCGCCACGCGACTGGCATGAATCGGTCGGCTGTCACCCGCTCCCGCATAACCCGGGTATTGGCCGGAGCTGTAGGTTGTATACAGAAAACCGCGCGGGTGAGAGCGGACCGTCTCCAGGCCGATCTCCAAGACTCGGCGTGGCTTCGAAAGCACGGTCAACCTTCCGATTCCCTCGATTTCGCGCAGGCTCCAGCGCGGGGTGAGGCTGGACAGCGGCTTGATGGGGCGTAAGCGGCGGGCACGAGGAGCTGGCTCGGGCGTGAAATCGAAGCGTGGAGCCTCAGGAAAGAAGACCTGGCGGAAGTGTCTGATGCGCTCGCGATAATCCTCCGCGTCCCCGTACAGACCAAGGAAACGCTCGCACGAATCACGGTCCAGCCGCAGGTTCTCCAGGGTAGAAAGCAGAGAAGCCTGCAGCTCTTCCGGACATTCCATATTGGCGCGCAGCAATGCCAGCAGAGCATCCTGATCGCCCAATTCAGCCTGCGAGCGGAGCGCCTGGATGGCGGGACGCTCTCGATTGTGCTCGGCCAACTGCAGAAGGTGAGGCACAAAATCTCGATGCTTCAGTGGCGTGGCCGCTCCCAGGCAGCGCAATTCAGCCCATAGCGCGGCGAAGGGCTGCTGACGGCGCAGAGCCTCGCAATAACTGAGCTCGCAACACTCTCGGGGAGAGTATTTCATGAAGCTATTCAGCAACAGTTGATCGTGGGGTTCCAGGGGCGGCAACGTCAGAGCGAGACTGTTCAGCCGCAGCCACAGCTGGTCGGAAGATAAATGCCACAGCTCCATATCTCAGCCATTCTAGGCCTGAAGTGGCTCGCCTTCGTGGCTCAAGACTTACTCAAAGAAAGCAGCAGCTGGTCGATTTCCTGACAAAGATCCGGGTCGTCCAGTTCGCGGCGCAAATCTCGGGCGTGATCGAGTTCATAGGTGGTCAAGTCGCCCGCTTCCTGCATCCACAGATAGCGCCGAACCTGCACTCTTGGATGAGGATCCAATCCATAAGCGCGAAGCTTGACCGACGCCAACCAGAGCTGCTCGGGCTGCTTCGGTTTCAGCTGCGATAGGGCTTCCATACGGACCTGTTCGTGGGGGTGATTGCAGGCGAACAAAATCTCTTGAAAAGCGCCCTCTTCCTCGGATTGATTCAGCCAATGTAAAGCCAGTCGAGCGGCTTCGGGCTGACTCTGGCGAACCAGGGCGCGAAACCAGGGAAACCAGCGTACCTCGCGCTGATCCTTCAGCCTCTCGGCCATTCCCAGCGCCAGTTGGGCGCGCACAGCTGGCGCAGAAGGTGTTTTCAGCAGCGTCTCCTCCCCGAGATGGTCGAGGCCTCGCTGATCCAACCAGCTTAAGAGCAGACCGGCCGCGCCTTCAGAGACCTCAGTGTCCTGATGGGCCAGCAACTCCAGCAGCAGTTCCCAGCCGCCCTTCTCCAGCTCCAACAGGGCCGGCAGAAAATAGGGACGACTGCTATGGGGACACTTGATGAAACAGCTCCAAAGCAAGGTCGAAGCGGACTGGACGGGCAGGGTCTCCAGGGCCAGACCCAGGGTGGTCGGATTGACATAGAGGCCTTCCAGCAGCCCGGCCCGCAAACCATCCGGCAGAGCCTTACTCTCCCGCACCAGCCCCACCAGAGACTGCTGTGTGGCCGGCTCCAGCGTATCAAAATCGGACCACATAAGAGTGTCTAAATTTTGGGCCTTGAGAATTCGGTTGGCCACCCGCTGCACTTCCGCCTCGCCAGACTGGGCCAGATGGCGAAGACGCTCCAGAACTCCCGCCAGCTGAGTGCGCGAAGACCCCAGTCGTTCCAGCCGGCCCAAAGTGTTCTGGCTTTCCATTAAAAGCAGGCGGGCCGCCAGACGAGGGCCATCCGCCAACAACTGTCGCAAGGTCTCGGGGCTCGGACTCTCAAGCAAATGCTCTGTCACCTGTCGGCTGATTTGAGCATCCTGGTCGTCCAAAAAAACTGCCAGCTCTCGAGCCGGCCGCCTCCAGGCCATCAGAAGTCGAGCCACAGCCTGGCGAATATCCACCTGACGGTGATAGATTAGCTCCCCCAGCTCGACTTTCTCATCCGGGCTGGGGGCTACGCTTTGCCCCAGTGAACCCAGCATCACCAGCAGATGCACCCCGTGCAGTCGGGGTAGCAGCTTCAACGCTGCCTCCTGCTGGTTGGGCTGCAGGCCCGTTTGCTCAATGGCCAGCACGGTCAGCAGACTCAGTTCCGAGTCGTGCAGATGGCGACGCAAAATGTCCACTGGCTCACTACCGTAGTTGTCGCGAAAGCAAGCCAGGGCAGCGGCTCGGACCTCAACGTCGCCGGACTGCAAGCCGGCCCTCAAAGCCTGGGGCGAGGTGACACCACCGAGCTGCTCCAGTCCCCGCCAGGCCAGGTCACGCAGCGCGTTTTCAGGATCGTGGCATAAGCCTTCCAACAGGCGAGCCACGCGCGCCAGGGCGGGACCCCAGCCAGCTAAAGCCCGAGCGGCGTAATGCCGATCATCTCGTTCCTTGGATTGAATCAGCTCCGCCAGTCGTCCCAGGCTGGTCTTATCCACCCAGAGCGGAGCCTCGCGACGCTGAATCAAGGCCCGGGTTCCAGCTCCCTCCAGCGCGTAAAGGGCCGCGCTGGCCCAAATGCCGGGCGCGGTAGCCAGGAAGGATTCACTACCCTGAGCCTGTGGCCCAAGATACCAAAGCACCTGACACAAACAGATCTGCACAGCTGGTGAACCCTGGCGAAAGCGCTCCTGGATTGTGAAGAGGATGCCACGCCCCAGCTGTCCAAGCGCCCAGGCCGCTAGCGCCGCCAGTTGTTCCCATTGGCGCTTCTCCGGTGTGGGAGTGGAAATCAAGCCAAGCAGATCCTCCAGCGCCGCCTCTCCGTGCTGTTCCAACAAGATCATCATCCAGGAAAGCTGCTCGTGAGAATTGTTGGCTTTACGAAGTCCGGCCACGCAACGAGTCAGGCTCTGGCGGGCAATCTTGGCGCGACTCCGAGGGGTACGACGCTGCAGGGTCAGGGCCAAACGCTGAGGCGAATTGGCCGCGCCCGAACGCAGCAGGGCGGGCGTAGCGCAGCCCTGCAAAGCCCAGACCAATGGCCACTCAGGTAACTCCACCTTGGCTTCCAACAGCATACGGGCTCCCTGGCTGCCCATCTGGCGAATGGTGCGCAGCGCGAAAAGGCGCACGGGCAGGTGCGTTGAGTGCAGTTGCGCCCGCCAAAATTCGGGATCTCGACCCAGCATGGCCGCCACCTTCGGGGCAAAGTTGTTTGGAACCTCGCAGGCGACCGGGCTATGCAGCCCATCCCTTGGTCAGGTGCTTAAAGCATCCCAGAACTCCCCCACCGCGCTGGAAATTGAAAAGTCGGGCATTCGCAAATCCAGGCTACGTTGGAAGCCGGGGTGGCGGTCAGGCAGCCGTCCTACCAGAGTAACAGCCAGATGGGCCCCCTGAATGCCCAGACGTCGATAACTTTCCCACCAGCGCTCAAAGTCTTGTGCCTGACTGGTGTGGCTGGCAATCAGCCCGGCCCGGTCCAGTCTGGCGAAACGTAGTTGAGCCAGTCCCCAGCCCCGCTGAGCCCCCAGCCAGGAACTCATTCGCTCCAGGGGCTGGCTGTTGGACATGATGGGGCACTGGCTGACCAGCGCCAGCAGTCCACCTTCGTCCAGACGCTCAGGTAGAGCCTGGACGATCTCGGCTATAATCTCTTCTCCACTTTCTCCACCCGGTCGAAAGAGCTGCAGGTCGCCGTCAGGGGTGGGAACAAAGGGCGGATTGGCTGTAATCAAGTCGAAGCGACCCGGCTCCACCGGGTCAAAAAGCGAACCCTGCAAAACCGCCAGTTTGACTCCGTTCACGCGAGCATTCAAGCGGGCTCGGGCCACCGCCCGCGGATTGATGTCGACGGCCAGGTTTTGCCGACAGTGGCCGGCATTCAGGACAGCCTGAACCCCCGAACCGGTACAAAGATCCAGGCTACGCTGGCGGGGACGCCGAGGGACACAGCGCGCCAGCGCCAGCGAATCCGGACCTAACCAGTAGATCTGGTCAGGACGCTGAGCGAACATCGGATCGACAAAGAACAGATGCCCGAGACAAGGCAACAACATGGCCCGAGCCCGCCGACCCCGTCGAGGCTGCTGCATCAACCAGTATTCGGCCTGACGTGCAAGTTCAGAAGACTCCTGGCGGAGACGAAAAAGCAGGCCAGGAATCTGCTCGGCAGTATACAGAACCTCAGGCAGATCCAGGAGTTGACGCAGATTTTCTTCGTTATAAGGGCAGCCGAAGGATGGCTTTTCTTCGGGCCAGGCCGACCTGACCTCGGGCTCAGCCAGGGGATAAGCAATTTTCCGAATCCGATGAGAATCGCCGCATCTTTTGATCAGCAAGACACTATCGGTCACCTCGGCAATGCCCCGACAGGCTTGCAGAATCTGATCCACTTCCAGCCGATAGGCCTGCTCGCCACTTTCGGGGCCGAAAGCCTCCAGAAGCCGAGACCGGTCCACCAGCGAAGCCGCGTAGTCGGTCAGGCCGGAGCGGGCGTAATCGAGCTGCTCCACCTGGTAGCCCGGAAGCTTCACTGGACCCACCAGACTGCAGGCCACCACCAGGGTGGCGCCGGCCGGTAAGTCCTCCAGGTAGGCAGCCAGATCGGGATTATGGGGAGCCTGGCCGCGAGGCGGGCGCTTCATGGGCAAACGCAGAGTGACTGTATCGCAGGGAATTTGAGGCTGAAAGGGCCGCCCGTTCAAGCGCGCATTCAATTCCGCGAAAGCCAGAGCTCGGGGATTTGCATCCTGACAAGGGCCTCCCCAAAGCAAGGGCAGCAAGCCAGCGCCACAGTTGAGGTGCAGGGCCGGCCGGCGCGGCCCGAGCCGGGCCAGAGCATAGGTGCGACTATCGGGCTGGAGCTCCGGGTCGGCCAGCAAGAAGACATCCTCACAGGGTGTCAGGGTCACCTTGGAGCGGATCAGACCATCGATAACTTCCAGCAACCCCAGCTCAAGCAGGGCATCAACCCAGCAGCCCTCGCGTGCCTGAGCCTGACCTACCAACCAGAAATTGACCCAGGCCGCAGCCGGACTTGCCTCCTCACAAAGGAAACAAGGCTGGCGCACCAGTTCAGGCAGGCCGAGCAAGCGGCGAGCATTGACCTCATGGAAGCCATCCCTGCGCAGTTGCTGGCAAAGCTCAGCCCACAACTGGCTCAGTGGCTACCCGACTGCTTGATCCATTCGGTGGTGGCTCCGGCAGCCGCGCCGGTGGCAACGGCCAGCGCCAAACCGACCGGTCCCTGGCTACCCATCCAGCCCAGCGTCGCGCCTGCGGCGGCTCCACCCAGGCCCTGGGCAATGCCGCGCCCGGCCGGTTCGGCGGCCACCAGCAGGAGAGCTGGCGGAAAGAGCAGTCCGGCCAACAACAAGAATGCGCCCGTTGGCGTATTGAGCAGGTCTTTGGCTCCGGCCGCGACTCCGTGAGCTCCACCGGCCACACCCAGGGCGGTGGCACCTGCGGCGACCGGTCCCATGTGCATTCCCATCGCCTGGGCGGCGTGACCGGCGCCCGCGCCCACTGCGCCTACGCCGGCGCCAATCAGTGCGCCTCGGGCGATCTTACCCCAGTTCAAGCCTTTCTCTTCAGGCGGTGAGGGAATCATCTGATCCTTCGGGGCTTCGGGCGGCTGGGGTGCTTTGTCGGCCTGGGGTAAAGTGCGCGGAAATTGAGGTTGGTTCTGACTCTGAATTTGCATGGTGTGCTCCCACTGTCTATCTCTATCTGCTTCTACTGTGCACCAGGACACTGAAACTTGCCTGAACGTAAGTTAGACTCACGACATGGAGCGAGATTATCGAGGTTGGACCGCTCTCGACCGGGCGGCGCACCAGGGCGACCTGCCCGAAATTGAGCGTCTTCTGAACAGCGGGGCGAATCCTAACGACGGAGACCTGGGCGGCTATACCCCCCTCTACCGGGCTTTGAAGGCCGGCCAGGAAAGAGCGGCCTTGCGACTGCTCGCAGCAGTCGATCGAGCTCCCAGTAAAAGGCTACAAAATCCCATCAGCGAGGCAGTAGCGGACCTGCTGCCCGAGAATCCGGTCTCACCGGACAAGCTGCTGAGGCTGGCGGCCTCCAACGGTCTGGCTGACTTCGTGGCCAGAATGCTGGAACTCAATCGCGCCACTCCTCGGGCTCAAGAGATCGCCCTGCAGTGCGCCCTGGCCTATCCAGAGATCGTAGCCAGGCTGCTGAAACAGCCCGGCGTGAAAAGTCTTGATGAGGCCTTGGATCTGGCCCTGACCGAAGACCACCAGGCCAGCGCCGAACTTCTACTGGAGAACGGTGCCCAACCGTGTGATCGCAGCCTGGAACACTGCGTCCATCATCAACTTCCCTTGCTCGAAAATTTGCGCGGCCGGTTTCCCAGCCAGGTCGCCCAGGCAGAGGCGCGCGTGCGCTGCCAGCACGACAACATTCGAGAATGGGAATTTGGACGCTACTGCGCTTTCTGCGGCGCCCGCTGGCCCTGACCGGTTACAGTTCAGTCTTCTTTCAGAGCGGACTCCTATTCTGATTTCGGAGCGACAGAAAGAGACCCCCCTTGAAGGTCCAATGTCACACGCAAGCACAAGTGCCGGTCACCAGCCTGAAAAAGGCCCCGGAGAATACGCCCCCTGAGCCAGAGCGCGGGCCCCTGAGCGCCGCCGTAGACTGGTTGGACGAGTACACCAAACCTCGCGAAGGCACTTCTGGTGACCTGGAGCAGAACAGCTACATTCAACCCATGTTCCATGCCGTCCCGGCCGGATTCGCCTTTATGGGAATGCAAGGCATCGGCATTGCGGCCGGTGCCTCGCTGGCCGCCACCGCCGTGAGCCGCCACACACATTCAAGAGTTTTGACCTTCGCTGCGGGAGCTGCCACCGGTGCTGGCATCGCCGCCGGTCTAGGAGTTGCCATGGGTCACCCGGTAGCGGGCGCGGCCGTGGTAGGCGCCGGCATGTTGGGCGGTGTGCAGGCTTTCCGAGGGGATAAGGCCGCGCGAGTCCGTGACGCCTCAGGCAACGCCACGCTGATCACCGGTCTCTTCTTACCCGGTACTTCCAAAATCGCCGGGGCCGTGGCCTCCGGCGTGGGAGCCAGCCTGGAAAACAAGTCTCCGGCTGTGCAGTCGTTGGTGGGGGCGGCCACGGGTGCGGCTCTGGGGGCGGGCCTGTCGGCCATGGGAATGGCTCCGGGAGGAATGGCGCTGACCATCGGACTCTCGGCAGCCGCGGGTGCCGTCGGTCCGCTCTTTGGCCCTCGTTTCTCGCAAGCTTTCCGCAATGTGGCCAACGACAGTGGGCGTGCGCTGGTAGCCGGGCTGGAAAAAATGGGCGTCCCAGAAGGCAAAGTCAATGAAGACATCGCCAACGGCCTCGGCGCCTTCCCCAGCCAGTTTCTAAAGGAAGGCCTGCGCGGCTTCATCAACTCGGATTTTCAGGTGAGCGGCTTGCTGGTGGGCGGGGCGGTGGAATCCCTGGAGCTGATTGAACTCTTCTGGGAGCAGAAGAAGCATCCCGGCGAGAAAGGTCATCACCACCATCATCATTAAGGGCTCAGGATGAA
Source organism: bacterium (assembly GCA_018266105.1). GTDB lineage: Bacteria > Vulcanimicrobiota > Xenobia > Xenobiales > JADMJV01 > JADMJV01. The sequence continues at coordinate 99,600 of JAFEBA010000026.1, read as the reverse complement.
ACGATGCTGTCTGGCGCTGGCCTTGTTGCTCATCGCTCCCACCTGGGCTGAACCCGAAAAGCGCGATAAATCGCGTTATCAAGGCGGCTATGAAAAGCGCGACTTCGACCTGCCCGCGGAGTGGCCCAGGCCGGCCATCAAAAGCGTGAAAATCAGCGCGGACGCCAAGGTGGGTTTCAATCTGCATCTACTGACCAGCAACTGGATTTTTGACACCCATCAGTTGGGCGACCGAACCACTTCCACCAAGGGCCATAAGCTGGCCTACGGCTACGTTCACCTTTACGTCAACGGACGCAAACGCAATCGAATCTACGGTCCAGACTTTTACCTCAAGGAAATCGACCTCGACCCTGGCTCAAATCAATTGGAATTTGTGCTGGCCTCCCCTCAGCATGGCTGTTGGAGAGTGGATGGGAAACGGGTCAGTTGGCAAACTTCGCTGAAGCGGCCCTAAAGCGAATCCATCACCTTCAACATGGGCAGCATGGTGGCAACCACGGTAAAGGCTACAATGCAGCCCACGAAGCCCAGCATCAAAGGCTCAAGCGACTTGGTCAGCACCTCCAGTCCATGCTCCAGGTCCACCTGATACATCCGGGCCATCGATTCAAGCATGTCGCCCAACTTGCCGCTCTCCTCGCCAGCCGAAACGGCCTGACAAAAAGTGCCGGGGAAGCCCCCTGACTGTTGTAGCGAGACTCCGATCAACTCGCCCTCACGCACGCGCTCCATCACCCCTTTGACGTCCTCGATCAAGCTTAGGTCCGCTGTCGCGGCACTGGCGTAATCCAGGCATTGCAAAACGGGCACGCCGACCTGATTGAGAATGAACAGCGTCTGGGTGAAGCGAGTCAGCGAGATCAACCTGAGAATCGGCCCGACCAGGGGTAGCGCCTGAAAGCGGCGGACCCAGCCCAGACGGGCCGCCGGATCCTTCCACTGGGTGCTGGCCCAGATCAAGAAGAGACCTCCGAATACGGTGGCCAACACATAGCTCAACGGATTTCGAATGGCGTCGCTGAAAAAAATCAGCAGCCGGGTCGGCAGCGGCATTTCAGCGCCGTTCTCGATCAGCATTTTCAGCAGTGAGCGAAAGAGCAGAGGCGGAGCCACGGTAACCATCAGCAGACAGAAGCCGCAAACCAGCAGCGGGACCGTCAGCAAAGCTCGCACCTTCATCTCGATCTGCAACTGACGTTCCTGCAAATCGGCCAGTCGACCGAGACTGAGATGGAGCTGCCCGGTCTTTTCACCGACCGCCACCATGCGGACATGCATCTGGTTGAACAGCCAGTTTTGTTGAGACATTGCATTGGAGAGGTAGCGGCCCGCGCTCACCTTGTCGGCCAACTCCTGGCAGGCCCGACTCACGGTCGGGTTGGACTGCTGCTCGGCCATCATCGCCAGAGCTCGATCCAGCCCGACTCCCGAACCGAGCATGGCGGACAGGCTGCGAAAAAAGAGAGAAAGATCGGCTCCCGAAACCGATCTTTTCATCCTCCAACGGGTAAACATGTTCATCCTAAGAAATCTGCCGTTCCGCTGGGGAAGTTCAACTTGAGGGCGAAAGCACCTACACTCATGGTTGCTCGTTGGATGCTGGTGGTTCTGCTGACCGTGCCTGCCCTGGCAAAAAAAGAGGCGATGCTTGTGCATACTGATCCCTCAGGTGCCTACGTCTATATGGTGGTGCACGGCAAGCCAGCCTCGCAGAACAACCCGGCCCAGGCCTTCGCTCCTGCCGACTACAAGCTACCTCCAGGAGACCTTTTGGGCCCGGCCGACTCTGGGCCCCTGGTAACCCGAGACTTGCCCGCGGAGCAGACAGAAACCACCCTGATTCTGCTCCACAAATACTGCCAGCCCGAAGTGATTCGCGTCGATCTGAAGGCCTGGAGAAGCGGTGGAGGCAACGCCCTCCCGCAGGGTGGCGGTGCCTACAAACTTCACTACCTGAATCGGACAGCGGCCTGGCGCGATTTTATGGCCCGGCGAGGACCCCTGCTTCTATTGCTTGGCCTGACCGCGACCGGTCTGGCCTTTACCGTTCCGACTTATCTGGACCGACTGAGACAGCGAGAGGAAGCCGCCCGGGCCGCGGCCCGCAAAGCCTCACTACTGACCGGGCTGGTCGTACCCAGTGCCAATCAAGACCCCTTGATCGGAACTCTTCTGGACAACTATCGCATACTCCAGTTGATCGGATTGGGTGGCATGGCCCGGGTCTACCGAGCTGTTCCGGATGAAACCCTGGACGAGAAACAGGCCGTCGCCATCAAAATCATGAATGCGGAAATGGGGAACAACCCCGAACTAGTTCATCGCTTCAACTTTGAACGCAAGGTCTATGAGGAACTGAACCACCCTCATATCGTCAAAGTGGTGATCTCCGGAGAACAGTCCGGCCATTACTATATGGTGATGGAGCTGATCCGCGGCCAGAGCTTACGAGCGGAAATCAACCAGGAGGGAATCCCTCCTAAAAAAATGTTACGCCTCATGAAGCCTATCTTCGAGGCCGTGCACTATGCTCACCAAAAGGGGGTTGTGCACCGTGACCTCAAGCCCGAAAACGTCATGCAGACTCAGGATGGCCAGATCAAGGTCATGGATTTCGGTCTGGCCAGAGCCACCGATGCCTCTAAGGTCACCGCTACAGGCACGGTGTTGGGCACACCGGCTTATATGTCCCCTGAACAAATCAACAATCTCCCCCATCCGGCCAGTGATCAATATTCGCTGGGCGTCATGTGTTGGGAAATGCTGACTGGTCGGCGCCCGTTTGAGGATGAAAATCCGGTGACCCTGATCGTAAAGCACCTTTCTGAACCGGTTCCCTCTCTGGCGAGGCTGCGACCCGATCTAGAAAAATTCGCTAAAGTTCTGGAACGAATGCTGGCAAAAAAACCCGAAGAGCGCTACCGCGACCTGGACCTGGCCCTCAAAGCTCTGGAGCACCTGGTATGAGCCAGCGCAGAGGGACGACTGTACTCGAGATGATCATTGCGCTGACCATCGTGCTGGTTGTCAGCTCCATCGGTGCCCTCCTGCTTCAAAGCAGCAGTCGGGCAGCTATTCGCACCACTCTGCGCACCGAGATGCAGCAGCAGGCCCTGGTGGCCATGCAAAAAATCCTGACCGATCTTCGTCGCAGCTGTTGCTCGGGTATCTCCATTCGTTCGGGAGCATCACCCCAGGCCATCGCCATCTGCCCGCTCAGCCAGGCTGGACTGCGAGCCGGCTCTCAGCCCGGCGTTGCCAACAGTGGGGAGCTTCTCTGGAGCAATTTCTTTCTCATCTACTCTTATGACGCTGTGGCTCACACTCTGAACTATCGGGAATGGCCACCGAGTGGCCCCAGTCCCACACCTGAGGAAACTGATCCAACCAGGCCCAGGAAGCTCAGCCCGGGCCGCATTGCCCAAATATTGAACATCCCTTCCACCCGCCCGGTCACTCTACTCACCGGCCTGAGTCAGTTCGAAATCTCCTATCCCCCTGGAGGCAGTGACCTGCTGCTGATTCAACCGATCACTCTCAAAGTGACTCTTCAGCGCAAAGGCAACACCGGCCATCCAGAACCCGAAACATACACCTACCGACGTAGCTTCTTTCTTCCGGAGCAGCGATGAGTCGCCGGGCCATGACCTTGATCGAAGTCATTTTCACCGCCAGCTTGCTGGCCATCGTCTTTATGGTCTTGCTCAGCATATTTCCGACGGCCATGTTTTCAGTACGCCAGACCGAACATCGCCTGACCGCCAACAACATCGCTCAGGCCATTCTGGATGAATGCCGAAGCGGACCCTTCTCCCGCCTGACCACCAACACAAGCGTTGACCTGAGCACTCCAGGTGCGCTGGGAGATGTCCTGCGGCGCAGCAATCAGAAAGGTGATGACGGTATGGAGTTTGAGCCGACCATGAAGGTCACCGGCTCACCCACCTCCTCCGCGCCCCGCAGTACTCTTTGCCAACTCAAAGTGGATGTCGCCTGGAAAGAGCGCGGGCAGACCTTTCATGTGGCTCGCGTTTTGCAGATCAGCGCACTCAACCGTTAGTATTCGGTCCAGGCCGAGATGCGCAATTTGTCCGCCTCCTTCAGGAAGCGATTGGGATCGAAACTGAAATTAGACTCCTGGTCATCGGGCAGAAGATTCTTGTTGGCCCATTCGGCCAGAAGGGCCTGGTAGGCGTTGGAATGGCCCGCCACTCCTGGGTGGTCGGGCGGCGCATAATAACCCGGGCAGCGCTGCGAGCCCAATTGAGCGATAAAGTCGGAGCAATCCTTCAGAGCATGATTTGGATCTGCAAAGGTCTCGTGATGGATCGTATTGTCTTCCGTCCAAACCAAATCAAAGGCCAGCTTCTCCTGCCCGTTTACCGTCTGGTGCCGGATCTGAACCAGGACTGGATTCCACCAGGGATTGGGGCCCCAATCCCCGCCGTTGCCGTTGTTGAAATGAGCAGCGGCCCAGGGGGTAGCGATGGCCGCGTAGGACGGCGGCCGGTCACTACCGGTCAGGATGTCTCCATTCGTCCCGCGAAAAACCTCGGGAAGACTTGGCCAGTTGTCTGGTTGGGCAGGACTGATACCATAGATATATTCCTGGGTCGGCTGATTGGTGATCGGGTCCCTCTTGAGTGGGACCCTTTGTTCGGTCGGAATATTGGCGGTACTGGCCAGCTGCAACGCGCTCTGAACCGGAAAAAACATATTCAGATCGGTGAAGATTGGAACACGAATAGCCAGGGAGCCCTCCAGGTCCACGTTCCCATTGTTACTATTGGAACCGTCCGCCACGAAGCCGCCGACAATGGTAAAATTCTTGGCACGGAAGTTGCCGCGAGTATAGGCCAGACCCTGGAAGAGATAACGACTGGAGCCAGGGCTGACCAGACTCAGATCCCCTTGTGATAACAGGGCAACCGAGTCGGCCGAAGTCAAGCCACTTCCGCCCTTCAAAGTGGTGGAACCGGTCACAACCACCGCGCCAGTGCCGCGCACGGAGCCGGTGACGGTCAAAGAGCCGTTCACATAAAATAGACAGTTATCTAACTTGAGATCCCCGTTGATGGTCAGATTGGGACCGTTGCAACGGACCACCCCATTAAGATTCTGATCTCCCTGGAATCCGGGAGCCACTTCGTTGTAATTGAGAGCCCCGCCGTTGGCCGGATCGTAGGACGTGAAATCGAAATGTGGGAGCTCAACGGGGTCGTAGGTTTTGCGCAACTCGCCCCCGATACTGGAGGTATCCCTGAGGTCGACTCCACCGCGGGCCTGCAGATTGCCAACCACCCGACTGCCTTGCTCGAGCACGGCTGCATCGTCAGCCTGGCAGTTAGTGCCCAAATCTCCCGGCTTCAGTTTACTCGGATCGTTGGCAATCGCTTCCAGGTCGACTCCCTGGCTGCTATCCAGTGAACCCACCAGGCTATCAATCAAATGAACTTTGCCGGTGGCGCCAAGAGACATCGTGAAATTAGGCACATAGACGACGGCCTCCCGAGTGCGACGAACGTTGCGACAGTGGGCCACCGCCACCAGGTGAACCCGTTTGCCGGGCAGCAATCCTCCCTGCAGCAGCTTGGAGTCGGACCAGGCCGGTCGAGGGTTATCCTCGTCATTTCGGCTGCAATAGGGAACGCCCGCACTCGGATCAAATGTAAGCAGCACCTCGGAATCCTCGGCCGGCCCCGCATACTGAATCTTCGTGGTGGGCGAACTGCCCCAACTCGGGGAACTCATGATTTCGGCCACCGCCTGCTGAATGGCCGAATCCGCCAGCAGTGAAGCATTCTGGGCATTCTCAGAACGCGCCAGCATTTGCACGTTGACCGAACTGGCCGTCCCGACCGTCAATACGGCCAGCAAGGCGACCGCGATGACACAGACCGCTCCCGCCAGAGAGCTGGCCCGGTCCCGCTCCCGACATCTCATCTATTCAGGATACCAGCCAATCGAGCAAATGTCACGAACGCCCCCCGTGGACACCGAAGGACCTGTTGGCGCCAGGGCAAATCCACCCATATGCCAACCTACTCGGGCAGCTGCCACTGCGGATCTCTTTCCCTTCGCTATAAGACCTCTGAGGAACCCTCGGATGTGACGCCCCGAGCTTGCGACTGCTCCTTCTGCACTCGCCACGGGGCCAGTTATGTCTCCGATCCGACCGGTCAACTTGAGCTGGAGTGGAAAGAGCCACCGGTGCGCTACCGTCAGGGAGATGAGCGAGCCGACTTCCTGATCTGCGGTCGTTGCGGAGTGCTGCTGGCCGTCACCTATGAAAGTATAGGGGCCGTTAACGCCCGTTGCCTTGATGAATACGCCAGCTTCAAAGCTGCCCAGGTGGTTTCACCGCAGAAACTTGGCCCCCAGGAAAAGCTGGCTCGCTGGCAGGCGAATTGGACCCCGCTGGCATGAAAAGGCTGCTTCTTTTTCTGCTCCTGAGCGCCTCGGCGTCTACCCTGCCAGGAGCCGCCCCGGAAGTCTATCCCCCAAACGGAGCCGTGCTTTTGCAGCGCAGCGCAGAAGTGACCTTGCGCTGGAAGCTTCCACGCGGCCAGTTCACGGCCGAGCTCTGGAGTGAGGGCAACAAGGTCACGGAAACAGCTCTGGCCGACTCCAGCTGGAGCGTGCCGGTACAGCGTGGGCGCCACTACGGGTGGATTTTGCGCACCCCTCAGGGGGTGCACAGCCAGGGAAGCTTCTCCGTGGCCGATGAGCTGAGTTTCACGGCCAACGGGCGAGATGGCGCGCCGGGTCGCCCGGGACCCGCCGGTGGACCCGGCCAGGCCGGAACAAATGGCGGACAGATTGAAGCCGAACTGCGCCGAGACGAGGCCGGCATGCATCTACGCATCCACACCCAGAACCAGAATCTCCACTACCTGTTCGCGGACACCGGCCTGCGCTTCAAGATCACTGCCAAAGGCGGAAATGGCGGCAAAGGCGCTAACGGCGATGACTTCCGCGGCTATCAGTCAGCCGTGGGTCGGGACGGCGGAGCGGCGGGCTGGGGCGGTAATCTCAAAATCACGACCTACAACGCGCCCTGGCGTGATTACCTTGAAGTGGACCTGTCGGCTGGAACTCCCGGAGGAGGTGGCAAAGGCGGTCAGTACTACTCCTCTGACTCCACCGCGCAAACGGCTCCCGATGGAAACCCCGGAAAGCCGGGCCAGGGCGGTCGAGTGGATACTCACCTAGGAGAGTGAGGCAACCGCCCGACGGTGGGCCTCCTTAAGCGCGGTTCCGGGCGCAGGCACGGCCTTCTTGGCTCGCTCCGATGTGCGCAGAGCCTCTTCGATACGATTCAGGGCCAGCAGAGAATCCATGCTGAGAACCCAGGCTTCTTCGGAATTTGGATTCGTCTCCAGCAACCACTGAGCATGCTCCAGTGTTTCGGCCGGTCTCCCGGCCTCCAATGACCAGCGAGCCAACCAGAAGCGAGCCACCAAGGATTGCTCCCGCTGGCGTAGCCGGATGGGGATGACCCACTCCTCTTCGAAGTCTTCCAGGAAGTCTCCGTGATCCACGGCCAGCACCCTGCGATACAGGTCGGCCGCCTGCTCCCCCTGGCTTTGCCTGGCACGAGCAAAGCTTTGCTCCGATTGCTCCACATCCACCCATCGAGGGAGTTGAAGGTTAAAGCGAAGCTTGCCGTCCTCCCAAAGCAAATAATTGACGTCCTGCCAACCCGGTGGCCGTAAACTGGCTCGGGCCACCTCCAGAAGTTGCTGCAAACGAACCGGCGAAGGCGAGTCGGCCAGAAACAGGTCGATCAGAGTTTCCTCAGAGTGGGCCTCCTGCCAGTGCGTAGCCAGATAGGCCACCAGGCGCCGGGCTCTCTGAGTTCTCCAGGCATTGTTGGCCAGGCGGCGGCGACCTTGATAAACCTCTAAAGGACCCAGCGCATGAATTCTCAAGATCGGTGGTAGAGCCGAGCCCACGTGGATGTCGGCGGGGACCGCCGCCCGAACTTCCTCGCTATGATCTTTCTCTAAAACCTCCAGCACTTCGCGACCGGGCACCCAGGGCAGGCCGCCCAAGATTCTGGCCAGGCCTTTGCGCGCGTCCAGGCTCCAGCTTGCCCGCCGAATTTCGGACGCGATGCGGCTGGAATCTTCTTCTAAAAAGCGCTGAATCAGGCGGGGAGCTTCGGTGTTTTCCAGGCCTGGATAGGCCAGCAGCTTTGGAGCCAGCCAATCGGCCTGAGCACTCAATAGTTCAGGCTCCGGGCAGGAACATAAATCCTCCACGGCCGCGCGCACGACTTCGGCCGGCAGTTTGGTGCCCGCCACCCATTCCTGGGCAAGCAGCGCCAGAGCCTGGCGATGGCGCGAGCGCAGGTCGCCGTAGAGCCGACTGCTGCGGGAAAAGAGATTCTCCGCCCCAGGTGCGTTCAACTCATGGAGAACCAGCCCGCCCTCAAAACAGGTCTCGGCCGTGATCCAGGAGCCCGCCTTCTGACTGCAGGACAACGCCTGTTGCACCAGCTCCGGTCGGCGATGCAATCGAGCCAGCGAGAGCAAGACCTCGGGGGAATTGGGCTCAGCCTTAAGCAGCTGCTCAAAAAGATACACTGCTTCCATATTCTGGCCTGAGTCTTGCAGGGCGCGCGCTCGCGAGAGCTGAGCCCGGCGCTGGACCTGCTTGAACTGCGGTCCTTTCGGGATCAACTCAAGCATAGCCGGATCAAACCGGCCCTTTTCATAAATATCGTCGCCTCGACCGAGGGCCAGAGCCAACTGGACCACCTGCGCCGCCGGCCCCTCACCCTGTTCCAGCAGAGCCTGCACTCCCGCCGGCAGTTCTTCCCAATCGATGGTGATGGGAGCCTCGCCCGGAAGGTCGCAAATCGCCTGAATCCAGGTTGCCAGCTGCACCTCTTCTCGGGCTGTCTCACTCAAATTAAGTCCCAGGGCCACCTGCCGCGCCAAGACTCCTAAAGGCTGAAGTCCCGGCAGGGGACGTCCTGGAACACCCTGCAAGTCCAGCGAGAGACAAATGGAATGAAAGGCTCGCACCAGGGTTCGGCGGGAGCCCTGGCTTCGATCCGGCCCCTGGCGCTGACGCAGGCTGAGTTTCATCTGGCGCTCGACAGCCCGGGCAATCTCTTCAGGATTGCAGGGAATACGCAAAAAATCGCCCCCGCCCGCTCGCATCGAGCGCAGCAACAGCTCCTCTGATTGCTTGCGCGCCAGCACCACACTTCCCGTGCGGGGGGCATGAGTCTTCACTCGAGATAAGGTTTCCAGCCCGTCCATTCCCGGCAGCTCGGCATCCACCAGCAGGACATCAAACTCACGATCGGCCACCAGCGAAAGGCCGGAGGGCCCGTTGGCGGCGGTTTCCAGCAAGACCTGGGGGGATCGGAGAATGTCCACCAGCCACTGCCGCAGGTGAGCGTCGGCGCTCAAAACGAGAATGCGCTCTCTCATGTCCGTCACAAATTACAAGGGTCCTGCGATACTACCTGCTGCCTCGATGCGCATTCCCACCAGCTTCCGATAGTGCGGTGGCATGCGGCCAAGCTGATCGGTCAGCTCCTCGGCGCTGCAACCAGGCTGTAAATACTGCCAGCGAGCCCGGGGGGATGGAGGCAGCGGCCCCTCCAGGCAAGACCCGTAGGCGCCCATCTCCATCACCGAGAGCGCCCCCAAATTCGGGCCTCGTCGCTGCACCAAGGTAAAGTCTTTGAGAGCATAGGTGCGCGCCAATTCCATGACGGCCGTGCGCGTATGCGGGCCGTCACTGGCCACCGCCACCACCTGACCCGACGGGTCCAGCAAAGCAGCGGGCTCATCCACCCACTGCCGGACATACAATGGGCAGACCTGGCGGGCGTGGATGCTGGCCTGGACGCGCGGCAAGCTCTCTTGAAACAACTGCCGGGATCGTTCTTCGAACTCCGCGGTTACGGTATCTGCGCAACCAAAGGCCGGGCGAACTCCCTCGACCCCCAGGTAGGCGAATCTTTCCCTGGCCTGGCTCCGTAGCGCCGGCGGCAGGGCCTGGAAGCTCTGGTCAGCGGTCCAGTTCACCCCGGCCTCCAGGTCCAGACTCAGGCTGACCACACGGAAGCCGGCATAGAGCAGGGAGCCGGCGCACATTATACAGGGGTCCAGAGTCGACACCAGGGTGCATTGATCGGCCGCTGGCATCCCTTTCTGGTCAAAGTACCAATCCACCAGTTGCCGCTCCCCGTGAGCGGTGGGGTCGCATACCGCGCCATCGCAGAGCACATGATTGGAAGACTCGGCCAGCAATTCGAGGCCCGGACCGAGCAAGACTCCACCCACGCAAAATGTGCCGCGGTCGGCGGCTCTCAGAGCGCCCCGTTGGGCCCACTCAGCGGCTTCCCCCAAACTGACGGCCTGACGGCCGTCTCCAGCCAGCACGCCGGGATAGATGCAACTCATGGCCTCTGCTTCTGGCCCGGGCCTGCTCAATACCTGGTGAAAAGAATATCCACCAGGAATGGGATCTGCGGGCCCGGAAGGTTCACCCTCTCATGTCCCATCGCTTGAAGATTGTCGCGGCCGACGCCTGGCTGACCGCCCCTCGGCAAAACTTGCCCTTTGAGTGGGAGCGTGCCGACCTGCGCGTTCGAGACCCGGAAAACGGACGACCTCGACGTTGGGCCTCCAAGCAAATCAAACCCCAGAGCGGCCAGCAGGCGGTCAACTGCGTTTTGATGCGCGGGGGAACCTCCAAGGGCTTGTTTTTCCTGGCCCGCGACCTGCCGCCGATGCAAAAGGTTCGCGACCGGGTTCTGCTGGCCGCCATGGGAAGCCCCGACCATCGTCAGATCGACGGTTGCGGCGGTGGCGACAGTCTGACCAGCAAAGTCGCAATTCTGGCACCCTCAACCGACCCCAACCACGAAGTAGATTATCTTTTCGCTCAGGTGATGGTTGATCGGGCCATTGTGGATACCACGCCATCCTGCGGAAATATTTTGGCCGGAGTCGCCTGTTACGCAATTGAGGAAGGTCTGGTGCTGGCCAAAGACCCTTACACTCGGGTGCGCATCCGCGCCGTCAACAATCGGGCCGACGTGGAGGCCATTGTGCAGACTCCGCGGGGCCAAATTTCTTACGAAGGTGATACGGTCATCGACGGCGTTCCTGGCAGCGGCGCGCCCATTGTGCTCAATTTCCGCAACGTGATCGGGGCCCGCACCGGCAAGCTTTTGCCCACGGGCAACACAGTGGACATCATCGATGGTGTGCCGGTCACCTGTCTGGATGTGGCCATGCCCATGGTGATCTTGCGGGCCGACCGGCTGACCGGTGTCGATGACCGCAGGGCTGCTCCCAATCGTCGGCGTCGTGATCGGAGAACGGGCGCCTCTAACCCCCCCGTGGGCCTGGCCATTACGGGCCACGAAAGCCCGCAGGAGCTGAACCTGAGCCAGGCACTGCTGGACAGGCTGGAGCAGATTCGGCGCCTGGCGGCAGTGAAAATGGGCCTGGGCGATGTGGCCGGGCAGGTCACCCCAAAAATTGCGGTGGTCTCACCGCCCCGCCGGGATGGCACCTTTACCTCCCGCTATTTTGTGCCCGAGAAGTGCCACGCGACCCATGCGGTCACCGGAGCCATCGGGGTCGCCTCGGCCTCAGTACTGCCCGACTCAGTCTTTGCCGACTGGCTCCCCACTCCGAGCGGCCAATTTCAACAGAAGACGATCCTGGTAGAACATCCCGCCGGTCGCATCCCCGTTCATCTCGAGTTCTCCATTCAGGACGGCCGGCTCAACATCGAACGAGCCGGAATCATCAGCACCGCCCGCCGCTTGTTTGAAGGGCGTGTACTGGTGCCCTCGCGCCTTTGGTGGCCCACCTGAAGGTTTGCACCATCCATAAATCTCGCAGGGTATGATCGGTCCCCGTGAAAGGCTGGAGGATGACACAATTTGATCCCTCCGCAGCCTCAACGCGAATTGCCAAATTCTGGTCCCTGGGCGCCGATTTCGGGCTAGAACGAGACGCCTATGACGTCTACCTGCACGAATTGGTTAGCGACCGATACGTGCTGGTCAATGGAATGCAGCTTCTACGCGACGAACTGCAATTCGCGGGAATCGATGACAATCCCGATGTGCGAGCCTGCGGAGCGGACTTCTCGTTGCCCAGCGTATGCACCACCCTGGCCCACACCAACTGCGGCGACCGCATCCATCAGGGCGAAGCCACCAGCTCATACGAGAATATAGTGGCCTCTCGGTTCGCCACGCTGAGCGAAATGGGCGAATTCAAATTGGAAGCCTTCTCTCCAACCGGTGGGGGCACCGACGACGGGCGAACCCTGGCCCACGTGACGGTGGCCCACCAGCTGGACAAGACGTTGAGGCACTCCATTTATCAGGGCAACGCGCAGTCTTATGTGCTGGTGGCCATCGACCTCAAGACCCACTGTGGCCGGCTAGACCAATCGGATGGAGCCGTAAAATTTGGTGAAACTCAGGAATCGCGCTGGCGCGAGCCTCGAGCAGCCTGCGGCGCGGTGGTCGGCTGCCTGGCGGCCTATGACCAAAACAACGCCGTGCACCGTCGTTTGCGCGCCGATCTCGGAGAAGACAATTTTGCGTTTCTCACGGCCGGCCCATTTCTAAGCAAAGAAAAGATCAACGTCACGGCTGCCGTCGCGGCCGCCATCGTAGCCATTCAGGGGATGCAAAATACCCTGACCGCCCTGACCTCAGAAATGGACGAAAGGGGCCTGGCTCACGTCACGGCCGCCATCACCGTGAACCGGCCAGATCAGGACGACACAACTATTTACCTGGCGCGCGGCACCGCTTTCAACGGCAAAATGCAGTATCAAGGTTTGGGCACCGACGCTCGCAAGTATTCGGCTCGACTGATTGAGTATAGGAACACGCGCCGCTTGCTCCTGACTTATCAGGACCAGAACGAAGGCGAGTATCCGATCACAGAGCAGTCCTACACCTGCTGCCAGCAGGAAAACCGGAGCTACTACTTTGATTAAGTCAATCTTCGACGAAAGCCTTCAGCCTGGCCAGGGCCTCATCCCACTGAGCTGAGACCTGGTTCAGATAGTCCTCGGCCTGACGAAGGGGGGTAGGGTCGACTTGAAAGACACTTTCTCGACCCTGTCTGCTGCAGCGCACCAGGCCGGCCTCCTGCATCACTTTGAGATGCTTGGTGACCGCCTGGCGGCTGATCGAAGAACCTTCAGACAGCTGGGTAATGGACCGCGGACCCCGGCTGAGCCGCTGTAAGAGGCTTAACCTGGTCTCGTCAGCCAGCGCGGCGAAAATGAGCCGGGCGGTCACCACTGGCGAATCTTGCCTCCGGGAAAGCGCAGATCACGGGTGAGCGAACACATACTCAGCAATGTTCTGCATCTGCTGACTCCACCCCCCTTCATTGCGGCGAAAGGCCTCGGCTCTTCGTGCCTCGGGCACCTTATCAAAGCCGCTTTCGACGACATGAAGACGGGTTCCATCGGCTATCTCCTCAAGCCGAAACTCAACCATCGTCCGCTCCTCCTGCGAGTAGTCGTAACCAGGCTCGGCGGCATAGGGATGCCAGCTATACGCGAAACGCGTCTCCGGCTCGATCGCCTCGATCACAGCGAGCCACTGAACATGTTCATAGCCCGGGTAGGTCATATGCCCTCGCGAAGTCTGACCGACTTCAAACGGGGCCTGAATATTCACTCTGAACCACTGACCAAATTGTTGATGGTCGGTTAAAGCAAGCCAAACACGAGAGCGCGGCGCCTTCAGCTCAATGGTCTTTTCAATTCTGTTCAAATTACGCAACCTCCAGGTTGCACTTTAGCAGCCCTTCGCCAAACACGCAACCTTGTAGTTGCACTTTTTTCCAAAAGCCTAAGGTTGAGAGCCCTGGTGCTCTTCCTTTAGAGCCGAGAGTCTGCGAGTAAATCCCAGTTTTCGCAGGCCCTCCTGCACTTCCGGACAGGACATAAAAAGCCGCCAGATGAGCCCGCTGCGATAGTTCTCCATCATCACCACGATCGGCCCCTGATCGATGGCAAGATAACGCTGAGGATACCAGTTCTCGTGTTCACTGAAAGCGTCATAGGGGCCATAGGGTCCATAAACCTTGTCGCTCCAGTGATGCATGGCGCGACTGGCCTCAGCCGGCAAATAGGGGAACGAAGAGAGGGCGGCGGTGGGCGAAATGACCCCGAGGTCATCCTGCAAGGTCGGCGCATGAGCGGCGTAGCCTTTGACTGAATAACTGGCTGTGAGGCCCCAGTTGTCCTGTCCATACCCCTTGTATTTCTTGGGGTTCTCCACACACCAACGATAGTTAATCTCGGCCTGATTATGGGTTTCTTGCTGGTAGTCCGCATACTGGTCACTCAGCCCCCTTGGGTCCAGCCCCAGCCAGGAGTAGTGGGCCCAGAACAATGGCCCCCCATTGGGCGCATCCCCCTGGTGATGAAGCTGCAGTGGAATTCCCAGAGCAAGATGGGGCTCACGAATCTTACCGCCTTCTGCCCAGCCTTGATGATAAACTTCAGGCGCCACCGGATGGGTCGGGGAAGAAGCCGCCAGCACATACATGATCAGACATTCGTTGTAGCCGTGAACGGGGAAGTTCATCTGCCAGGCATACTTGGGACTCCAGTGCCAGTAGAGAACGTTCTGGCCATTGCGGTACCAGTCGAAATCAATGTCTCGCCAAAGGCGGTCGAAGCGTTCAGCCAGCGCCTGCTCTCGGGCCGAGCCCTGTCGAAAATACTGGCGCACACACAACATCCCCTGGGCCAGGAAAGAGGACTCCACCAGATCACCGCCATCATCCTTGGTCCCAAACGGCTTGACCGTGCCTGTTGGATGCAGCCAGTGGGGCCAGGCTCCATGAAACCGGTCCGCTTTCTCCAAGAAACTGGCTATCCGCTCGAAACGCTCGACCGCTTGCTCCCGAGTGATGTAACCTCGCTCGAGACCAGCCAGGAGAGCCATCAAGCCAAACCCGCTGCCACCGATGGTAACGATATCCTGGTCGTTATCTGGATAGTGACCGTCGCAATGGATGCGCTCGCGGGCCAATCCGCTGGTCGGCTCCGCGCCTTCCCAAAAGTATTGGAAACTGGACCGCTCCACCCGATCAAAGAGGGAGTCGACCTCCTGAGCCGCCAGCGGCGCGCTCAACAACAATAGAGCCAGCAGTTTTTTCATAGGCGCAGGCGGTTCGCCTCCGTTGCTCAAACTCATTTCTAAAGCAAAGGTTACAGACTGACACAGAAAGTTTACTCAGTTCACAATCCGTAAACACCTTCCGGCTCGCCGTCCAGGTACGGCATGGCATAATCAACAAAACCCTGATTTAGGAGATGGCAATGGCAATTAAGCGCACGGACGGGGCGAATCACAATAACCACGCAAGCAACATCAAACCCAGCAAGCCGGTGGAGAAACCCAAGCCGGTAGAGACCAAACCGGAGCCAAAAGCCGAGCCCGCCAAGCCGGTGGAACTCTCTGCCGAGGCGAAAAAGAACGAGAAGGGCAATGCCAATCATATCGGTGCCCTGATGGACAATTTCAAAGACGACCCCAAGAAGGCCGATAAAAAGGACGATCCCAAGGCCGGCGATGCCAAGCAGGCTGATGATCCCAAAAAAGCTGATGACCCCAAGAAGGCTGACGATCCCAAGAAACCTCTCGACAAAAAAGAAGCCCAACAGCAACTGGATAAGCTCCAGCAAGAGCTAAAGGATGCCGAGAAACGCGGCGACAAAGACGCGGTTGCCCGGCTTCAGGGGGAAATTGCCAACCTGCAAAAGCAAATGAACGGCGATCCCGCCGCTCCCAATAAGGGCGGCGACGACAAAGGCGGCCCGGCTCCTGTGGGCGGAAACAACAACGGCGGTGGGGCGGCCCCAGCCGGTGGCAACAACGGTGGCGGCGCACCCGCTGGCGGGGGCGCACCGGCGGGTGGCGGCGGAGCCCCGGCTGGCGGAGGTGGAGCTCCAGCGGGTGGTGACGCGGGTGGCCCGGGCGGCGCGGCCCCGGCAGGTGGCGCCAACAACGCCGGTGGGGCGGCGCCTCAAGAAGTGGAGCAGTTCCTTCAGTTCGCGGCTCAGTCCTACGGTGCCGACCCAGGCGTTCTCAAAGAGATTGCCCGCCGTGAGTCCAACTTCAATACCGGCGACATCGCCAACAACTGGGATAGCAACGCCAAGAAGGGCACTCCCTCGAAAGGTATGTTCCAGTTCATCCAACCCACCTTCCAATCAATGATGCCTCAGGCCAAGCAGGCCAACCCTCAAGCCTGGCAGGGCGTCAGCGAGAACTGGACCGATTGGAAAGCTCAGGCCCTGACCTGCGCCTGGGCCATCACCCACGGCAAAGGCAACCAGTGGTCGACCTATCAGGCGGCTCTGGGTTCGGCCCAGGGCGGCGGAAACAACCGCATGGCCTGATCTCGAATCAGGAGAAACTGGTTTCGTTCGTTGTGCGAAAGCGAGGGCTGACCCCCTCGCTTTCGTGCTTCTGAAGACCAGGAGCCTGGCTGAGAGCCGGGAAACCTGCGCCTATGAAAAGATGGTTGCTGGGTGTCTTTTTGCTGACCGTTCCGACCGTGGCCGTGGACCTGCGCGGACGAGCCGTGATCTGCGTTTTTAGCAAAGACAAAGCAACCTACAGCCGCCTGGCCGGACTGATCAAGGAACGTCGAGACGCCCTCAAGATCGGCTACAATCCGTTGACCGGTAGAGGAATCGTTATCTACGATCAGTCCATCCCGACTCAAGACCGACAGCGGCTGGGAATTGGCGATCAGGCCCTTCCGTGCGGAGCAATCGTCCGCTTCTCGCGCTCCAGCATGGGTGTTCCGGAGAAGGTCATGGGCAATCCGCCCGCCATCCAGCGCAACATGTCTTGCCTGTTTGAGGCGGACCTGATGATTTCGCGGCTGCTCAACCTGGAGTCGGAGGACTACTGCGTCAAGCGCACCGGGCTCAGCATCGATACGGTTCGATACATACGCAACCTGACCCGACCGAATCAAGAACTCGTTTACTGCGTTGGTCGCAACGAAGAAGAAGCGGATCAGATCGATCTGGCCTATCTGGTTTCGCAAACCCGACACAGCAGGTCTTCCCCCGTCACCGTGCACGTCTCCGAAGATGCTCTGAGCGACGACATTCTGACTCGCTGGGGCACCGGTCGGGGCACCGCTCCCTTCATGGCCATCGTCACCAATTCGCCTGAAGGCAATCCGGTCACGGTGAAACCCGAAAGCCTGATCCGCAACATCGAGGATATCCAAACGGCCGCCGAGGCCATGTCTTTCTATCAGGAAAATGGTCAGATGCCAACTTCTGTCACTCGCAAGCTCCCTCCCCTGGCCTTGCTGAGCGGCAGCCTGGATAACGAACCCGTTCCGGGCGGAAGTCTTCACTATGGCCTGGAATTGGATAACGTAAAGCCAGGAGCCAATCATCATCCCAGCTTCCAGGTAAAAGCCATTCTGAAGAATTCGGCCAACCTCGAGGTGGCTCGCGACCAGAGCAATCTGCAGGGAGACGTGAGCAACTTCCGCACTCACCTGAGCGGCCAGGTCAGCCTCCCGGCCAACCTGACTCCGGGCGACTACCGTCTTGAGTTTGAGGTCACCGAAATTTTGACTCTGCAGGTCGTGGCCAGTCAGCTCCCGGTCAAGATCGGTGGTCAGAGCCCTCACTCGGTGCTGCACACCAACCCGAATGATGCGGTCATCACACAGGCCAAAACCACGGACAGGCTCCTTCCCGGTCAGAGCATTGTTGTAAAAGGGCGCCTGACCTCACCCAGCGGCGCCTATTTTTTGGCGGTGCAGGGGGACGGAAACCTGGTCATATACAGTGGCAACAATCCACTCTGGCAGTCCGACACCCGAGGGTCGAAAGTGGTCTTCAGTCTGGATCCAGATGGGAGGCTGCGGCTCAGAGACGGGGACGGCAAAATCATTTGGAAGAGCAATACCGACACCGGCACATCGTTGATGATGCAAGACGATGGGCGTCTGGTGATGTACCGCGAGGGCAATCCCATCTGGTCAGTCGGCAAGCAGTAGCTCCACCAGGTGGCGGTCAATCTAGAAGAGGTTGTGAAGCGACTGGGGGTGGACCCTGAATGGGTGGAAAGTTGGGTCCGCGAGGGTATTCTGCCGGCACCCAACGGGGCGGTTCATCCCTGGGAGTTAGAAAAATTCCGAGTCAACCAGCAAGAGCGAATTGTGGAAGCCCGGACGAAGCCGCAACTGCCGGCGGAGTCCGGAGCCGGGCAGGAAGCCTTCCGGTCCAGCAGTCCCTGGCAGAAATTTCTGAACTGGTTCGGCTGGCACCAGGCCATCCAACAGCTGGAGGCAGACAACTGCCGGCTGATGCTGCAAAATCTGCAGGCGGAGCGTGAGCTGGAAGTCCTGAACGAGCGCCTCAGCCGATTGCAGGCGAGCGCCGAGGAGTTACGCCAGGAACTGAACCGCAGCTTGCTGGAAAACGCCGCCCTGAAAGCCGAGAAGCTTGAGACGCGCAGCAAGAAGGCCGGGCGGAAGAGCCGCCGACGATAGGAGCCTGGCCGGAACTCGGCCCAACTCCTAAGCCCCGGCCGACTGAATCTGCTGCTCGCGCGCCTTATCCAGATGCAGCTCCTCATGGAAGTGCGTCCAGACTCCGTTCTCAGCCACAGCCTGAAGCACGTGATGGCCCTGCTTGAACCAGGTGTCCACTTCCAGCTGACGCTTCCCGTCCAAATTGGGAGCCATCCTCACCAGCTGGAACTCGTGATCTTTGGTACCCGGCAACCCAAAGAAAGTGGAGTCCTGGTGAGCCTGAGCCATCTGGAGGGCGTCCGAGCTGGTCAAATCAGTAATGAAACCTGGACCGATCTGGTCGGCGATATACGACTCCAGTTGGCCATCCCCCAACAGTGATTGACCGTTGCTGGTAGCCAGAGCCTGACCTTGATCGACCTGATAGCTATCCAATCCGGCCAGCTTGTTCTCCAGCTGGAAAGGAGTTAATGCTGGATTGGAGTCCAATTCTCGCAGAATCTGTCCGGCCACGATAGGAGTAGCGAAAGAGGTGCCGCTGTTCACTCCACTCTGACCATCCTCGGAATGCCAGGCGATCTCCTCGCCCAGAGCTCGCACCTCAATACCCGAATGGGGAGAATTGAGCGAGGACTCACGCCCCTGGGGATCGTTGGCCCCCACCACGGTGGCGTAATCACAGACCAGAATGTTGCGAAAAGCCGAAGGGCTCGCCTCGACGCCCAGGCTCTCTAACTGACGGGCGAAGTCACCGTGGTTACCAGCAGCCACCACATAGGTCAGGCCGTGTTGATAAGCCTCACGAGCGGCCAGCTGGTATTCCTGACGAGCCTTCTGCACCAGCGGGTCCTTGCCGGCCACTGCATCCGCTTCAGCCAGCAATCCCTGACAAACCTGGGCAGCGCTGGCTCCAGGCTGCCCCAGTGCCTGCCCCACTCCATCGCGAAAGGCCTGATTGTTGACCACGCCATCGAAAATCATCTCCAACTGGCGGGCGGTGGTCTCTCCCTGAGACTGAGAAATGACCTGGACCGTCGGTTGCTCCTGTACAATGGTGCGCAAGTTTTGCGCTGTGGCCCCGTAGAAGCCGGCCAGATTGCGGGCCGTCATGGTGCGAAAGGCAGTGAGAAAGTCCAGCTTGTCCTGCTTGATCAATTTGGTCAGGTCGGCTTGCGGTGGTTCATTCTGCATCCGCTGAATCTGATCGGGGGTCAGATTGCTGTGGCTGAGCAGCACGGACTCCACCGCCTGGCCGTGGGGAAATCCATTGGGGTCCCCGTCAAAGTCATCCAACATGGCCAGACGCGGAGCGCGCTCGCGAGGTTCGGCGTAACCTGTGCTGAGGATCTTCACGCTGCCGTCCGAGGCACGATCTGGTCATTCTCGTCCACTTTGTAGGCGGTGGCGTTGTGAATAATCGTGTGGATCAACTCGGTAGCCTTGGCCATATCCTGAACCGTGATGTGCTCTTTGGTTGTATGCACGTCCTGTTCGCCGGCACCAATGATGATAGCCGGAATACCCATCTGACGGAGGCTGGCCGAGTCGCTGGAAGCATCATCCATCTCCCACTTATCGGGCTTGAGGCCGATATCACGAATGGCCTGAAAAGTGAACTGTTCCAGAAAATTCTCCTGGGGATTGTTGGGATGGGGCGGATTGCCGGCCGGACCATTCGGGCCCCACTCGGTGCCCCACAGCACTTCGTTGGGGTGGAAAAAATCGGCTTCGAACCCCATTTTTCCGTGCACATCCTTCGGGTCCAAAGCCTTGGACCCCCACAACCCTTTTTCTTCGGCGACGGTAAAAATGAACTGCAGCGGAGGGTGAGGCAGGTCCTTCTGCTTGAGAGTCTTCATCACCGTCAGCAACTCGGCATCGCCAGCGCGGTCGTCTCCGCCCAGGGCCGTCCAGCCGTTGGAAGTGATCAGGCCATCTTCATGCACCTGGGGCTTCACGCCCACGGCCAGCGGTACCGTATCCATGTGAGCCAGGAAAATCAGAGGGGGTGCGTCCGGAACATTGCCCGGCACATTGACGATCAGATTGCCGGCATTGCCGCCAATCTTCTTACCGGCCTCATCTTCCTTCACCTCGTAGCCCATCGCCTGGATCTTGGAGGTGATCGCATCCGCCACTTTCCGCTCGTGCAGAGAGCGCCCGGGGATTTTAACCAGCTCCAGAAAGAGATCCTTGACCTCATCCGGGTTGACATGCTGGCTGGCATCAAAGCCGTCCTTGGGGGGCGCCGTGAAACCACGGGGTTCCGGCACCGGCACGCGGTGCATCTTGGAGCGATCTTTATGGACAGGTATCTGCATGGCCTTAGTCTATGCTCCAGGCGGAGACGGTGTGCGGATCGAGTTGTTGCCGTTACACCAAGTAGCGCCCTGCCAGGGGCAGCACCAGCATCCGCACCAGCATATCCACGCTACTGGCGGCCGAGAGCAACTGGGCCCGCTCCCGCTCGCCGGCCAGATCCTGGATCAACTGAGAGCGCAGACTGGGCGCCATGCCGGCGGCCAGGTAGAGCAAAGCCAGAGCTTTGCCTCCCATCACGACCCCCAGTATTGCCAGCAGCGGCAGAGTCCGCAGAGGTAACGGGTAGCGCGAGGCCAACCAGGCTCCCAGTGATTCCAAAAGCAGGACTGCACTGATGCGGAGAGTCGACTCTTCTGGACTGGCGGAGGCGGCTTGCAAACAGAACTCCCCCGCGGCCGCCAGCCCAAAAATCAAGGTAGTGGGGAGAATCGCACCCCAGTGGCGGAAGCGCGCCTGGCTGCTGTCCTCTTCAAGTCCGGGATGATCAGGGAAATGCAGCGCCAGAATCAATCCTAGACTGCAAAGGGCCAACTCCAATGCCCAGGCCGCGTCGTAGGAAACGTTCGTGGCCAGCCAGCCGCCCAACAGAGTAAAGGCCAGCATGGCCAGAGTGGTCAAGGACTGAGCCCTGGCCAGATCCGATTGAAATCGGCTGGGGTCAGCTCGATAAAGGATGGCTTCGTCGGCGCCGTGGCGGAATGCATCTCCCAGGGCCACCAGCACCGTGGAGGCCCAGAAAAAGCCAGCCCAGAAAGCGCCCATGCCCAACAGCTGCAGGAGCGAACCCAGAATCAGGCTGCGCTTGAGGCCGAATCGGTCGGCCCACCAGCCGGTCGGTATTTCGGTCACCAGCAGGGTGGCTTCACCCAGGCTCAGGATCAGCGCAACTGTGACGGGATCAAGCCCATGGCGCAGCATCCAGAGTACATAAAGGCCGTGGCAAACGCCCTCGACGCTGCAAATCTGATAAGCAATATAAAGTTTTCGCATCTCTCCTCCTTGATTTGACCTGACCGAAGGCAGGTCCGGAGGAGGGGCACGAGATCAAGGATGGCCGCGAGTCATCCTGGACTATTCGAAGCGACGGAGTGGGGGCCTTGTAACAGCTCGGACACTTTCGCGAAGCTTTTGCGTGGCAAGATGAGCGCCGGCAAACACATACAGACGAAGTTGCCAGGCAGGTTCCGAGGTCCACTCAGGGAGTAGACCATGATTGATACAAATCGATTCCGTCCAAAGGTTTTAACCGTGGGCGTAGTAGGTGCGCCGCAAATATCTGGCGACGGCAAGACCGTCGTGTGGAACCAGCTGGTGGGCGACAATGTCGACATTTATCGCTATTGCGACGGTCAGATCGACCGCATCAGCAGCGATCCGCGCCAGGACATCCACCCCAGCCTCAATCACGACGGTTCCGTCATCACCTGGACGCGCTGGAATAAGCTGGACCCCAAAGACCCCGAAGGCAACTTTGACGTGGTGGTCTGGAAAGATGGTCGGGAGCAGACCGTGGCCGAAACCAGAGCCAACGAAAGCGACCCCGTGGTGTCTCCGGATGGAGCCAAAATCGCCTGGGAAAGCGACGTGGATGGAAACAATCGCCAATCCGTCATTCAGTGTCTGGAAAACGGTAAGATTCGCGATCTCACCCAGCCCTCCGACAACGCCGCCTTTCCCGTCTTTGGGGGCAACCAGCACCTATTCTGGCGCAGCTACGGGGCTGACGGCAGCGATCTGGTGCGCTTCGACGGACAGAACGCCCAAAAAATTACAAACCAACCAGGCAGTGAGGTCAAACCAGCCGCCAGTAAAGACGGTCAAGTTGTCTTCTACCAAAAGGTCAGTGACAGCGATGATGACCTCTTCAGACTGGACCTGAAAACCGGTCAGACCGAGTTAGCGGCCGGACTCAAAAAAGTGGACGAGGACTGGCCTTCCACCTCGGCCGACGGGAGCGTGCTGGCCTGGACCAACTTTGACCGCCGACTTCCCCTACCCACTGCCAATACTCAGATTTACGTGCGCGAAAACGGAGAGAACCGCCAGGTCACCTTCGGTCCAGGCATTCACGGTCAGACCAGCATGAGCGACGACGGCAACAAAATTGCTTATCACTGGATCAACTCGGCCTTCATCAACAACCGCGCCATCGTCCTGCTGGAGCGCCAGCCTGACTAAATGCGAAAGAGGAAAAAGTCGAAGAGGTTGGGCCCGGCCAGGTTCTGGGAGTCGAAACTGGACCCGACAAATTGACCATTGTTGCTGTTCAAGGAGCGAGTGACCAGCAAATTGGAGGCGGTGCTCTGGGTCGAAAATACGAATGAACTGGTGTAATCCACCTGGGTTAATAGCGCATTGACACCGGCCGCCGTAAAAGGACTGCTGCTCAACTCGGTCAGGGCACCCGTACTGGCTGTGGCCGCAAATCCGTGCACAATCGGCTGGGTTGCCTCGCCCAGGTAGTAACCTCCCAGGGCCGAGAAATCGCCTGTGCCGACCTCGTAGTTGACAGTGTTCAGCGAGGTATTGATGAGGGTCCCATTGTTCAGTCCATAAGAAGCAATGGCATCGTTGCCTGCCCGCTGGACGGCGGCTTGTAGGGAAGCCTGACCGGGGTGAACGTCCACATCCCAAACCTGGTCGGCGTTGGAGATGGCCGCTCCAAAGTTGTTCAGGGAAGCACTGATCAGGCTCCCGTCATTCTGAACAGCCAGGGTCTGCACCCCACCCATGACCGGAACGTGAAAGAAAGCGCCGTTGCCGCTGAAGTCACCGTCCAGGCCGGGATTTCCGCTCAAGAAATTGGCCGAGGTTTGAGTCAACTTGGTCAAAGTCCCGTCACTGGCCACGCTGTAGGTAAAGATCTGACGAGCGGTGGAGCCGGCCACGAAAACCAGGCGGCCCGAGGGATGGATACTCATCAGAGCGGCGCCGGCCGGAGTGGCGATATTGCCGATGGCGGTGACGTTGCCATTAGCATCCAGACGAAATTCCGTGAGCAAGTCGGTTTTGGCGTGCAGCACATAAAAAGAGTTGATCACCGGGTTGCATTTCACCACAAACGGTTGCTGCGCCCCGCTATTCAACGTGGCGCGCGGCGTACTGGTGCCGTCAGCCAGATTAACTTGTTTGACGGTGATGGTGTTGTCGGCTCCATTGGGAATGACGATAAACTCGCGGAGCGTGGTGGTTGCGCCCCCCGAATTGCCCCCTCCCGTCGAACCGTTACTGCCAGGCACATTGACCTGAAGGCTGCCGGCCCCACCGCAACCACAGGTCATTGCCAAACCGAGCATCGCCAATAGAAAATCACGCGACATCAATCGAGTACCTCAATCTCTCCAACAATCGTCAGACGCTGAGGATTCATGATGGTCTGAGCCAGGCCCTCATTCTTACTCAGTTCATATTGATAGAAAAACTTCATGGTGTGCAGCTTGGCCTGGTGAAACGCTGAACTTCCCTGGCTGGCCGCGAGGCCGAGCTTGAGCCATTGCCAGGCGACCACGATATTGGAGAAGAACTCCATATACAGCGTCGCGTCGGAGAGCATTTTTTCGAACTCACCTTGGGCCGCCATAGGCATCAGATAACCCAGCACCTTTTCATTCAGCGCCAACTGTTCGCCCAGCTGGCGGGCACAATCCGCCACCACTTCCACTCCGGCAGCCGCTTGCAGGGTGGCCTGAATTTCCTTGAGCAGGAATTTCAGGGAGGCACCCTTGTTCATGAACACTTTTCGGCCCAGCAAGTCCAGTGATTGAATGCCGGTTGTGCCTTCGTAGATGGCCATAATGCGCACATCGCGATAGTATTGCTGAAGCACGTATTCATCACAGAAGCCTGCCCCTCCCAGCACTTGCAGTCCCTGATCCACCGCACGTCGACCAGCCTCGGCCGGATAGGTTTTGACCATAGGGGTCAGCAACTCAAGCAGGTCGTGATAGCGAGCCGCCTCCTCACCTTCCGAAGTCTTCTCCCGGTCAGCATAAATGGAAGCCTGCAAAATAAGGGCCAGCGATCCTTCGGCGATCGCCTTCTGCAACAACAGCATGCGGCGCACATCTGGATGGTTGATGATCAGGGTCTGACCTTCGCTGGTATCCTTGGCTCCACCGGCCTGCAGACGGCGACCCTGGGGGCGCTCCAGGGCGAACTGTCTTGAAGCGTAGTAGGCCGCCGTAGCGATGGCGGCTCCGCCCCGGCCCACGTGGATACGAGCCCCGTTCATCATGTAAAACATATGCTCCAGCCCGCGATGCAGGGTGCCGACCAGCCAGCCACGGCAATCGTCCTTCTCGCCGAAGACCAGATGAGTCGTGGTGTAGCCACGCTGACCCATCTTCTGAAAATCGCCCACGGTGGTCACGTCGTTCGGCACCAACTGTCCATTTTCCGGACGGAATTTAGGAATCAACATCAGCGAAATGCCCTTTGTGCCGGGTCCACCGCCCGGAACCCGAACCAATGTAAAGTGGATGAAGTTCTCAGCAAACTGATGGTCACCACCGGAAATCCAGATCTTCTGACCGCGGATGCTGTAGCTACCGTCCTCACGGGGAATGGCTTCGGTCACCACGTCCGAAAGGGAGCTCCCGGCCTGGGGCTCGGTCAGGGCCATGGTCCCACCCCACTCGTTGGCCAGCATCTTAGCCAGGTAAATATCTTTCAATTCCTGGCTGCCAAAGGAGCAGAGCAGACCCACCGCTCCGGAGGTCAGGCCGGTGTATCCGGTCATATTGTTGTTGGCCGCGTCGGCGATGAAATTGAGTGCCTGGTAAATGGTTACCGGCAACTGCATCCCGCCATCATCATAGTCCAGAGTGGAACCCACCAGCCCCAGTTCACTGGCTCTGGCCAGCATCGTGGCGACGGCCGGATGTACAATCACCTTGCCGTCAATCATACGGGCCGGATCCGCGTCCATGGCCCGAAAGACCGGATAGAGTTCCGCGTCGGCAAATTTCTTGACGCTGTCTAAAATCAAACGGAGCGTTGATTCATCGTGGTCCTGAAAGCGCGAAGCCGAAAGTAATTCTCCCAGCCGAAAAACCTCAAACAACATCCAGTTGAGGGTATCCATGTTCATGTAAGTGCTCACGATTTTGCTCCTAATTCGAATACTTCCAGCCGCCCACCCTCGACCGCTACCGTTCCACGGCTGGTCAGAGTATGCGAAGATTGGAGGGACCTGGCTGCGGTTTCACTGACCAGAATGCGAACCTTTTTTTGTCGGGTGTAGCCTTCGATCTCAGCCGCCAAATTCGCCTGCGCACCCACGGCCGCATATTCCGAACGCCCGCGCAGGCTCATATCGCCAAGCACAATATCGCCGGTGTGCAGGCCGATTCCTACCTGCAAGCTTGGACAGGAGGCCCCGCTCCAAAGTGCATTCATCTGATCGAGTTGCTCCAGCAACTCCAAAGCGCTATCGGCGGCTGATTTCTCAGACTCAAAAATGGCCACCACCGCATCTCCAAGGTAAGTGGCCAGGACCCCTTGATGCTCGTCCACCACCCTAGAAACCATCTCGTAAAAATCCGCAGCCTGGCGCACAAACTGGTCCAGCGAGCCGCTTTCGGTCAACTTATCGTAATTCCAAATATCGGCAAACAAAACCGTGCCGTGGCGCGTTTCGGCTGCTTGAACAGGCTTCTTACCCGGACAGAAGCGCACAATCTGAGCTCCGAATTGAATCAAGTCCCCATCTTTCAGCTCGGTATCAACCTTGACGGGATGACCGTTGACAAAGGTGGCGGAGGGGTCACATTCGTTGTGCAGGACATAGTGGTCGCCCTCGCCGCTCAGGGTGGCGTGGGTGCGAGAAACCGTGCGTTCCTCCAATACGACCTGGTTGTCCCGCTTACCGGAGCGACCGATCATATTGCTCCCCGAGCGCAGCAACCAGCGACGCCCCCGGTAGGGATGACTGTATCCGACCAGGCTGGCCGCTGCGGGTAGGTGTTTTTGCAGGCGCAGCCGGTACCCGCCCACTTCGATTTCCTCCCCCGGCAGAAATTCGCAATAAGTGATGGGCTGGCCGCCTTTCCTGGCCGGGTTGCTCTGATCGAAGTTGAGAAACATCACGGCCTGGTTGCGAATTTGCAAGACGGACTGGCGCTCCGCCGCCCCCGGACCGTCCAAAATGATGTCATTCGGCCGAGGATTGGCAGCCGAACCGACCTGCATGGAGGCTCGCGTAATGGGCCAGATCGACTCGCGGCCCTGCGGGTCCACCACCAGAACCTCAAGGTCGGTCTCGATCCAGGGGACCTTGTTGGCGCCGGTGTCCAGTTTAAGAGTCGATTCTTCTTCCATCTACGCCGCTTCGACTTCGGCCACAAGGGAACCTCGGAGCCGATTCAGCTGGCGGAGACACGCAGATCTCCGGTGGCGCAACGTAAAGCTCCCCAGAGCTTGGTACTAAGCCGGGCCGAGGGTATGTCCACCACCTGAAAGCCGTGCTGGCGATAGACTTGACGAGCAGGCTCGTCCAGAGGCGCGCCATAGACGGGCATGTAGACGCGCCGGAACTGGCCGTAGTTTTCCATCAAGACGTTATTGTAGGTCAGATAGGGAGTGGTGAGACCCACTCCGCACAGGTTGGGCAGGCGCACCACCCGATACCCCTGGGCCACCAATTGCTGCGCGGCTCGCTCATATCTCTCAGCCACCCGTTTGTCCAGCGTGGCCCTCACCAGAGGCTCCATCTCGGGCAGACCAGCCACCAACCGCATTCCCTCAGTCGGATCGGCCACGGCCACAGTCTCATCATCCAAAAATGTAAAGCCCAGGTCGAGGTGAAATTCGGGAGGCGGCTCCACCACCACCACTGGCAGCCCCAGCAAGTCGCGAAACTGCTCCAACACCGCTGTTCGGCTCAACTTCAGCTCGCACATGTTGCGAGCCACCACCTCTCCCCCAATGAGCACCGACTGGCGACAAGCCACGACGTCGCCGCCCTCAAAATTCAAAGAAGAGCGACGCACGATCAACTCCGGCAGGCAGCGGTGCAGCACCGCCGGTGCCGCACCGGTTCCTTGCACCACATGCCGATTGAGCTTGGGGTCCACCTGACAGTCGCCACGAAAGGAACGGGGCAGTAACAAGACCTCGCGCTGATCCTGGGTGGTCAGGAGCAGAGCCCCATCCCGCGCCCACATCGTCATCGGATGGTAAACTTGTTGGGGCGTGCTGGCCACATGCAGAGGATGGATACGGATTCTCTCCGGGTTCGGCAACTCCCACTCAGCGATCAGGCGAGGTAGGGCTTCAACGGCCAGACCTTCAGCCACGATCTCCAACTGGATCTCGCCGGGCAGACGAGTGCAAACATCCACAAGCACGGCCTTCTGGGCCGAGAAAGCTGGCTCCTGAAACTCCTCCGGCCATTGCAGGCGCAGCGCCCGAAGTCGACCGTGAGAGGAAGCCACAATCCTGAGCGGACCTAAATCCTCGGTCCCGACCTGTATCTCAAACAGGTCGCGAGGACGAAGCGGTGTGTTGTCAGGATTGGCCGGCAGCTTCCAGCCCTCCGGGGTTGGCAGCGCATCCTCCGAACCTCGAGGCTGAGACTGTTTCTCCAGGAGCGGCAGACAGGCCTGAGCCAGGGCACCGGGCAGCAAGGGAGCGGTGGCAGCGCCGGACGCCCGCGAATTCAAACTGGCCAGAGCCGAGCCCCTTGAGAGGTCCGAGGCGGAAGGCGGCCACGGGCGCGGTGACTGCTGCGCCAGACCCGGCGATAGGCGGGCCATACCTGGCCTCAAAAGACTCTCTTGCGTCGGACGACTGCTCTCCAGTCGATCCTGAGGAAGAACCGGCTTCTGCTGCGAAGCCACCGGTCGCCCCACCCACTGAGGCCCGTCCCCGATGGGCAAGCCCGATGGCGGAAGGGGTTGCACGACTAAACCGGACGACGCCGGGCTCGCCGGGCCACGCGCCGAACCTGACGCTCCTCCATGGCCGCCAGCCGGGCTTCTAGAACCATCACCTTGGCTTTTAGAGCCGCTTCCTCACTCTCCAGCGAAGCCAGATGGTGGGCTTCTTCGGCGGCTTCATCCACGGTTAAGAAGCGCCCGTGGAACCACACAAACACGGACTTGGCCATGGCTGCCAGGGGCACGCCCACCAGAGCGCCCACGGGACCCAGAAGTTCGGCCCCTGAGAAAGCTGCCAGCAGGACAAACAGGGGAGAGACACCTACGGCTTCACTCATGATTCGGGGCGCCAGCACACGCTCCACCACCAGATTGACCGAGTAAACCAGGACCGCCAGTTGAATGGCGTAGCTCATGTGGCCGACGTTAATCATGCCAAGAATAATGGCAGTAATCGGAGGAATTACCTGATTCAACACCGGAATCGGCAGAGTCAAAGCAGCCACCACGGCGATCACCAGGGCATAGGGATTGGCGTGAATGAGCAGGCTGTGCAGCAACAAAAGTCCCAAAGTGAGCACGCCGCAAGTGCTGGCCAGAGTAATTTGAGCCTTCAGGTAGCCGCCAAAGATCTTATTCAAATCGTGAGCCAGCTTCACCAGCTCGGACCGATAACTGGAAGGCAGAATATCCAGCAGTCCAGTCCACAGCGCCGACCAGCGCAAAATCACATAAATGGAAACAATCGAGGAGGTGAACATCAGAAAAGCAGCTGAAACCAGATGCAAAACCAGATTGCGCATCAGCACCAACAACGATTTGGCAATCTCTGCGGCCGAGGACTGTCCG
The DNA here is from genome assembly GCA_018266105.1 of bacterium. Taxonomy (GTDB): domain Bacteria; phylum Vulcanimicrobiota; class Xenobia; order Xenobiales; family JADMJV01; genus JADMJV01. The sequence goes on along the minus strand of JAFEBA010000026.1, from coordinate 70,007 downwards.
CTGCGTAGAGCCTCCTCCAGCTGAGCCTGATAGGCCAAAGGAACGCGTGAAATATAGTTCTCCTGGAAGGTTGAGGCCAGCACTGTAAGGCGCTCGGAAAAAGCTGGTAACTGAGTGACCATTGCATTCACCTGTCCCACCACCATCGGTGCCAGGATGGCGGTGCCCAAGACCACCGTAGCAAAAAGCACCAGATAGACCAGGAGAATCGCGCGACCTCGGCCCATCTGGTAGCGGGCCACCAACCAGGTGACAATCGAATTCAGCAGATAAGCGATCAAGAAGGCCAGACCAAAGATGGTCAAGGTGGTCTTAATCTGCTCCAGTGTCCAGAAGGCAACCCCCAGCACCAAGAGCCAGAGCACCAGCCTCGAGAGAGCCGGATTGATCAGGGCGGGGCGAATCTTTACGGTCGTCTCATTCATAGCTCGGAGATTTATCCCGAAAAAATGAAAAGGCCTCTTATCCAGCGGACAATTCCGCCAAATAAGAGGCCCTGAGCCATGACTTAGAGCTTGCCTTCGCCTCGAAAGAAGCTCAACTGAATCCACTCGGGCAGCTCGGCGCTGGAGAGCACCCGAAGGAACTTGAAAGGCATCAGCAGCTTCTGCAGTCCCGGTCGATAAGCGGGGTCGACCAGGACAGCCGGCTGGTGGCCGGCGTTTTGCATCCGCTGGCTGAGCAGTTGGAATTTTTCCAGCAGCTCACTGCGGCGCTCTGGTCCTTCCTCCAGCATGTCGAGCAGTTCCTCGGAAACACGCCAGACCACTAGAGGAACCGGTGGCTTTCCGATCTCCGTCTCGCACAGCTCTCGGGCGATGCTGTCGCGGGCCGCCATGCGTGCCAGTTCGACCAGTTCCTCGTCCGTAGCTCCCGGGAAACCATCCAGCAGCAAACCCTCGAGAATACGCGACAGGTCTCGAATAGAAACCTGCTGACGCAACATCTCGCGCAGCACCTTCCAGAGCTTGACCATTCCGACCTCACGGGTTTCGAGCTCGCTTAACAACAGCGACAGGGCGGGCTGCCTGAGCAACTCAGCACAGGCCGTATAGGTAAATATCTCGGCCAGGTTCTCACGCAGGACCGTTGTCAACTGGGTCCCGACCACCGAGACCGGATCCAGCAGGGTCAAGCCGAGCGCTGTGGCCTGGCCTTGACTTGCCGGGTCGATCCACAATCCGGGCTGTCCGAAGGTCGGGTCGAGAGCTGGTGTCCCCTTGAGCTCGGCCAGTTTCTCTTCGGGCCCGAGCGCCAACAGACGGTTGACAGACACGGTCCCTCGCGCCACCTCCACCCCACGAATGCGAATCACGTAGGTATCGTTCGCCAGGGCAAGGTTATCGCGGAAACGCACTCCGGGGAGCACCAAGCCGCACTGCTGAGCGATGTGACGCCGAATGGAGGTAACTCTCTCCAACAGACGCGCTCCCTGACCAGGATCGACCAGCGATAACAGGCCACGCCCCACCTCGAAACTCACTTCATCCACCTGCAACAATGGAAGAACCGAGTTCGAGATCGTCTTCTTCGTCTCGTCCGCCTTGGGCTCAGGCTGAAAAGGCGATTGCGGGGCTGGGGCTGGGGCCGGCACCGTCGCTGGCGCCACCACTGGACAAGGCTCCCAACTCGTAGTGGGAGCGGAGCTTCGAATCGGTATGGCTCGCCGACGCTGAACCATCCTCAAAGCCAGCAGCAGAAGCCCGCCCCCCAATAACAGTGCGGCCGTAATGCGGGGCGGCAGCCGCCAGGTTCGATTGACCCCCAGGCAGGCGATGGCATCCGTAGACACGCCCAAAGTCCGGGCGCGCTCGTCGACCAGAAGTCGGACGGAATTCAGATCCTGAGTTCCCAGGCCCACCAGATAACGGGTCTGTCCATCCCGTTCGAGCTGCACAACCGCCAGGGGATTGAGCCGAACGAACTGACGCAGGTCAGACTCAAGCCTGGGCGAGGATTGGTGTGACCAGGCCAGCATCAAAAGGCCGGGCGCCAGACTGATGAGTGAGAGCAGAAGCGAGCCTAACACGGAAACGTGGGGGCGCAAATTGATTCGGGAGAACAGCGAACTCGTTTCAGTGAGCTGACCCTGAACGCCAGACTGGAAATAAAAGCGTTGCAAAGTCGAGAACACCATCGAGGGGGTGCACTGATCGCGATTGGCTTTGGGCCAGGCACTGGCCATAAGCCCCTCGAAAGTCGCCATCACAGCCTCACGCATCCCCCAGCTGATCGGGGGAAGCTTGCTGATCTCCAGAGTGATCCTGTGAACCGCCTCCGGGCCCATTTCCTTGAAAACCTGAGCGGCAAACTCGGGCGGGAAGGACATCAGCAAGATAGCTGCCTCTTGGGGTGCGTTCAGGATGGGCCGCTGGCGAGCGGCCCGCTGGCGGACCTTCCACAGCAGCAGCACCAGCAGGTTCAGGGGCAGACAGAGGGGGGAAACCGAGGCGGTGACGACTGCCCAGAGTGTGATCAGAGGAGAAAGCTTGAGGAATCGAGCCGGCCAGGGGTTCCTGCGCTGAACCTGCGGAGGTCGGGCCCCCCAGCGAAGCAGCGCCAGGCAACCGGACAGGCCCACCAGCAGACAGCCCGCGCTCAACAAGGCCAGAACCCAGGGCTGGTCACGGAAACTGAAGGGCACACGGCCGTGTATCACCAGCAGCTGATCGCCCCGACTCTCGTCGATATTGTAGAGGAAGTGGAGTTGGCGAGTCAGAGCTTCCTGGCTGGAGGGGTTGCAGTTGGTGGTGACCAGGAGATGGAGGGGTGAGAGTTGGAGGACGTCCACTCGCGCGCGCAGGCCGATCTGCTGGAGAAAATGGCTGGTCGGTTCTTCCAGTTGCTTCACATTGGCAGGCTGTAGCAGGCGCATCGAGTTGGGAAGCAGGCAGAGTGAGAGCAAGATGCAGGTCAGGCCGATCCTGAGAAGCCTGCGGAGTAACGAGCCAGACAGCGAAGAGAAGAAATTCAGTTTCCCACTCCTGCTGCCTGTCCTGAGCCCGGTCGAAATACCGTTCAAACGTCGAACCTCCTAAATTGAAGATCGAGGATTTCTTTTTCCGGTTGGGGGACACTGTCAGTATAGACCGGCTCTATTGACAGGTTATGAACGAGGTCGAATGGGCGCCACCGCGAATGTCTGGCCCGGGACTGAAAAAAGCCTGACTGCGGACACAAGTCGGAAACAATCATGCGAAGCTTGTTTCTTCACAAGCTCCGCCCCGAAGGGTAGAATAACGACAATGAATATCAACACCAACGGCTACCCGATCAACACCGGCGCTCCGCTGCCTTTCCTGCCGCCGCCGCCCGGGGCGCCGCCAACCTTCAACCCGACCGACAGTTGGACGCCGAGCAGCCCGGCCGGCCAGGCACCCGGCTACCAGCCCGCCTTTCAGGCTGCACCTGCTCAGGCCACCCAGGCCCAGGCTCCGGTCCAAGATGAAAGTTATCAGTTCGCCTGCTTCCGCCCAGAAAACTGGACTTATCCGTCCACTCTGGTGAACAACACTTACACTCCTGCCACAAGCGCAAACCAGGACCCGCGCGCAGCCATGCTTCGCCAGCGAGAAGAAGCTTTCAATCTGAACCGACGCAATATGGCGGCGGGCTGGAACAACTATAGCCGCTCGGTAGTCGACCCCAATCGCGGTTACGGCACCAATGGCTACAACAACGGAGTGAATGGCTATAACGGCGGCGGACTCAATAACTACAACGGTTATAATGCCAACACGCCTGGCTCCTACATGTATGGCGGTGGCCGCAGGACCAACAACAACTACTACTAAGCGGTCACTCTTCGGCGAGTTCGTACTCGCAAAGCCTTCTCGTGCTTCTCCCTTTTGGGGGCTGAGCTTCGGTTACGCTCTGAGCCAGCACCACCCGGCCACGCTTGAAGTCAAACTCGTAGAGCCACTCCGTCTCGGTACGCGGATTCTCCACCACCTTCCGGCTCACGATCTCCGCCACCTCGCCCTTAATGGAGGTCAACTCGTAAAAGGCCCCGTCGTGCGTCCAGGCATCGCCCTCGTTCAGTTCGCGCTCAGGCAGATACGGCAGAAAGGCGGGCAATGACTGTCCCAACTGAAACTTGCCGGGCTGAGTCAGATCCTCCGGCACCTTGACCGGGCCTGAGCGATTCTCCACGCGAGTTTCCGTGGTCAGTGCTCCCCCATCCCCGACCTTCAGGACAACCAGAAGCTCGATCTCATCGACATCATCATCGAGCTCCTGCATCAAAGAAACGTCCAGCTGATATTTGAGAACCTGTCGAAAGGCCAGTTTGTGCTGCAATTGAGGCATAGCTCGGCGCTTCCTCGCCCACTGAGACGGAACCTTCAGATTTCGTCACTCGGAGGCTTTCCAGTCCTGGCCGAGAAAAAGCGCCAGATGAAGGCACCACTATTGGTTCTGGCGCTTAGTTTGACCGCACTCGCGGACGAACCCGTTCTGAGAGTACAATCGATTCAGCCGGTCGACCCCAAGGCTCAGACTCAGCTGCTCCAGCAGCGCGCCGGCGAGAACCAGAGCTACCCGGTGACCGTGAACGCTACCGGTTATGTCCAGGATCACTTCAGAACCAGTATCAACACTCTGGCCGCCCTGGAGTTTCTAATCGGAGGCAGGGTCGGTATCAACCAAAATTCTGACGTCGAGGTCGTGAACGAGCGGTCGGTGGTGGATCAGCAGTTGGGAAAGCGGCTGGTGCTCAAGTCGGGCGGAGTCTGGATCAAGGCGGACGCCAGGAGCCTCAAGCAACCGTTGGAAATCCAAACCAATGGGGGCATCATGGGGATTCGCGGCACCGAGATCACCGTTCACGAAGAGGAAGATGGAACGGTTGAGGTCAACTGCTTTGAAAGCAACAGTCAGCTAGGCGGCGTGGAAATCCACGACCTCAACGGCGCTCTGGTTGGAACAGCCCGACCGGGCGACCAGTATCGCATTCACCGCCAGCGTAAGCCAATCTTCAAGCGATTCCAGAACGTTTCTCAATACCGAAGCCAGATTTTAGAAGGTCCCCGCTTCCGCGTGCTGGGCCGCCATCCCTATTTTGCCCAGCGTTTCCTGGGGGGACTGGGGCCGATGCCCAAAGCCGAACTGGCCCACCCCTACTGGTATGCCCAACACCACCGGTCGCTGGAACGAAATCCTTTTGCGCGCTACGGCCGCACCAATCCGAACCATCCCGGGCGCCGGCCCCACAGGGGTCCATCCTTTGTCAGCATGACCTTTCCCAGCCGGCTGATACCGGACTCAACCGATCCTGGTCAGCGCCCGGTGAGCCACCACCCTCGCTTCTCCTGGCTGGGCGTCCAGGGCGCAGACGGATATCTGGTCACGGTTTCGCGTGACGAAGAGGGACTGGAGAACGTGTTCACCCGCCGGGTCAAAAGCACCAACGCCGCCTACCCCCAGTTTATGCGTCCGCTGACCACTGGCCGATACTACTGGCGCGTGACTCCGCTGAATGCTCGAGACCTCCCAATCCTGGAGGCCAGCCAGACCACATTCGAGGTCCAATGACAGGCGGAGCGCTCGATTTCAAGAGGAAAACTTGGCCTCGCATCGGGAAGGGTGGTTGATGGATCTCTCCAGCCTGGGTTTGATGAAAACTCTGGGCCAGTCCCAAGCTCTGGCGTCCCATCAGGAGCTGGCCGGGCTGGTTCAGGAGATTTTAGAACTGGCACGCACGTCTCTGGAAGCCTCGGCCTGCGTGCTCTTTGTGCTGGAACCTGAAGGCTGGGTCAGCCTGGGGCACATTGGAAGCCTTGATGAGGCCCACCAGTATCTGCCCGGTGAGGAACTGGAAGAACCGCCTAAAATTCAGCGAGACATCATGGTTCACGCTCTGGGACGCTACTGTCTGTTGGCTCAGGGCGAGGATCTGCAAGAGAATGGGGCGCGCACCCTCCGGCTGCTGCAAAGCCAGATCAAGAACGGGCTGCACACCCTCCATCAACTTGCGCGCATACAGACCGAGAACGCCCGCCACCAACAAGAAATGATGAACCGCAGTGCCCATCTGGCCGGACTCTCCCACGAACTGCGCACCCCCTTGAACGCCGTGTTGGGCTTCTGTCAACTCCTTTCACGCAGCCCTGAAACCACCATCTCTCAGCTGGACAGCCTGCATCATATCCAGGAAAACGGCTCTCACCTTCTGGGGATGATCTCGGAAGTGGTGGAGATGTCACGCCTGGAAGCTGGCCAGGTTCAACTCAAGAGCGAACCCTTTGAAATCCAAAGCCAGTTTCGGGAACTCGAGGCTCAGCTGGGCATTGTGGTGACTTCCAAGGGCCGTGAACTGGCCTTTGAACTGGAAGGCTCCCGCCAGGTGCTGGGCGACAGTGAACGCGTAGCTCAACTGGTCCGCCACGTGGTGCTGACCAGCACCCGCCTGGCTCCTCAGGGGTTTATTCGGCTTACCCAAACCTACGAGGATGGGGGGCTTAGACTGGAAATCCTGGACAGCGGCCCGCGCCAGACCGAGTCCCAACTGGAAGCCCTGTTTGACCCTTATCATTATGCCGCTCACCCCGCCGCGGGTTCAACCGGACTGGAACTGGCCATCAGCCGCTACTACGCGGCCTTGATGGACGGCTGGCTGAAAGCCACTCCTCAGGCGGACGGACTGCTCTGGAGCATTTATCTGCGCCTCCCCACTTACGAGGGAGACGCTTCGAGTTCTCTGGGACCGGTTGAGAATATTCTCTCGCTTCACCCTGACCAACCCGAGGTTCGCGTGCTGGTGGTGGACGATGTGGCCATCAACCGCTTCCTCCTCTGCAGCTTCCTCAAGCCTTTGGGCTTCAAAGTCCGAGAGGCAGATGAAGGTCAGAAAGCGGTGGATATCTTCAGCGAGTGGGCTCCGCAGGTGGTATTGACCGACCTGATCATGCCCGGCATGAGCGGGCTTGAAGCCATCGCCAAGATGCGTGCTCTGGAAGGTGGCACCAAGGCCGTGATTGTCGCCGTCAGCGGAAGCGAGGACGAAATCACTGGGGTAGAGTGCGATGCCCAACTCCATAAGCCCGTTCGCCTGGAGCAAGTGCTGCAGATTCTTCACAACCGGCTTCATCTGCGTTATACCTATCGGGAGACGGAAGCCCCGGCCGAAGCCGCGCCTGTGGCTGTCCCCCCGCAGGAGAGCTTGCAAGACCTGGCCCGGGCGGCCCACGTCGGCGACATTGCCTGGCTGGAGAGTCTGCTGGTGCGTTCCTTGCGAGAGCGTCCGGAATTCTCGGAATTTTGGGAAAAGTGCCAGAAACTGGTCTCCGACTTCCACATCTATGGTCTGACCCAGCTCCTCCCCGAAATCGAAGGACATCTGGAGTCCCCCGACCAGCGACCGGTGGTCTTACTGGTAGACGACAACCAGACCAACCTGAAAATTCTCTACGCCGCCCTGGGCGGGTTGGAGTGCCGTTGCCTGGTGGCCCAATCCGGCGAAGAGGCTCTGCGAATTGCTCGCGTGGTGCGTCCGGCCGTCATGCTACTGGACGTGCTGATGCCGGGCTGGGACGGTTTCGAGACTCTGCGCCGTCTACAGGCGGACAGCCGGGCCAACGGCCCCTCGGTCATCTTCCTGTCGGCACTGAGTGACACATCCGACAAGGTTCGAGGCCTTAAGGAAGGGGCCACCGACTACATCAGCAAGCCCTTTCATCCTGAAGAAGTGGCCGCCCGAGTGCGCCTGCAACTGGCGCTGCGCAACCTGCAAGACGAATTGCGTCGGCGCAACCACGAACTCGCCAAGAGCAATCAGACCAAGAACGAGCTGCTGGGCATGGCCGCCCACGATCTGCGCAATCCCCTCTCCGTGATCACCGGCTATGCCGCCATTCTGGAACGGGGTCTGGCCGGACAACTGCCGGAAAAATCCAAAACGCTGATCAACAACATTCACTCCACCGGGAAGGAAATGCAGGTCCTGCTCGAGGACCTGCTCAGTGTCTCGCAGATCGAAGCCGGCCATCTCCATCTGAACCTGGCCCCGGCCGATCCGAGAGCCCTGTTCGAAAGCTGCGTTCAGCTTCAGAACTTTCAGGCGACCGCCAAAGAAATCACGCTGCACAGTGAGATCACCGACCCCATTCCGGCCAGCCTGCCGCTCGACTCCAGCAAGATGAAGCAAGCTTTCACCAACCTGCTCTCCAACGCCATCAAGTTCTCGCAGCCACATACTGTGATCTCGGCGCGACTGCTGGCCCGAGACGGCATGCTGGCCTGGGAAGTCGAGGACCAGGGGCCCGGTATTCCCGCCAATGAACTCAACAAGTTGTTCCAACCTTTCCAGCGCACCAGCGTCAAGTCCACCGGTGGCGAACGGAGCACCGGACTGGGACTCGCCATCACCAAGCGAATCCTGGAAGGCCATCAGGGCCAGATCACGGTGGACAGCGAAGTGGGACGCGGCACGATTTTCGCCCTCAAGGTGCCTTTGCCCGAGCAGTCGGGCTAGATGCAGGCCATACTCAGCGAATTCACGTGAATACCCGGAGCTATTTCGTTCCAGGACAGAACCACCAGGGTGGGGAAACTGCGTTCGGCCAGTCGCCGTAGAGCCGGCCGGACTTCGGGCGAAGTGATCACAATCGGTTGTAATCCACGCTCGCGCATGGCGTCCAGCTCCCTGGCCAGAGCCCCCAGCAGCAACTGGCCGGACTGCGGCTCAAGATTGAGCTGCAACCCCGTCGCGTCACGGTAGATGGCTTTCTTGATCAACCGTTCCAATTCCGGATCGAGAGAGATCACGTTGAGAATCCTGTCGTTGTTGACGTATTCCTCGCAGATGTGAGCGGCCAGACGTGAGCGCACAAACTCGGTCAGCAAATCAGGGTCCTTGGTCAAGCCCACATGGTCGGCCAGGCACTCCAAAATACGCGAGAGATCGCGTATCGATACTCGCTCGCTCAGGAGATTGCAAAGAACCTTCTGAATGTCACCCAGCGTCAGCTCCGCCGTGGCCTCTTTAACCACCATGGGTTTGGCCCGCTTGAGCAGATCAAGTAAGGCCTGGACCTCCTGGCGGCCCAGTAGATCAGCCGCACGCGCCCGCAGAATTTCGGTCAACTGGGTGGCCATGACGCTGACTGGATCGAACAACATACATCCGAGTCGCTCCGCATCCCCTCGTTGCTCCGGGCTGATCCACACGCCCGGCATGGCGTAGGTCGGATCGGTGGTGCGCGTTCCACGCAGATTCTTCAGCTTGTCTTCCGGTCCGATGGCCAGAAACTGGGTGGGAAAGACCTCTCCTCGACCCACTTCCAAATTCCGCATCCTGATCACGTAGGCGTTGGGAGCCAACTGCAGGTTATCGCGGAAGCGCACCCCCGGAACTACGATTCCAAGTTCCAAGGCTAGATGCCGACGAATCGCCACAACTCTCGATATCAGTCGAGCCTCCTCATCAGGATTCACCAATCCCAGAAGCCCTCGACCCACCTCCATGGCCACCGGATCCACTTCCATGATGGTGGTCACATCCACCGGCTCGCGACGCTTGACCACCTTCACTTCTTCAGCCTTTTTGTCGTTCGCTTCTAGAACCGCCACGCGCTCAGATTCAAGGCTCTTCAACCCAAAGTGCAACATGGCGCTGAGCAATAGAAATGGACTCGCCGGAAAGGCAAAGGCACCGGTCAGACCCAGACCTCCCATCACCAACAGGGCCCGGGCGGCCATCTTCAGGGCCTTCGGCTGAGCCGTAATTTGCTCAAGTAGGTCCCGAGCCAGGTTGGACTGAGAGGCAGCCCGAGTCACAATCAGGCCCATCGAGGTGGACATCAAGAAGGCCGGCACGGTGGTCATCAGTCCGTTACCAACTGACAGCAAAGCGAAGGTATTGAGGGCGTCCCAGGCCCCCATCTGGTAGTAAATCACACCCATGGCCACGCCGCCGACCACATTGACCAGCATAATCAGTACGGCCGCAATGGCATCGCCGGTAATGAACTTGCCAGCGCCGTCCATGGAACCATAGAAGTCAGCCTGACGCTTGAGCTTGGACCGCAGTTCTTTGGCCTGGTCAGCCGTAATCAAACCAGCCCCCAAGTCGGCGTCGATGGCCATCTGGTCTCCGGGCATCTTGTCCAAAGTGAATCGAGCCGCGACCTGAGCCACCCGCTCGGCGCCCTTGGTGATCACCAAGATCTGAATGGTAATCAAGATGACAAACAAGATGAGGCCCACCAGCAAGTTTCCCCCCACCACGACTCGACCGAAAGCCGGAATCAAATGCCCGGCTCCAATCGGGAGATGAGTCAATGGATCCTTCTCGTAACCGTGAAGCAAAATCATGCGGGTGGCCGAAACGTCCAGGCTTAGACGAAAAAGCGTGGTCACCAGCAGCATGGTCGGGAACACTGCGAATTCGAGCGGCTCGGCAATGCTCAATGCGATCAGAATCGTGATCACCGAGAACGTGATGTTGCACACCAGCAGAAAGTCTAGAAGTCCGGCAGGCAACGGCACAATCAGCATGAACACGATTCCCAGCACGGCCATCGCCATGACGCCTTCAGAAAGGTCCAGCAGACGCTGGGAAGTTTGGGGAGGCATACTCCCAGCCTATTGTCAGGACATTAGCAAATTGTTTTCATTTCATAACATATTAAAGCCGGTTAACATTTGCTTAGTAAGGGATGGGAGTGAACGGTCGGGTGGGTGGGTTCTGCTTACGAAACTCCTGAATGACCCTTTCCACATCCATGTAGCCCACCGTCCCCTGCAACTCGGGCAGGTAAAGGCAGCGCCGGGCCACCGCATCCACTTCAAAACTCCAGTACATCGACATCAACGGGCTGATGAAGAGTTTGTTGCCCTCCGTGCGCCAGGTGCGATGCACATTACCGAACTGACCTTCCAAAGCATGGGCGATGGAGTTAGCCACCACGCTGGGAGCCCCGGGCATGGCCCGCACGCAATCATCGACCGCCTCGATAAACAGTCTGGACTCCTCCATTTCAGGCAACAGCGAAAATGCGCCCAGGAAGGCGCCCTTGCGCTGCAAGGCGGCGGCCGACTCCAGAAAGTGAGCGTGGCAAACATCGTCAAACCGGTCCACACCGAAACCCAGGCAGCTCAGGACTTTTACGGGAACTGTGAGAGCGTGCACAGCTGCGATGTTGGCCAGGTCTTCCTGAGGGGTGCCCAGTCCCTCTTCGTCGCCACGCATCAGGCTGTCGGTGCCGCCGTCGGCCAACACGATGGCATCAAAGCTCAGTTCATGCTGCACCGCCCGCCAGGCCTTCAAGAGCGTGACCACTCCGGTGCGCTGAAAGCAAAAGACCGAAGTCTCAATACCGCGACCTCGAAGCCAACGAGCCAGCACCCGCTCAGGGAAAAAATCATCCGAACCTTCCGTATCCGCGTCGATGCAGGTGACGGCTGGAGTCAGACGGCGTCCAGTCTTTGGCCCCAACGCAGCGAAGGTCAGATTCCCCAAGAAGACCGATTCACATCGCTTTCTCAGGTAGAAGTAAAGAGGCAGTCCCGCGTAAAGATCGTGACCGCCACCGCAGCCGCAAATCATGATCCGTTTGGCCCCCGCCAGCTTCACCAGCAGTGGATTGGCAGCCAGATTCATCGTTGACCTCCCGTTTAATCAGACCCATCAGGCAGAAAAAAAGCCCATTCGCTCAATGCGAAGGGCTTTCTTTGTTCTTGCTGCCTGAAGCTCAGTTCTTGAAGTAAGAGACCACTCCACCCAAGGCGGCCGCGCCCAAGGTGATATAAGCTCCCGAATGCCCGGCTACGCCGAGCCCGACCAGTCCGCCCAGGGCCAGTCCGGCGGCGACGGTTCCAGCCGCACGCCCGGCTGATTCAGGGGCTCCCAATTTCTTGGCGACCGAGGCGCCGAATCCGCCCGCCACATGCCCGATTCCTTTGGCCGCGTAACAGCCCACCACGCCGCCGACAACCGCGCCGCCGGCCGCCCACAAACCAGCTGAACCGGCCGTGTGCAACAAGCTACCCACGGTTACGTGAGAAGTGCCATGCAAGGCGCCAGAAATGGTGGATAGCGCGCTACCGCCCAGGCTGATAGCGGCTCCGCCCACGGCGCCGGCTACGGCTCCGTTCCAGGCACCAATCGCGCCGTTCGCAAAGTTTGCTCCCTTGGTCACCCCGGCCGAAATGGTGTCAACCGCATCGGGCTTGATGGGCGGGGTGTTCTCGGGCTTATTGGAATCCTGATTCAGGGTCAGGCGCGGTAACTGTACCGGCTGCTGATTCCGCGTAATCTGCATGGGTCATTACTCCTCTGGGTGTCTTTGTGTATGCATGAGACCCTAGCCACACCCCCCTAAAAAACTCTGAAAGACCTGTTTAAGCTCCTTTTGAGTTCGTGCAGTGATACTCCAGGGGTGAAGATCTCTTCGCCCAAATTCGCCGTCAGCAGCTTTGTCGACGGCAAAGCTCACAGCATCCAGGCTCAGATCCTGGCCGGAGTAGACCATTTCGAGAAAGCCTCGCGAGCCAATCAGGGGAACCTGGTGGTGCGCCTGGATGGACAGCGTTCGGCGCGCGCCCTTCAATTCGCCGCTGCCGGAGCTTTCGTCGCCACGGGCGCAGCAGTTGCCCTGACTTCCGGTTATCTGGCCGCCCAGTCTCTGCCAGCCTCGGGGGTCGCCCTGGCGGCCGCGGGCCTGGGCGGGCTGCTAGGTCTGTATGTGGCCTCCCAGGCCGAGGATGGTTTACGTCAGGGCCTCAAAGCCCCCTACTGGAAAGGCAACCAACCCGTGCAACTGGGTGCCGGTCCTTTGCCCGAAAGCACCGGCTCCCCGGCCGACCGCCTGAAGTCGCTCATTCAAAGCAACCTCCGCGATTTCCCGGGCAGCCGTCAGGTGGTCTCACTGGCCGGTCACGGCAACCACGAACGGGTTGGGACGCTCACCTACGACCAGACCTCGCGGGCGCTCCAGGGCAACTCGGTCGAGCAGATCATCCTGGACACCTGCCTGGGGGGACAGCTGGAGGTGCTCTCCCGCCTGGCACCCTGGAGCCGTTTTATCCTGGCCTCCCCCCAACCCATCCCGGCGGTGGGGCTGCCTTTTGAGAAAATGTTCTCCCCGGAGCAACTCGACAAAAGCCCGCGCCAGCTGGCCAGCACCTGGGTAGAACAGGGCAGTCAGGTCACCCCCAGTCTGGCCGCCTGGGATTGTGACAGATTTTGTCACTCGCTCCTACCCGCTCTGGATCAGTTGGGGGCCCAGCTGGCCACCGAAATCGCCGGTGGGGCGCGCGCCAGTGTTCGCAAAGCTCTGGCTCGATCCACGAACCCGGACCGTCTGCCAGGGGCTCGGGTGGACCTGGGCAGCTTCCTGGCGAACCTGCAAAAAAGCCAGCTCAGCTCGAAAACCCTGGCCCTGGCCGCAGAGGCGAAGGAGGCGTTTCAGGCCAGCCTGGTCAATCAGCAAAATGATAAGACCCTGACCTTTCATCTGGTCCGAGAACGCACCGATGCGACTTTGCCGCCTGGTTGGCGCGACTTTCTAAAAGCAGCCAACTATCGTTTCAAACCGTTGTTTTGAGCAACCTCAGGTCCAGCCCTCGCGTCCAATTAACGGAACGAAGCGCACCTGCCCCAATGACTCCTGGCGATATTCGTTCAGACCGACCCGACGCAAGCGAATCAAGGTCTGCTCATTCCGAGGACCAACCGGCATCAGCAAACGACCGCCCTGCTTGAGTTGCTGGCGCAGGGAGTTTGGAACACAGGGACCACCCGCAGCCACCGCGATGGCGTCGTAAGGGGCCCGGCTGGCCCAACCCTGACACCCGTCGGCCTGATGGATATGCACATTGCCATAACCCAGGCGAGCGATCACCTCCCGGGCGCCCTGAACCAGGCGAGGATGCCGCTCCAAAGAGTGCACCTCACGAGCAATCTGGCCCATCACAGCGGCCGCATAACCCGAACCGGCTCCCACCTCCAGAACTAGAGAGTCACTGGTCAGCTCCAGTGCCTGAACCATCAGAGCGACCACGTAAGGCTGCGAAATCGTCTGGTCCTCCTCGATGCCTAGAGGAGAGTCTCGGTAGGCATACTCGGCCAGCTCCGGGGCCACGAATTCCTCGCGCGGCACCAGATTGAGGGCGGCCAGCACGGCTCGATCGTGTATTCCGCGGGGAATCAACTGCTCGTCCAACATGGATTGGCGAGCCTGAGCAAACTGGCTCTTCATCACACCCCTTCAATTCGGAACAGGAGCAGCAGATCCGCCTTTCTCAGTCTTTTACACCCACAAGCAGACCCCGCCCGGTCAGTCTCGGCTCGTCCCACTGAAAGCGCAGTCCGGCCTGCTCTATTCCAGCCCGATACTCATCTAAACTGAACAAAGTCAGACGATGGTCTTCGGCTTCATGTCGGATGCCCTGGGACGTTCCGATCAGATACTGAAACTGACAAATGGAAAGCCGACCCTCGAGCTGCAGGCGACTCATGCGCACAACCTGAGCCCCTTCCACTTCGGCCCGGTCCACTCCGACATGACCCGGCCGGATCATGTCCGGGCGAAGCCAGGGTTCGACCAGCAACACCCCACCAGGCTTCAAATGCCGATAAAAGTTGGCACAGGCCTGGGGGAGTTGCTCATCGCTTAGATAACCGATGGCCGAGAACAAGCAGGTGACGACCTCGAACTGTTGACCCAGATCAACCGTGCACATGTCGCCCTGCAGGAAGCGCGCCTCGGGCAGTCGCTGCCGCGCCTGCTCCAGCAGGTGTCGATCCAGATCCACTCCGGTGACCTGATATTTACGCGCAAAATACTGAGCGTGGCGACCGGTCCCGCAAGCCATATCCAGCAGCCCACCCTCCGACCAACCGTGGCGGGCTGCCCACTCCATGACCAGCTCGGCCTCGGCCTGGTAATCCTTGAAAGCGTAGATCGCATCGTAAAAGGCGGCCGAGCGGGTGAACACTAGGCCAGCTCTCCCACCCAGCGCCCCTGTTCCAAGATCAGACGACCATCGGCGCGCACGCTGGTGGTCTCATCCGAAATCATCACGTCCTGGTGAGTTTTGGCCTTCCGATTAAACCCAATTTCGTCCAGCCGTTCTCCTGGCAGCTGGTCTCCATCTTCGATTCCAACGGTGTAGGCCATGCCCGTGGCGATATGGCAGGCGGCGTTCTCGTCATATAGGGTGTGTTGGAACACCCTGCCGCTTTGAAAGATGGGAGAATCGACCCCGACCAGAGCCACCTCTCCCAGTCTCCGGGCCGTCGCATCGGTTCCAATCAGAGCTTCGTATGCCGCCCCGTTGCGCTCGGCCTGGACTTCCACAATCTCACCCTGCTCAAAGCGCAGTCGCAGCCCTTCCACCAGTGAGCCATTGATCATGGCGGGACGGGTCAAACCTACGGTTCCGCTAGTCTGGCGCCAGTCGGGAGTGGTGAAAACCTCGAAGGTTGGGATATTAAGACAAACTTCCACACCCGAAGCGGTCTGTTTGCGGCCGCTTACCCAGCGGGCCAACGAGGAAAGACCGACCTTAAGGTCAGTCCCTTTTTCTTTGTTCACAAAGTGCAGCTGGCGAATCTGCATGGCGTTGAGCAGCTCGGCGCGCCGGGCCAGACGGTCCAGATGCTCGGACCAGAGTTGGGCACAGTTCTCCTGGTCCGCAAAGGTCATCTTAAAGATCTCACGCCAGAGGGCATCCACCGCGCGTTCCGGGGGCCAGCTCGGGATAGACCTTGGCTGCCCACTTGGGGCTGGGGGGGCCGGCCAGACACCAGGCCACCTGGCGCTGCAGTACCCCTTCTTCGGTCCACCGCTTGACCGCTTCTCGACGGGCCACCATCATCTCATTGACGCGTAACATGCCGGTCGCGTCAAAACCCTCGTAAAGATCGGGCTCGTCCTGACTACGAAAGGCCAACATGCAGCCCTTGGAATCCACCAGCTGGTCCATCTGCACGCTGCGCCATCCAGGCACAAAGGTCAGCCTCTGAGGCGAGCCAAACTCCACATGAGCACGGTCAACTCGCGGCAACGTCACGTGATAGTCGACGTAACGAGCCCCTCGTCGGTAAAAGGCCTCGGCGGCCAGACCCACCAGCTCCAGGCAGGAAGGCTCGGTATTGATCAGCACATGTTGTCCCGGCTGCAAATTGCAGCCTTGGGAGACCAGCAGGTCTACGTAGCGGCGCTGGGCCGCGGCAAATTCTTCAGTCGTCATCCCCAGAGACTGTTCAGCCAGGGGGCAACTCACCTTCCACTTTCGGAATATACACGTCCTGAGGACCGTGCACCGAGCGATCCACCACCCGCGCCAAATAATTGCTAATATCTTCTTCCAAAGGTGGCAAATTGGTGGGCTTGTTGACCTCACCAAAGCGAAAAATCTTATCCTCCGGGCCACAGGTCAACCAGCTGACGGCTCCAACTCCAGCTCCCATAGGCACTGCGTCAAAAACATTGACATAATGACGGTAGCGGGGGCCCTTTGGGAAAGTCCAGGACGCGCCGCCCATCGTCAGAACGTCCAGCTTTTTCAGGCTCTCGCCCCCCACCCGCCCCAGAGCATTGCTGACCACCAGCGCGCCTTGACTATGACCGACAAGCAGCGGCGGTTCTTCATTCTGGCTGAGAACCTGATGGATGACCTTGGACACGGTCTCAGTGGCCTGATTGTTAGCCAGCTTCAAGTCCCATTTGTCGCCCGCGCACTGAGCCAGGTCGCGCAACATCCCTTTGGTGGCATTGTGCACGCCCACCACCTTGCAACCCGTGTTGGCCATCTTTTGCATGTCGCTGGCCTGAAGGGCGGCGTCGGTCATAATCCCATTGACCATCAGCACGGTGCGCCAGACCGGCTTCCCGTTATCCGGCAAGACCGGCGGCACGTCGCGCCAATAGGTGTCAGGAGGATAGATCTGTCCGCCCGCGCCCACAAAATGCCCGTCGAACCGATGGTCGTTGACCGTATCCAGTTTCATTCCGGGCTTGGGCGACATGAATGAGGTGATTTTCACGGGCGCATCCTATGCCAGCGACCCTGAAAAATAGTTAAACCGAAAACTCTTGCCCATCTTCAAGCACTTCAAAGTCCTCAAGAGGCAAAAGCTCCTGCATCTCCTGTCCCAAGTGGGTCAGCAGCAGGCGTCCGCAGCCCAGGCGGCCACGTTCCTGGCGGAGCTGGCTCAAGGCCACGTGCTTGGGTCGACCGGGTTCGGCCAAACCGCATTCACAAATGAACACATTTGACCCTTGAGAAAGCTCCAACAACGAATCGGTCCAGGCAGTGTCTCCAGAGAAGGCCAGTGTACGTCCCGCTGCCCGAATCTTCAATCCGTGAGGATTCGTAAGTTCATCATGATCGACCGGAACGGTCGTGAAACGGGCTCCACCCAATTGGAATTCGCGAGAGTAAGAGTGCAGCTCGAGCTCATAACGCCGTCCCGAACCGGGGTAAAGGGCGGCCAGGGCGGCCTCAAAACGCTCACGCAGCAAAGGTGGACCCCAAACCACCAGCGGCCTGGGACGAGCTCGCGCGTGAAAGAATCGGTCCAAAAAAGGCAGCCCTCCAAAGTGGTCGCCGTGCAAATGAGAGATCACCACTGCATCCACCGAAAGCGGATCGATGGAGTATTTCTGCAAAGCCACCAGAGCCGTGGCCCCGCAATCGAGCAAGAAGCGGAAACCCTGCAGGTCCACCAGAAAGCAGGTCTGAAATCGACCACCGGCAGCGAACGCCTCCCCGCAGCCCAGGACTTTCACGCGCATCAACCAAAGCTTCCGGAAGCCTATGGTGACAACCTGCATCATTCCCTGCGCCGGCCTGGGGACGCGTCTACGCCCCCTCACCCGAGTTGTGGCCAAAGAGTTACTGCCCTACGGAGCCCGGCCCATGATCGAACACCTCTGGGAGGAAGTCTGGGAGGCGGGCTGCCGGCGCATCATCATCGTCCTGCGCCAGGGTAAAGAAATGGTGCGCCAGCATCTGGAGGCGGCCGGCCTGCGGGCGCTTTACGTGGAGCAGCTTCATCCCAACGGCCTGGCCGACGCCCTTCGAACGGCTGCAGCGCTGGTGGAGGGGCCAACCCTGGTCGCTTTGCCTGACCAGCATCTCCGGCACGCCAGTCGACAGCTCGTTCAGGCCTATCGCGGTCAGCAGACACTGTTCAGTCAGGTCGAGGTGCCCCAACCCCAGTTCTTCCCCGGCGCAACCAGCTTCGCCACGGACCCGCATCAGAACGTGCTGGCCCTGATGGGCGAACAAGGCCTCTGGCGTGGCTTTGGCCGGACAATCTATGCCCCCGAATTCTTCCAGGAGCTGCCGGACGACAGTCGGGATGGAGACTTCTTTCAGATCATTACTCGGTGGATGCGGCAAGGAGTGCATCAGGTCGTGAGCCTGAGCGGGCAACCAGTCGACCTGGGAATTCTGGCCGGTTATCTGCATTACAATCGTCAGCAGGGCTGACGGCCAAGGGGGGCGCAGGACGCCTGGTGAGCGGCTATCGGCCTTCGGCCCGACTAGCCTAGAAAATGTGGAGGTGACCTATGTCTGTTTATAAACTGACCGAAGTGGTTGGGACGTCCAAAGAGAGCTTCGCCGACGCCACTCGCTCGGCCGTCAAACGAGCTTCTAAGAACCTGCGCGGCACCAGCTGGTTCGAAGTCAGCGAGATGCGCGGAACCATCAAGGACGGCGACATCGAGGAGTACCAGGTCAAGGTAAAGATCGGGTTTAAATTGGAGGATTAAGCTCAAACTCACTAACAATCATCTAACCGTGCGCATATGACGCGGCCGGACCTTGCTTGCTACCCTGGGGTCGTAAAGCGAGGTCTTTTAGCATGTTCAAATCTTGGAAAATTGGCCGCATCGCCGGCATCGACGTCTACCTGCACAGCACCTTTCTGCTGCTGCTGGCCTTTACGGCTCTGAGCGGGTTGGCTTACCGTGACCCGCTTCTGCAACTGCTGAACCTGGGGCTTCCGCTGATGCTGTTCAGCATTGTCGTGCTCCACGAGCTCGGTCACGCCCTGGCCGCTCGCCACTACGGCGTAGGGACTCGTGAAATCACGCTCTACCCCATCGGAGGCGTAGCCCGTCTGCAATCGACCCACTTCACCCCGGAGGAAGAAATGGCGGTGTCCGCCGCAGGTCCAGCCGTCAACTTCGCACTTGCCGGGGCGGCCTGGGGATTGGCTCCCATCCTGGCGACCACTCCATTGATGGCGTTCTTGATCAGCCAGTTCTTGCTCTATAACCTGGGGCTGGCCCTCTTCAACCTGGTTCCGGCCTTCCCCATGGACGGCGGCCGCATTTTGAGAGCCTTTCTCAGTCGGCGTCAGGGCCATGTGCGTGCCACACTGACAGCGGCCAGCTGGGGCCAACGCTTTGCCTGGGTATTCGGCCTGGTGGGCCTGATCACGGCCAGCTTGAACCTGGTCCTGCTGGGCCTGTTCGTTTGGCTGGCAGCCGGAGCGGAAAGGTCGCAGGTGAGCAGGCGCTGGTATTTCTGAAAGCGAACGCGCCGGAATGCCTCCTATCTCCTTCCGCAACCTGGCTCGCTACGTGCAAAACGTCGAGGCCAACCTCCCTCTCTACCAGGCTCTGGGCTTCGAGGTCCGCCAAAGAATGGGCACGGACATGGCCATCCTCCAAAACGAGGAAGGCCTTAAGCTGGTTCTGCATTCCTGGAGTGACCACCAGGGGCGCTTACTGGATACAGCCATCGGCTTTACGGTCACCGGGACCCTGGACGAGGCCCGCAAATACCTGGAGGATGCCGGGTTCAGGCTCTTGCGAGCCCCCGAAGACAGCGATGCCGGTTTCTTTTACATCTACGGAGACCTGGACGGGAACCCGATCAACCTGGTGGCCCGCAGACCCACCCCAACCTGACGAGCATTGCCAGGACATAGAGGGAACCTTCAGAACCACTGGCCGAGTCCATTGGTCAGTTGCTTTTTAGAGGAGGTTCCCATGCCCCATTTTCGTTTGGCCGCCCTGAGCCTGGGCGCTGGCCTGTTTCTGAGCGGTTGTGGCGGTAGTCAATCCACCACAACGGGCTCCTTCACCGACCTGAACTCGCAGTCTCTAGCCGCCCAGAATGTCAATCGCCTGGAAATCGTGGACTCCACTCCCAATGCCCCGGACGACCAGCCGCTCGTTCAGGTTCGCGCCTTCGATAGCCAGGGCAATGTCGTCTATGGCCCGATCGAACGGCCCTACAATCCGGACTTGACCTTCTTGGGGGTGCCCAGCACGGCCGCTGAAGTCCAGGTGGACGCCGAGCGCGCGCCCGGTTTCGTCACTCGTAGCAGCCGCGCCCGCATCAACTTTCTGGCCGGAACGAGCCAGGTTGTCCGGCTCGACAGCGCCGCTCTGGCCAGCTCCAATCCATCTCACGAGACTTCTTTCACGGTCAAGGTGGTCAACAACTCGGCCTATCCGGACGACAAGGTCTTCATCTCGGTCAGCGGCAAGGACCGTGACGACACGGCCTTCTACTACCTGAAGTTTAATCAGGACGGCTCGGCTCAATCGCTACCCTTCGGCACGCGCTCCCGCTCGGCCGAATACTCAACCGCTCTAACCGGCCTGCTCAAGGAGGAAGCCCCACATACCTACTCCTTTATTTGCCCAACCCAAAACCTCGTGTCCGGTCGTATGTATATCTCTTTTGGAAAGAAACTGGAGGGTTATGGTCTGGTGGATGGCGGTGGCCCCAAGGATCTGGTTACACCCTCCGCCAGCGGTGCCCCGGATTACCAGACCCTCTACGAATTCATGGAAATGAGCGCCACCATCCCCCCGCCGGGTAAGGGACCTCAGGAATACACCCTCTTTACCAATACCAGCGTGGTTGATTTCTTCTCCATCGGTCTGGGCATGCAGCTTGCGTTTCAAAGTAATTCCGCCCAGGAAACGGTGAAGACGGTCGGCTTTCAGGAGGGTGCCCGGGACGGGATCCTGCGGCAGCTCGCCGATGCTTCCACGCCGGCCGTCTTCCAACGCTACATTATGAACAAAGAAAACACCAAAATCCTGCGGGTGCTTGCGCCCAATCAAAGCGTCGCCATCGATGGCGAGAACAGCCCTATTGGTCAATTCCTCAATTCAGCTCTAGACTCAGGATGGCTGCACTACGCCGGAGTCGCGCTCAACATTCCCGATACAATCGGATCCCATAGCTACGGCTATCAATTCACCGGTGTGCCGATCGCTGCCGACCAGTTGCTGAACATGACCCTGGCGGCTCGGCCTGCCGGGGATACCGCCAGCCCTATTGGAGAGCAATACTCACTTTCTAAGCCGACCAGTAAAATCGTTTTCTTTTGCGACGACGTGCTCAACAATCGACCCGTCAACAATACCTATGCCAACCTGGGTAGCGACGCTCACAAGCGGCTTGTTTCCTTCATCGGAGCAGCCCTCAACCGCGGCGTCTTCGAAAACTATAACGACTGGGGTAACTCCAATCTTTTCTACACCCGAGCCGATGGTAAGTATAACTGGTATGCCAAGATCATGCACCAGTTTGCAATCGACGGAAAGGTCTACGGCTTTGGTTACGACGATATTTACGGCCAGGACCCCACCCTGGTCGCCCCCGTCAAGGATGTCAACCGCGTCGTCATCACCATCCCGCCCGTCGAAAAGCTCACTTCTGACTAGCCTCCATCGCGTGCCACGCCATCGATGAGAATCAAACTAGAGGAGCTGTTGACATTGGCACAGAGGGGCTCGCCCTGAGCCACTGCCAGCAGAAGCCAAAGCAAGAGTAAATTTTCGTCCTCGGCACGACCGACCAGACGGTACCCGCGTCCCCCGCGGCTCGGGACGAAAGCACCTCAGGATGCCTCCGCCTGAAGCCTAAACTGTTGTTACCTATCTAATCTGCAGGAGGAACTATGGCACAGAGTAACGGCCAAAGTCGGCAACTTTCTCGGCAACAGTTGATCGATGCTCTCAACGAGGATTTGTCTCGCGAGTATCAGGCCATCATCGCCTACATCAACTATTCACAGACCATCAAGGGCGCCCAGTGGATGCACATCGCCAAGGAACTGGAAGTTCACGCTGGAGAAGAGGTGGCTCACGCCCTGATCATCGCCAAACAAATCGACTATCTCGGCGGTAAGCCAACAGTCCAGATGAAGCCGGTGAGAACCTCAGACAAACCCGAGGAAATGCTGCGCTTCGATCTCGAGAACGAGAATGAAACCATCGCAAACTACCGCGTTCGCGTTCGTCAGTGTGAAGAACTTGGCGAATACGCGGTGGCCGAGCACGTGCGCCAGATTCTGGTGCAGGAACAAGAGCACCAGAGCGACCTGGCCGATGCCCTGGGCATCGAAGTCCCGGATGTAACCACGACCGCGCAGCGGGCCTAGCGTAGGACGGAGAGGGCCCTGGGCCCTCTCCCCTTATACTGTGGCCAGCGGCCGATGGGGAGCGTAGAGGTGGGCCCACTGGTTCGGGCGCCCCTGCACCAGATCACCGATCAATTGTCCGGCTATGATGCCGTGAGTCAATCCATGCCCCCCGCCTCCGGACACAATGAAGGTGTTCTCTTCCCTGGCGGCCCCGATCAGGGCAGCCTGGTGGCGGCCATTGATGACTTTGCCCGACCAAAGGTAGTCGACCTCTCTGGCCTGTGGGAAGCGTTCGCGAACCCACTTCTCCAGCTTTGCGAAGTGGATCGGAGAGCAGGCGTCCTCCACCTGATCTTCACCCCCGGCCACCAGCAGGTCGCTCCCGTCGGTGGCTCCATCCGGCACCACCCGAAGGTAGTGATAGCAGGGTAAGGTATCCCAATAGAGGGCTACGGGAACCGACCCACGCGGCAACCTCAAAGCCACGACATAGGTGCTGGAGGTTAGCCCTTGCGGTCCAGAGTTCGTGGCCAGAACCAGGCGGTCGCAATCGATACGAAAGCCGTCCACGGTTTCGACCCGGGGCGCGGCCCCACCCCGAGCTCTGGCCACCTGGGTGCCGGTATAAACCTTGCCTCCAAGACGCAAGAAAGCCCGAGTCAGACCGGCCAGATAGCGCAAGGGGTGAAATTGCCCCTGGTCCCGGAAGCGCAGACAGGGTCCGGAATCCAGACCCGTTAGGGGCGCGCGGCCCATCCACTCCACCTCCAGGCCGGCCCGCCGAGCGGCCCGTAACTCGAACTCTAAATTCGTGTAGGGCTGTCCTGGAGGGTTGAAGAGATACCCGTCCACCCTCAGGAATTGACAATCCAGGGATTCCTTGAAGGTTATTTCTTCGATGATGGCAACCGCCGCCCGATGACTCTCGCTCACCTGCCGAGTCAGTTCCGGCCCGAACTCCGCCTCGAGGCGGGCGTAACCCCCTTCGAGAGCATAGGACAGGTGAGCCGTGCTGAGCCCGGTCATCCCACCACCAATCGGGCCATCGTCCAGAACCGCCACCTCAACGCCCTCCAGCGCCAGGAAGTAGGCGACCGACATCCCCGCCATGCCTCCTCCCACCACCACCACCTGACTGCAATGATCGCGCGCCAACGGGAGCTGGTAAAGAACTCCCAACTCGTTCGAATCGCTATACCAACAACTGGCCATAGTTCGATTGTAGGGCCGACCTCGGGACTCCTGTACCTCTTGTGATCCTGAGCAGGGGGTACGAGCATACCGGGCCTGCATGACTGGCTAACCTTGGTTGCGAGCCAAGGACACCGTAATCTGGCCTTTGTGATTGACCTGAGCGGCAAAGTGGCACTGATTACGGGAGGGACCTCCGGCATTGGCCTGGGCACAGCCGAGGTTTTCGCCAGAGCTGGGGCCCGTTTAGCCATCCTGGGCCACTCCCCCGACCACCTGCAGCGCTCTGGAGTTCAGCTGCGCCGTCTGGGGGCCAGCGTTTTGGAACTCCAAGGCGACATCTCGAAGGCAGACGAGGTCCAGAAGGCGGTCGACCGCATCGCTCAGGAGTGGGGACGTCTGGACATTGTCTTCGCCAACGCGGGAATCAACGGTGTCTGGGCGCCCCTGCAGGAACTGAAGCCGGAAGAATGGGACCGCACTATTCAGGTGAACCTGACCGGCACCTACCTTACCATTCGAGCCGCCCTGCCTCTTCTCAAGCAGCAAGGCGGGTCTGTCATCATCACCTCCTCGGTCAACGGCACTCGTATGTTTTCCAACACGGGCTGCACCGCCTATGCCTGCTCCAAGGCCGGCCAGGTGGCCATGGCCAAGATGTTGGCGCTGGAGTTGGCCCAGCACAAGATTCGCGTGAATGTGGTCTGCCCGGGCTGGATCGAATCCGACATCGATGAGGCCACGGACAAACGCGACCTGGACAAGGTCTCCCCCGCGGTGGAATTTCCCGAGGGGACCGTGCCTCTCACCCACGGAGCGCCGGGCTCACCCGAGCAGGTTGGTCATGTGGTCCTTTTTTTGGCTTCCGAACTCTCCAGTCACGTCACCGGCAGCGAAATCTGGGTAGATGGGGCCCAATCCCTGTTACAAGGATGAGGGGTGAGATCGCGGCTGACTTTCCGTGCGCCTGCGGCGAAGGGCCCTTGTGGCACCCCGAGCAAGGCGGGCTCTATTGGATTGATGTGGATGAAGGCAACATGTTCTGTTACCTCCCGGAGAAACGCCAGGCCAAACGGGTCTATCGTGGCGAAATCATCGGGGGTCTGACTCTGCAGGCGGACGGCCAGTTGCTGCTGTTTATGAATCGCGGAGCGATTGCTCTGTGGAGCCCGAAAGCAGGCCTCAGGGTGCAGCGCAGGTCCACCCCTGGCGTGGAGCAGACCCGTTTCAATGATGTCATCGCCGATCCCGAAGGGCGAGTGTTTGCTGGAAGCATGCCCTCAGAAACGGAGTCGGGAAGGGTCTACCGGCTCGACCCGGACGGAAGTATCCGGGTGGTGCTGGAAGAAGCCGGTCAGCCCAATGGGATGGCCTTCAGTCCGGATGGGCGATTCTTTTACCTGACCGACACTCAGGCCGGGACCATCAAACGTTTTGAATATTGCCGCGAGGACGGACAAATCCAACGCCCGGTCGTCCTGATTGAAGCGCAAGCGGGGGAGGGCCAGCCCGACGGCCTGACGGTCGATCGCGAAGGATGCTTATGGTCAGCGCGCTGGGACGGAGCCAGTCTGCGACGCTACGACCCGGACGGAACGTTGCTTGAGGTCATACCCATTGAGGCCCGTAACGTGACCTCGATGGTATTTGTAAAGGAGAGCCTATATGTCACCACCGCCGGTGGAGCAGACCGGCCTCAAGCGGGGATTCGCGCCGGCTCGCTCTTTCGAGTGGAGGCAGGGGTTTCCGCCCCCGCCGAGTTCCGCTCGCGCATTAGCTTTTAACCTCATCTGCGTCGCTACAGCGCAGGCAACGAAGCTGCTGCAGTTGCTCTTCGTCCAGGTAGTTGAGCCCCACCTGATAGGATGCGTTGGTCCAGCCAAAGCCCTCCAGAGCCACGTAGTCGAATTCAGCCCCTACGTTGGCATATTCGGCCTTGACCTCATGGCTACAGCGCACCACGTCATACTTCTCGGGCACCAGTCCATTATAGTCCATGGCCGTTTGGGTCATCATGCGCAGCCACTTGAAAGCCAGACGACTGCAGTCCTCAGCATAGCCGTACGCCTCCAGGCCGCTCCAGACCAAAATCTGGTGGGGGGCCCAGCCGTAGGGGTAGTCCCATTGGCGGGGGCTACGCCCGGGACCCAAAGGCCCCCGGGACTCCAGACTGCCTCCCGCCAGCCCCCCCTCCTGCTCCAGGTGTGGCAGCAGCCACTTGACCAGTTCACCGGCCTGCTTCGGGCTGGCCAGCCCGGCCCAGAGGGGAAAGAGGTTGGTGCAGCTTTCAAAACCCGTATGCCGACCGGTACGCCAGTTGTAATCGAAATACTGCCCGGCCTCGGCATCCCAGCAATAACGGTCCATGAGGCCCTTGCGCTGGCGAGCCCTGGCTCGCCACTCGTCGGCTTGGGCGCAGTCCAGTTCAGCCATATCCATCTCGTATCGATAGAGCAGAGAGTTCAGGTCGACCGGGCACAATTGAGTCGCGACCCCCTCCAGGCGATAGCTGGTATCGTGTCCCGATTCCCTGACCGAGCGGTCCTCGCAGAAGTAGTCGTCCAACTCAAGTGGCACAATGCGCCTCTCCTCATACTCCCAGCGAAAAGCCTCCACCGTCAAACCATGCCGCTCGGCGTAAGGCTGCAGCAACTGTCCATAATGACGCATGAGAGTTTCCGGCGGCATCCCGTAACCGGAACAAAAGTATCGAGACAGTCCGCAATCCATCAGGCGGGTGGGGCTCATCCAAACTTGCTGGTACTCAAAACGTGCGGCCTGCACCACACGCTCCAGGAGCTTGCCCGAAACCTGCAGGGCGCGCGCCAGAGAAGTCAGAAAAGGCGGCTGAGAACGGGTCAAATAATAGGTGCGGTTGGCATTCAGGATGGCCCCATAGTGCTCGATCTGATACAAAAAATGTTCCAGGATGGCCTCTGCCAGCTCCGCCCGGTCATCCTCGAGGAGTCCCAAAGCAATGAAGTAGCTATCCCAACCATACATTTCATTAAATCTTCCACCCGGCACGAGATAGGGCAGAGGTTGCCCATCGCGCATGGCCAGCGTGAGCAGTCCCGGCTGATGATTAAGCCCAACCACATAATCCGGGGTCACGGTTTCGGGCATCAGAATCACCTGGCAATCGCCCAACTCCTGGTAATAAGCCAGAGCGGCCGGATCCGAGGAGGGCACGTAGAGGCGCAACTGCCCATCCGACTTAGGGTCTTGCAAAACCTTGGCCAGACCCCGAGCATCCATCCGCCGCGTCAGCCCATTCCAGCATCGCGAGCGAATAGCCGAAGAAAGGCGGTCAAGCGGATTCTGTCTCAGCTTCTCGACATCAATTTGCAACGCGTCACGGCCGGCTCGGCGCGCCAGAGCCAGTTCTTGCAGAAGATTCGCCAGCTGATAGGTGCCCTCCACCAGCAAGGGCTCGCCCTCTTCGCAAGTGGCTTCAAAGCGCTTAGGACCCCGATCGCGCACGGTGATGCAGCGATCCCCGTCGGTATCCTCCTGGGCCAGCAGACGCTGCATGTTCTCGGCCACCGCAATCTTATGCATTGCATTCCACTTGAAGGGGCGAAGGAGTGCTCCTGCCGCCCGGAAAGGTCAATCGGATGAATTGGAAAGAAAGCGTTTTTCACAACCCCTCTGGCATTTACCTGGCTGGCGAACCTCGGGGGCTGGGCTCAACCGTGCGCCTGCGCTTGCGCTGCGCCCAGCAAGCCCCAATTACGGGTGTGTATCTCCGCTGCGCGCCGGACGGGGAACAGGAGATGCATACGGGTCGCGCACTGGACCCCATCGCGGGTTGGGACTGTTGCTGGTGGGAGGTCGCCCTGCCCCTGCGCAATCAGCGATTGCACTACCGGTTTTACCTTTCCAGCCATGAAGGTGGCTACTGGCTGACCGCCTCGGGATTAACTCGCTTTGTACCCACCGACCATACTGATTTTGTCATCCTGGCCGATCAGCATATCTCCCACTGGTTGGACCACTCAGTGTTCTACCAAATCTTTCCTGACCGTTTCTGCGACGGGGATAGCGCCAGCAACGTTGCCAGTGGCAGCTACAAACTATCGGGACAACCGGTGGTGGCCAGGCGCTGGGGTGATCTGCCCAATGTTCATCAGGGCGGACGAGAATTCTACGGCGGGGACTTACAGGGCATCAGGCAGAAGCTTCCTTACCTGCAGCAATTGCTCGGGGTCAACGGGCTCTATCTCAATCCCATCAACACCGCCCCCAGCAGCCACAAGTATGACGTGGCCAGCTACACCGAGGTGGACCCCCACCTGGGCGGGGACCAGGCCTTCTTCGAGCTCAAGCGCGCCATGGAAGAACGCCAGATGCGGTTGATTCTAGATATTGTTCCCAATCACTGTGGCGAGGAACACCCCTGGTTCCGCCAGGCCCAAAACGATCCCCAGGCAGAGACGGCTGAATTCTTCAGCTTTGAGGAACACCCCCACAAATACGAATGCTGGCTGGGCATCAGCTCCCTGCCCAAGCTCAATTACTCCAGCTCCAAACTGCGAGACTGGATGTATGCGGGCGAGAATTCGATCATGCGCAGTTGGCTCCGCCCCCCCTGGAATATTGACGGCTGGCGCATCGACGTGGCCAACATGCTGGCTCGCGGCGGGGCCGTGCAAATGGGGCACAAAATCTTGCGCGGAATGCGGCGGGCAGTCAAGACCGAGAAATCGGACGCCTACCTGCTGGGCGAAAACTTTTTCGATGCCAGTTCCTACCTGCAGGGCGATCAGCTGGACGCAACCATGAACTACCGGGGTTTCATGATGCCCCTCTACCACTGGCTGACCGGGCAGGATTACAACGCCGTCTTCGAACGCCAGTGGGCCGACCGCTATCCCCTCAGCGGCCGCGACCTGGAAACTCAATGGCGTTACTGGCGAGCGCACGTGCCCTGGGCCATCACCCGTCAGCAGTTCAATCTGCTAGACAGCCACGATACACCTCGCCTGATCAATCTGGTGGGTGGAGACCGCGCCAAAGCGGCGGTGGCCCGCCTGATCTTGTTTACCTATCCCGGAGTCCCCTGTATTTACTATGGAGACGAACAATATCTCGAGGGTGGACGCGATCCTGACAACCGCCGCACCATGAACTGGGATGAATCCAGCTGGGACCATCCCCTGCTCCTTGAATGGAGTCAACTGATCGGGCTGCGCAAACAGTCGGACGCGTTGGCCCGGGGCTCACTCCAAAGCCTGTATTGTGAAGAAAACACCCTGGCCTACTTGCGCGAGACGCGAGAGCAACGTTGCCTGGTGGTGGCCCGACGGGGTCCTGATCCGTGTCGGGCAATTCCTACCTGGCCGGCAGCCGTGCCCGATGGGACCGTTTTCCGGGAGTTCTTCACTCAGAACCAGGCGGCGACCCAAAACGGGCATCTGCCTATCTTGGAGTCAGCCACCCAGATCTGGTTGTCCGATTAGGAGCTCTTTACATTCAGGTTCCTTCCGGCAAGCCGTTGGTAACGGCCGGCGCGCTGCGAGGCGTGGCCGGCAGACTATCAAAGGGCTTGGCGATCAGCGGCGGCCGCTCCTCAGTAGCCTCCTCGGGCAGATTGTTCCATTTCTTTTCGTCTTCCGGGCTCAGCCAGGCCGGGCCCTGGGTGTGTCGATGATCCATTTGAACCTCCTGTGTGCCCTCATCTTAGCCGACTCGCTGATGAAGTCCGCGAGTGATGAATCATCCCCCGGGGGGGATCAGCGTCCCCTACTTGCCCACTTGATAGGTGACGATTCCCTGGCCGCGCTCACCCGAGAAAACCGCGTAAAGGTTCAATTCGCCCGGCTCCACCAGCACGTCGCCCACAAATCGGTCGCCATCTCTTTGCAATTCGTTTTCCCAATCGCCCACATGCACTTGGCGAGCGCCGCTCAGTTCCAGCTCAAAGTGCTGCAGGCCTGGCTTGAGTCGACCTGTGCTGGGCCCAAAAATGTGTCCGCTGTGCTGCTGGAACTCCTTGTAGATCTGAGGATATCCGTCGGGCTGGCCGCTTCGGGCCTGAACCCGATATTCTAAAACCTCCTGACCATACTGGGAGTCCGGACGGAATGCGAAGATGCGCAGGGTGTAGCGACCGGGCTCGGGGGGCAGGACATTGACCACAATGCGATCCCCATCCCGGTCCACCAGGCTGGCGCCCTGGACCTCCTTCTCCTTTTCCGAAAGCAGTTCGGCGTCCAGATACAGCCCCTGAGGCGCCTGGAAGTCCAGAGTGGCCCGAGGGTCAGCCTGCAATTCTCCTACCAACTGGTCCACCTTGAGACCCAGTTGGAAGTATTCAGGCCGACGCTTGGGTCGACGCAGAAACTCCTGTCGCGAAATCGGAGGTAGGGTCAGTTGCCATTTCTCCTCGCTCGGAAAATGGGTCACCAACAGGCCTTCGGCCGGAGTAAGAAAGAAAAACTCCTTGAAGTTCTTGTGAAACTGGTGATCATCTCCAAGGTCGCCAGCTCCCCAGGTCGCATCCAGCAGTCGCCAGCCTCCAGGCAGTTTGACCGCATTCCAGGCGTGATTTTCCTTCTCATCCGGATTGGCACCCACTCCGGCCGCATAGCCGTCCACTTCCTCGACCTTCAAGCCAGCGGCCTGACCCAACTCATAGACGAGCCTGGCATAGCCTCCACAAACCGCAGTCCGCCGACGTAAGGTAACCTCTGGGGACGGGTCGGGCAAATCATCGGCATAAAAAGCCCTGGCGTCATAGCTGATCCGGTCGGTGACCCAGCGATAGATAGCCCGTATTTTTTCTTCATCGTTGCGGGCGCCGGCGGCCAGATAGCGTCCCAAGGTCAGTGGATCCTTCTCCATGCTCGGAGGGGTGTCCAGAGCGTAACGGTCAACGGCCGCATACTTTTTTCCGGCCTCAGCCGGGCCGACGAAATGCGCCTGGGCTTCGGGGGTGGGACTGGCCTCGGGGGTAGGCGTCACCAGAGCCACTGCCGCGGGCGTCTCGGTCGCAACCACTAGCCTCGGGCGGGGCCGGGGTCTGGCCGAGGCCGTGGGGCTGGGAACGCCGGAAGCTGGCGGCGCTGGCGTATGCCATCCGTAGTAAACCAACGCCGCGGCCAGCAGCCCGTTCAGGACGAAGAGATAGCGGCCAAACCAGATCCGTTTGCGCTTCATCTGGCGACTCAGCCAGAAAGGCGGGAGCAGCATCCCAAAAAGCGCGAGCGCGATAGACAAATTGCGGGCCTGCTCGATGGCCAGCCATCTCCCCAAAACAGGTTGGAGCAATGCGGTCAGAGCCCAACCGTTGAAGCCCAACAGGGCCCCTCCCGACAACCAATTCCAGGGCAGCCTCACCCTTTAGGGGTTCACATCCGTCCGCGAAACCCCTCTGGAATCCGGGCCACCTCCCGGCCCAGGTCCTCCACTCGCTGACGCAGCCGCAAAGCATCATAGGGTGCATGCCCTGCTCCGTCGTTGTCGAAATAGACATAGACGTCCATTCCGGATTCTCGCCACTCGCTAATGCGTGCGGCCCACCAGTCCAATTCCTGGTCGGTGTAGCGGCTCACATAGAGCTCCTGGGCGCCATGCAGGCGAACGTAGACCCAATTCGTAGTCAGCTTCTCGGTCCAGACAAAACGCCCGGCGGTATCCGCCCAGACCAGCCCCACTCCCCTGGTCTGAAGCATTTGATAAAACTCGTCTTGAAGGTAGCTGGGATGGCGCACCTCCAGGCAGTGGCGAAGAGGTCGGTCCAGCTCGCAACCGCAGAGCGGGTCCTTGACCCGCTGGTCGTGACCGTGAGCCAGCCGGGCGGCCTCAAAAGTGGTGCGGGGCAAGCTGTTGAGAAAGTTCTGGATACGCTCCCCGTCATAATGCAGCATCTCGGGCAACTGCCAGAGCCAAGGACCCTGCCGATGCTCCAGAGCCAACACTCCACTGGCGCAAAAATTGGCCAGCGCCTGCTGATGATTGCGCAACTTGAGTTGATGAGTGATGTAGCGCGAACCCTTAACGGCGAACAAGAAGTCCTCGGGCACCTCGGAGCGCCAGCGGCGGAAAATGGAAGGCGACTTCAGAGAATAGAAAGTACCGTTCAACTCAATTGTTTTGAAAAATTGAGCGCAATGACTGAGCCATCTACGCTGGGGCAGGCCCAGTGGGTAGAAGGCCCCCTTCCAGTGTTGATAGAGATAACCGCTCAAGCCGATCCGAATCACGCCCTGAGCCTACCTTCTCCAACCCCAGCACAGACAGACACGCCCGTCCTGTAGGTGCAGGAGTTGCTCCAAAAAAGTCGGCCTTTTTTCCCTGGCGTTTGTTAAGATTATCCAATACAATGAAGAAATGCTGCTGTCTTCCTGGGCCCTGGCAATGCTAGTAACCACAACCTCTGGAGTCACTTATCTTGCGGCCCGGCCCCGCCAGGATTCGGCTCAAGAGGAAGAGCAAGAGAATTTGGTCCGCAAATTCAAGCACGAGGCCGAACAGGTAATCAGGGAGCGCGATGCTCTCCAGGAAGAACTTGGCAAGCGCAAGGAAGAGCTGGCCCTGATCTCGGAAGTGGCCCAATCACTGGGATCCTCCACCCATCTCAGGGAAACTTCGCAGATTGTGCTCTCCATGATCCGGCGCTCGCGCGTTCCCTATCAGTCCTGTCTGGTGCTGATGGGTGAAGGCCTGGACATCATCGCCGCTGAACTGCCCAACCACCAGAAAGGTCAACCCAATCCCGCTTTGCTTTCCAAAGCCATGCGCGACAAAAGGCCCTTCTTGATTGAAGAACTGGCCGACGACCAGATTTTGCCCGATGAACAATCAGTGCTTTTGGTCCCTCTCCGAGTGCGCAACGAAAACCTTGGACTGATCTACCTGGGTTCGGTTCGCCCTCATACCCATCGAGCCGAACACCTGGAACGAATTAAAGTCCTGGCCGATCTCGCGGCGCCTTCCTTAAAGACGGCCCAACTTTTCGGCAAGCAGGTAGAATTGCTGGAATCAGAACGAGACACTCGGGCTGCGGTGGAAGCCAAGAATCGTCAGTTAGGTGGCCTCCAGAAACTGGGCGCGGCGATCGGAACGTCGCTCAAGTTACGGGACACCCTGAGGGCCGTCACCGATAATCTCAGAGCCATGGTTCCCAATGCCCAGAGCGTCATCTTTCTGGCCTTTGGCGAATCAGGACTGCTCAAAGTGGAACATTCCAACAGCCCGTACGCTGACTATCTGGAGAGCCTGGCCCTGCGTCCCGAAGATGGCATTCTGGGCCGGGCCAGCAACTTCAGCGAAGCCTTGCTGGTGGAGAACACCCGGGCCGGTCAGACGCTGATCCACAACGAACGCAGCGCCATCGTAGCGGCCCTGCGGGCGGAAGGCCAGTTGCTAGGCTTCCTCTACCTGGGGGCCGTGAGCGAGAACGAATTCAACGAAGAACATCGCCAACTCGTGACCACCGTCGCCTACCAGACTTCCGTGGCCATGAACAATGCTCGACTCTACGAGCAAACCCGGCAGATGGCTTTTACGGACGGATTGACCGGGCTGTATCTCCACCGCTTCTTCCAGGTACGCCTGAGCGAGGAGATCGTGGCCGCAGAAAAAAGCGGGACCTCACTGTGCCTGGTCATGGTCGATACCGACAATTTCAAGACCTACAACGACACGCTGGGACATCCGGCGGGGGATGCCCTGCTTAAAGAAATCGCCACCTTGCTCAAGGATAAGGTGCGCCATTCAGACGTGGTTTGTCGCTATGGCGGCGACGAATTCGCCCTGATCCTGAAAGACGTGCCCAAGGATGAAGCCGCCCGAACGTGCGAGCGCATTCGCGAGACCTTCCAGCTCCGTTTTGCCAATCAGGGGGTGCAGGTCACGGCCTCCATCGGACTGGCCTGCTACCCCAGCGACGCCGCCAATAAAGCCGACCTGACCCGGGTGGCCGACGAGGCCCTCTACGTCTCCAAACGGGGCGGCCGCAACCGCGTGAGCCTGGCCCCAACCCTCAATTAACGGCCAGGAATCCCAGGCCCGATCAGCCAAGCGCCCGTCATGCAATTTCCGTTAAAAATCGCCACCTGGAACCTGAACGGCCTTCGCGCTCGCGCCAGCCAGTTACTGGAATGGGTGCAGAACGAGCAACCCGATGTGCTCTGCCTTCAAGAGATTCGCGTCACCCACGAACAGATTCCGATGGACCTGTTTGCCCTTCCCGGCTACCATTGCTACTGGCACGGGGGCGGCAAAGGTTACTCGGGCGTCGCCCTGATCATCAACCAGCGACTGGGACAGCCCGACTTCAGCCACCCCAGCTTTGACTTTGAAAGTCGCATTGTCAACGCCCGCGTGGGAGAGCTCTCGGTCACTTCGGTTTACGTCCCCAATGGAGGCAAAGACTTTGAGGCCAAGACGCGCTTTATGGGCAATCTTAAGTCTTTCCTGGCCGAGCAAAGCGCTCCCAATGTAGTCCTGGCCGGAGACCTGAATGTGGCCCGAGAGATGATGGACGTGCATCCCAAGGAGCGCAAGGCTAAGCCCGTCATCGGACAGTTGCCGGAGGAACGGGAATGGTTCGACCAGGTGCTGGCCCAAGGTTTTTGCGATGTCCAACGCCAGCTGTATCCCGAGGATGACCGCATTTTCAGCTGGTGGGCACCCTGGCGAGAGCTGCGCCAGAAAAATATCGGTTGGCGCATCGACTATATCCTGGCTTCCAGCAACCTGGCGGCGAGGGCCAAAGAATGCGTCAGTCAGCGTGAGTTCGGCACCAGCGATCACGCCCCGGTGGTGGCCTTCTTCGAATGACGCGAGTCGGTCTGGCCCGAGGAGTTCGGGATTTGCAGGGTGTGCTCAAACTTCAGCGTGCCAGCCGCACCCCAACCAAGGATGGCTTTGTGACCGTCCAACATGATCTCGACATTCTGATCGCCATGCATCAGCTTTGTCCCAGCGTTTTGGCCTGGGATGAGCGAGACCAGGTGGTGGCTTATGCCCTGAGCATGCCGATCGAGACACGGGGGTTGGTGCCCATTTTAGAGCCCATGTTTGAAATGCTGGAGTCGCTCCCGCTGAAGCCTCGCTGGTATGTGATGGGTCAGGTGGCGGTGGCTCCGCATCACAGAGGCAGCGGTGTTTTTGATGCGCTCTACGCCGAGCACAAACTTCAGTATCAAGGACGCTTTGATCAACTGGTAACGGAGGTCTCCACGCGCAATCCCCGCTCGCTGAGAGCCCACCACCGAGTCGGATTCCAAACCATCAAAACCTTCCGAGATCAGACCGACGACTGGGCGGTCATCTGCTGGGACTGGAGCAGTTGCTGAACGCGCAGAGCCACCGCCGGAGCCAGCGCCAGGCCGTTACGATGTCCGCCGGTGGCCACCACAAGTCCGGGCGCCCAGTTCTCGACCAACGGCCGGGCCAGGCGCGGCCGCCATCCCCAGATCTCTTCCCCTTCCGTGACCTGCAGGTTGCCCAGAAACCACCGCATCTCCGCCAGTTGCTCAGGCTCGCGATCGGGCAGGGAATCTCCCAGACGTAGCTGACTTTTCCCCCAGTTGCGAGCCGTCATCGTGCGCGTGCGGGTGTCGCCAGGCAAACGATAAGTTCTTGTGAGCACTCGCCGGATGCCTCCTCGAGCCAACAGAGCGGAGCCCCTCCAGGGCTGGACGCCAGTCAGGGGCAGGCCGCTCTCGGCCAGGATCGGGTCGCACCAGCAGCCTGCGCTCAGCACGACCTGCCGGGCCTGCCAGCCTTCGGCCCACCAGCCACCATTTTCAGGCCGGAGACGCTGGATGCGAGCGGGCTCCGTCTCGACCCAGGGGAAGTCGCCGCACCAGACCGTGCCTTTGAGCCGGGGTTCTGTTTGGTAGCGATTGAAGGTGTATTCATCCACCCATCCCTGGCTAAAGAACTCGTGGCAGGCTTGGGAGTGCTCTTGTTCCCACCAGGGCGCTGGTGGCGAGTGCCAGCTGCTGTGGCGAACCAGGCCGGCGGCGGCGCGCGAGGCCGCACCCTCCAGGTCCGCATCCAGACACGCCACATTCAGCCCTGACCGGCGCAGGCGCTGAGTGATGGCGGAGCCCCAGAACCCTCCGCCGATCACCAACACGTCAAGCAAACGGCTCCACCTCGAACCAATTGGAGCCCCACTTGAGACTGACTCCCAGGGGAACATCCAATGCCAGGGCCGACTCCATCTCGCGCTGAACCAGGCCCGCCAGCTCACGAGCATCCGCCTGATCCACTTCAAAGATCAACTCGTCGTGAATTTGCAGGAGCATTCCCGGCACCAACCCGTCCAGGCGAACCATGGCCATCTTCATCAGATCGGCGGCGCTACCCTGAATGGGAGCATTGGTCGCCTCGCGCTCGGCGGCGGCCCGCTGCATATAGTTGGAGGAGCGCAGGGCCGGCATGTAGCGGCGCCGACCCAGCAGGGTGCTGACGTATCCGTTGGCCCGGCCTTCTTCCAACACGCCGGCAATGTAAGCCTTAACGCTGGGGAAGCGAGCAAAGTAGGCCGCCATCATCTCGCGCGCCTGGGTCTTGGGAATCTCCAGACGCTGAGCCAGACCAAAGTCCGACATGCCGTAGAGCAGTCCAAAATTCACTGACTTGGCCACCCGCCTTTGTTGGGCGGTCACCTGCTCGGTCGAAAAGATCTGGCGGGCGGTGAAATCGTGAATGTCATGACCACTGAGAAAGGCCTGACGCATGGCCGCGTCACCGGAAAGGTGAGCCATCAAACGCAACTCAATCTGGTCATAGTCGGCAGCCAGGAGCACTTTGCCCTCTTCGGCTACAAAAGCCCGGCGTATCCGTCGGCCCAGCTCGCTGCGCACAGGAATATTCTGTAAGTTGGGATTGCTGGAAGAGAGGCGCCCGGTGGCCGTAACCGTCTGATTGAACTGAGTGCGCAGCCGACCATCTCCGTCCACCAGGCCCGGAATGGCGTCAATATAGGTATTCTTTAGCTTGGCCACCTCTCGATACTCCAGAATCTTGGCCGCAATCGGATGCTCCAGAGTCTGCAACACCTCGACCCCGGTACCCCAACCGGTTTTGTTGCGTTTGCCACCCGGGACGCCCAGTTTCTCAAAGAGGATGACGCCCAGTTGTTGAGGAGATCCAAGATTGAACTCCTCGCCTGCCAGGGCATAAATCTCGCTCTGCAAGCGCAGCATTGATGCCTCGCACTCGCTCCCGATACTGCCCAGGACCGAAACATCCACCGTCACCCCACGGCGCTCCATGTCGGCCAGGACAGAAGCGAGAGGCAGCTCCACCTCGGCATAGAGTTGGCTCTGTCCACGTTCCCGCAAGCCTTCGGCCAGCACCGGAGCCAGCTGCCAGGCAGCCCCGGCCGCCGCCCCCAAACCCTCGTCGGGCAGGTTCCGCTGCAAGAACTGTTGGGCAGCATCCTCCACGTTTACAAAACTCCTGGAAGAATCCAGTAGATGAGCGGCAATCATTGGGTCGTCGACCACCCGCGCGGCGCAGAGTCGATACAGGCGCTTGCAGTCATAGACCACCATTGGACAACCGGGAAGCTGACCCCAAGCCCTGATTGGGAGCTCCCAACCCTGATTCGGCCCGGTGGCGACTCCCAATCGGTCCACCCCCAGAACCACTGCCAGGCGCTGGGCCGGATCCAGAAAACTCAGGTCGGCGCCGGCCTCCAAACGCTGCCATTGCCCCACCAGGGCTTCCTCTGCCTTCACCGCGGCCATGCTCTCAGGCTCAGGCAGACTGCGCAAGAGAGTCTTGAACTCAAGCTCGTAGTAGAGCCGATAAAGCGCATCCGGGTCAGGCGGGCGCACGGCCGCCGCTTCCCAGTTCAACTCCACCGGAAGGTCCCGCTTCAGCAGAGAAACGTCCCGGCAGGCCCTGGCCTGCGCCCCGAACTGTTCGATCAATCCCTGCAGCTTGGGCGTACCCGCCAACGACGGGTTGGCCAGCAAAGCATCCAGAGTGCCCGCGGCTTGCAGGATTCTGGTGGCGGTCTTCTCCCCTACTCCGGGCACACCGGGGAGGTTGTCGGAAGGATCGCCCTTCAGTCCACGATAGTCCGCCAACTGAGCCGGATCCAAACCGAAACGTTCACGCACGGCCTCCACATCATAGCGACCCAACTCCGATATCCCTCGACGAGTGACAAGAGCCGTCACGCCCGGTTCGATCATCTGCAGCAGATCAAGATCTCCGGTCACCACCAGCCGTTCGTGACCACTGGCCAGACGGGCCAGCGTGGCGATGACGTCGTCCGCTTCCTGGCCTTCCAGCTCCACGACCGGGATCTGAAGCGTTTCCAGAATGCGCCGAATGATTCCAAATTGTGAGCGCAGGTCATCCGGCATGGAGGTTCGCTGCATCTTGTAGTCCGGATAGATTTCGCGACGTTCCGGCGGCAGGCCGCGATCGAAGCAGGCCACCACATGAGTGGGCTTTTCTTCAGCCATTATTTTGTTGAGCATCATGGTGAAGCCGTAGGCGGCATTGATAGGAACTCCCCGGGTGGTGGTCAGGGGAGGCAGAGCAAAGAAGGCTCGATACACCAGCCCGTAGATATCCAGCAGCATCAGTCTGTTCATAACCAGGGCTTCCCCTCCGCTCGTGGAAATCCGCCCGAGATGGAGATCTCGGCCAGCAGACTCCCCCCCATCGCAAGCTTACGTCCGCTAACGGCGGCACGGTGTGCCCAGGTTCCGGCCAATGAACTCAAACGACATCACAAGTATTACAACGATGTGCTGGCCACGGTTGATTTCCTGAGGGCTGAGCGTTACCGCCTGCCTCCCGACCCCATCCGTCAAGCCACCGAACCGGATCCGGAGGATGATGAGGCCACCGCTCTGCAAAAGTCCGAGTATGCCCGTCTTCATACCAGCCTGGCCCGGGAAATGACCCGAGGCAGTCGGCAACTGGACCAGCTCGGTCCAGGTGAACACATCCTGAGCGACTCGGTGCATGTTCACATCCAGGCTCAGCGCATAGTCACTTACCGAAGCGACGGCTCCATCCGACACGCCGACCTGAGCAGCCAGAGTCTGGTGGAGGTCAGCCCAAGCGGCGTGCCAGAGGTCATCTCGCGTCGTGGCAGCACTATGTATTCCGGCTCCCAGGCGTTGCCGTTACCCCCGCAAAAGCCGCCGCCCCAGGTGCAGTCCATTGCCGACCACTTCAGCCTCACTGTAGCGGGGCAATGCATCCAGGTCCAGTGCCGCAGCCTGCCTTCCGGTCTGATCGAAATCGACCTGGGTCAGGTGCGTCTCCAGATCTCTTTCGCCCAGATGACCCCCACCCGCCAGAGTCTGGAGAAGCTGGCCTATAACTATTTGGCCGCCTTGCAACACAAAGTGCCCAGCGAGCGACTGGCCCGAAGCTATCATGTCACTCCAACCCCCCAGGCCGCCCCGAAGATTTCCGGAGAACTGAAACCTCGTCCCGTCCCACCTCCAGCACAACCTGAGAGCGCCCCCAAGGACGGCATCGCACCTTCTCCCAAGAAAGTGTCTGCCAAGGTGGAATCGCAGGCCAAAGAACTGAAGGTCGAACTCAAACCCAAACCCCCTTCCCCACCCCTGCGTATTCAGTTGGTTAGCGGTGCTAAACTCAGCACCACCAGGGCTCGTCTGCGCAAAGCCCGCAAATTGGCGGCCCGGGCCACCAAGTATGATCCGCATCCGGCAACCCGGACCGTCAAAGAGCAGGTGGCACTTCGTCTGGCCATCCTCAGCGAGGAAGAACTCGAATCCTTTGAGCACTCGATCCAGATCAACCCGGCGGGCCTGCCCCCACGCAAAGGTTGGCTAAACGAAGAATGGCTTTACGAAAAAGCGGACGAGGACCCACTACTGTTGCATATCCTGGGCTTGCTCTCATGAAACGACTGTTCTGTCTCCCCTGGCTGGCCGCGGCGGCCTGGGCGGTCGGCTTTGCACCAGACCAGCGCCATCTGGCGCCCAACTCCTGGCCTTTCACAGCCTTGGGGCGCACCAGTGCCCACGGAGGGCTGGGCTGCGCCGTGCTCATCGGACCTGACCTGGTGCTGACCTGTGGCCACTGTATCAGCAATCCCCAACGTCAGGTCTATGATGACGTTGAAATCGAGTTTGGACTGGGTTTTGAGGCCAGCCACAAGGCGAGACTAAAACAGGCCTTTATGCTCGAGAACGCCAGCTCAAGCATCGAGGCGGGCCAGGATTGGGCCATCGTTCGAATCGATCGGCCTCTTGGAGCATA
The DNA here is from genome assembly GCA_018266105.1 of bacterium. GTDB lineage: Bacteria > Vulcanimicrobiota > Xenobia > Xenobiales > JADMJV01 > JADMJV01. The sequence goes on along the minus strand of JAFEBA010000026.1, from coordinate 30,241 downwards.
TTACGGGTGGCTCCAATGTCGCTACCTTTCTGACTCGGAGTGGCAGGACGCGGAAGTTGAACTGCTGGGCTATTGCAAATGTCCGGAGGAAGCCCGACCACAATTCGGCGACATGGACCGCCCCTATCGTTGCCCGGGGGCGGTGAGTGATGTGGGACCTCAGATCCTGTTTCACAACTGCGCCATGTGGGGCGGCACCTCCGGAGCTCCTCTGCTGGCCAGGACGGGAGAACGTTACAGCCTGGTGGGCCTCAACTTTGCCGGAGTTACCGTGGAAAACGAGGTGCTGCAGCACGGCTTTCGCGACACCTACCGGAAAGATCTGGCCAACCTGGCTATCCCTGGCCGAAACTGGCGCGAGACCCTGGAATCGATTCCTAAATCACCACCTTTAGAAGTGAAATCCCTGGGGGTCGAAAACCGCTCGAAGCGCCCCGTGAGGATCAAAGTAGAGTATCAGTCTCTCTTTGAACCTCCAGGTTCGGGCACTCAAACCCGCGTGATGAGTCTTCCGCCAGGCAGCCAGCGGGTTCTGCTGGAGCGCTCAGCTGGTTGCGCCGATTCCGAAATATCGGTGCAGAAGGACGACAAGAAACCTGTCGTAATGAGGTTGAAAGGGTCGGAAAACACGCTGGTCATCCCTTGAGACGATTTTCGGAATCTTTTCAGTTGGCGTCCTTAATCTGAGTTTGAGAGCCACACAGGCCAACCTCCGGTGGAGCGACCGGGAGGCATCACGTGCAAGTCATCGCCCATCGAGGCCACGGGTCCCAACCCGAAAACACCATGCGCGCCTTTCGCAAAGGCCATGAGGTCGGCGCAGACCGGATCGAGTTCGATATTCAAAAGACGGCCGACGGGGACTATGTGGTCATTCACGACCCGACGGTCGATCGCACCACCAACGGCAAGGGCAAAGTCAGCAGCTTTCATACGGTTGACATCGAGAAACTGGACGCCGGTCAAGGCGAACGCCTTCCCCTGTTTACTGAGGTCATCAGTTGGGCCGTGGCCAATGACGTGGCGCTGGACATAGAAGTCAAGCATCCTGAGCCCGGAGATGAGTATGGCCTGGCCGAGACCGTCCGACAATCAGGCCTGCGCGACCCCTGGGTGATGTCATTCGACGGTGACTTCGTTGAGAAATTCGAGAAGCTGGCCCCTGAGCTGACGACGGCCGTTCTGGTGCACGAAAAACCCTTGAAAGACAACGCCATGAAAGGAGCCGAAATCGGCGGAATCCTGGGCCTCGCAGGCCTGAGTGCAGCTTTGTTAACCGGCGCATCCGCATTGCCTGCAGCGGCCGGGCTGCTGGCCGGCATTCTGGGTGGGGCCTCCGCCGGTTACGGACTGACCCTGCACCGATTGCGGCGTCGAGACGTGCAACGCCAGGCTGACCTGATTATACCTGGGAAGCGACTGATCAACGACAAGATGATCGAGCTTGTTCACGGCGCGGGAAAGAAGATTGGGGTCTACACTGTGGATAACCCCAGACAAGGCAAGAAGCTGATCGAACAGGGTGTGGACGCGTTGATCAGCAACTGGCCCGAGCGCCACCTCGGTCAAACTTAGCCATTTCTAGCGCAACCATGTGAGACGAGCCTCCGTTGGTTCCCAACTCCTGTTCGGAACTTGCCTCCGCCGTGCGTCGCCCGGACAATGAGAATCGAACTGTAGGGACGCTTGGAGTTCCTCAGCAAGCCTCGGACCTCCACGGCTACGTGGGTCCCTAACCCGCGTTTGGCCGCTTCGCTTCACCAAACACGGGGTTCGAGACTAGCCCAACGATTCGCCCTCTTTGTCGCCAAAGTCGCATTCCTCAATACAGTCGCGGAAGCTGCGCAGGGGACGGCTCTGATAGGGGTGAGTGCAGTTCATGAACAAGCGCGGCGCCTCCCCATCCAGGTTGAATCCAAAGTCAATGTAGCAACAGAAGCGATCCGGAACATGCTCGATGCAGAATTCATAGAGTTCGTTGTAAACCTCAGGACTGACGTGTTGAAACAGATGCTTCTCGCATTGAAAGACTCCCAATTGGGAGCTGCGGAAGCGACAGGGACGGTAAGCCATGATGGGCTCCTCCTATTTCGAAATATGGGAAAGCAATCCAATCTGTCGTCCGGTTGGACTGTGGAGCTGCCAGAGAACAGCGGTGAAAGGGGGCTCGCTGGTGCGGCGGCGGCTTTCGATTCGCTCTCGAGAACCTTTCACCAGCGCCAACCGTAAGCCAGGGATTTCCTGGCACTTCAAGCGTATTCCACGCAGCAGTTGAATTCGTTCCAGCGAGGGCTCCCGGTCTGGATAGAGTGAATGGACCCAATCGGGCCCGGCCAGAGACTGTTCTGCGCGCAGTTCCTCGAAACTCAGACGCTCCCCCAGGGCCTGTTGTATACGCCAGTCAAGCCATTCCTGTTCGGCCAGCGCCAACCAGGAAAAGCCTTCCTCCAGCCTTGCGCGCAACAACTCCGAGCCATGCTCCTGACTCCAGGAAGCCAGCATCTGTTGCCACTCGCCCGCTTCCAACGGAGAGCAGTTTGCCCCCCGTTCAGCCAGAAATCGATTCAGTTGCTGCAAATCAACCGGTCCCTCCGTCTCCCACTCGAGAAGATGAAGGGTTCCGCTCAGTCGGCCTTCTTCATCCAGACGCAGGCAGCGACGGATATCGGCCGGAGCACTGCGCGCATCCAGTTCCAGCATCGTGACGCAGGCGGCCGGCAAGGCCTGTCCCTGGACTTCAAGGCAAAGTCGGCGGTAGTTCTCACTGAGCGAATGATGCACCGTCACGCAGGCCTGGCCCTGAGGTAGGACGCGAGGTGGACCCTCCTTTGGTCTGGGCAGGTCCTCCGGCCAGGCCAGGCCCAACCACTGATAGAGAGCAGCCCTGGCCAACAAAGGCACCCCGGCCGACTTGCCCGCCTCGGCCCCGGACAATCCCAAGTCCTGGGCTCGCCGATCGGCCATCTGGTAGATCTCTGGTTGCACTCGAAAACGAATTTCCGGATTCACGAAACCTCCTTGCGCGCAACCAATCTTACAGTCTGCGCGCAAAAAGATCAAGCTTGACCTGCATACCATACCGTATGGTATTGTGTATTTATGATCTGGTTCTTGCTCTGGGCCCTGGCCCTTCTGCATATCTACTGGGCGCAGGGCGGACTCTGGCCGGGCCGCACCCGCCACGAACTGGCCTCAATGGTCATCGGTGACCGCCCCTTGCCCGGCTCACTGGCCTGTTGGACGGTCGCCACTTTGCTGATCGGCGGACCCTGGTTCTTTCCACGCACCTCAGCCGTCGTTTTTGGCTTGCGCGGAGGTCTGGGATTTTTCGAGAGCAGCTGGCGCCCCGCCATCCGCGGCACTCCCTATCAGAGACTGAGCCTTTGGATCTATTCGCCCGTTAGTCTTCTGTTGGGATTTCTACTATGGCCTTGAGGAAATCTCGCCAGGACTGGATCGAGGCCGGCCTGAGCCTGCTGCGCAGCGAAGGCCAGCAGGCTCTTACCATCGAGCGTCTGGCTCAGAGCTTGGAAGTAACCAAGGGTTCTTTCTATCACCACTTCGGCAATCTGGCCAACTATCACCAGGCTTTGCTGGACTGGTGGCAGGAGGTCTTCACCCATCAACCCATGCGCCAGGCCGAAGAGGAAAGCGACCCGGTCAGGCAATCCAGACGCCTGACTCAGGTCGTCCGGGAACTGGACTACCCTCTGGAGCTGGCACTGCGCGCCTGGGGCCTGCGTGACGCGCGAGTCGCCGAGGCGATCGGCAAGATCGATCGACTGCGTCTGGACTGCCTGGAATCGCTGCACCGCCAGCAGGGGCACGCGCAGGTCAAGATTCTGGCCTACCTGGAGTATACAGCCTTTATCGGCGGCCAACTCATCCGCCCTGCGCCGGAGGGCGCGACCCGAGCTCTCCAACAAGCTCTGGAACTTTGGAGGAAACTATGATTCGCAACAGCCACGAACGCATTCTACCCTGCTCAACCGAGCAGGCAGCTTACCTTTTAGACAACCTGGCCAGTCCCCGGGAAGCCCTCTGGCCGGTGGGCCGGTGGCCCAGGATGCGCCTGAGCGCGGGACTCAACCCGGGTTCATACGGAGGCCACGGTCCAATCGGCTATTTCGTCGAAAGCTACAATCCAGGGAGGGAAGTCCAGTTTCGCTTTACCGCTCCGACCGGCTTTTCCGGCTACCACCGCCTGGAACTACTGGAACATCCAGAAGGATGCATCCTGAAACACGATATGCAGGTCCACACCAACGGGCTGGCCTGGCTCAAGTGGCAGTTGGTGCTCCGCCCCCTTCACGACGCACTGTTGGAAGACGCTTTAGACCGGGGCGGTGCCCATTTCGGCCTGGCTCCGCGGAATCGCTACAGCCCTTACGTGCGCCTGTTGCGCTGGCTGCTACGCTGGCTCTCGTGATTGATGATTCTTCCATCCGCTGGCCTCCCTGCTGAAGGGAGGATGTCAAAGAGCCCTGCGTTCTGCGCGCCCAGGCCGGCCTGGATGACCTGAGGGCCCGCCTGCGGAAATAAATCCAGAGCCCTGGCGACCCGGCCAAAATGCGAAAAACACTCCTTCTCCTGCTCCTGAGCGCGGGCCTGAGCGCCCAACCCGAACTGGCGAGCCTGAACGTGGTTCCCAGCCGCGCCAGCGGTCCACCCGTGCACCTGACCTCGTCGGATGGAGTCGGCCTGCGCCTGACACAATATCAGGCCAAAGTGGCCGTGCAAGGACCACTGGCCTTCACCGAACTGCACCTCAAATTCCACAACCCACAAGATCGTGTCTTGGAGGGCCGTTTTGAGATCACCCTGCCCGAGGGAGCCGCCCTCAGCCGACTGGCGATGAAGAACGACAAAGGCTGGCAGGAAGCCGAGGTGGTGGAACTTCAGCAGGCGCGCCGAGCCTACGAGGACTTTCTGCACCGCCGTCAAGATCCGGCTCTTCTTGAAAAGCAGGCGGGGAACCAGTTTCAGGCGCGCATCTTCCCCATTCCCTCAGCCGGAGACAAAGAGATCATCATTTCTTATTCGCAGGAAAGCCTGGGAGATTATCGTCTGCCCGTTAGCGGGCTCCCCAAAGTCGATGAGCTTTCGGTTCAGGCGACGGTCTGGAATGGTCAAGGAAATGAAAAACTCAGTTATACTCTTCATTCCGAACCTCCCAAGGGAGACTTCATTATTCACCGCCCCCCTGGCTCCGGAGGCCTGGTCAACGGCCAGGACGTGCTGCTGGTAGTCAAGCCACAGTTGCAGACCCAGGTCCAGCGGGGCAAGGAAAGAGTCCTGGTTCTGGTCGACACCAGTGCCTCACGGGCGGCCGGCTACCAGCGCCAGGTCCAAAACCTGCGGGCGCTGATCGATGGCTGGGGAGAGGCTCAGGTCCAACTGGCCGCCTTCGACCAGGAAGTGGTGCCGCTGGACTTAGCCCAACTTGCCCGTCGCCGTCCGCTGGGGGCCACCGACCTGGCGGGCGCCCTGGATTGGGCCAATCAACAGAAGGGCTTTGACCGACTGCTGCTGGTGAGTGACGGGGTTAACACGCTCGACCCAAGAACTCTCAAGCTCAGCAATTTCAAGCGTCTCGACCTCTTGATGGTGGGGGGAATTCGAGATTCTCAAAGCCTGCAACCCCTGGCCTATCATGGTCTACCTGAGAGCGGCTATATGCTGGACGGAGAGATGCCCATCAGCCAGCTGCTCGGTAAGCTCAAGAGCAAGCCGGCCTCGGGTCTTAAAGTATCGGTTCAGGGAGCGGACTGGGTCTGGCCCAATCGCCTGGATGGCGTCGCTCCCGGCGAAGAAAGGGTGGTCTATGCCCACCTGAACCAGCCCGCCCAGAGCGTTCGCGTGAGCGTTGACCAACAGACCTACCAACAGGCCCTCAGCAGCGTTCCGCAACCCCTCCTGCACCGCTCCTCGGTGGCAGCCAACCTGAATCGCCTGAGCCAACAGTATCGCAAGGCCACGGGCTCGCAGAAGGAGCAGATCGGACGCCACATGGTGGAACTTTCCACCGGCAACCGTGTGGTTTGCGACCTGACCGGCCTGCTGGTGCTCGAAAGCGAAGACGACTACAAGCGCTTCAAAATCGACCGCCGAGCTCTGAGCGACATCATGGTGGCCGGCGAGCAGGGGGTGCAGATTGAGAAGCGCACCGACATCTTGTTGAGTCAAGCAGCCCCCGGGCCGGTGGTGCTGCAATCGAACAAGCCGATGGATGCGGACAAAGCCAAAGTCCCCGCACCAGAGGCCAAACAGTTAGAGCAATCTGGCGCGATCCAGAGGTTGGCGGCGGGGGCGCCAAATCCAACCAATCGAGAAGTGCTGCCCACCACTCAGAATACTTCGGAAGTCTCGCTTTACCACTCTGCCGACGACGGTCGTGCCACGACCGGACTGCGTCGCCGGGCACCCAGTCCTCGAGAAGGTGCGGCGATCACTGAACCGGCACCCCGTGACGAGGAGGAACAGGCCAAAGACGAGGGGGTGGCTGCCCTGACCGGGCAGTTCGCACAGATTGATCGGCTGTTGCGCCGAGGCGACACCGGCATGGCCCTGCGCCTGGCCAGCCAGTGGCACGCGAAATCTCCCGGGGACGTACTGGCCCTGGTTGCACTGGGCCGCAGCTTGCAAGCCAGCGGACAATTGAAGGAAGCGGCTCGAGCTTATGCGTCCATCGTCGATCTCTACCCTGGGCGAGCTGACCTGCGTCGCTACGCCGGGGCTCTGCTGGAGAGCCTGAAAGACTCCCGTCTGGCCATCGATACCTACCGTCAGGCGGTGGAGCAGAGGCCGGACCATCCTTCCGGGGCGCGAATGCTGGCTTACAGTCTCGTCAAAGCAAACCGGCTGGATGAAGCCTTTCAAGTGCTGGAGAAAGCACTGCAGCGCAAATACCCGGACGGCCGCTTCGCCGACGTCCAAGAAATCTTACAGGACGACCTGGGTATGGTGGCCGCGGCCATCATCGCCCGCGACCCGGCACAGGGGCCTCCAATGATCAAGAAGTTGCATCTTCTGGGCGTGCCCCTGGCCAAGAAGCCCAGTTTGCGCTTCGTGTTGACCTGGGAGACCGACGCCAACGATGTGGATTTCCACATAAAGGACTCGCGCGGCGGACATGCCTTCTATTCCCAGCCCAACCTGGCCTCGGGCGGACGCCTCTACGCGGACGTGACCACAGGATATGGGCCAGAGTGCTTTAACATTCCCGGTGGAGGCGAGGCCTTCCCCTACCACATTTCCATCCACTATTACTCGAGGGGACCCATGGGTTATGGCATGGGCAAGGTAGAGGTGCTGCGCCACGACGGCAAGGGTCGGTTCCGTTTTGATGAACGACCGTTTGTGGTCATGAACGACCAGGCTTATGTGGATCTGGGTCCGGTTCAACCCTGAAGGAATTGGGAAAAGCCTTTCCGTCCCGGTAACCGGGACGGAAAGGATCATCGGTTATGAGAACCCTTCTACTGGTGCTGCTCTTAAGCAGTCTGGGATGGGCTAAAGCGGAGATGAAAACCCATAGTTCATCAGCCCCTAAAGCCCGTCTCACCGTCGTCCACTTCGGGGCCCCCTGGTGAGGCTCGTGCGTGGCGATGGAGCCCGCCTGGACTCAGTTTGAGTCCACATACAAAAGCAAAGTCAACCTCGTCATGATCAACGTGGATGAGGACAAAACTCCGGAATTCAAGAAATACATGAAAATCCGCGGGAAAGATCAGATGATTCCCGCCACCTACTGGATGGACAGCCACGGCAAGGTGTTGCAGAGCAAGATTGGTGGCCTGGAAGCCTCCCAACTAGCAACTGAAACCGAGAGCGCAGTCAAAAAGGCCCGCTGACAATCAGTTCGGGGGAGACAAGGTCTCCCCCGAACTCCTGGCTAAGAGGGAGGAATGCGCAAAATTGCAGTGCTCTTTTCGTTCCTTCTGGCCATGGGTCTGGCCTCAGCCGTCCCCGGCCAACTGCTGACCTTTCCGGTCGGCCCAGGCCGTCCCCCAAGCATGAGCGGCTCCATCGACTACCGGCTCAACTACGAAAAGGAACAATTTTACGTCTACCGTCCCAGCAACTACAACCCTACCGAGACCTGGGGACTGCTCGTCTACATCAGCCATGCCGACTCATGGCAGGGGGTCCCGCCGGGGTGGGACAGCGTGCTCAAGAGCAACAAGCTTCTCTTTGTCTGTCCTCAACGGGCCGGCAACGGCTGCGAAATGCGCCGTCGGTTGGGTCTGGGAGTCCTGGCCGCTCTGGAAATGTCCCAGACCCACAGAATCGATCCCAATCGAATCTACGCGGCCGGACTTTCAGGTGGAGCACGCACCGCCGGCCTGCTGGGTTTTTACCAAAGTGACCTGTTCCACGGCACCATCCAAGACTGTGGAGCGGACTTTTACAAACCTGTTCCCAGCGTAAAGGCAACCAGCCATACCGACAGCAACGGGAACACCAACTATGGCCTGTTCCAGGCCAGCGCCCGAGAAGTCGAAAACGCCCGTAGAAACCAAAAGTTTGTGCTAATCACGGGCTCAAATGACTTCCGCCATGGAAATATCCTGGACCTCTACGAAGGGGGTTTCCTACCGGATGGTTTCAACTGCAAGCTGATCGATGTACCCGGTATGGGTCACGAGGACTGCAAGGCATCCGTTTTACAGCAGGCGCTGGACTTCTTGAAGTAACTCCACCGGATTTAGGTTCAGCCTTTTTTCAGCGATCTGATGCTACCCTGAAAAGTGATGAAGATTCAGGCTTCGATCCGATCGTCCCAGCCCCCCAGGCGAGCACAAAACTCACGTGAGAATCCAGGCGATCTGTTTACGCGCAGTTCGCAGCCCACGTCCACTTCTCCGATTTTACGCCACGCTCTGGTCGGGGTGGGATTGACCGGAACCGCCACCGGAGCCCTGCTGCTCAGTGGACAGAGTCTGGCCGGAGCCCTGCATACGGTGCTTCCATTAGCCGGTTTAGGCGCAATGGGTTACCTCATCTATCAAAATTGCAGAGGCGCGCTGGAGCCAGATGTAGCGCTGTCTCCCCAACTGGACCAATTACTGGTAGGTCGCTTCAGCGGCAACGACAAGCAGTCCGTTCAGAAAGCTCTCAATGCCTTGGGTCCGCAAAACGTAGAGCGGCTGATTCAGGGCGGGGTCAAGCTGCTGGTTGACAGCGACCGCGTTCCCGCCAAAGCAGGAGCCTGTTATTACCCGGATCAGCGCCTGGCTTGCTTTCGGCGAGGTTGGGTGGATCGGCACTACGTCATTCACGAGTTAGGCCATGCCCTGGACAACCTTGCCAGCCGCCAATCAGGCGAACGCTATCGAAGCCAGAGCGACAGCCTGCTGCAGCAAAACTACCAGCGCAACCTGGAGAAAGGCTCTTCTTATCGAACCCAGTGGAGCGCCTATGCCCAGACCAATCCTCAGGAGTATCTGGCTGAAGGAGTGACTTACTACCTGGAATCAGACACCAAAAAGTCTCAGCTCCAACGAAAAGACCCGCAGCACTATCATTACATCGAGGGCTTCTTGAATGAGCGCCTACCCGGAAAGCCTTAAATCAGCTCTCAGGCTGATGCAGGATGGGATCGGGGCGGAGCGCTACCTTGTCTGTTGGCGTGGCCTGAACCAGCAACTGGAGGTGGTCGATTCGGTCGGTCTTGACCAGAATGCGCTCTTCGTCAGCGAAGCTCTCTCGGTCAGTTTGCTGGAGCAAGTCGCTTCGAGCGGCGAGCCCTGCTGGAGCGACCAGCAAAAGCTCATCGACGGCTCTCTGACCTTTCTGCTGGCCGGCATCAAGTCCTACATGTGCGTCCCTGTGCGCTTTCCTGGGCGCTCGGAAACCGCCGTGCTGTATGTAGATGACCGCAAGACGGTGGCCCGCTTCACCTATACGGATTACACCAACTTACTCAACCTGGCTCGACGGGTCGGCAATCCCACCGCCAACCAGAAGTTTCCCGCCCAGACCAGGGCCATGCCGACCCGTCCGGTCGAGATGAAGTCCGAAAACGTTTTCAGGCTCCCCAATGCTCAACAGGTCAGCTTCTTTCGCAGCCTCTCCACTTTCATCAACGCTGGCATCCCGCTGCTCCACGGCATTCACGCCCTGGCCCAAAACGCCGAGTCAAAAGTGCTTCAGAGTTTTTGCGAAGCGCTCCACCGGATTTTACTGAAAGGCTCGCCCCTCTCGGAGGGCTGTCGTCGCCTGGGTAACTTCTCCCCGATGGTGCTGCACATGCTGAAATCAGCTGAGAACGCAGGCCAGTTAGCCGAAGTCTTGGGACTGCTGGCCCTGTATTTAGAAGAAAACTACGCTCGCCTGGCCCGCATTCGCTCTGCACTGGTCTATCCGGCTCTGGTGCTCATCGCCAGCCTGGCGATGGCCATCGTTTTGCCCACCTTCGTGCTGCGAGACCAACTTAAGAGCTACACGACGATGGCAGAACTTCCGTTTCCGACTAAAATCCTGGTTCTGGTCGGTGACATTGCTCGCTTCCCGGGCAGCTGGCTGGCGGGTCTGATTGGAGTTTTTCTTCTCCCGCGTTTGCTGCGCAAACTGATGGCCGACGAGCGGGTGCGGCGTCGCTACCACCGTCTCTTCTGGCTGTTTGGGCCCACCGCCCGCTCCTATTGCGCCTGGCAGGAGGTCAGCCTGGCCAGCTCCCTGGGACTGCAACTCAAATCCGGCGTCAGCCTGTTGGAAGCGCTCAGGACCTCCCTGCTTGTTAGCGGCTCGCCATTGCTCCTGGACGCCAGCGAAGATATTCTTGAAAAGGTTCGAAATGGCCAACAACTGTCCAAAGCGTTGGAGCTAGCACCCGGAATCAGCAAGCCCTTTCGCCAACTCCTGGTAGCAGGTGAGGAAAGCGGCCATATTGTGTCTTCGCTGGAATGGATTGCCAACGCGGCCAAGCTGGACTTTGACCACGCGGTGGATACCTCCATCCGCCTGGTCGAGCCCATGGCCATGCTCCTGATGGGCCTTATCGTAGGGGTAGTCACTCTGGGAACCTTGCTGCCATCCTTGAAGCTGATGGACCAGTTTTAGTAGCCGACTGTATCCAACGCATAGACCGAGGGAAGAACCGAGATTTGGGTTGCGCTGCTGGCCTCTTCTTCTTCAGTCAGAATCTTTACCACCAGCTTGACGTCCAGACTGTTGCTCTGAGCCTGAAAGAGAGTAACATGGCTGGCCACTTTTAGCGTCTTATCTGGATCCCAAATGGGCGGAGGCTCGTTGGGCTCGGTGGACGGTGCGCTCAGAGCCAGTTCACGCCGTCGCACTGTGTGCTGGCTGGCATCAAAGAAATACTGAACCCATTTACGCCAGACGATCTCGCCCGCATCGTTCCACATGGTCTCGGTTCCCTGAACCGACTCATAAGACACGAAAGAAATCAAAACATTCGGCCCAGTTCGCAAAATCGCCAGGCTCTCGGGCTTCGCGGAAGTGTAGTCCCGCCGGAGTCGATAGGATAGGGCCAGGGTGTCCCGCTGGGCGGTCTGCAAATGATCACCGTGCTTCCAGGCTTTCCAGCAGATGCGCATAATCGGTATAAAGAACCCCAAAAGCAACAAGAAGATACCGAAACCGACCACGGTTTCGGCCAGGGTGAAGGCCCGTGAACGAGCTTTCATCGACTGCCGCTGCGTTCGATGCGACTGGCCAGCCGGATGGGCGGGAAATTCGAATCCAGCAACAAAACCGTCACCACCACATCCACTCGATCGCTACCCACAGCGTAGAACTCTCGCGCAACTCGATAGCGATGGGGAGGGAGGGCCACTTCCTCATTCAGATTTAAGCCCGGACCAACATTGAGCAAATTGGCCTCATCCATACGATAGGCCGCCAGGGTGGTTGCGACCTGCAGTCGTTCGGCACGCCTCAAGCTGATCATACTGGAGGGTAAGAGATTGACCAGTAGAGGAATGACACAGGCCAGCAAACCTAAAGCCACCATCAGCTCAAGTAGACTGACGGCACGAACTCTTCTCACTGACGTTGTTCGGTGGCCAGGACCTCGTAATTGCCGAAGTTGTTCAGACCACGCAAATATTGCGGCGCGTATTCAAGCTTGCACGAGGAAAGCATCAGGCCGCGCATCTGCAAGGGCGTCAAAGCCGACAGCATGGATGAAGAGGCCGTCAGGCCACCCTGGGTGGGGTCGCCAATCACCAGAAGGTCAGTTCCGCCCAGCAGCAGTCCGCCTTTGATGGTCAGTCCCGGGTCCCTGGGGGGCTCACCTGCCCCGGCGCCGTAAATGGCAGCACCCTTCTCCGCCACAATCAACCCGTTGAAATTGCCCTGGGCCTTCATGATCAGACGCCGACAGAAAATGACCAGTCCATTGTCGCCAGCATCAAGATAGCCGCCGTCCAGGGTGAGAGTTCCATCCACGATCAGAGTTGCCCGGGACCCCTTCAGGACATAATTGGAAAGCGAAAGGTTGCCGTCTACGGCCAACGACACATCTTGCAGACTAATGGAGCCCTGAATATCATAGCCTGCGGGTAAACCCAATGACTCAGCCATTCCCTGCGCATACAACACACCCAAATTCGTGCTCGGATCGTAGCCATCGGGTTCAAAATTGCCGTGATAGCGAACCTTCCCGGTGGATGCCTGAATATAAATCGGCGGAGTCGGCAACCCGGAGGAGGAACTCAAGTTGGCCGGTGCCGGATCCTTGGCAATGATGATCTCTTTAGCGCGCGCGAAATTGTTGATTGGCCAGGATGAGGTGTCGGGCTTGGTAAACAGTTCACGCATTCGTTCGCGCGAGGGGGCGTCGGCTGGATTCTGACCGTTTAGCCAGTAGTCGTAGCGCGCTCGACCATTAAGAGTATTGCCCTCCTTAATGGTGACTTTCTGCTCGGTGGTAAACCCATCACCGTTGCCAGGCTGATTTTGGACCAGGTCCACTCCTCGGCGCACCACAGCGCCCTTGGTATTCACGAAGTAACTGGTGACTTCCCAGCCTTGCTTGACCCCGCGTACGGCTTCTCCCGGCGCGTCTCCGGCCGCGCCGCCCTGAGTTCGGAGTGGCGGGGAATAATCGGTGACCTGACCCCCAACTTTGGGGACCCCCCCCGGCTTGTCCACGGGCAGACCGCCAGTGGAAATCTTATAGATCTTGTAGCCGCCGCCCAAGATTACACGAGAGTTAGAATCCTCGCGATGAGTGGAAGTGGGTCCTCCGCCCACGGAAACAATAGGAACGTTGGTCAGACCCCCGCTGTAAGCATAGGGGTAGAGAGCTTCATAGGCGGACATGGAGACCTTGATCGGATTAATCAGGTTACCCAGATGAGTTTCACCCGACTGGTGGCTGTCCACATCCGAGGTCACGTCCGTTTCAAGCGCAAGGACTCGACCCTTCACCTCGGATGGAGCCGACCAGAACTTCTGCGGCAGTCCCGTTACGTCGGCATCACCGGAGGGAGAAGGCCCTACTCGACCCGGAATCAACACAGGTCCCGGCGCGGTTAGCGCATAGGGCCATCGTTGCTGCACCAGACTCTCGTAGGTATAATGACGAGAGCCAACGGTGACTTCATAACCCACACTGAGACAGTAGGGCGGCACACTGGTTTTGCCAGCAGCGTCAAAGGCGCTCCTGGCGGGCAGAGCACCACCGCTGTTGTCCACGCATCTATCCAGCAGCAACACGGCTCGACCGTCTATTCTGGGCTGATCGGCGAGCAAGACTTCGTGCCCGCGAAACTTTGGAAAAATGGGTTCCGGTAAGCTGGTAACGTCGTGCTTGCCAGAAAGGGCTCGAGCGCGCACGACAAATTCTGTCATCGCGGCGCGAGCGGTACAATCCGCCTGGGTGCGCTGTGAATAGCGAGAACTCAGATTCAACTGAGAAAGGCTGGATGCCGCCAGGGTGAACGCGGCCAGCAATACCAGGCTGATCAAGGCCAGGGTGTGGATCATTGCCGTTCCGCGCAACCTCTTCACCAAAGGAAAATTCGGGAACAAAGGCAAATCCCCCGCAGTGTATGCACGAAAAGTGTTAAGGACTGGTAAAGCTTCGGCACTCGCCTGCTGCCTTTTCACCCTGTGCCAGGCCCAATCGCCCGACACCCGCCCGGTTTCAATCTATTTCCAGCAGCCACCTCAGATACGCTACAAGCAACCCGGCGACAGCCAGTGGACAGAAATGGGCCTCATGCAGCCAAACAACCCCAGTCTGCAACTGCCCAAAACCGACCTGCGGGTCGAATTCAGCTACGATCACCCGCTCTATTCCAGCGTTTTCAGTCGCGACGTCAATATGTCCGACGACCGCATTCAGTTGCACCCCAGGGATTTTCACAATGAGCCCAAGTGGGGGAGAATCGCAGGGCTGTTGGGAGTGAGCTTGCTGGCCTTGGGAGCACTCCTGAGGAGCCTGATACGGAAAACCAGGACTGTCACCGGAACCAATCAGGAGCCACTCATCCGCCCTGATGGCAAAGTGCCCAAGCGAAAAGTGGGGAATTACCGGCTGACCAGCATCCTGGGAACGGGAGGCATGGGGGTGGTCTATCAGGCCGAAGACGACCAAGGACATCAGGTCGCCGTCAAAGTGCCCGCGCCCCACCTCGTCAGCCAGGACGACTTCCACCGGCGGTTCTTGCGCGAGATCGAACTGGGCCTTAAATTACACCACCATCGCGTGGTGAAAGTGCTGGAAATGCCCTTGGGCGATGAGCTGTACGTGGTCATGGAGTACGTTCAGGGGACCCCACTGGACAAAGTTCCCCTCCAACCCTGGTCTATCGAATGGAAACGATGTTTGGAATGGGCCGCGCAAACATTGGAAGCTTTGGTCTACATTCACGCGCAGGGGGTCATCCACCGAGATTTGAAGCCTTCCAATCTGATGGTATTAACAGACAACAGCATCAAATTGATGGACTTCGGCATTGCCCACAAAATCCACGGGACGCGTCTGACGGGAACCGACTCGATCATGGGAACCCCCGTCTACATGGCGCCTGAACAGCTTCAAGGCGCGGAGATCGACCCGCGTGCCGATCTCTTCTCACTGGGCCTGATCCTTTACGAACGACTGAAACCAGGGCTTCCCTACTCTGACGACCTCATCGAGACGCTTCGTCAGAAGCTGAGTCAGCCGATGACCTCACTGCGCTTAACCAATCCCAATTTCCCCAGTGCTTTTGATGAGTTCATCATGACTTTGCTGGCTCTGAACCCGGATGCTCGTTTTCCCGACGCCGGCGCCGCCCTGGCCGCGCTCAAGCCGCTACTGACCTTGACCAAACGTTAGATATGCTAGCTATCGAATTCTTAGGGGCAGCCGGAACCGTGACCGGCAGCAAATACTCCATCACCTACGGAAACCGCCATTTTATGGTCGACTGCGGAATGTTCCAGGGAGATCCGGAGCTGGCCGAACGCAACCATCAGAACTGGCCCGTGCCGGCTCGCGATTACGAGGCCCTCTTACTGACCCACGCTCATATCGACCACTCGGGCGCCATACCCCGCCTGGTGGCGGATGGCTTCAGCGGTCCTATTCTGTGTACCGAGCCCACCATCGAACTCTGTGAACTGCTCCTACCGGACTCGGCCAAGATCATGCGCCTTGAAGGCTCTCCCCTCTATGGGGAAGAGCATGCGGCCAGAGCCCTGGAGTTAATGGAGGGCTGCAACTACTACCGCCAGTATGAAGTTGGCCCCGGAGTGGGAGTGACATTTTTTGACGCAGGTCACATCCTGGGTTCCGCCTGGTTAGAGCTGGAATTTGACCCGCTACCAGACTGGTCCAAACAGGAACCGGTGCGCCTGGTCTTCTCAGGCGATTTAGGTCGGGGACTGGGGCCCATGCTGGCGGCCCCGGACCGTCCAGAGCGAGCCGACTTCCTGGTGCTCGAATCCACCTACGGCGGCCGATTGCACAGTCGCGTCAGCGCTGCCGGTCAACTGCAGGAGGTGGTGGAAAGAACCCGGCGGCGCAAGTCGACTCTTGTGATCCCGGCCTTCGCCGTGCAGCGCTCGCAGGATATTGCTTATCTTTTCGAGACCCTGGACGTCGGCAACATCTCGCTCTATATCGACTCCCCTATGGCGGCGCGGGCCATTCGCGTGTTTGAACGCTACCCGGACTATCTGAGCCGCAATGCGGGGCAATTGCTCAATGAATATGACCAACTGTTGCGTTATCCTCACTTGCGAATTTGCGAAACCACCGAACAATCCCGCAGCATTTTAAACTTTCGGCCGCCCCGCGTGATCGTTTCCGCCAGCGGCATGGCTGAAGGCGGGCGGGTTCTGCACCATCTTCGTCATCATTTGCCCGATGCGCGCTCGACGATCATGTTGGCAGGTTACCAGTGCGAAGGGACGCGCGGATGGCAGTTGCTGTGCGGTGATCCCTATCTGGACATCGATGGGCGGGCCATCCCGGTAAGGGCCGAAATCGAGAGTCTGGACGGCCTGTCGGGCCATGCCGACTATGCCGAAATCCAGGAGTGGCTGAGTGAACTGGAGAGTCCGCCCCAAACGACCTTTCTGGTGCACGGGGATGAAGAATCCCTGCTGGCTCAACAAAACCGACTCAGCCAACAGGGCTGGCAGGTGGAAGTGCCTGAACATCGCCAGCGCTTCGTGTTGCTACGTTGATTCCTCTGGTGGAGGCTGGCCCGCAGTGCGGGGGAAAAGCTTATCAGTTGGCCCGACTTTTGCAGGCCGGCGCCAGGGTCCCCGACGGATTCTGCCTGCTGCCCGACTGTTCGCTCGAATCGGGGCTGCAAGCCTGGCGAGCTCGCTTTCCGAATCAGCCCCTGGCGGTGCGATCCTCCTCCAACCGAGAGGACGGAGCGGTGCAAAGCTTTGCCGGACAATTCACCACCATCCTGAATGTCACGGACGAAGCGGGCTTTCTCCAGGCTGTAGAGCGGGTTCGCTCGTCCATTCATGATGGATCGGTACTGGTGCAACCGATGCTGGCGGCACGCGTGGCCGGCGTGGTTTTCACGGCCGACCCCACCACCCACCAGCCGGCGGCTCGGGTGGAAGCGACCCCGGGGCTGGGTGAGGCGCTGGTGAGCGGTCGGGTGCGCCCCTCGGCCTGGCGCGTCCAGCAGCAGCAGGTTCTGCTCCTGGACGAACCGGCATGCCTCAGCGACGCCGAAGTGCTGTGTTTGCTATCAGCCTGTCAGCAGGCCAGGCAAATCCTGGACATTGGTGAGCTGGACCTGGAATTCGCCTATACCGAGGAGGGCGAGCCCTGGCTTTTGCAAGCACGACCGATCACTGCTCAGGCTTTGACACTGGAAACCCTCTGCCTGGAACAACGCCAGGCCCTGTCGGCCAGGGCCCGACCCGAGGGCACCGTCTGGAGCCGCTATAGCGTCGCTGACACCCTACCCCACCCGCTCCCTATGACCTGGGCCGTGGTCGATCGCATGCTGAGCCTGCGGGGGGCCTATGGCAAGCTTTATCGAGACATGGGCTACGATCCAGATCCGGAACTGGGCCAAGGGGGTGTCGCGGAATTAATTTGTGGGCGGCCGTATCTCAACCTGAGCCGGGAAGTCCGACTCTATTTCAAAGATTTCCCCTTCGATTATCCAATCGCCAAGCTGAAGGCCGACCCTCGTAAAGCACTCAACCCGATCCCTGAGGTCAATTTGAGTCAGGCTCGCCCCGGTTTTTGGCCCCGTTTACCGGTCACTCTTTGGAAGATGTTCAAGGCCAACTCTCGGTTGATTCAACTGCGCAAGCAACTCGAAAAGCAACTCCGACAGCAAATTGTGCCCGCCTTTCTGGCCAAAATGGAAGCACTGCGTGCCCAACCGCTGGATCAGCTCTCACTCGCAGACCTGCGCGAGCGACTTGAACAACTTTTTCAATTGATTGTGGACGACTTCGCGGCTGACAGCCTGAAAGCCTCAGCCCTGGCTCAGTTGCTCTCCCAAGGTCAGCCTCCTCGTTCGGTCGCCCTGGATCCGGAAACCGACCTGGCCCGTCTCATGAGCCGCGCCGCCGCTGGGGAGCTTGAGATTCCTGATCTTCTCGGCCAGATCGGACACCGCGGCCCGGGGGAAATGGAACTGGCCAATCCTCGCTGGGCGGAAATACCGGAGTTGCTGAGCCAGGAACTGGCGCACCTTCGCCCGACCCCCCCACCCTCCCACAGCCAGCCGGGCCCAGCCGACCCCTGGCTGCGCCTGCGCGAGAGCGCACGACACTGGTTGATGTATGGCTGGGCCGAGATACGCCGCACCCTGCTGGCCATCGACGCCCGGTTGGGGCTGGAAGGCGGGGTCTTCTGGCTGACTCCAGACGAGCTCGGCCGCCCGGACCCGGACCTCATCGCGCGGCGGCGCCGTCAGCATCGTCTGCTGCAGTCACTCCCCTGCCCTCCCGTGATCTTCTCGGATGACTTGGAAGCCATCGGACGTGCCCCTGACCTGAGCGGTGGTCCGGAACTGAGCGGCACCGGGCTCTCTTGGGGAATGGCCGAAGGGGCCGCGCTGGTGGTGCAACGCGCCGATCAAGTGCCTCCCGCCGCTCGGGATTACGTGCTGGTCTGTCCCAGCACCGACCCGGCCTACACCTCGGCCATGTCAAGAGCGCGCGCGCTGGTAGTGGAGACTGGCGGGGTGCTTTCACACGGAGCAATTGTGGCCCGGGAACTCGGGTTGCCCGCCGTTTCGAACGTAAATATCGCGCGCATCCGTGCCGGCCAGCGCTTGCACGTAGACGGAGCGAAAGGCCTGGTCTGTCTGCTGGACTGAGGGGTAACTTTCCGGCAAACTTTTTGGCGGACGCCTGGGCTAATCTTTCATGGTGCAAGTCAAGAACCAGGCCTACGCCAGCAACGTCAACTCCAAGCGAGTGACCGACACCTTCCTCTCGGTCGCCAAGTATTGGGGCCCTTCCGGTGAAGAGAAAGTGGTGGCCGACGCCATCGTCGACCAGTTCACCGCCATGAAGATCCCGGGCGCCACCATTACCGTGGATGATACGGGTCCTCGCACCGACAGCAACACCGGCAATGTTATCTTCGACATCCCCGCTTCGCCTGACGCCCCCGCCGATGCGCCCGCACTGGGTCTGTTCTTCCACATGGATCGGGTTCCGGCCCAGGCACCCACGCTGGCTCCAGATGATACCATTGAACTCGTGGTTGAAGAGAACGGCGATATCCATAGCAAGGATCACCAGACCAACATTGCCGCCGACGACCGGGCCGGCTACGCCGAGATCAAGGAGGCCCTGGACATCGTCAACGAGCAGGGGCTCAAGCACGGCCGTATCGTGGTGATTGGCTTCACTCGCGAAGAGATCGACGGCGCCGGAGCTCACGAAATCGATCCCAAATACCTTAAGGGTCTGGACTACGGTTACTATATGGACGCCGAAGCCAACGAGGAACTGATGCGCGGAGGTGCCACCATCGCCTCCTGGCAAGCCACGGTGCGTGGCAAAGCCGCTCACTCGGGCGTCAATCCCCAGGCCGGAATCAGCGCCATCGCCGCCGCCAGCGACGCCATTGGCCATATGGGACCCCTTGGCTATGTAGGCGAAGGGCGCACACTGAACGTCTCCAACGTAGTGGGTGGAACCACAGAATCGGACGGCAGCCCGGTATTCAACGTTATTCCTGACAAATGCCAGGTGGCGGGCGAATTCCGCGGTGTCACCCCCGAAGACATCGCCAGCCTGGAAAGCACGGTTCGTGACTCATTCGCTCAAGCAGAAAAGGATCACGGTGTGCGGGTAGACTTGGAAATGAGCCAGGAGCCCGGCTTTTACCTGGCCGACAGCGAGCCGGTGGTCCAGTTCGGAGCCGCCGCCATGCGACGGGCCGGCCTGGAGCCGAATTTGACTTTCAGCATGGGCGGATCGGACGCCAGCCCGCTCAACAACATCAAAGGCCTGCCCACCGTGTTACTCGGCAACGGCGTCCACGAAGAACACACCGTGAACGAGCACATCAACGTCAGCAATCTGGTGCAGGGATCCAAAGTCCTGGTCAGCTTGATTGAACAGGCCGCCGAAGGCAAGCGCGTCTAGACCAGTTCCGGGTCGCTCTGGCGTAGTTCACGCAATGCGTGGAGGGCCTCGTGAGCCGAGCGAAAGCGTAGGTCCGGGTCGCTGTTGATCAGCAAATCCACAAAGTGCCGCAAGGAATGGGGAAGCTGAGGAGCCACCTGAGCCAGGGGGGGCAAATCTTGACTTAGCTTGAGTCGAAAGACCTGCAAGGGTTCGGCTGGATAGGGCAAGGGTCCGGTAAGCCACTCGTAAAGAATGACCCCCACGGAATACAGATCAGAGCGCGCATCGCAAGGATGGCCCCTGAGCACGGCCGTATCCATGTAAGCGGGAGTCCCCAGCACGCTGCCCGATTGGGTGGCCTGGTCGGGACTGACGTCCTGGAGGTGGGCCAGGCCAAGATCGGCCACCTTCAATCCATCCGCGGTCTGATATAAGTTGGCCGGCTTCAAGTCGCGGTGCACCACTCCGGCGGCATGCAGACATTCCAGTGCTTCCAGCAGCTGATCGGTCCATGTCAGAGCCACAGTCAACGGGACCGGCAGAGGCTGACTTTCAAGGTTGCGGTCAGCCAGCTTTTCCATGACCAGATAAGGATACTTGCCTTCACCGGCCGGCTCAAAGTGCTGGATTCGGATCAGACGCGGATGCTTGAGACTGGCGCCCAATCTCATTTCACGATTGAAACGGCGCACAAACTCTTCATCTTGAACGAAATGAGGCAGCGGAACCTTGATCGCCACCGAATTTCCGCTGCTATCGCGGCCTTCGTAGACCACTCCCATGCCACCCGCTCCAAGTTTGCCGACAATGGCATAACTCCCAATGGTGCTGGGCAGTCCGCCATCCCCTGGAAAAAAGTTCTGGGCAAGCTGGCGGTAGCGTAAGGTCAACTGCCCCAACTGCAGCACGTCGCCGTTGCGCAGACGGGCACGTTCACCCTCGCCCAGAGCCAGACCGTTCACGGCCACAGGACTCTTTGAAGACTCAGAAACCAGATAGATATCCCCGGGCTCCTCCACTTGCAGCGTGCACTGGGCTCGAGAAACGGTCGGATCGTTCAGTTCAATATCATTGTGCCTGGTTGAATTCCGGCGGCCAACTCGATAGGGCCGAAAACTGAGATTCCAGACCCGCCCCTGATACTCGTGACTAAGCCCCTCGAGACTCCCTACGTAGGCGTTGCGGACGTCCACCACCCAGAAGGTGTGGCCGAGCAGAACGAAGCTTTCACCCCCGCGAAAGCTTTGCTGAGTGAGCCCGGAACGTTCTAAGCTAGCCTGCCCCTGCAAGCGCCTGACCTCAACACTGTTCTCACCTGAGTCCACCTGCCAGTGTTCCCCGCTAAATTGCAGCAGAGAATCCAGGCTTTGGACCCCTGACGAGAGCGCAACCGTTGCCTGCACGCCCGATGGAGTGGTGACCTGAAACTCAAAGTGGGCCAACTGAGCTGAGACAATTGGCACCGCCAGGGCGGAGGTGGGCTCTTCTTCCAAGGCCTACTTGATGGTGGCTGTCATGGTGACGGTCACATCACCACCGGTGGCTTCAATATTGTTGCACTTAAACGAGCCGGTGCGGTTCTTGAAGGCGCTGTTTGCCGAGTAGGGAGTGCTGAAGTGGATCACTTTCTTGGCTCCTGGCTTGAGAGGCTCGATGGGCTGAGCTTCAACCACCGGGTCCCACATCGTGGGACCATCACTTTTGGGCTTGTTAGCCGAGGAGCCAGCGGGTTTGAGTACAAGCTCCAGATTACCGGCGGGAGAGTCCGCCTGCCCACGGTTCTCCACCGTTACGTCCACAGAAATCGTATAGGGGGTGCGGTCCTGCGGAGTGCTGGCAGCCGCGCTCACGAACAAGTTGGGACGCGGGCTCGGTTGGGCCTGCGCCAGCCACCCCCCTGCCAGAGCGGTGCAGAGCAAAGTAAAAAGGTGCCTTCGATTCATTGCGTCCTCCTGAAGGTGACAGCCTTCCTCGTGAGCAATCTGCCTTCCTCGTGTTCATCCAGCCCCAGTATCAACGCCATGCTTTATACTCCTGAGGCGGGTCAACCTCGCGCCCTGCTGGTAATGCTGCACGGTTGCACTCAGAACCCGGCTGACTTTGCTCGCGGCACGCGCATGAACGAGTGGGGCCAGCGCTGCAACTTTGCTGTGCTCTACCCTGAACAGACCTCGGCCTCCAACCCCAAGCTTTGCTGGAACTGGTTCTCCAAAAACCATCAGCAGGCCAACAACGGCGAGCCGGCCATGCTCATGAACCAGATTGAACAAACCGTAAAACAGCTGAACATACCTGCAGGACGAGTTTTTGTGGCCGGACTCTCGGCCGGGGCCTGCATGTCGGCGATATTGGGTGCTGGCTACCCTGGCGTTTTTGCGGGCCTGGGCTTACACTCGGGCGTGCCACTGGGTGCGGCCACCAATGTCATGGGAGCTCTGCTGGCCATGAAGGGCCTGAGCAAGTGGACCCGCCACAGGTGCTGGAATTGCCCCACGCTGATCCTGCACGGAGAGAAAGACAATGTGGTCTCCGTCAAAAACGCAGCCAGGCTGGCCGTCCAGGCCGGCCTGGAACCACCTGCAAATGAGCAGCTACTGGAAAACAGCGGGCGCCGGGTCAGGCGCTCGCGCTCTAACGATTCCCGGGTCGAGTGCTGGGTCGTGGAAGGCCTGAGCCACGCATGGTCGGGCGGCAGCCCTGAAGGCAGCTGGACCGACCCCCAAGGACCGGATGCCTCCAAGGAACTCGTCCGCTTCTTTGGATTGGATCAGTAAGCCACCAGCTCCAGCAACTGTTGCTCGAATCGGGCTCGGGCCATAAAGTCGTTTTCCAGCTCGCGAGCGAAGGGGACCGGGGTATCCAGACTCCCGCAGCGCACCACCGGACCATCCAGATACTCGAAGCAATGCTGGGCGATCAGCGCGGCGATTTCGCCCCCGATACCGCCTGTCAGGGTGTCCTCGTGCAACACCAGGGCTTTGCCGCTGGCGCGGACGGCCTTGAAGATGGCCTCACGATCCAGCGGCAAAAGCGTGCGCAGGTCCAACAGAGTGGCCCGGATTTGGGGATGAGCCTGAAGCACTTCCAGAGCCCAATGAACACCCAGCCCATAGGTAATGATGCTGACCTGGTCCCCAGCGCAAATTTCGCGGGCCACTCCGATGGGGGTGGTGTAGTAACCAGACGGTACGGGACCCTTCAAACGACGATAGAGAGCTTTGTGCTCAAAATACATGACCGGATTCGGGTCCTCCACGGCGGCCAGAAAAAGACCCTTGGCCTCGTCGGGAAAGGCCGGATAGACGATCTTTAGCCCCGGAACGTGCGCAAAAGTGGACTCGAGCGACTGGGAGTGGAAGGGGCCCGCGCCCACGCCCCCACCGCTGGGGAAACGAATCACAACGTCGGCGTTCTGCCCCCAGCGATAATGTGATTTGGCCAAGTTATTAATAATCTGATTGAATCCGCAGCTTGCGAAATCAGCGAACTGCATTTCCATAATGGACTTCATACCGGCCACGGATAACCCCAGGCAGGCCCCCACAACGGCCGACTCGCAGAGGGGCGTGTTGCGCACCCTCTCAGGCCCGAAACGCTCCAGAAGACCTTTGGAAACTTTAAAGACGCCGCCGTAATCGGCCACATCCTGACCCATAAAAACCAGGTCAAAATGCTGCTCCAGGGCTTCGCGCAGACCCTCAGCAATGGCGTCTACATAGCGCAACTCACGAGTCTCTCCTCGAGCCGGCCGGGGAACTGGGGCGAAGCCACAATAAACGTCGGAGCTTTCACGCTGCGAATCAGGCCGAGGGGATTCCTCAGCCAGGGCCGCCTCGAAAGCATCCGAGATTCGTTGATTCAACTGGCGCCGGATCGACTCGACCTGTTCTGGTCCCAACAATTTCTCACGCAGCAAGTAGTTTTCAAAGGTTCGCACGGGGTCTTTTTCAGCCCAGCGGGCCATGAGTTCCTCGGGAACATATTCGGTTCCGGAGGCTTCTTCATGTCCGCGCATGCGGAAGGTCAGACACTCCAGCAAGACAGGACGTGGCCGATGGCGCATCGAGCGAGTCAACTCCTGGACCGTGCGGTGTACCAACAAAAGGTCATTTCCATCGATCTGATGACCCTCCATGCCATAGCCGGCAGCCCGATCAACCAGATGCTTGCAGCGGTACTGTTGGGTTGGTGGGGTGGAGAGGGCGTAGCCGTTATTCTCGATCACGAATAAGACAGGCAGGTCCCATACGCTGGCCAGGTTCAGGGCTTCGTGAAAATCGCCCTGAGAGGTGCCGCCTTCTCCGCTGAATACCATGGTGACCTTGGGCTGCTGGCGCAATCGCTGAGCCAGAGCCAATCCATCCGCCACGCACAACTGAGGGCCCAGATGGGAAATCATTCCCACGATGTGATGGTCCCGCACTCCGAAATGGAAAGAGCGTTCCCTTCCCAAGCTATAGCCGGAAGCCTTCCCCAACAACTGAGCGAACAGCTTCTGCAAAGGCAGATTGCGACAGGTGAAAACACCGAGATTACGGTGCAGGGGCAAAATCCATTCATCTTCGTCCAGGGCCAGAGTGGCACCCACCGAAATGGCTTCCTGGCCAATACCTGAGAACCATTTGCTCAGTTTGCCCTGACGCAGCGCCAGCAGCATCCGCTCCTCAATCAGGCGAGGAGTCAAAATCGACTGGTAAAGTCTTAGCAAGCGGTTTCGAGCTGAGCCAGCAGGTCCTGATAGGGAGCCTCGTCGCACTCTGACTGAAACTTGATCTCGACTCCCGTGGAATAGCGCGTTTCCACTTCACGACTCCAGCGCACCTTACCCTCAACCCAGTACTGACGCGACGACAACGGCTGATTATAGAGCAGTTGCACTCTGGCTCCGTTGGGGATGTAACGAGGCAGCGTGACTCGAAAACCGCCTCCACTCACGTCTTCCAGTTGCGCCTTTTGAAAGGGACCCTTGTCGACTCGAAAGTGTACCGACTGGCGATAGGGCATGCGTTTGTCCAGGCGCCGCTTGTCGCCCTTGGCTTTTGCCTCCTGGAGAAACTTCTGGATATCGAACATAGCTCCAGGCTAACCATGGGCCTGGAAAAATCTCTGAAATTAGAGCTCGCGCTGTAGTCTGACGAAGCCGTTCTCGGCGGCCTCCAGGAGGTAGCCCCGGGCCAGGTAGAGCTTCTGCAACTTAAGATTGTGATCGGCCGTGTAGGTCACAGCCTGCCTGAGCCCTTGCTGGCGCATCCATTCCTCGCCACGCTGTAAAAGGGCCTGGGCCACTCCCTGGCGCCGCCAAGAACGTTCCACATAAGTCGTGGAAAACAGGCCCAACCCGTCAAGCTCCTGGCGTACGATCGTATAGCCCAGACGGCAACCATCCGGGAGGCTGGAGATGAAGACCGCACCCAGACATCGCTCCCCATTCAGATGGTAACGAACTCGCTGCTCCAGCCAGTCCATGGTGTAGAGGGCCTCACCCTCGGCCCGACCCAGAACTTCGATCAGCGTCCGTCGCATGCGCTCGGCCACCCATAGAATCTCCTCTGGCCGAGCGATGTCCAAATGGCGAATGAAGGCGGTGGGAATTCCCAGCATGATCTCTTACCTACCCTATAGGCGTAACAACCGAACCCGCTCCTGAAAACGCTGGAGCAGCCAATCGGGCTCCAACACCCGACAATAGTTCTGAGAGAGCATCCAGTCCAGCAGCGCGTCGTAGTCGCTGACTCGCAACCAGAGCTTGTTCCCCTGCAGCCGCTGACTTGGGTGAACTGGCTCCTCCCTCAATCGCAGTGCCAGCGACTGACTGACCTGGCACTCCACCTCAATCGCAGGCCCCCCCTGACGATCCCAATGATGCCAGGGCAAGGGCTCCTCCATCGGAGAGGGGGCGAAGCCGAGTGCCAGGACCTCCCACTCCTGTATCCGATCTAACCGAAAGACCCGAAATTTCTGAGCAGGTGGACAAAATGCGCGTAGTTGCCAGTGCCCTTCAAAAAATAGCTGTCGTGGTTCCACCTCTAACCAATCGGCCCGCAATGATTGGCTTCCACGATAGTAAATGCGCAGGCGACGCCGCTGTAAGAGAGCCTCGCCAAGGCGGTCCAAAAAGTCAGCCTCGAAAAACCAGCTGAAACTGCGAAGGCTTTCGGGTCGTTCAGGCCGGGACAGGTAGTAGTGCCTGATCGGACCGGGGATCTCCTGGATGTCGTGACCGCAGGCCCGCAAGTCCTGAAGGTCGCGCTGAATTGTACGCCGGTCGGCCCCGAAGCGCTCAGCCAGCTCCTGGACATTCACACCGGGAGTGTCACGCAAAATCCGAAGCAATTCATTGAGTCGCTCAAATCGGGCCATTTCAGGCTTATGATAAGCACCCGGCCCGGCGATGTTTGAACTCGATTTTAATCCCCGGACACAGGCAGGCGAATCAGTATTGAGGTCAGTCCATCACCCAGCTCCGGTCAGGCCGGGAGCGTTGCCCAAGACTGTCCAGTTTGGATCGACCAAAGCCTTTAACAAAAACTCGAGAGCCTGGCAACAAACCAGCAATCGATTTTTGGCCGATTTACATCGGCTGACCTAGGATAAACCCGGGATGATCGTCTCAGCTTACAAAAATGCCTCGCCTCTCCAGGCCCAGACCAAACTCAAGCAGGCAAAGCCGAACTCTCTGGACGGCTATGCCAAGGCGCCACCAGTCGATGAATTGGAGATGGCCAATTCTCGCAAGCTCGTCCGGCACAAGCATAAAGTCGCCAAGGTCGTGTTGGGAACGTTAGGAGCGACCACCGTCATCGGTACCGGCGCCACCACCGTTGCCACCGTGGCCCTGATGAACCCGGACGCCCTCGGGCCTTTGGGCCCTTCCCTGCACGACCTGGTGCTGAACAATCTGCCCGGCGGAGCCCAACAAGCTTACCATTGGGCCACCGACCCCAATCCGCAGGCAGAGGATTCCTCGCACTATGGACAGCTCTATCAGTTCAGTCCCGGCAGCCGCAACTACCAGGTGCTGGCCGAGTCCGGCCAGACCTCGCCGGACGGCAACGACATTCCCCCCGAGGCCATCCACAATGGCCGAGTTGTGCTTGGATTTGAAGGTATCGATGGCAATCAGAGCAGCTATGTGCACGCTTTCAACAAGCTTTTCAATAGCGGGCAGCAATCAGCCATCCCTTTAAACCAGAACATGCTCTTCATCCACGAGGGTCATCGTCCCACCCGCCTGGACGACATCAAGCGGGTGCTGCACGATTACGAAACCACCAAAAAGATCCAGTCGGGCGAAAAGATTGACCCTCAGCAGGCCTTCCAGGCCGACCCCTCGGTGGAAACCGGGTACAACGTGGTCAAGCAGGCTCTGAA
This sequence comes from bacterium, assembly GCA_018266105.1. GTDB lineage: Bacteria > Vulcanimicrobiota > Xenobia > Xenobiales > JADMJV01 > JADMJV01. The sequence goes on along the minus strand of JAFEBA010000026.1, from coordinate 2,833 downwards.
CCAGGACCTGGACGTCCTGATCTTCGCCCATAGCGGCGGTGGCGCCCAGAGTGTGGAGGTGCTCAACCTGCTCTCCTCGCATGGCTACCACAACCAGATTGCCGACCACGTGAAGATCGTCATAATGGCGGGGGCCGCTCCCGCCCAGGATGCGGTCGAGGCCGGTGTCAAACCGGAGAACGCCCTCTATATCGGCATGAAGGCAGACCTGGTGGCCGAGTTGGGACACGTCTACATCGACCCGCACGACCCGATGGACGGACTGATCAGGCTGGCCAAAGACCTCCGCCAGACCTCCGACTTCACGCTAGGTCCCATGCACAGCCCGGATCAGGCCATCGTGCCCAATAATCTGGACCACTTACAAGACTTCTTTTACAAGGGCATCGGCGGCACTTATCTGGCCGAGAGCCCGCCAGCCAAATAGCCCGGCACAAAATTTTACAATTCGGCAAAACATTTAACACTATTTTCGACCAATTAGCGCCTGGCTAACGGCTTTATCTCAAGATGATTGAGGGAACCGAGACGACCGCGTCGTATTCAACCACCTGCGATGTCTGATGGAGAAATGTCCTTGAACCTGGAAGAAGCCACTTCGGCTGTCAGCCAGCAGGCCCTTGAGCTTGAGGTCCTGCCTTACGAGCTGAATGTCATTTCTCCCGAACTCAACACCCAGACCATTTCATTAAGTAACCACCGGACAAACGCGCCTTTGCAGCTAACCGAACGCTGGAGCATCGATTTCTCTGGGGACACTGGCATCCTAAAAAATGAATCCGGCCAGCAAATCAGACTTCAAGTTGGTCAACAGGGGAGCCTGGATGGTCACGCCCTCTGGCTGGTCGACACTCAATTTCCCTGGCTAGGAAGTTTGGAAAGCTGTTCCGGAGAGCAGCAAGGGGCAGTGTGGAATCTCGGCTATCGAGCCTACCGCATCGGCCGAAAAAACAATACTCGCCACAATGAAATTGAATTGAACCACCCGACCATCTCCCGCGCCCACGCCTCAATTTATCCCGACCCACAAGCCCATGTCCTGCTGAAGGCCGAGTCGACTAGCAGCCCGGTTCAGGTAAATTCGAAACCGATTTTGCCCTCCACCGAGATCAAGCTACAGAATGGTGATTTAATTCAGCTGGGCGAATTGCTATTCCGCTTTCGCCAGACCTCGAAAATTCCTCAGCCAGCCTATTTTCCAACCGACGGCAGCCTCCCCTCTCAGATAGGGTCTTGTGAGGTGGTAGGGACCTTGGGCACGGGAGCGATGGGAATCGTCTACGAGGGACGAGATCGGGCAGGCCGAGCGGTGGCCATCAAAATCCCATTTCCACATCTGATTAAAGACGATGAATTTATCCGCCGATTTAACCGAGAAATGAAGCTCGGGACGGAATTGGACCATCCCCGGGTCACCCGTATTTATCAATATCAGGAAGCCGGTGGCGAGGCCTATCCCTACCTGGTTATGGAGAAAATTGAAGGCGAATCACTGCAGTCCGTTCCACTCCCCATCCCTCTGCAGCAGGCCTTGCGCTGGGCCGAACAACTTTTGGAGGCGCTTCAGTATCTGCACGAGCAAGGGGTCATTCATCGGGACCTGAAGCCCGCCAATCTCTACCTGACCGAGTCGGGCATTCAGGTGGCAGACTTTGGCATCGCCCATTTCGCCGGCACGTTGGGAGCCCGGGCGACCCAGACCGGGACCATTCTGGGGACTCCCGTCTATCTGGATCCCGCCATGCTGAGAGGCCAGTCGGCTGACCTCCGCTCCGACCTCTATGCCACCGGGGTCTTGCTCTACGAGTGGTGTGTGGGTGTCCTTCCCTACCCGGCTGACCCCTTGCAGATTTTCCGCATCAAACTTTCCGAGGATCTCCCCCCCATGAGCGACACCAACCCTCAGCTCCCGGCCCCGCTGTGTCAATTCGTGGACAAACTGATTCACCCCGACCCGGACGCCCGCTTTCAGTCCGCCGACGAAGCCCGCCTGGAACTGGCGATCTTAAAACGCAGTCTGTGGGGTTCTCAGTGAAGAAATCGTGGATCCTGGGTCTCCTGATCTCAGCCGCTGCCTGCGCTGATGCCCAGCCGCACGGCCTGTCGCAGGAAAGAATCTATACCATCAATTTTCGCACATTCCCCCGGAGCGCGGTCTTCATCTGGAAGGTCGACGATCCAAACTCCCAAAATCCCTACGGTCAGAAGGCCGGCTGGAGCAACACGCCGATTCGTCTGACCGTAGGTGGACACAGCGGCCCTGAGAACTATCAAGTGTTCTTCTACTACGGGCCGGGCTTGGAAACCAAAGACCGACTTAGCCAAGAAGAAATGGCTCTGCTTCCCTCCGCAACCTTGGGTCACAACCAGTTGACCAAACCTCGATACCCCGAATCAGGTCCGCCCCTTTTTCTCATCCAAAATCCTTCCCAGGCCTGGCTCTATGCCTGGGAGAGTCATCTTTGGGTCATCCCTTTGTTTGCCGTGGGCCTGGCAGGCTGGCTCTGGCGACGCGGACTGCGATTCAAGCTGGCCGAGCGGGCCCGGAGCGAGAGCGCGCTGACGACCCAGGTTGGGCGCTACGCCCTGGGAAAAACACTGGGCAAGGGAGCGGCAGGCGAAGTCTTCGAAGCCCGGGCCGAAAACGGTGAGCTCTGCGCGCTGAAGTTGCTACACGCCAATTTGCGAGAAGATCCCGAAAGCAATAAACGTTTCCTGCGCGAAGTCCAGATCTGCAGCCGACTGCACCATCCCAACATTGTCAAAATTCTGGACTGGGGCCAACAGGGCGAGGTGCTCTATGTGGTCATGGAGCTGCTCCAGGGAGAAAGCC
>JAFEBA010000025.1 GCA_018266105.1 bacterium | reverse complement strand
CGGACCCTCAGCGCTGAGATGCTCATCCATCACCTTTTGGCCGGGCCACTGGATTTCTTTCTGGTCCCAGCGATGCGAAAGGCCCTCCTGGTAGGCTTTCCAATCCTTAGGCTCGACCGCGTAGACCTGAACATCCACCGACTTATGATTGATGGTGGTGAAGGAAAGCTGGGAGGGTCCAACCGGATCCAGGACCACGAAGTTCTTGGTGGGCGGCACGAACATCGGACGAGCACTGCCGATCTTGATCGTGACAGGGGTGGCTGTGCCAAAGCGCTGGCCCCAGGTGTCCGTCAGCGAGGCCGGAACCGTGATGGTATAGGCCGTGCGCCCTTTAGTGCGCCCGTGAATCCAAAGGCCGTTGCCCCGCACCACCGCACGCAATCCCGGCAATTCAGGCGTAACCACGATGTCAGTCGACTTAAACTTCTTGGCGTCCAGTGAGTTATTGAAGTTGATGTAGAGGGGGCTTCCCGGAGGCTGATCGTCAGGACTCTTATAAGTGATCTGGAGTGGGTCATAAGTGGAAAAACTCAGACTCTGCGGAGCGCCGGTGGTTCGCGGCCCTTCCAGGGAGGGGGCGCCGGCCGGTAGAGTCAGACTGTAGCTGGTGCCTGGCTTGAGAGGCGTGCTGGCGACCACGGCCAGCCAGCGCTGGGGCTCGGACCCATCCACCAGGTTTTTCACGGCCTCATCTTTGAGGATCTCCTCGCGCGTTGCCGGGCGCACGGTTCCCCCTGAAAACTGCAGCATGGAAGCCAGTTTGGCCGCATCCACGCGCTGATCGAATCCCATAAACATGACAGGATTGAGCCCCATGCCCGAACTATGGGGATAGCTTTGCTTGAGCATCACCGGCGGAGTGCGAAAAGTCCAGGTGACCGGGGCCTTGAGGGCGGACCCATTGGGGGCCTGGGCCTGAGTGATCTCAGCCTTGAACTCAGTGGCCATGGGCAAGCGGGTCTTGGGCTGAAAGATCAAGGTCTGGGTGCCGACCCAGCGCCATTCACCGGGAGTGTCCGGGGTCAGCCGCACCGGCACGCTGGCAGGACTGGCGGTGGAGGAGAGCTCAGTCATGGGCTGGTTGAAGGTGACGCTCAGGTTGGGAGCCAGTTCTACATCGCCCTCGGGCCCGAAACGCACAACTTCCACCGGCTTTTTCTCAACCGCGGGGGGAGCCATTTTCTGAGTCGGGGGGAAGTCTTGCTGGACACGTTTGCCAGTTTTGGGAGCGGGAAGCGAGGACGGCCGCAATGCAAAATCGGTGCGATCGGTGGGCCGCGCCTTGAGCGGGGAGAGTCTGCGCAACAACTGATTCAATTCATCCAAACCCAATGGACCGGCGTGGGCTCGGGTGGTTCGCTCCGGCTTCTGGCCAGAGGTAGCCGGCACCTGATCAAATTGCAGCCCGGTCGGTTCGGCGGCGACGTTTGAGAGCAGCAGGCCGCTCAGACAGATTCCAGACAAAAGGCGATGGCGTTGACTCACGGATAAGCTCCCAAGATTTGATATATGCACGCCCTGGTCGCAGGCGGGGCAGGCTTGTTCCCTGTGGGGAGCGTAGGCTCTTGCATGAGCATCAAAATCGCCGCCCTGGTGGGCAGTTTACGTCAAGCATCCCTCAACCGAGCCCTTCTTCACGCCGCCGCAGGCCAGGCCCCTGAGGGCGTGAGCGTGGAACTTCACGAAATTGCGGATGTCCCGCTCTACAATGGAGATGTCCAGGCTCAGGGCTTCCCCGAAGTGGTGACCCGGCTCGGCCAGGCTCTCTCGGCCGCCGACGGCATTTTGCTGGTCACCCCAGAATACAACTACTCCATTCCGGGAGTGCTCAAAAACGCGATCGACTGGCTCTCACGCCTGCCCCAGCAACCTTTTGCGGGCAAACCGGTGGCCATTATGGGCGCCTCCATGGGCAACCTGGGCACGGCCCGAGCCCAGTATCACCTGCGTCAGGTGATGGTCTTTCTCGATCCGCTGGTGATGAATAAACCAGAGATCATGGTGCCCGCCGCCCACAACAAGTTCGACGGAGAGGGCAAACTGACCGACGAATCCACCCGCGAGCACCTGGCTAAATTTATGGTCGCTTTTCAGGCCTTTATCGCTCGCGTGGGGACGACCAAAGCTTAACGCTTCGACGGTTCCTGAACTTTCGGCTCAGTTGGTGTGCGCAAAAGCGTCCACCAGTTTGTAAAAACTTTCAACATTTGCTTGAATCCTTTCACGGCTACAGCACGATAAAACAGGAGTCGTGACCTGTTCATGATTTTGTAACGACCTGAGAGTGTACGGCTCATATTCTAGACGAGCGACAAACCCTCAGGAGGTCTTTCCCCGGTGATCAACCCTCTTAACCCTCGTGTGACAGCGGCCAGCGTGCCCACCCGCGGCACCCCCGCCACCAAAAGCGAAGCCAATCCGCCCACGGACGGGTTTGAGAAGAGCGGAAAGCCAGCCTTTGAAGAGGGGCAATTGCTGGTTCGTCTGCGCGACGGAATGGGTCTTGAGGGGGGAAGTTTGACCGAAACTTACGGCACCACCGTCAAGGAGGACCTGACTCCTCCCGGTGAGACGCGGGCCGCCGACGGAAGCAAACTGCTGCTGATGAACCTGGCTCCAGGCCAGGACACCAAGGCCATGCAGCGCCTGATGTCCCTGGATGCTCGCGTTGAATACGCCGAGCTGAATTTCAAGTATTACCTGGACGAGCAGGCCCCGGCTCAGCAAAACATTCCCAACGATTTGCAGCCCTCACTCTGGGGACTGAACAACACCGGCCAGAACGGTGGCAAGCCCAACGCCGACATCAACGCACCCGAGGCCTGGGCCATCCACACCGGTCGCCGTGACGCCCCCATCATCGCCCTGATCGACACGGGTGTGGACTACAACCATCCCGACCTGAAAGAAAATCTCTGGACCAACCCGGGTGAGATTCCTGGCAACGGTATCGACGACGACGGCAACGGCGTGGTGGATGACGTCCGCGGCTACAACGCTTTCGAAAATACGGGAGACCCGATGGACGGCCATTCTCATGGAACCCACTGCGCGGGAACTATCGCGGCTGTCGGCAACAATGGCCAGGGGGTGGTCGGGGTCAATCAGCAAGCCAACCTCATGCCCATCAAGATCTTCAATAACAGCGGATCCACTAACGCCGCGGCCATCGTGCGCGGCATCAACTATGCCACCAAGATGGGCGCCCGCATCACCTCCAACTCCTGGGGTGGCGGCGCCGCCAGCCAGGCCATCTATGACGCCTTCAGCAGTTCGCCGGCCCTGCACATCATGGCGGCTGGCAACGACGGCACCGACAACGACAAGTCCCCCCACTACCCCAGCAGCTACGATTTGAAAAACAACGTGGCCGTAGCCGCCAGTGACCGCAACGACCAGCGCGCCAGCTTTAGTTGCTACGGTGCCAAATCAGTCGACATCGCCGCACCTGGTAAAGACATCTACTCCACCGTGCCGGGCGGAAAGTATGGGACCAAGAGCGGCACCTCCATGGCCACTCCCCACGTCACCGGGGTCGCCGGACTGGTGGTGTCCATGAATCCCGAACTCAGCAACGACGAAATCAAAGCCCGGCTCTACGACGGCGCGGATAAGCTGAGCAACTGGCAGGGCGTAGTCGATGGAGGCCGCCGCCTCAACGCCTACGGCGCGCTGACCGTGCACGCGGAAGCTCCGCCCCAGCAGCCGCCCGCCCAGCAACCGCCGGCTGAACAGCCGCCGGCCCAGCAGCCCCCGGCCCAACAACCACCCGCCCAGCAACCACCCGCGGCTTAGCCGCTGAGGCGGGAAGGCCTGGACCGCGACTCGAAGGCTGAGAGGAAGTGAATTCCATCAGCTGGCCAGCGCGGTTATTCGCGCTTACGCGCGGACAGGTCACAGACCTGACGGGTCTGCCAGTTTGGCCGCTGGCCTGGGCACTTGCACTGCAAAAATCAGAGGTCGAATTAAGGGACTTTCCATCAGCCTCCCCCCAGCGACTGGGGCTGATCATGCAGAGACGCAAAGCTCGCAAGCCGGGCCCGCACTCGTTGGAACATTGCTTGCATCAGAGCGCTCGCGCTCTGCATCCGGCCCAACGCCTGGCCTGGCTGATGTCTCTCGTGGAGGGACACCGGGAAAAGGCCATCGAGCCTCTTCTCAAAAGCCTGGGCGTGGCCCTTAACCGTCCCAGCCCCTTCGTGGAGCTGGGCGAGGCTCTGGCCTGGGCGCTGGGACAGCTGGGCCGAGATATTCTTTTGCCCATTGGCGATCGCTTCAAAGACGCTCCCTTTTTGGTTCGCGAACACTACTGCCAGGCGCTCTGGTATCTGGGTCCACAGGCTCGCGGCTGCCAACCCTGGCTGAAAAATCAGCACACCGAATGGGCCGAAGCGGTTCTTTACCGCCTGGAAGGGCTGGGCAGCCAGGCTCTCATCGAACGGCGGCGCGTGCCCGTGTGGCTGGACCAGCCCAGCCTGAGCCGACTGGCCGAGCTGGCCTTCTCTCAGGAGCCTGGCGACCGAATGTACGCCCTGCGGGCTCTGGATGGCTGGGGACCGGAACGCCCCCAAGCGGTGCGCCTGGTGCGAGCAACCCTGGCAGACCCCGACGATGAAGTCAAATTGCAGGCCTGGCGCACTCTGCTGAGCCTGGGTGAGCGGCCCACCGCCTCGGAAGTCCTGGCGGCCTTACGCAGTCAGCAGCGACAGTTAGTGCAGCTGGCCAGCGACCACTGCGATTTGCTGCTGGGCCGCCAACCGCCCCTGGACGCCCTGGAAGAAGCTCTGCACAATGAGGACTCGACGCGGGCCGGGCTGGCTCTGGCCCGACTGCTTGCCCGCCCCTTCCCGGGCGAACGCCTGCGCCGCTTCCTGAGATTGCTGGGCCGGCTCACCCCCGAGCAGCAAAGCGCAGCTTCCGACTGGGTGCTCAGCGCCGATTGGTGGGCCGAAGATTGGGCCCGCATGGTGGAACTGGAGCCCCCTTGCTTCCCATTGCTGGACGCTCTGGCCGAGCACTCCGCCGCCACCTTGCAGCTTTACCTCCAGCCAGCCCTGCGACAACGCTTGTTGGCCCGCCTGGAAAAATTGGCCGGTGGAGAGAGATTGCTGGTCCAACTGCAGGGCGAATGCCTCACCTGGGACCGTCTGCTCTCACTCAGCGGCGACAGACTAAAAGGCGCGCTGGACGCGATTCATAAATCAGGTCAGCTGCCCGATCAGCTACTCCAACCTCTCTATGCTGGTCAATGGATCCGAGCCGAAAGCTTGGAACTGATGGCTGCTCTGACGCCCGATGGCGAAGAGCGAACGGCCCGCCTGCAAAGGGTCTTTGCGGCGGCCGCGCCCGAGGCCAGGGGCAGCTTCGAGGACGTGCTGGAGCGTTTGCCCGATCAGGGCTGGAGCCTGCTGGGCACTTGGCTGGAACAGCCCGAACTATCCGAGGCGGCGATGGATCTGCTGGACCGGCGACTGAAGAGTCATCCCAAAGCCTGGTCGCGAATCTGGGAGATGGCCAGCGCCACCCAAACCCGGGGCCGTCGCGACTGGGTGGTGGCTCAGGCGGTCTGCAAACTCCACCATCCCGACCATTTCGAAGTAGCCGCCCAACTGGCTCAAAGAGGGGATTTTCGAGCCGCCCTATACGCGCTGGAATTTCTGCACGAGCATTATTCGGTGCGTGAACGACCGCGAGTCTTAGAGCTCACCCTGAACTGCCTGGGCCATCCCGATCGAGCCGTTCGCCTGGACGCAATCCGCCATCTGCGACTCAATTCTCCCCTACCCGAAGGGTGTATCGACCAGTTGCTCAACGGCCGACCCGACCCGGAGGAGATGGTGGAGCAGGCGCGTTTGAATCTGATCAGGGAGCTGACCCATCTGACCCCTGACCAGCAAATGAAAGTGAAGAAACTAACGCGGCTGGACTGACTCCAGCTCACAGCGCCAGTAGAACTCGATTTCAGGTCCGAATACATCCATGTTGAGCCGATCCCGGCCATAGTCGAGTATCGCCTTACTCTCGCTCCCTAGCTTCAGCGGCCAGTTCTCCAGCTCGAAGTATGGCCGGCTTTGGCCATCCTCAAGAATGCTGGTGGGCTTGAAGGAAACATGCGGTTTCCCCTTGGTGGCGGTCACTCGATACTCACCCCGCACAATCCAATGCTGGTCGTAGCACAGTTCGAATTCGTGCTGCTTGCCTCCAGTATGTAGACGCATCGGCCTGCCTCCAGGGCTTTGGCCCGCCCAGTCTCCTTCCAGAAGGTCAAACATCCCTTGAGACCAGACCATAGCACTGCAGACCAGCAGCCAGGCCAGTCGCCGCACTCTCATAAACGCTCAAGGTGCCAACGGCACCAGTCGGCCAGCAGCATCTCCGAGGGCACCCCCAGATAGCGACACAGATTTCCAAAAGCGGGCGGAACATCTGCCACGGTCAACTGACCCAGGTCGAAGAACTCGGCGTTCAGCTGCCAGACTCTGCGGGAAAAAGCGAAGCTCTGAGAGAGGGGAAGGCTGAGACGGTCGGCCGGATTCACATAAGGCAGGAGGTAGGGAACCCTGGCCAGTTGACCGTCGGGCAGACAAACCACCAGCCCACCCTCCCACGAACCCACCAAAAAGTCACGCACATCCCCCAGGTCGACCAGTCCTTCGCCCAAAGAAGGGAGCTGGCACAAAGCCGCCTGCCGCTCGACCATGCAGTGCTCAGGCAGGCGAGCGCGCACCGCTTCCATGGTGTGACCGGTGGCGATGTCATCGTCCACCAGCGAGTAGGTTCCGGCCGGAATCGAAGACAACTGTTCCTCCAGCGGCGGCCAGCCCGGTCGAGCCACCAGGCCCGGCCGGAGCGTATTGGCACACAACTCAAAACAGCGAGAGACTCCCAGGTTGGCAGCACCGGGCAAGCACGGATCCAGACTTAAGATATGATCTGCCCCGAATCTGTCCAGGGCTTCCCGCCTCTGTCGATCCAACGAGAGTAGCGACAGGTGCAACGGCGAGGGCGGATCGGGCAGACGAGCCTGCCGAAAGCTGTCCTCCACCGCCCTGGCAACTTCACCGGTAAACCGGGCGTAAGCTTGCTCCAGCTGGCCCCAGTGCTGCACCGACCAGGCTCCCTCGTCGCGCAAAAAGAGCCGGGCAGGCCGGGCCTTGCCGGGACCGTGCCAATCCTCCCAGAGCGCCCGCACATTGGGGGCCAAGAGCTCGAAGTCACCCTTGCGAACCTGTGTGGAAGCCACATCCGGCAAAGACACTTCGCGCACAAAAAGAACTCGGGAGTTGCCTCGCATCAAAGGATGGTTGGCGTAATGCTCCAGGCGATCGCGATATCCGGGCCGCTCTACGCAAACAGCCTGCCCACGCCTCAGGAAGCTCAGTGCGAATCGAGCATTGTCGCTACCGAATACGTAAAAGACGCGCACCGGGCGGGCGCACCTCAGGTGTCGGTTGAGGTAATTCTGCAGTCGCTCCAGCACCAGGGAGAAATTCAGAGCCACGGGCGCGTGCAAGGCTTCCCATTCGTCCACCATCAGCCAGTCACTGCCACTCACGGCCTGCTGACAGAGATGGGCCCGGTGCTGAGCGGGAGGAACGCCTGGACCACACTTGCCCATCACATATTCATCGTGCGAGGGCGAAAGGTAACCACCCAGGACCGCATATCCACTGGATTCCAGAGCCCTGCGAGCGTGTTCCATCAAAGCCAGGTGACCAGGATGGACCGGGCAGAGCGCTCCGGTGGTGACCAGCACGGCCAGGGGCTTTGAGCCAGCCAGCCTCAGCCGCTCACGCGCCCAAAAGACCGGGGTGCACAGCCAGTCCGTCTGCTCACGAGGGTCTGGCTCGGGTGATCGACGCGAATCCTCGAAGTAACCGGCTTCTTCCACCCCGGCCTGGCCCAGCAACGGCTGCAAGGGTGCATAAAAAGGGTCCGCCAGAAGCTGATCTGATCCCCGGGGCCCCGCTTCAGGCGGAGCCATGGGCTTACCCGGCAAGAGTCCACAGCGCTCAAAAATCAGGTCGGTGCGCATGATCAGACGCTCGCCCGGACCTTCCCAGGCTTCGCCGTCGTGCAACAATCGGTGGTCAAACAGAGCCGCTCTTCCCACCTGGGGCATCACAGCCGCCAGCGATACGACCTCACCGGCCGGATGGGTCCAGTCTTCGTGATTGCGCTCGCTTACCGGCAAACCTCGCTGGGGGTCGAAGAGGAAACGGGTTCGTCCACCGGCCCCCTCAGGCACCGAACTGAGATAAACCACCAGGCTCATCAAGGTATAGCGCCGCCCGTCACCGTAATCGAAGCCGGCATCGTAGTGCGGCACCAACTGTCCGCCCGGACGATAGCACATGAAGCGCAGCACAGGATTAACTCCCACTGCCCTCCAAACCGGGTGCCCGCCGTGGTCGGTGGGACTCAGCTCGTCAAAAACCCTGACCTGTTGGATGGCAGGCGCCAATCTCTGCCACAAGGCCTCAGCCCATTCGGGTGAATAGGCGGTAGCGCGGCCTGAACCTTGTTGCCCGGTATCGTCCACCCGACCGTGCAGGCCCACCTCGACCTGATTTTGAGCCAGTACCTCCTCTCTCAAGGCAGCACACTCGGTGGGAGTCAGCAAACCATCGAAGGTCACCAGACCATCCCCAAAATCCGCCTGAGATACGGCCTCCACCGCGGTAGGCGTAGCCGGCCGAGCTCGCAGTTCGAACTCGCCCACCAGCCGACCGCTACCGCGCGGGTCAAGAGCCGGGGGGTAAGGAACGTAAACCTCGCTGCGCCACCCCCCCGGAACCGGACGCTGGAGCACGTCCAGGTGCACCGCCACCGAGCCGACCAAATACTTGTGCAGGTTCTTGGAATGCAACTCCTCCAAGGAGCTGGCATAGCTCTCCCACTGAGCCTGAGCCTCCGGTTGCAGCTCCAGAGTCGGTCGACCCGCGCACAACCAGTTCTGGTAGAGTTCCAAAAAATCATAGGGAGCCCCGATCATGAGCTCGTCCGGCCGACCATCATAGGTATCTCCGGTGGGCGTGGCCTGCATAATGCTGGTGGGAATGCCCAGCAGTTGTGCCAGTTGGCGCACTTCGCTCTTGTGCAAATCAGAGATGGGCTGAAGATCCACCATCCCGTCCGAGGCTTTTCCGAAGAAGCCGATGTAGGCTCCCTCGTCGCGATTGGTGGTGCCACACAGAATGCAGGGTAGCCCATCTTCGCCCAACAGGGCCGTCAGGTAATAGAGCGCCGGTGTCCTTAGGTAGGACACCAGTTGCCCGGCCGCCCAGGGCTGGCCCACCCGACCGTAGCCGCGATCCACCGCCGCTTTAGTGACTTTCAAAGGCTCCGAGAGATCGACCAGTGCCTCCTTGAGCCCCAAGGCTTCGATTACTTCCCGCCCACGAGCGGTGGCCACGTCCTGGTTGGTAGCTCCCGCTTCCACAAACATTGGAATCAGAGCCGGAACCACGCGGCGCAGAGCCGGCACACGAGCCATCAACGCCAGCACCACCGCCGAATCGATCCCCCCGCTGACTCCCACGACCGCCGACTGGATGCCCGAGTCACGACAATAATCGTTGAGCAGGCGCAACCGCGCCTCAAGATACCGTTCGGGCCGAAAGTTCCGTTGGCGGCGAAAGGCGGCCAGAAGCTCCACAAGCTGGCTGTGCATCCACGGTGCTTGGCGATCTGAATAAAAAGTTCATCTTTTTTTGTCCACGGTTGGCTAAAATGTCGGGATGTTTCCTTCATACATTCCTACCCCCCCGGCTTATGTCGCCCAGGCCCCAACCCAGACGGAAAATCCTTTCGTCGAGTTACTGGTCGGCTCAACCAGGCCGTTTCCATCCTGCCACTTCTATGTTTTCGGGGCCACCGGTGATCTGGTGAGCAAGCGGGCCGTGCGCGACGCGATGGTCCAACTGGCCGAAAGCCATACGCTATCCGGGAACAAGGACCCATTCGTGCTGCTGGGTCAACAGGATATGCCTGCGACCGCCTACTTGACGGGCTTTCGAACCGGCGACTCTGAATCCAAACCAATCTCTGAAGAGGGCTTTGAAGCCTTCAAGAAACTGGCGCGCCTGGATCAGCCCGATGCTAAAATCATTGGGGTCAGCGTCAAGGACGTGGCCGACTACAAGAAGCTAGCCCCCGAACTGGGCAATGATAACGCTGTCTTCTATGGAGCTTTACCCCCAAAACTCTACGGAGTGCTGATGGACAATCTGCGCCTCTCCGGCCTGTCCAACCAGCCCACAGGCGGCTATCGCCGCATTCTTCTGGAGAAGCCTTTCGGCAATGATTCTAGCGAAGCGCGGGCTCTGAACGAAAAGCTGGTCCACGATTTCAAGCCGGGTCAGGTGCTGTTGGTGGACCACTTCCTGGCCTACCCGGGCATGACCAATATGCTGAGTTTTCGAACCGATCCGGTGGTGGATGAGGCGCTCAATTCAAAGTATGTGGAAAAATTTGAGATCAAGGTGTTGGAAAGCATCAAAAGCAATGACCGCCCATACTTTCGCGACACCGGTCTGGTCAGAGATATGGTCCAGAACCACGCCATCCAGGTCTTCTCCACCATGGCCTGCGAATTGCCGGCCGAAAAAAGCGGCGATGCTCTGCGCGCTCAGCGCGAGCAGGTGATCAAGAACATCGTGGTGGACGAGAACAGCGCGCGCTTCGGCCAGTTCGAAGGATTCAACGATTCGGCCCACGGCTCACCGCCGGGAGCCCCACCTTCCAAAGCCGAGACCTACGTGTCCTTTCACTTTAAGGTTAACTCTCCGCGCTGGAACAACGTGCCCTTTCGGCTAATCAACGCCAAAGGAGTCGACCACAAACGTTCGGGCGTGGACATCAAGCTGAGGGCGCTTCCGGAAAAACTGGCCGCCCGCTGGGGAGTGACGGCCAACGAACCGGCCATCATCCACACCACCATGAACCCTGAGGCCAAGATTTGGGTGGACTTTCCCGCCAGCAAAAAGAGCATTGAGGTCCCCTACGACTCCCATGTGCCCGACCGACCACCCTACTCCACCCTATTCTGTCAGGCCATCCGAGGCGAGACCGCCATCTTCGCGGCTCCGGCCGAATCTCTGGCGGCCTGGCGGGTAGCCGACCAGTTGACCGGGTTGATGCAGAGTCGACCCTTGATCTCCTACAAAGCCGGCGTTAGCATCGAACAGATTGACGACCATTGAGCACCGTAACCGGGCGCGTTAGACCGACCGTCCCCAAACGGGGCGATTGACCACGTAGGTAGCCCGAGTGTGGAGTTCATGATCGAAGGCTTCTTCTTGCTGCCAGTGATGATGCAGGGCTTTGGCCGCACAGAGACTGATCACTGAGATGGACAGGCCAGCGAAAAGGGTGCCCAGGAAGTGTCCGGCTGCAGTGGCGACGAGCACGGCCAGCATGAGGTAGGCCAGGGCCCAGCAGGGGCGCTGTTCGCGCTGGCGGCGCCGCCATTCATTCCCAATCTCGCCCACCTCCTCGCCGGGAAGTGCCTCCACCGTGCGCAAGAAACGTTCGAGCTGCCGGGTGCTTTCGCCCGTGCGAGCCAGTTCATTGAGCTTCTGAGTCCAGGTCATCAGCAGTTCGAAGCGTCCGAGGCGGTCAGCGTTCATAGATAAGAGCCTAGCAAATCCGGATAAGATTCCGACTGAACAAGGTCGTTTTCTGTTAACGAGTAAAGACGCAATTGTTAAAAGGTTGTGAACGATTGGAAATGAGGGCCATGCTTCGGAAAATGCTGGTCGGCACCACTTTTCTTTGCCTGTTGAGCTATCTCTCGATCTGCTTGCTGGTCAGCCGCTACCAGACAAGCCTGACTCTTTTCCCCAGAGTGGGACTGAGTCGCACTCCCAAGGACGTCGGCCTGGCCTTTGAGGAGTGGCGCCTGCCCTCTGGTTCGGGCACAGTGGTGGCCTGGAAGGTCACGCCACCAAAAGGCACTCGTGGCTGGCTCCTTCACTGCCACGGAAACGGAGGCAATATCGATGGGCGGCTGGAGTTAGCGGTTGAGCTTGCGCGGCGAGGCATCGGAGTGGTGCTCTTCGATTATCGAGGCTATGGAGAGAGCCAGGGAGTCATTAGCTGTCAGCAAGACCTGTATCAGGACGCTCAGGCCGTTTACGACCGTCTTGCCCAGAGCAAACAACCGATCTGGATCTATGGTGAGTCTCTAGGCGGAGGCGTGGCTTCCTATCTGGCCGAGAAAAACAGTTGCCAGGGGCTGGTTTTGCAGTCCACCTTCACCAGCTTCAATCAACGCGCCGCAGAAAGTTATCCCTTCTTACCGATCGGGTGGCTATCTCGCTTTCAGATGGACACCCGCTCCCGATTGGCTGGACTGAAATGCCCGGTCCTGGTGATCCACGGCCGCCAGGATGAAGTCATTGGCTTTCATCACGGCCAGCAACTTTTTGCGGCCGCTCATGAACCCAAACGTTGGGCAGAGGTGGACGGTGGTCACAACCTGCCTGAGGACTTTTTGGCGCGGGTAGTCGCGGAGTGGATGGCAGGAGTCAGCTAGCGGCCGGCGTACCCATGTTCTACATATGCTGCTTGAAGCGGGAGTGTGCGCCCTGATCGTGGCCGGCGGACTGGTCACCTGGCAGACCGCGCGACACCGTGCCTCCAGGCCCGCGCCTCCTCCTCCACCCACACCCGTGCCGACGCCAACTCCCCCTCCCAAGCCGGAGCAGGCGGCATGGTTGCGCGCCGCGCCTGCAGAACCCGTAGCCGAAGACGATGGCACCCTGGGAGAGGCCCTCGGTCCCTACAAAATTCTGTCCACCCTGGGACGGGGCGGCATGGCCACCGTCTATAAGGCTCTGGACACGCGTAACGAGCGTCAGGTCGCTCTGAAAGTGGTGTCGAAGGCCAACCAGAAGGACCAGGACTTCATGCGCCGCTTTGAGCGAGAGGTGGAGATCACCGGGCGACTGAAACACGCCAACCTCATCGAGCTCTACGAGGCCTCGACTTTTGAAGGGCGACTCTGCATGGCGCTGGAGCTGGCAGAGGGGATGTCTCTGGAGGACCTGCTCAAGAGCGGTCCGCTTCCCCTGGAGGACTTCCCCATCATCGCCTGCCAGATCGCGGCAGGCCTTCACTATGCTCATCGCCAGGGGCTGTTTCATCGTGACATTAAGCCGGCCAACATTTTTGTAGGGCGAGATGCACTGGTCAAGGTGCTGGACTTCGGACTGGCCATCGCTCACGGGCACAGCCGCTTTACCAGCGTCGGTTTCTCGATGGGCACGCCTACCCACATGGCCCCGGAGGGGCTGAAAACCGGTGTTTCTGATGCCGATACCGACCAGTGGGCTTTGGGAGTGGTTTTCTATCAGATCCTGACCGGCCGGCTGCCCTTCGAATCAGACAATCCCATGGAACTGGCCCGTCAGATTGTCAAGGAAGAACCTGTACCGCCCAGTCGCTTACGCCCGGGCATCCCACCGAGATACGATGAAATCGTGCTACGAATGTTGGCCAAGGAACCCGATCATCGCTTTGACAACCTGGCAGAGGTCCGCAGCCTGTTGAACGCGGCTCTGGTGGATAGCTGACCCCGCCATTTCTATTTCTTGAGAAAGTCCAGTCCGTCTTTGGCGCGGACGCTGCCGGCGCCTTGAGCCGCCTTACTTTCGTGCAACGTGTAGGAAGTATTTTCCAGAGCCTGACGGGCTTGCGCTGGGGTCAGCTCGGGCCTGGCTTCTTTCCACAGCGCCATCACTCCGGATAGAGCAGCCGCGGCCTGCGAGGTTCCACCTTCCATCCAGTAGCCTCCGCCGGTGACGGGCTCCAGCCAGCCGGAACCAGGAGCGGAGACGGTGGGATGAGCCTCGCCCTCGGGCGAGCGGTGGGAGAAATCGGAAAGAGTATGCTTGCTCAGGTCGCGACTGCGGTGCGTTTCCGTGCTGGCGACCGAAATGGCGGTGGAAGCGGCGGCCGGCGCCTGCATCCTCGAGGGAGTCGGCCCATCATTGCCGGCCGAGGCCACCACAATAATCCCCTGGGCGCTGGCTTCGTCCACGGCCTTTGAGATCTCGGCCAGCTGGGCGGCATCGTCGTGGTCATCGGCAGCAAAAGACATATTGATCACCTGAATGTTGTAGCGAGCCCGATTTTCGATGGCCCAGCGGATCGCTTGAGCGACCTTGTCGGTTTGCACCTTGCCCTGGTCGTCAGCCACCTTCAGACCGATCAGTCTGGCGTTGGGAGCAACCGCCGGAAACTTGGAGTCTTTGCCCAGGCTGGCGATGATGCCGGACATGGCGGTACCGTGAAAGTGGTCATCGTGGGGGTCTTGTTTGTCGTCCACGAAACTGTGAAAAGCCGCAATATTCCCGCGCAGACCGGCGTGGGTGTCCAGGCCAGTATCCAGCACGGCCACGCCCACGTCTTTTCCGGTCAGGCCTTGCTTCCAAAGCTCTGGGGCCTGAGTGCTTTCCAGGTTGGACCAGTGACTTTTGACGGGTGACTCAGCCCGGTTGGGAAGCAGCAGGGCGGCGGCGCCACCCACAACCATGCCGACGGCGGCCCCGGCCAGCGGGTCAAGTGCACCGAGAGTCTGGTGAAGCAAATTTGTGGCTAAACCGGCGCTGAGGCCGGCCAGGGCCCCCACGGCCGACTGCCGAGCGATCAACTGTGAGGGCTTCTGGTTGACCATCTCCGAGCAGACCAGGCTCTCGGCGCCAGCACCGCTTGCGGCTCCCGCCAGTCCGCCGACGAAGCCTCCGAAGACGGCTCCTGCCGCGCTACCCAGGCCGACCGTGACCACGTCGGCGCTTCCCTGTTTCCAATCCAGAGGGCGTTTGCTGCGGGGTTGCAGCACGGAGTTGATCTGTTGGACTTTCACCTCCACAGCTTAGGAGGCGGCCCTGAAAAAGTTCTAACTTGTTGTTCACGATTTTCCTGAGGCTGATGGCTATTCTGAAAAGAAAAAACACACAGAGGACCTTCAACATCATGATCAACCCTCGCCTCAATGAACTCCAGGGATACCGTACCAGCTATTTGGTGAATGCGAAAACCGTAACCGGAGAAGCCGTGCTCAAGCTCGATCGTGACTGTGACGGCCAGGTGGCCGCCCACGAACCCGTGCTGGTGGTGCGCGACTCGGTTGATTCCAAAGATTGGCGGCCGCTTAAGAATGTGGCTGACCTGAAGTCTTTCCTCGAGACCACCCCTGAAAAAGAACGTGGGCAGCGCCTGGGCTACTGGCGCGATCGCCGCAGCTTCCTGGTACGCCCGGCTGACGGCAAGGTGCAGAACCGCGAGGTCACCACCATCGGGGGCCCGCCCAAGGAGGTTCCCACCCTGCGCGGTGGCAAGGCCCTACCCAAGTATGCAGATACGCTGTGGAACACCGAGCGTTTCTCGCATATCTCCACCAAGGACCACTACGAATATAAGGTCCCCGAGTATACCGCCTACCACTACACTCAGGTCGACCCGGGTCAGGTGCGTATCGGCAGCGCCGAAACCCCGGCCGGCACAGTGGCCACTTTCGAAGAAGGCCAGGTCATCAGTCACACCCACGTCGAGCAGGTCACAGCCTTCGCCCGCGATGGCGCCAACTGGGTGCCCATGGCCTTCAAAGACCGAGATTTTTACGGCGTGCTCGGATAGCCCCTGGCTTAACGGGCTAGTTTTCGGAGATCACCACCACTTTGTCGTCCTGGCTCAGCGTGAGAGAGCGACTCTTAGGCGGGTTCACCACCACACCATAGGCTTTGGCCGCGTTAAACTGGTCGGCCACCACTCGATAGCCGATCGCCACCTCATTCCGTTGGCGCGCAGCCTGCACAATATGGTCGAATCGGACCGACTGGCCCGGCTTCACATAAAGTGAAGCCGGCTTGAGGTAGACTTCCGAACCATCGGCGCTGAACAAGTCTTCGAAAACTCGCATCAAGTGCTTGTTCTCTGAAACCTGGCTCATCAACAAACTGATCATCTTGTCGCTCACGATAAAATCATCCGCTTTGGTGACTTCGGCCAGCTGGCGGTTCCGCAAATCCAACATTTCGCTGACGATGCTCAGGTCCACACCGGAAAGCTCGGAAATATTGCGCAGGTGGAGCAGGGAGATCAGGGTCTGAGCATCTGCCTCGTGCAGGTCCAGGTGGTCCTTATAACAGAGCAACAGAATGTGGTCGAAGCTTGCCACGTCCAGACCGTTGAGCACGCTGCGCGCGGTGGTGTCGGCACATTCGAACTCAAGCTTCAGATTCTTGACCTCAATCGAACTGATGGACTCGGCCACGTCATAAGAGGACACAATTTTCAAAAAAGAGCCGGGCTGCACGTATTGGTCCAGTTCGCGCACCAGGATCAAGGCACGCTCGTTCCAACCCAGCAGCAAGGTCCGCTCTGGTTTGGGCACATCGCCGTCAGCAAGGCTGACTCCCTCAACCGCACCGGGCGATACGCCCTTGCCCAGGTTGAAAGTGCTGTCGTCTTCGGCGATCGCGATCACTTTGTCGCCGGCTGCAAAGACCGTATCCATGGGTGGGTTGACCTTGACCCGACCATCCGCGAACTGCATTCCCATCACCGAGCAATCGGGGTAGGTAAAGAGCACGTCGCCAAAGGTCTTGCCCACCAATGCTGGTTCGTTCTTGAGGTAGATCTCCGCTCCGTCAAAATCCATTAGCTCCGTCAAAACCACGCTCAGTCCGGACTGACGGCAAGTTTGAACCATAACTCGAGCGATCAGGTCGTCGGCCAGCAAAATCTCCACTTCGTCCTTGCCGACCATTCGCAGAACTTCCAGATTCTTCTCGTCCTTCAGTTCGGCTACTACATGGTAGGGCTCCGGGCGACGGTCCGGATTGTTGGTCACGGCCAGCACGGTTTTCAGGGTTTGCGAATCGGCGTTTCCCTCTTCCGGAGCCAGCACGATGATGGACTTGGACTGATAAGGGTTGACGATGTCCAGATCCACCAGGTTGTTGGGGTTACCGGAACGGCAGATGACTCGAAGATTACGGAGATTTTCAACCTCCGCCCGAATCTCGTCCTCCATCTCAACCTTATCTTTGTCGGCCAGGACCACCACGCATGGCCGGTGGTCGCTTTCGCGGGCAATGCTGAGCTCGCTGATGATGGTGAAAATCTTGGAGCTCCAGCCCAGGATCAGGGTGTGGTCGTTTTCCAGCACAAAAGAACGCCCTTTGCGCAACTGATCCAGCTTGCCCTCCAAACCCGAGGAGAGGATACCGATGAGGGTACTGACGATGAAAATGCCGCCCAGCGTAACCAGCGTAAAGACCGCTCGAGCCGACCAGCCCTCGTCTCCGGCCAGGTTGCCAGCGTCGATGGCATGCATGGCGCCCTGCCAGGCACTTTCGGCGAAGCCCTTTTCAGAGAGGCCCAGGCTTACCAGAATCAGGGCCGCCAGCACAACCATGGCCAGGGAGACCAGACCCAGCCAGATGATCATCGCAATGGGTCCGCGGGCCATCGTATTGTCAAAGAAGTAACGGAATTTTTGGCCAGTTGTAATCGTGCGCATAGGGCCGGGTCCATTCGCCTTGTCCCCAACAAGATCCGCCCTCCATGCAAAATCTGAAGATCCCAGGAGAGAGGTGCCCTTGAGACAAAAGCCCATAGCATGCTAAGTCAACTCCGAGCGATGGATGGTGAGGCTCTCAACCGATGGATTGAAGACCCCGAATTCCCAAGGATCTTCGAGGCTCTGAAAAGTGCGGCCGAGAAGACCTTCCTTCGTGAGATCGTGGTTCCCCGAATCGCCGAGCTGAGCTTGCGCAGTCGTGGCCTCTTAATCAAAGCCATGCAGGTGGGACCCACTTACTACCAGCGCGAGAAAGCCATCCGCGACATTATGCTGGCAACCCACGGACATGACCTCACCGTGCTCAAACGCCATATCGACCGTGGGGACAATCACCGGGATCTGGCCCAACTTCTCTTTCACGATATCGATCGGGTCGACTACCGCAAGCAAATCCTCGAACACATCCGACGCGAAGGAAACCTGCATCCGTGCTCGGAGGTGCGCGTTATCAGCGACCTGGACGACACCATCTACTGTAACTGGGCCGACAAGCGCTTCCCACCCAAAACAGTCTATCCGGGCGTACTCCAACTCCACCAAGAACTACGCGGAGATCTGGTGGTTCTAACTGGGCGAGTGGGCGACCGAGCCGGTTTCTTCGAAAACCGTTACCGCAAGCGGCTGGGGGCTCTGGGCATCAAAGAAATCACCATCCTGACCGGAACTCTGGTGCATCAGTTCGTTCATCCCTGGATCTTTTCTAAGAAATGGGCCAACCTGGAACGTCACTATCGACTATTTCCGGAAATGCGAATCGTGATGTTTGGCGACACCGGCCAGGCCGACCCCGAATTCCTGAGCAAGGCCACCGGCCACTACGGGGGCCAGGTCGCCAAAGCCCTGTTGCACAATGTCAAGGCACTCACCCCGGCTCGCAAAGAGCTGTGCGATCGGAGCGGCGTGGCAATCTTTGACACCTATGTGGGGGCCGCCAGACTGCTCTACCAGGAACGCCTGCTGGATGCGGAGAGACTCCAAAGGGTGATGCACGCAGCCCAGCAAGATATGAATAGAATCGTCTTTCCTCGGCCCGAAGTCGGGGACGCCCGCAAGCGTGAATTGGAGCGCGATCTCATTCACGCGCAGGAGGCGCTGGAGCGAGCTTGATTCGCAAATTGAGTTTGGTCGGGGGCCTTCTGAGTGTCTTCTGCTTGCTCGGGATCTCCACCTGGGCTCTCTACCATGCTCCGCGTTTACCCCTTCAGTTGGCCTGGGACGGCCAGGCCTGGCGAGTCTCCCAAGGGCCGCCCCCGTTCCGGCCGGGGCAACGCCTGTTGAAAATCGGGTCACACCCGGTCAACCGCTTTACCTTGCTGGCGGACAACTCGGAGCTAAAATCCCGTGAGGAATTGTTACTCTGGTTAAAAGAGCGGCAGATTCTCTTTGAGAATCTTCAGTCTCCCCAGGTCGAGCTCAGTCTTCAGGACCAGACGCTCAGCCTGCCAGTCAATCGAGACAACTGGGACTTTCTGGAAAACCCCGGACTGCTCCACCTGCCGGTCGGCATCGCTTTTTTCGTGGTGGGCTGGGCCAGTTACCTCAGACCTGGAGCCAATCGTCAGGCCTTCTGGTTTTACTTGATGTGCCTGAGCATGAGCCTGGTCTATATCAGCAATGTGTCTTCATTGCTGGCTTGCTGGGGCTTGCAGCCGCCTTTCTGGACCTTCTTAAACCTGCTCAACATCACCAACTTTGTGCTGGCCCCCTGCCTGCTGCTGCACTTTTCCCTGCTGATCCCGCGCGAACGCGCTCCTCGATGGTTGCTGGTGTTGAGCTACTCGATTTGCGCCGCGGTCACGCTCAGCCTCGCCATTGAGGCTCATGGACTGGTGGTCACGAGCTTCTTTCTGGGCTCGCTGGTGGCCATCGCTCAGGCCACCTACAGTTACCGTGCAGCGGTGGAACGCCAGCAAATGAAATGGATCGGGGCTGGCTTTGGGCTGGGAATCTCCCCCTGGCTTCTTTTCAACGGCTTTCCTCTGATGCTCACGGGCCATCGCCTGCTCAGCGATACTGTCCCTGGGGCCTTCTTGATCTTCATCCCACTGGGCATGGCGGTGGCGGTGCACCGCTACCGACTTTTCGACATCGGCACCTTCCTGGAAGGCACTTTGGCCTACCTGATCACCCTGGGTCTGTTGCTCTTCTGCGAATGGGCCGTGCTCGGCGCTCTGGGTCCCCAAGGCTTCCTACTGGCGGTTCTGGCCAGCAGTTACGGCGTCGTACGCCTGAAGCTGGCAGGAATTCTGGCCAACCTTTTTCGGCGACGACCGATAGCGCCCGGGCCCGCCCTGGAGAAGCTGAGAGAACGAGCGGCCGGCCGACCCGCTCAGGAGATCCCCCAAGCTCTGAAACAGAGCGTGGACGAATTGCTTGCCCCCAGTTGGCTAAAACCGGAGAGCAACACCAGCCTTGTGGGGGCGCGCCTGGATCTGGAGGGCGAGGCCACGGTTTTGCTGGGATTGGGCAATCAGCAAGGCCTGCGCTGTGGCCCACTCCCCGCAGGCCGAGTCTATGATTCAGCCACCGTGGGCGTGCTCGATCAACTGGCTCGTCAAGCATCCCTTTATCTGGAGAATGCCCTGCTTTTCGAAGAGGCCCATCGACAGCAGACTCAACGCCTCCAGGAACGCGAACGCCTGCTGGGCGATCTGCACGATGGGGTGGGTGCAGCCCTGGCCGGCATCCGCATGCTCAGCCAGCAAGAGGAGGTGACCAGCCTGGCCGGCGACGCCCTGCACGAACTGCAAAGCTTTCTTTACGACAGCCCCGACTATCAAATGGAGCGGCTGCGCTTTCTGGCGGAATTGCGCAGTTACGCCAACCGCGTCACGGAGGGCCACAACTTTGAACTGAAAAGCACGGGAGATCTGACTGGAACCTTACCACGCGCAGCCGCCCTGTCGCTCTTTCGCCTGCTCAGGGAGGGCTTGAACAACGCGCTGAAGCATTCTCAAGCGGAGCAGATCCGCTTGAGTCTGCACTTCGCAGAGCAACTCAGGGTTGTTCTGGAAGACAACGGCCAAGGCTTTAGCCGACCACCGCGAGGCCGCGGGCTGGGCGGTATCGAAAAGCGAGTGGCCGATTTAGGCGGAACTCTGACCTGGCAAACGCAAGCGGGGGTCCGTCTGGAAGTGATTTTACCGCTGTGAATTCTGTGAAGATCGCCCTGGTCGAAGACGACGAAACTTTCCGAACCAGCCTGATGGTCACCCTGCAGGAGGCGGAAGACTTTCAACTGGTCAGGGCCTTTGGCAGCGCTGAAGAGTTCTTACAGAGCCCGCCCGACTGCGAAGTCTTGCTGGTCGACCTGGGTCTGCCCGGGATGAGCGGCCAGGAGTTGATCGCCAGGCTGCAGGCGACCCACCCCAAAATCGAATGCATCGCTCATACCGTCTTTGAGGAGCCGACCACCGTGCTCTCGGCTCTGCGAGCCGGAGCGGTCGGATATCTACTGAAGGGTTGCACCCCCGCCGAACTGCTGCGCAGTCTGCGCACCTTGCCCGACGGGGGTGCTCCTCTGACGGCCAAAATTGCCCGCCTGCTGATCCGGGAAGTGCAACCCACCCCCGACCCGCTCAGCCAACGCGAGCACGAAGTGCTGCAGACACTCTCCGAAGGTTACTCCTACAAAGAGGTGGCGGCCCGATTGGTAGTCAGCACCCACACCGTGCATACTCATGTGAAGCACATTTACGAGAAACTGCAGGTGAGTGGTCGCCGCCAGGCCTTGAACAAGGCCCGGCAGCAAGGCTGGCTCTAACTTAAGGGGTCAGGCTGCTAATATTGGCCTGGATGTGGCCGGATGTACTGAAGGTTCCGGCAGCCGAACCCGGTTGTTGAGCATTGATGCCCACGTTACTGACGTTGAAGTCGGCTTCGATCTGAGTCTCGCTCAAACTGGTGATGGTAAAAGTGCCCGACGTTCCCGAGGTCTGAGCCCAGGCCTGATTGATGGTTGTGCCGGTGGTATCGCTGAGGCTTACGGTAAAGCCAGTGTCACTGCTGTTTTGCAAAATATTATAAGTGCCCGTGGTCAGAGGGTTACCGTGAGTGGTGACCACAAACCCCAGAGCGCGAATATTGGTGATGGGACTGCCCGTCTGGGCCAGACCGATCACCAGATGGTTATTGTCGCTGGTGCCGGTGGTGATTTCGCCGGTAATCAGCGGACTGCTGACGGGGGGATTGACTCCATTGAAGCCCCCTCCCGGAGTAAAGACAAAGCCGCTCAAGCTTCCGCTCAAGATCGGACGGGTGCTGCCGGCCCCCGGTCCTCCACCCGGACTGGACCCCGCGCCCGCAGCGATCGAACCGGTAAAAGTCTGATTGTTGATGGTCACCACATAACTGCCCAGACTGCTGCCCAGGGGCACGAAGCCGGTGATGGTAAAGGTGCCGAAATCAGGAACGGTCCCGGTCAAGCTGAAAGCTCCGGTGGCCGGATCCACCGAGCCGCTGACGGTGTAGCTACCGGCTGCCACGCTGAAATTGGCCAGCATGGCCACAGGCGCGTTGCGAACCAGGTAGGTCCCGGTGGCTCGCCCGTCAGGCCCGACAGCCAGATTCAAAGTTCCCGTCTGGCCGTTGCTCAAGGCTCCTGAGCCACTAAAGTTCCCCTGAAAGGGATTGCCCTGGGCATTATTAAAACCACTGGTGTCGCCGCCGCTTCCGCCGCAACCAACGCTGAAGAGAGCTAGAGAGCTCAGGAGCGCCGCGGCAACCGCCCGACGCAGGAGAGAGGATTTCATAAAAAACTCCAACCAGATTCTGTAATTTACTGATAGGATTCTATGGAATGCCCTCCGGCGGGTAAAGCCGATTTCGGGGTATAGTCGGGGGATTTACAAGGAAGGAAGCCGGCCGTGGTCACCGTCCGATTGCGTTTTTTCCCCTGGGGCGAAACCGTAGCCCCGGGTTTTCTGGTTTTGAGAGGCGGCGGACCGAGACTTCTGCGCCAGCCTGTGCTGGTTGGCCTACTGGAGCATCCCCGGGAAGGACGCTGGCTCATCGACACAGGTCTGCATCCCTGCCTGGCCCACCTGGGCTTTCCCTTAAACCTGTTCGTACGACTGGGACGACTGGCGCTTCCTGCAGGTCCGCCTCCGGTTCAGGACCTGGCCGGAGTCTTTCTTTCTCACTTTCATCTTGACCACGGGGCCGGCCTGGCTGGCCTACAACCCAAGGTTTTGATCACGTCCCGCGAAGGCTATGAGTCCTCTCGTCTGGGCGGGGAACTCCACCCGGGCTGGAGCCAGAGCCTGTGGCCCGCGGGACTTTTCGAGCGAACCCGCTGGCTGGAGAACTTCTCGCGGTCCAGTCACGGGCCGGTGACTGGATTTGACCTTTTTGATGACGGCTCGGTTCTGGCCGTCTCGCTGCCAGGTCACAGTCACGGTCACTACGGCCTGCTCTGTCAGACCGAAAGAGGCCGAGTGTTCTTTATTGCCGACGCCTGTGGGGTGAGTCAAGTTCTGACTCGAGGGGTCAAGCAGCGCGCTCCCTCATGGATCGCCACCGACCGCCGAGCCGAACAGCGCACCCAGGCCTGGCTGCGAAACCTGATTCACTGGTGCTGGTTGGTGCCCTCACACTGCCCGCGCGCCTACCTGGCCGTCCGCTAGACCATCGTCGGCCGAGTGCTGCTCTCTAAGCACGAATTTCTGGATCTTGCCCGATGCCGTGAGGGGGAACTCCTCAACCACCCTCCATTGGGTGGGAATCTTGAAGTAAGAGAGCATTCCGCTGCAATGGCTCTTGAGTTCCTCGAAATCAACCGGGGCGCGCAGACGGAGAGCCGCAGCCACTTCTTCGCCATACTTCGGGTGAGGAACCGCATAGACCGCTACATCCATAACAGCGGGATGAGAACGCAGATGGTCCTCGACCTCTTTGGGAGAGACATTCTCGCCGCCACGAATAATGATATCCTTGATGCGGCCGGTGATGCGGACATATCCACGACTGCACATTGAAGCCTGATCGCCGGTCGCCAACCAACCCTCAGCGTCCACAGCCCGAGCAGTGGCGTCCGGATCATTATGATAGCCCTGCATCACATTATAGCCCCGGACGCACAACTCGCCCAGCTCATCCGGCCCCAAAGCCCGCCCTTCCGGGTCGCGAATTTCCACCTCCAGCTGTGGCAGAACCCGGCCCACCGTCTGGGTGCGCAGATCCAGTGGATCGTCAAGCCGGGTCTGAGTGATGGCGGGAGAGGCCTCAGTCAAACCGTAAGCGATGGTCATTTCCCGCAAATTCATGCGCTCGATGACCCGACGCATCAAGGCTTCGGGACAAAGTGAGCCGGCCATGACCCCGGTGCGCAGGCTGGAGAAATCAAACCTCTCGAACTCCGGATGTTCCAGCTGAGCCACAAACATGGTGGGCACTCCGTAAAGAGCCGTGCAGCGATCGCGCTGAATCGTCTCCATCACCGCCAACGGCTCAAAACTCGGCACCAGGTGCAGACTGACCCCGTGGGTGAAGGCCCCCAACACCCCAATCACGCATCCAAAACAATGGAACAGCGGCACACACAGGCAGAGCCGGTCCTGTTGGGTGTAACCCAGACCTTGACCCAACCAGTAGCCGTTGTTGACGATATTCCGGCTGGTCAGGCGGACCCCCTTAGGGTAGCCTGTCGTTCCGCTGGTATACTGCATGTTGATGCAGTCATCCACACCGATTTCCGGCCAATGGACTGGACCGGTCGGCAAACTGTGATAATCTAGAGCTCCCGCAGGCACAGCCGGATCAACGAAAACTAAGAACTCCGGCACCCGTTTAAGCCCCTGAACCTCCTCAACGAAATCAAGGCAACTGGTGCCCTGCATATAAACCAGAGCGCGCGCTCCGCACTGTTCGAGCAAGTACTCCAGTTCGGGAGTGCGGAAAGCCGTATTCACAGTGACCAGAATGGCCCCCAGGCGAGCCAGTGCAAACTGAAGCTCGATCCATTCCTGACGATTGTTCAGCCAGACTGCCACCCGGTCGCCGCGTTCGATTCCCAGCCGATGCAGGGCTCCCGCCACGTGCTCCACACGATGCTGGAGTTGAGCAAAAGTTAAATGCCGTCCGTTGGCCACCAGAGCCAGCTTGTTCGGGCTGCATCGGCTCCAATGTTCAAGCAACTGGCCGACTGTAACATCCGCGACCCCACCCATACAGACGGTCGATTCCACAGGTCAACGGGGGGGCCTCCTGGTCCAGTGGCGAAAGCCAGTACCATATGCTGGACCAAGCCTTTGCCCAACTGCCAGGCCTGGAAGATTTTTGCACCGCCCTCTGGAGCAATTGGGTACCACAATTTGCAATGAAGAAGATGCGCTCCCGGGCCAGTGCCCTGCTGGAAGAACAAATGACTCCAGCCCAACTGGAGGAAGAACTCGGTCAGTGGAAACGTTTCCAGCTCGCCCCCACACCCGACCCGACCAACCAGGAGCTGGTCGGTATTCTCTGGCAAAGCCGGCTGTTCCAAATTTTTATGGGCGCCATTGGCTTCTTTCCGCCAGACGACATAGACCTGCGCCAATACATGGCACCCCTCTATGCTGACCTGGACGAGCTAGTTTTACTGCGGGAAGAAATGTTGGCCAAGTGCAGCCGCGGTTACATCGCTCGCGGAGTGCTGCCATACTGGCAA
Source organism: bacterium (assembly GCA_018266105.1). GTDB lineage: Bacteria > Vulcanimicrobiota > Xenobia > Xenobiales > JADMJV01 > JADMJV01. The sequence continues at coordinate 109,532 of JAFEBA010000025.1, read as the reverse complement.
CTGGTCCTGAAGCAGCAAGCCCCGCACCTTTATCTGGAACCCTTCCTTCCCAAAGGCAGGCCTCTGCAGGGCTGTGACCTGGCTTGCGGATGGGGACGAATCTGCCTGACCTTGAGCGACTACTCCCAGCGGCACATCCACGCCTGTGACCTGGCGGAGTCTTCGCTGACCTCACTCATGAAACTGGCTCAACGCCGCGAACTGCCAGACGTCATCCAGACTCATCGAGTAGACATTCTGGATCTGCCCTTTGAGGACAACTTCTTTGATTTCTATCTGGCCTTCGACATCTTCGAACATTTGGTCAATGACGTTCTCGATCGCTGCCTGAGCGAAATGCTGCGTTGCGGCAAAGTGGGAGCTCCACTCTACACGGAAACCCCCTTACTGTGCTTTTGCCCTCAGCTGACTCACCTGCAGAACTGGACCCAGCCGGAACTGACGGCCGCCTTCGAACGCCTGGAAGTGGACGGAAAGCGCTGGCGGCTGCGCCACTACGACCCGCGTCTGCCCGACCATTTCACCTTCGTGATCGAGGCGGGCCGACAGTGACCTGGCTAACCCAAGTGTTTACCGAAGTAGGCCGGGCCATCGAGAAAGCCTGCTTCGGGCAAAGCAATTTCCGCCTCACCACCAGTGAGTTTACAACCGCTTCCACCATCGACAATGGAGTGCAGGCCAAGATGGCTCTGGCCGAAGTCAGGCGTCAGTTGGCCCAGGAATTCAACATCGAGCTAACCTGGCCCATCCTGCTTGAGCTCAAAGTCCCCCCGGCCCAAGGCTGGAAGTCGCTCGTCTATAATCCAGAGGGCAATCTGGCTCGCCATCAAGTCGTGGACTTCCGAGGCTCTTCGGCTCACCAGGTTTGGGTCAAGCCTGGCCTGACCCGGGTACGTTTCAAATCACTGGTGGCTCACGAGCTGGTCCACGCTTTTCAGCGCGAAGCCAATTTCCTGAATCAGAACCTCAGTCTACGCGAAGGCATGGCTCGCTGGGTGGAGTTCCACTTCTTAAAGGGTAGCGCTGAGGCCGATCGCCTGCTCAAACTGAAACACTATACGTTTGGAAAGTCCATCGAATCCATCCTGGATTTCGAAAGCAAATCAGGACGCCAGGCCACCCTTCAATGGCTACGCTCCAGCCATTGAGAATCAAACTCAGGTCCAACCAACAGGTGCACCACCCCATCCGGCAGCAGCTGCATTCCCCGCATCCCCAAACCCTCCGGACGAATCTGCCCGGAGTCCACCACCTGCAGCCTCAGTCGGCTTGCCCCGCACCACTCCCAGTGACGAACATTGTCACGTCCTCCCAGCCAGCTCCAAGGGTCCGTCTGCTCCCGCCCCAACGTAACCAGATGAAACCTGCGAATTGCCCAGTCAAAAATGGCGTAGTAAGCAAGTCCAAAGAAGGGCCCGAGAACCCATACCAACCAGGGCCGAGTGTGCAGGGGAAAAAGCACGAAGTAGTCGATCAGTCCGAATGAAAAGGTGATTCCCAGATGCCCTCCGAGGGCCACCATCAACCAGCAAGCCAGCCCTGCCAGAACCGCGTGGACCGCATACAGCCCGGGGGCAACGAACAAAAAGGCGAATTCGACAGGCTCGGTAATCCCGGTCAGGATCGAAGTTAAAGCCGCCGAAGCGAGCAGCCCGCCCACCTCCTTGCGACGGGCCGAAGCGGCATTTCGCCACATGGCCAGACAGGCGGCGGGAAGGCCGAACAGACTGAACAAGTAGCCTCCGCCCAGAATGCCGGCGCTCCGGTCGCCGGCCAGGAAACGATAGATGTCTCCATGCTTAATCCCACCTCCGGACGGATCGGAGTAGGAGCCGATCAGGAAGAAGAACGGGTTGTTCCAAATGTGATGCAACCCGAAAGGTATCAAGGCCCGATTCACCACGGCCCAAAGACCGGCTGAAACGGCCGGGTTGTCATTGGCCACGCGGTCGGCCACAACCTCAATGACTCGTTGGGCTGGGGGCCAGGCCAGACTGAGCAGCGCCCCCAGGATCAGACTTGCCATCCCGGTGATGATGGGGACGGAGCGCTTGCCTGCGAAAAAACCCAGGTATGGCGGAAGCTCGAGTCGATAGAATCGGCGATAGGCTCCGGCGGCCACCATTCCCACCAGAATGCCTCCAAAAACTCCGGTCTGGAGAGTCTCGATACCCAGAACTGACACGAGCGTGTGATGCTGAGCAGACGCCAGACATCCAAGGCTGGCTAGCATCACGAAATATCCGACCGCAGCCGCAACCGCGGCTACACCCTCGAAATCACAGAGTCCCAGAGCCACTCCCAGGGCAAATAACAGCGGCAGATTGGCCAGGATAGAGTCTCCGGCTCGAGCCATAATCTCGGCCAAAAGGTCGGGAACAAACCACAAGTGAGCGCTCCCGACTCCCAGCAACAAACCGGCCACGGGCAACACCGAGACCGGCAACATGAGAGCCCGACCAATCTTTTGCAGCAAGCCGAACAACCGTGTCAGCACCGGGCCTGGGTTCGCGTTTCTTGTTCTGGATTCCGTTCTGACCGGACGGGCGTAAGACTTCTTGAATCCGATTCACAAAAAATCTCTCCCCTGGGCAGGAAATTGAAATAAATTCACCAACATGGTCAGGCTTTCTTCGCAAATCTTGGGGGCTGCATGCTACGACCCGCAATGCAATCGAATACGCGCTCAACTTCAGCTCGGCCGCTACCGCGACCGCGGCGCCAGCGTGCCAACCGAATCAATCGCGTCAGCAGCCCGCTTAGCGAGTGGCGCTGGAGCGTCAGTTCACGCCACTGCTTTCTGGTTCTGATCTTTCTGGTGGCCCAGGTCATCGTCTTTACCAGCAGTCTGTTTCAGGTGCAACGCATCTACGTGACCGGCAATGAGACGGTTTCTCAGGAGCAGGTGCTGACCGCCTGCGGCCTCCAGTCCGGACAATATCTCTGGAAACAACGGCCAGCCACAGTGGCGGGCCGGGTGGCATCCATCCAGAATGTAGCCGGCTGTAACGTAGCCTACATCCTGCCCGGCCAGGTCAATATCACGGTGCGTGAGCGTCGACCCGTTTACCAGGTGGCCAGTAACCGACCCAATCCCACCTGGTATGCAGTGGATGAGCAGGGCCTGGTCCTGCGCAAACTCAAAGGAACCAGCAACCAGTACCCTCGACTGAAACTGGACGAAGAAATTCAGGTGGGCCAACGCCTGCACCCCGCCCTTATCGCCACCTGCAGCCAGGCTTGCGGACTGATCGAGCAAGAGTTCCCGGCTTCGATCTGGTACTACACCATGGATCAGCGCGGCAACCTCTCCTTCCGGACATTTTCGCGTCAGTACCCGGTCGATGTCCAGCTGGGCACGCTGGAAAACCTGAATTATAAATTAAAAGTGCTGGGCGCATTAATGAATTCGGTGATGCAACAACAGCAGGTCGCGGGAATTGATTTACGCTTCTCAACTCCTGTGGTGCGTTTGCTCCATCCCCCGAAACCCCCTGAACCAGCAGAGCCACATCAAACCTGAAATCGCTTTACGGCCCCAATAGGCTGTGCTATGCTCGGGCTAATTCCTGAAAGGTCCACTGTGGATAAATCTTCCCCCCCACAAAGCTGGCAAGTCCCCGTCGCCATGGCCAGTATTCTGATGGGCATTCTCGTCTCGCTTCAATTTCGCAACCAGACCACCGCGAACAAGTCCACCAATAAGCAACCGGAATTAATCGCGATGATCAAGAACCTGGAAGAAGAGCGAGACCGGATTACCCAGGAACTGCAGGCGACCCGGGCGCGCCTGAGCGAAATCGAAGCCAAGCTGGCCCAGGAGGGCACCGGTTACGGTGAACTGGCCAAGCAAATGGCCGAGGCTCGCATGCAGGCAGGTTTGATGGCCATGAAGGGCCCCGGCGTGACGGTCACACTGAGCGATTCCAAACGCCGTCCTGGTCCGGACGAAGACGCCTATTTCTTTATTATCCACGATGCCGATCTGCAGACGCTCACCAACGAGCTCTTCGCAGCCGGTGCGGAAGCCGTCTCTATCAACGACCAGCGCATTATTACCCGTAGCTCCATTCGCTGTGTCGGTCCCTCAGTTCTGGTCAACACCGTTCAGCTTGCCTCGCCTTTCGTGGTCAAAGCCATCGGACCGTCCAAGGAAATCGAAGGTGGCCTGCGCATGCCCAACGGTTTCTTCGACAGCATGGCCATGTTGATTCGATCGGGAGGGGAAGTCAAAATCACCACAGGGGAAGAGATCGTCACGCCCGCCTTTACCGGCAGCATGTCTTTCCGCCTGGCTCAGCCGGTGCCTGAGAATACCAAAACGGGCGCCGTCAGCGCGACCCATTCTTAGGAGGCAGTCCGATGTTCTGGGTAATGGCCGCAATGGCGCTGGGAGTTTGGATCGGGGCCTACATGCCCTTCGCCCTGCCACCCAACATGGCAAAATACATCTCGGTGTCGTTTCTGGCCGGTCTGGACTCGGTGCTGGGCGGGACCCGCGCGGGCATCGAGAATCGTTTCAATCTCTCGGTTTTTGTATCCGGCTTCACCACCAATCTGGTGCTGGCCGGCCTGATGACCTATGTTGGCGATTTGCTGGGAGTTGAGATGTATCTGGCCGCGGTCGTCACCTTTGGACGCCGAATTTTCGAAAACCTGGCCATCATCCGCCGCGACCTCATCGGCGTGCCGCCTCGGAGTCCGTCCACCCTGCAAGGTTAGCGAGCCGTCGGAGGGTTCAAGGTCGGGGGCACCTAAGCAGATCACGATGAGACCCTGGAGCAGAACGGACATGCCCGACCTGACCGGCAAGACGGCCGTCGTCACCGGCGCCACCTCAGGAATTGGATTCGAGGCCGCCCTGGCTCTGTCCCAACGGGGAGCCCAGGTCTGGCTGGCCTGTCGAGACCAGGTCAAAGCTCGTCTGGCGGCGGAGCGAATTGAAGCTCAGGGTGCCTCGCTCCCGGTCGAACTGGTGCCGCTCGACCTGGCCGATCTCCAATCCGTAAGGGAATGCTCCCTACAACTGCGCCAACGTCTGCCCAGGTTAGACCTGCTGATCAACAACGCCGGCGTCATGCTCCCGCCCTACAGCCTGACTCGGGACGGCTTCGAGCTACAGTTCGGGACCAATCATCTTGGCCACTTTGCTCTGACCGGTCATTTGCTCAGCTTGCTCAGCACCACCCGCAATGCTCGAATCATCAACGTGAGCAGCATTGCTCACCATTTTGGCTCGATCCACTTTGAAGATCTGCAGTCCCGACACCGATACCGCGCCGGCCAGGCCTATGCCCAATCCAAGCTGGCCAACCTGCTGTTTACTTACGAACTGCAACGCCGGCTGCAGAATGCAGGCTCAGAAACGCTGGCGGTGGCCTGCCACCCTGGCTGGGCCCGCACTGAACTGCAACGGCACGTAGAGACGAGCGGAATCAGGGGCTGGCTTTTTCGCCAGGCGGAAAGGTTCTTCAGCCAGGACGCCCGTGCCGGAGCCCTTCCCACGCTTCGAGCAGCCACAGATGCTCGAGTCACCCCTGGGGATTTCTATGGACCTGGCGGCCTGTTCCAGGCCAAGGGGGCGCCGGTGAGGGTCAACTCGAGCACGGCTTCGCGCGACCGTCCCTCTCAGCAGCGGCTCTGGAAAGTATCCGAGCAGCTGACCGGGCTCAGCTACCTCGACTAAAGAGCTGCCGCGCGGCTAGAGACCGGTTGGGTCAAAAAATCCAGAATGGCCGGACCCCAACTGCCGACGTCGCCTGCGCCAAGCAACATGACCACATCTCCCTCAACGGCCTCGCGGCGTAAGAACTCCACCACTTCCTTCTGGCCAGGAGTATGCACCACGCGGGTCTTGCTGCTACCCTGGCGCACTTTCTCGATCAGCATCTCGCTGCGCACGCCCACGATCGGAACCTCGCCAGCCGAATAAATGTCGGTCATCAGCAGGATGTCCGCGTCGCCAAAGGCTTCAGCGAATTCGTGAGCGAGAAACTTGGTGCGAGTATAGCGATGGGGCTGGAAGACCCCGATGACGCGACCCTGAGCGCAGCAGCGGGCCGCATGCAGAGCGGCCATAACTTTGGCCGGGTTGTGAGCATAATCATCAACCACCGTGACCCCACCGTGGGTGCCCAGAATCTGGAAGCGACGCTTCACACCCTGGAAGGCCTCCAGGCCTTCCTTGATTTGCTCAAAGCTCAGCCCCAGTTCCAGGCCCACGGCCACCGCCGCCAGAGCGTTCTGGATATTGTGCTTGCCAGGGATGTGCAGGGTCATCTGGCCGACTCGTTGACCACGAATCACCACCGTGCACCTGCAGGCGAAGCCTTTGAGCTGAAGGTCGACAGCGGTGATGTCGGCCTCTGGATTGAGACCGTAGGTCACCACCGGAGCGCTGACCTTGGAGCGCTGAGCCATCACCAACGGAGCGTCCGCGCACAGAACCAGGCGGCCGTCCTGGGGCACCCTTTGCATGAAGTCGACGAACATTTTTTCGATCATGGCCATGGTCTTGTCATAATCGAAGTTGTGGCCCTCGAAGTGCGGGGCCGAAAGGTTGACGTCGCTGTCGATGTTGGTGATCACCGCAATTTTGGGCTCTAGCTCGAGGAAAGAGGCATCTGACTCATCGGCTTCGGCCACCAGATGGGGGCCGGCTCCGAGTTGGGCATTGGAACCCAATCCGTAAACCTCTCCGCCGATCACGGAGGTGGGGCGCAGGCCCGAGTATTCCAAGAGATGGGCCATCATGGAGGACGTCGTGGTTTTGCCGTGGGTGCCGGCGATGGCAATTCCGAAGCGGGTACGCATCAAGAAGCCCAACATTTGGCTGCGAATCATAATCTGCAGCCCGCGATCCAAAGCTGCTTTGACCTCAGGATTCTTCTCATTGATGGCGGTGGAGAGCACGACCGTCTCAACATCCGCCTCGAGGTTGGAGGACTGGTGACCCTCGTAGATGGTGGCCCCCATCTCTTGCAGATTTCTGGTGATGGCCGATGACTTCAAGTCCGAACCCGAAACCTGATAACCCAACTGCAGCAGCACGCGGGCGATTCCGCTCATGCCGATGCCGCCGATCCCGACGAAATGGATTTTCTTACCTGGTTTCATTTGTGTCCCTTTCCTAAGCCCCGAGGCCTTTTGCACATTCGCTTCGCGAAAACTCGCGATAGATAAGCTCTATGATCTGATCAAGCGCCTGGGGTCGACCGCCGGCCAAACTGGCCTCAGCCATTTTTCCTAGACGCTGGGAGTCCTCCATGAGGCCCGCCACGGTATCCGCCAGCAACTCGACCACAGCCGAATCGTCCAGCTTCAGGGCCGCCCCTCTCTTGACCAGACTATCCGCGTTATAGTCCTGGTGTTTCTCCGCGGCGAACGGATAAGGCACCAGAATTGAAGGCAGTCCCACGGCCGTAAATTCGGCCAGAGTGCTGGCTCCGGCCCGAGCCACCGCCAGGTCGGCTACCGCCAACGCCAGATGCATCTCCCCCATGTATCCAATTGGTCGGTAATCTAACATCGAGCCCTCAACCAGCGGACGTGACTTTTCTTCCACCTCCGCCAGGTTTTTTGGACCAGTCAAATGCAAAATCGTCCAGGGCTTCTCTCTCCATTGAGGCAGAGCACGCAAGATGGCCTCATTAATGCTGGCCGCCCCCTGGCTGGCGCCGGTCACCAATAAAACCGGGCGGTCGGCCGCGATCTTGAAATGCTCTCGACCTTGCTCGCGGGTGGCCTGAAGAATCTCCTGGCGCACGGGATTGCCGGTGGTAACGCAGCGGCCGGCCGGGAAAAACCGGTCGGACTCCTCAAAACTGGTACAGATCCGCCTCGCGAAACCGGCCAGCTTTCGATTCACTTTGCCGGGCAGAGCATTCTGCTCCAGCATCAAGATCGGTAGCCCCCGCAAGCGAGCGGCCAAGAGCACTGGCGCGCAAACGTAGCCGCCCGTGGTGATCAAGAGCTGAGGGCGATGGCGTGAGATCAGGCCCAGACAGTCATAAACGCCCCACAGGGTCTGCATCAGCGCCCAGGCTTTGTGCCAGGGCTTGCCGGCCAACCCGCGGGCGTGAATCAAGTGTAAAGGATAGCCCCGCTGAGGCACCACTCGAGCCTCAATTCCGCGCGCCGTGCCAATAAATCGGCAGTCCACGGCTTGTTCGCGCAGGCGATCGGCCACCGCCAAGCCGGGGTAAAGATGCCCCCCGGTTCCTCCACCTGCAAACATAACGCGGGATAACAATGCGGGGGCGCTCTCCTGACGTGAATTATTTTCAAGAGGATTATGCGGGAGGGCTTTTCTCCCTTCAGTTACGTTACAAATTTGTGATGGCTGCATAAATTCTTAGAAACTGTCTAACAAAGCAGTGTGTCATTCCGGTGTCGAGATGGGTAACCCGGTAGTCGTGAACCATCCTTTAGATCGAAACCGGCGTATTTGCATCGCCCCCATGATGGGCTGGACCAACCGACACGCTCGTTACTTCCATCGACAGATCACTCGTCACGCCCTGACCTATGCAGAAATGTTGGCCCCTGAAGCAATCGTGCGGGGAAATCGCGAGCGCTGGCTGCGATACTCCCAGGGCGAGCGTCCGGTGGCCTTCCAGTTGGGCGGCAACGACCCCAAGATGCTGGCCGCCGCCGCCCGCGAGCTGGAAAAGGTAGGTTTTGACGAAATCAATTTCAACGTGGGCTGTCCGAGCAAAAAAGGCAAAACCAATCCATTTGGAGCCCATCTCATCCGCCACCCTGAGGTAGTGCGGGCCTGCATGCAGGAGATGCTGGAAGCCGTATCCATTCCGGTGACCATCAAGACCCGGCTGGGGGTGGATGAACAAGACAGCTACGATCACCTGGCCGAGTTTGTGGGCCAGGTCAAGCAGAGCGGCTGCCGAGTGTTTATCGTGCACGCCCGCAAGGCCTGGCTGAATGGTTTGTCCACACGCCAGAACCGCGAAGTCCCACCACTTCGCTACGATTACGTTTACCGCTTGAAACGAGAATTTCCCGAACTTTCGGTGGTCCTCAATGGTGGAGTGACGGACTGGAGCGAGGCGGCCGAGCATTTACGACACGTCGATGGAGTGATGATCGGGCGACGGGCCTACAAAGAGCCCTATTGGTTAGCGGAAGTGGATCGCCTGTTCTTTGAAGCTCAAGATCCCGACCCCAATCCGCCGGAGGTCATGCGCCGCTGCCTGCCTTATGTTGAGGCTGAACTGACCAGAGGCACTCCCTTGCGCGAAATCGTTCGTCATATGGTCGGACTCTACCGCGCCGCTCCGGCCGCCAGCGCCTTTCGTCGCCAACTGGCCATTCAGGGTCACGCCAAAGGCGCCGACAAAACCGTCTACGAAGAAGCCATCCGCATCGCGGAAAGGCTATCCCGCCCCGGGCGCTACCTCGAGTGAGCAGACTGCTACGCGCTCTGGTCATCTTCGGGCTGGCCTTGCTGGTCAGCAGCGAGTTCTGGTCCCTGTTTCAGTCCATGGAGGACGAGGCCGTACTGGTCTACGGAGCTCGACGCATCCTGGAAGGCCAGATGATCTATCGGGATTGGGACACCCACCTCGCCCCTGGCCCGTTTTATGTAGCGGCCGGTTGGTTCTGGTTGCTTGGATTTCAGGCTCCAACCACGCGACTGCTGTATTCGTTTATTTTTGCCCTGAATGCCGTACTGGTGGATCTGGTGGGGCAGCGCTGTTTACCCGCCAAGGGCTACTGGCGATGGCTGCCCATCCTGCTTTGGTGTACGGCAGGGGGCATGGAATTCCCCATCCTCAGCTATCACTGGATGGCCACGGCTGCAGCCACCGCCTGCCTGCTGGCCGGAATGCACTGGACCGAGAAAGCCGACTTCTCCAATGCTCTGGCTTTGGGGGCGACGGTGGCACTGGCAGGTTGGTGCCTGCAGTCCGAGGGGCTGGTGGGTTTATTGATGGTGGGCTTCTGGTGGTTGCGTTTCCGTCCACGCTACCTTGTCCAGGTGCTGGCAGGACTGCTCCTGACCAGTGTTGTGTTATGGCTACCCCTGATCAGCCAGTGGCCCAAAATCCTCTATCAGAATACCCACCTGGGTGGGCATCTGGCCTTCAATCGCAAGCTCTATTCCTTCAGCCACTGGAGTTTCTTCCTCAGTCACTATCGCGATTTGACCTGGCAGGCCGGTCTCACGACGGTGCTGGCCGTGGTCAGCCACGTGGTCCTGAACGCCTTGCGCTACCTGGGCCTGCCCTGGCTGGCCTGCCTGGGATGGTTCGGTGCCGAGCGCAAGCACGATCGAGCCGGGGTCGCCCTGGCCGGCGCCCTGCTGGCCTGGCTTGTCGGCACAGCCAATCGACACACGATCGTGTATTTGTCTTTTCTTACCCCGGGCTGGGCTTTGCTCCTGACCAAGGTTCTGCAGATGCTGCCACGTGGAGCCTGGCTGGCAGGGGCGCTGGGAGCCTGGGAATTATGCGGTTGGGCCTGCCGCTTCGAACTTCGGCGCGAAACCTTTATCCAACCCGTCCAAACCCGAGCCGGGCTTTACTATGTGTTCGACCCGGGTCAGGCTGCCGGTTTGAATACAGCCTTCAGGTGGATCCGCGAGTTGCCTCCTCAGACACCAGTCCTGTGCTTTCCCTACTGTCCCAGCTTTTACAGCCTTGGCCTGCTGAAAAACCCTATCCGGCGCCAGACCCTGGTGCCGCGCCTGGACCCTCCGTCTGCCTTCCCCGAGGCCCTGCAGGCCATCCACGATCAAAACGTCGAGTGGTTACTGTACGCCGGGCCGGATCCTCAGGAAATCTCTGGTGAATACGACATCTCGCCAGCCGAGGTGGAGCAGGGTTGGGAAGCATTGCGCCTGGAAGTGACCCGAGGCTATCAACTGGTAGCCGGAGGTCCTAACCTGGGGCTGTATCGACGGAGCTCGAACAAACCTTAGCAGAGGCGGAGGAGTTCCTTTTGGGAAAACCGGAAATTTGGCCTGTCAGGCGCTACCTGGCCCTGTTTCTGTTCGGAATTCTGGCCACTCTCCCTTACTGGAGCTGCTACCAAGACATGGACGATGAGGCCGTCACCGTAATCGGCATCGTTCGCCTGCTCAACGGGGAATTACCTTATCGAGACTGGGCCACTCACCACCCAACCGGGACTTTCTTTGTCTGTCTGCCCATCTTCTGGCTCTTTGGAGCCAGCGGACTGACCACTCGAGCCTGCATGGGCCTGGTTAGTAGCCTGACAGGATTGGTTTTAAAAGCCATCGGCGAACGAGCAGGTCTCGGTTGGTACAGCTATCTTCCCTGGTTGGTCTGGACATGCTCGGGCTTGTTTGAAAAGCCCCAGTTAAATTACCACTGGTTCGGGGCATTGAGCAGCCTCTGCACGATCTGGCTGGCTCTACGCTGGGCTCAACCCGAGCACCAGACAAGAACCCCCTTGCTTCTAGGGGCCTCGGCTTCCCTTTCGCTCTGGTTCTTACAGACCAACGGAGCCACGTCCTGGCTGGCAGTGGCGTTGATATGGTTGCGCTTGCGTCCCCCCGGCCTGGCCAAGCTGGCCGGGACCTACCTGACGGTCCAGCTTTTGCTGTGGCTCCCGTGGGTTGGACTGGCGCCCCAAGTATGGCAAAACCACGTGGGCATTATTGGTCGCCACCTGCAATTCAACCGAGTGGGCTACAGCTGGAGTCCACTGTTGGACATGTTGCACACCTACGTCGGCATGGGCTGGAGTCAACCGTGGATGAGCCTGTCGGCCTGGACCTATCTAGTCCACCTCTGGGTGCAATATGGACTTTTTTACCTGATCATCCTGGTCCATCTAATTTGGGCCGAAAAACACCGCCGGCCGGCCAACCTGGCTCTGGCTTATAGCTGCCTGGCCTGGGCGCTGACCACCGGCTATTGCCAGAATCCAACCTATCTTAGCTACTGCGCGCCCGCCTGCTGGTTAGCCCTGGCCAGCTTACTGAAAGCGGCCTCAGCCAGAAGGCTGAGTGCAGGCTGGATGCTCCTCGAAATGACAGGCTGGACCTTGCGGGCAATCACCATGTCCTGGATTTTTGCCAACCCTTGCTCCACACGCAACGGCGGCTATTACTGTGCGGACGCAGTCGAGGCCTCAGAACTCAATCAGATCCACGGCTTTATCCAGCAATTCTGCCCACCCCAAAGCCAGATTCTGGCCTACCCTTACCTGGCCCGTCTGTATACGACCGAACAGTTGAAAAATCCAATCGAGGATCCGATTTTAGTGCCCTGGCTCTGGGGAGAATCAACCTTTCGGGACTGCGCCCGGCGGTTGGACGAGCAGCGAGTGCCCTTCATTTTCTACAGACCACTCAACGCTGAGCTGATCCACGCGGAATACCCCGCAGTACCCACTGAGCAGTTTCAAGTCGAGTATGACCGGGACTGGGCCATCGTCAGCGAGCACTACCAAAAGATATGGGATGGCCAGCTTTACCAGATCTGGCGCCGCCGGGACTGAAGCCCGGACTCAGAGGCGCTCAAGAAAGAGATTGGTGTGCTGTCTCTCGAGGTCGCGGCGGACCAGTGAGTCCAGGTCCGTGACGGGCACCAGTCGCTGGGCGTCGCTGTTCACTTCACAAATAGCGAAACCTTCCGCCTGAAAGAAGTCCAGAAGCTGCCTGGGCGAACGACCGAGCTGCAAGATACCCCAAGGCCAGAACTCCACTAAAATCTTGACCCGCGGGTTCTTGCTGATCAGCTCACGCATCCCATCAAAGATTAAAGGCTCCGCCCCCTGCGCGTCGATCTTCATCAGATCGACCGACTCCAGTCCCTGGGCGCGAACCAGTTCGTCCAGAGAGGTCATTTCCACCTCATGATAAGAGCGGGAGCCCGAGGGATCGTAAACTCTATGGTCAGCCTTGTTGTTCTCGCAAAGGTAGAGGCGAACCGTTTTGCACTGGTCACCGGCCGCCTTTTCCACCACGACCAGATTGTTGAACTGGTTGCGTTGGATGGTTTTCTTAATGAACGAGCAGTTGGTCGCATCTGGCTCGACCGCAATCACCCGACCCGACTCTCCCAAGTAGCTGGCCGCAATCGCGGAAAAGAGGCCTATATTGGCGCCTACATCGATCACTGTCATACCGGGCCGCAGCAGAGACTCAAACAGCACCTGGTTATAACTCTCGTAGCAACCCAGAGCAAGGCTACCCGAAACGATGGCGTCAGCGGGATTCAAGACTAAGGAGACGCCTCGAACCTGGATTTCGTCGGGAATGAACCGACAGATTATGCGCTGGGCTAGCTTGCGCAAAGGCGCCGGCTTCAGCAAAACGGTATAGATAAACGCCGCAACCGACGGCGGTAACCACCAAAGCAGACCTCTCCGTTTTCGCGCGGGGGTGGCTTTGGCGGGGCTGGTAAACTGCATACAAAACTCCGTTCGTGTCTGTCAGAATCGCTCCTCTGTTGCGCCTGAATGCCGACAGGGAAGACAGAGACGGGTCAGCAAAGCAAAATGGGGGGCCCAGCCTTGGGCCTACGGTCACGGCACAGCCACTTTACTCGGGCTTTGGGGAAGGGGCCAATTTCTGGTCCTCTCGAAGGAACTCCTTCAGGCATGAGCGTAGGCACAGCGATGCACCTGTGTCATCGCCAAACCTGCCGTGTCTGCGGATCCTCTCATCTGACAAAAGTCATCGACCTGGGAGAACAATACCTGCAGGGCTCATTCGTCAAGCCAGGACAGCCTCGGCCCCCTCTGCGTAAATTGCCGACATCGCTGGTGCGTTGCGACCCAATGAGAGACGAGCGGGCCTGTGGCCTGTTGCAAATGGAATATACGGTTCCTCCCTCCATTCTTTACTCCAGTTACTGGTATCGCTCGGGAACCAACCAGACCATGCGCGACCACCTCAGGAGCATCGTCGATCAGGCCGTCCAGCTGCTGGGGAACAGCCCCAACCTGGTCCTGGACATTGGCTGTAATGACGGGACGCTTTTGAGCTACTACCCCAGCGAGGTGGAAAAGGTCGGCATCGACCCCTCGGTGATCGGGCGCGAAGTCAACCTCCCCAACACTCGGGTGATCAATGACTTGTTCCCCTGCAAAGAGCTCACCAGCGTTTTGGGAGGACGCCGTTTCGATCTGATCTCAGCCATCGCCATGTTCTATGACTTGGAAGCTCCGGTCGAATTCGTCCGCAACATCGCGGAAGTGCTGGCTCCGGAGGGCCTTTGGGTCTTCGAGATGTCCTATATGCCCACCATGCTCAAAAAGACGATGTACGATACCATCTGTCACGAGCACCTGGAATACTACAGTCTGGCCGTGATCGAGCGCATCCTGGCGGCAGCCGGGATGAAGGTCGTCAAGGCTGAACTCAACGACAGTAATGGCGGTAGTTTGCGCTGCTTTGCCACCCACACTCATAATTTTAGCTACAAGAACGCCGACGACCAGACCAACATTACCCGCCTGCGCGAAAGCGAATTTGATCTGGCCCTAGATACGGACACCCCTTATCGACAGTTCCAGGAACGCATCAACGTCCACCGGGAGGAGCTCAACCAGCTTCTGTGGGGAATGAAGCGTGAGGGCAAGCGAATCCACATCTATGGAGCCTCCACCAAGGGGAACACCATCCTTCAGTGGTGCGGTCTGGACAATCGAGTGATCGACTACGCGGCCGAACGCAATCCAGACAAGTTTGGAGCCCAGACTCTGGGAACCGACATCCCCATTGTCAGTGAAGTGGATTCTCGGGCAATGAAACCGGACTTTTACCTGGTGCTGCCCTGGCATTTTCGCCAAGAGTTCTTGAAACGAGAGCAGGCTACGTTAGAAGCCGGCACTGGCCTTATTTTCCCGCTGCCGAACATCGAGATCGTTCGGTGAGGGAACTCCCAATCGGGCCAGACACCCTGCTGGTGGCCATTCCCACCTACAACGAGAAGGCCAACATCTTTCCTTTGCTGGAGCGTTTCCGAGGCGTTCCTGGCGATCTCCATATCCTCTACATGGACGACAACTCCCCGGACGGAACCGCTGACGAGGTTGAACGGGCCCAAAAAGAATGGCCCAACCTGCTGCTGATGCGCCGTCCGGGCAAGCTGGGCCTGGGTACAGCTCATATGGACGCCATTCAATACGCCTATGAGAAGGGCTATCGGCGTCTGGCCACCATGGACGCAGACCTGACCCACGACCCACAACTACTCCCCAAACTGGTGGCGCTTTCACAGGAGAGCGATGTCGTGGTTGGTTCGCGTCATCTGCTCAGGAATAGCTTACCGGGTTGGAACTACTACCGGCGCTTCATGACTCACTTCGGACACTGGCTGACCTGCTTCTTTCTGAAGATGCCTTAC
Organism: bacterium; assembly: GCA_018266105.1. Lineage (GTDB taxonomy): Bacteria > Vulcanimicrobiota > Xenobia > Xenobiales > JADMJV01 > JADMJV01. Next base: position 94,191 of record JAFEBA010000025.1, on the reverse strand, counting down.
GACGCCACCGGGGCGCTGCGGGTCTACAACCTTGAGACAATCCCGCGCCGAATGTTCGATCTGGTGCGCTCGACCGGATACTCGTTCTTTTATGAGAGCCTGTTTATTCTCTGGAACAATGGCTGCCGGGTGGCAGAAACTCCCGTGGAACTCCCTTCTCGCACCTACGGAAGCAGCAAGATGACGCTGGACCAGGTGCTGGTCAGCGCTTTTCGTCTGGTCCTGGTGTACAGCAACCAGCGTCTCGCCCCGGATCTTTATAAGTACAAAGGAGTGGAGCTGTCCGAGTCGGTCGGCTCGTCGAATTGGGATCGCTACTGGGGCGGAGCAAAGCGGGAAGGCGCCTCCGATCTGCTGTTTGAAATTCTGGCCACCTGGTTCCGAAGTCTCTTTAATCGGCCTTACCTGGAACGAATTATGGACCGTTTTTTTCGTCCTGGCGAGCGCGTTCTTCACGCCGGCTGCGGTTCGGGTCAGGTCGACCAGAAGTTGCGTCATTGGCTGGAACTGGAGGCTTGCGACCTTTCCTCCAAGGCCGTGAGAATGTACAATCAGCTCAATCAACCTTATGCGCGAGCCTCCCAAGCAGACATTATGGCTCTCGATCACGCGGACAACGAACTGGACGGAATTTACAACCTGGGCGTAATGGAGCACTTTACGGAAGAGGAAATCCTCCGCTGCTTGCGGGAGTTCTGGAGAGTGCTCCGTCCCGGGGGGCGAGTCGTGCTCTTCTGGCCGCCTCGTCACAGCCCGATCTTCTTGGTGCTCAAAGCTTTCCAGCTCTTCTCATGGCTGACCGATCGCGGCCAGGGCGGTGCTCCTTACCCTCCAGAAATCTCTCGAGTCCGCTCTAGGGCTCAGGCGGAGAAATGGCTGACCCAGACTGGATTTAAACCAGTATATTGCGAATTTAGCTGGCGCGACCTTTTCACTCAGTACGTCTTTGTTGCCGAGAAATAGTGCTCAGGACTCCAGACCACGGTGCTTTAAGCCCAACCCCAGAGCCAGTGATTCGTCCACTGTGAAAATCTTTTTGGCCAGCTGCATCCAGGCGTAAAAACAGTCGGGCACGAGGTCAATCTTAGCCTGCCCGTGTTCGCGATGGCGCGTCAAAGCGTTGGCCAACTGAAGCGAGACGAGCTGAATATCCTTGCCTTTGTCAGGACCATAGCCAGGCACACCTTGCATGGCCAGTCGAGCCATCTCTTCATCGCTTCGAAAGTTCTCATTGCCGTATTTTTCGACAATTCGGTTAATGAACGCGACCGCAATCTTCTCGGGCATAGCATAATGCGCGGTCTGTTGAGGTCCAATCAGATCCAAAGCCCAAGACTTATCAGCTCGCAGCTGATCGCGATTCTTGATCAAAGTTGTGGTCATCTCTTTAAGCACTTCGTCGGTGACCGTTGGAATTCGCCGGGCTCCCCGATGCACCATGTCGTAAATCTCTCGATTGGTGAGTCCGCGCACCTTATCCAGAGCCGCCTGCACGTTTTCCGGAGTGGCGGCGGTCTCAAAAAGTTTGCGATTCACCTTGGGCATCACCCCGAAGGCGTTGATTTTCTCAAGGCCAGCACAGCCATAGTCCCCGTAAATGACGTCCTTGTTCCCGTCAAACCAGATATTCTCGTTCTTGATGGAGCGGTCAAAGTCTCCTAACCAGGCGCAAACCACTGTGCCCAAAATTGCCTGATCCTTGTGCTTGAGCCCCGATAAGAGACTCTCGTGACCGGCCAGTTCCTGCATACCGTCAACCAGTTCGCAAGCCGTGCCTCGCAAGATTTCACCATTGTAATTGGCGTGAGCTTCACGGTAATGAACGGTGTGACAGCCCAGCTCGCTCATGATTTCTGAAGAAATGACCTGGTGCGCCCACCAGGCTTCCAGTTGCTTGAGCTCGCACATGGACTTGGGGTGCTCCAGCTTGAGCACACCGGGAGTTCCGTCAGCCAGGGTGCAAAAAACCGGTGAGGATTCACCAAAATCGTCGCCGGACAAAGTCTTGGGCTTACCCGATTCATCGAGCGTCAGTCTGACCGTTTCAGCTTTGTGCTCCTGAATGCTCAACTTGTTCAGCATTTCCAGTTCTTTGGCGGCCGGGGCATAAGCGTCGCGCACGACCGGCTCGGAGCCAATCGACTTTGGACCGGAGAGAACAGGCGGAGCCGAGGGCAACCTGATCTGCGAAGAAACGGAATTCACCACCCAAACATCTTAGCCATGGGCCATGAAATTTCCTTAAAAAACAAAAGGCCCCGGAAGCTGCAAGTCGCAGCCGCCGGGGCCAGGCTCCCGCGGTTCTAGAGGATTGCCTGCGCCTTTTCCCGTTTGTTCCGCTGTCTGCGGCCCTCCCGAGCGGTGGTGAAACTACGATCGCTCAAGGTCGGCTCGATGACCGGACGAGGTAAGCGAGCCTCAGTGCGGCGTAGACGCTGTCCGGCGGCGCGCTGTTCCCAGGTACCATTGGAAATCACTGGAGCCACTCGTTCGTCGCTGGAACTGACCAAGGTCGCCCCCAGGCGCGTACGACGTTCGCGACGCTTGGGCTTGCCTTCACCTTCCACGTTTCGGGCATTGAAGTCGGCCACATTCAGCAAGACCCCCACACTCACCAACGAGAAAAGGATAGAGCTGCCGCCGTAGCTGATGAAAGGCAGTGGCACACCGGTGGAGGGAATACAGCCACTGGCCACGGCCATGTTCATCAGCGCTTGCAGCGCAATCTGAAAGGTCACGCCCGCGGCCAGCAAGCGCAGGTAGGGACGGCGGCACTGAACCGCCACCTTAAAGCCTTTATAGAGCAGGGCAACATACAGCGTACACAGCGCGCAGGTGCCCATGAAGCCCAGTTCTTCGCCATAAATGGCGAAGATGAAGTCGGTATGCATTTCGGGCAAATAGTTGTATTTTTGGTGGCTGTTGCCGATGCCCTGACCCCAGAGTCCGCCCGAAGCCAGAGCCAGCAGACTGTTGTAGAGCTGGTAACCGGCTCCCTGAACGTCGCCCATCGGGTCAACGAACGTAGCCAGACGTTTCATGCGAAAGGGTTTGGCGATGATCATCGTCACGACGGCCATGACGCCAGCGGCGGCCATGGCCCCGAGATGCTCCAACTTCGCCCCGGCCACAAACAACATGGCCATAAAAACTCCGGCCAGCACGAGAGCCGTTCCTAAGTCCGGTTCCTGCTCGACCAGCAGCAGCATGATGCCAAAGATCCCCAAGGCGGGCACGATTCGCCACACCTGAGCCACCTTCTCTCGTCGCCGGTCCAGGCAGTCGGCTAGATAGAAAATCAGGGCCAGTTTGGCCATCTCGGCCACTTGAAACTGGAAGGGGCCCATCGGAATCCAGCGCTTGGCACCATTGATTTCCGGGCCCACCAACATCACCAGCCCCAACAGTCCAATGGTTGCGATGGCGAAAGGCACGCTGGTCAGGGAGCGCAGCCGGGTCAAGTCGACGCGGCGCACAAACAAGAGCGAACCCACTCCGATTACCGCGGCCAGTCCTTGCCTCTTCAAAAAGAAGAACGGGTCGTAACGAAAATCGGCCGACGAGGCCGTCATGACCGTTGACGAAGAAAACACCATCAACAATCCCAATAGGGTGAGACAGGCCGTGATGGTGATCAGCCACGGGTCAGCATACCTGGACCTCATCGTTCCTCCTTTGTTACCAGGGACTTCTGGATGAGTCCCTTGGCGCAAGCTGCGAAAACATCGCCGCGATGTTCGGCATTCTGAAACATGTCAAAGCTGGTGCAGGCGGGCGAAAGCAGTACCACCCCGGGCGAGGGGGAGAGTCCGTAAGCAATCTCCACCGCCTCCTGCATACTGCCGGCGCGCTGGTGTGCTCGCAGCCCATATTTGAGGGCGTGAGCAGCTATTTGCGGGCCGGCCTCACCGATACTGACCAGAGCGTGACAGTGAAGGGCCAGCACCCGGCCCAATTCGTCCAGGTCCAATCCTTTGTCTCGTCCGCCGGCAATCAAAACCACCGGTTCCTTATAGGTCAGTAGTGCCGATTCTACAGAGGAAACATTAGTTGCCTTGGAGTCATCGATGAAGCGCACGCCCCGCAACTCTCCAACCTCTTCCAGGCGATGATGCATGCGATGGTAGCTGGCGAAGGCCCGCTCGATCTGTTCGGGGTCCGTGCCTACGCACAGAGCGGCCAGGCAGGCTGCCAGGGCATTGGAAAGGTTGTGTGGCCCGGGCAGATTGGGGAAATTCCAACGCAGTACCGGACGAGCGCTCTGGCCCGGCAAACGCAGCCAGAACCAGTTGTCCTTGAACCAGGCTCCTTGAGCCACTTCGCGGTTCACAGAGTAATGAAGCACTCTGGCCAGGTTGGTGTGGGGTGCCGGGTAGCCGGGCCATTGAGGAATTTTGCCGGCCGAGACCCACTCCGAGACGGTCAGGCTTTGATCGTCATCAGCATTAAAAATGGCCCAGTCATCCGGGGTTTGATAAGCAAATAAGCGGGCCTTGGCCTGAACGTATTCCTCCATGCTGCGGTGGCGGTCCAAATGGTCGGCAGTCACGTTGGTCAGCATGGCCAGGTGAGGCCGAAAGCCGTGCACGGTCTCCAGTTGGAAGCTGCTGATTTCAGCCACCACATAATCCACACCGGTGAGGTCGCCGGTGACTTCACTGACCAGAGGCACCCCGATGTTGCCGGCCAGCCGAGAACCCTGACCCAGAGCCTCGTGCAGCAGTGAGCAGCTGGTGGATTTGCCATTGGTGCCGGTAATCGCCAGGATGGGGCGCGGGCACAAAAGATAAGCAATTTCCACTTCGCCGGTGACAATCACGCCGCGCTGCAGCGCCTGCTGTACGATTGGGGCGTAGAGCGACACTCCCGGGCTGATGACCAGCACCTCGCAGTTGAGCAGGCGATCGCTATGTCCCCCCATCTCCACCTGAGCGCCAACAGCCCGGGCCTGCTCCGGCAAATCGCCTAACTGCTCGGCTTCGCGCTGGTCACTGATCAGTACATGGGCTCCCTTACCCGCCAGGACTCGGGCCAGGGCCAGGCCGCTACGGGCCAACCCCAAAATGGCCACCCTCTGCCCGGTCCAGTTGGACGGAATCGACTTCACAGTTTGCCTCCGGTATACAGATAAAGTCCTAACATCGCCAGCACGAAGGAAGCCAGCCAGAGGCGCTGAGTGACCTGGACTTCGTGCATACCTCCCAGGCAAAAGTGGTGATGAATCGGGCTCATACGGAAGATACGCTTGCCCTTGGTCAACTTGAAGTAGGTGACTTGCAAGATCACTGAGGTGGCTTCCATCACGTAGACCCCACCGATAATCACCAGCAAGAAGGGGGTACGCGTGATCAAGGCCAGTCCAGCAAGCAAACCGCCCAGGCCCATAGACCCGGTGTCCCCCATGAAGATACGGGCCGGAAAACTGTTGAACCAGAGAAAGCCCAGGGTGGCCCCGGCCATGCCGGCCGCAACGGTAGCCAGATCGGCGTGTCCACCCAGCATACAGATGGTCCCGTAGGCCACCAGCGAAGAAAACACTGCCCCGCCAGCCAGCCCGTCCAAACCGTCGGTCAGATTAACCGCGTTGGTCGTGCCCGAGACCACCAGCCAGGATAAAATCAGCACCCAGTGGATCCCGGCGAAGAAGCCCAGGAAGGGTACCTCCACACCCGGCTGCTCCATCGTGCAACACAGATAGATCCCCATGGCCAGACTGAGCAAGGTTTGAATGATGAGCTTGTGGCGAGCTTTCAGGCCCAGGTTACGATTGCGCATCACCTTGGTCAGGTCGTCGGTCATGCCCAGACCCCAACATCCCAGGGTGAGGACCCAAACTGCGAATAAGTCCGCGCTCCAACGGTAAGCCCAAAAACTCGCCAGCAGCCCCACCGGCACGAAAAGCCCGCCGCCCATGGTCGGTGTCCCGGACTTGGATTGGTGGTCTTTTGGACCCTCCTCACGAATCTTCTGGCCCCAACCCAACCGGCGCATGCCGGCCAGGAAGACAGGCATGCCGATAAAAGTCAGGCCGGCCCCCATGGAACCCGCGAACCACAGGGACTGTATTTCAGGCGTCATCTTGCCACTTCTCCAATTCCGGAACTAAACGATCCAGGCCCACGCCGCGCGAGGCCTTGAGCAGCAGGGTATCGCCGGGACTCAGTTGAGGCTTGAGCAAAGCCGCAGCCGAATCGGTATCCGCCGCCCAGAGGACCGGCGCCAGACCGGACTCCTTGGCGCTGCGGGCCATAATCTGACTGCGGGGTCCGACCGCCAGCAGCAAGTCCACCCCCATCTCGGCCACCCATTGGCCCAGCTCTTCATGAGCGCGCTGTTCATAGGCCCCCAGCTCAAGCATATCCCCCAGCACGGCCAGCTTGCGTCCCGGAGCATAGTCCAGCACCTTGAGTGCCGAGCGCATGGAATCCGGCGCGGCGTTGTAAGCATCGTTCAAAAGACACAGGCCATTGCTTAAGAGCTGACGCTCCATGCGCAAGTGGCTCAGGCGCACCGTACGCAATGCCTCGCCAGCATCCTCCGGCTTCACTCCGAAATGTCTGGCTACAGCCCAGGCGGCGGCCAGGTCCTCAACATGGTGTTCGCCTGGCAGGGGAAAATCCCAGAGCTGGCCGGGCTCAAACTCCAGCTGCCAGCCTTCCAGGCCGCGCTGCACTCGCTTGTGAGGCTTCACCCGCGCCGAACTGACCGGATCCCCAGAGAAGCTGGCAACCGAGCCCGAATGCAGGCCGCTCAGGTAGCCAAAGAAGTCGCTATCCGCCGGAAGCACGGCCACGGCCCGCTCATCCAGGGCCTCGATCAGCTCGCCCTTGGCCTGGGCGATCTTCTCGCGGCTACCCAACAGTTCAATGTGGGAGACACCGATATTCGTGATCAGACCCATCTCAGGCTTGAGGAGCAAAGCCAGGCGGCGAATCTGCTCCAACCCGCGCATTCCGATCTCCATCACCGCCACCTGAGTGTCCATTTCCAGTTGCAAAAGAGTCAGGGGCACACCCACATCATTGTTATAATTACCCGGGGTTTTCTGAACCCGAAAAGTCGTGCCCAACAGACAGGCGGTCAAATCTTTAGTGGTGGTCTTGCCGGTGGAGCCGGTAATGGCTACAACTCGAGCCTTGACGCGCTGATGCAGGTGATAGGCGCCGAGATCCTGCAGGGCCTGCAGGGTGTCGGCCACTCGAATTACGCCCGGCGGGGCTTCACCCGGCCGCGACCACAAGGCAGAAGCGGCCCCCTGAGCCAGGGCCGCCACGACGTGATCGTGACCATCATGCTGAGCGCCCACCAGCGGCACGAACAGACTGCCCGAACTCAGCTGACGTGAGTCGGTCGAGACACAATCGAACAAATGTTCGTGCGACAAAGATAAAGAGGTGCCCTGGCCGGCAGTGGCCGAGAGCACCTCTTGCAAGGACCAGGCTACCATCCGGGGCTAGTGCTCTCCGGCGCTGGCCACGGCCGGGTCCAAGGCCGGGCGCCGCTTTTCAGTCCAGCTCAGGGCGTGAGTCTTCAGTTGCCCTTTGCCCCGAAACATTCGGCCCCGAAGGGCAATGCGGGCGACCTCCCGGTCGTCGAAATCAATCGTGCGGTCACCCAGGATCTGATAGGTTTCGTGACCTTTACCCGCGATCACGACCGTATCACCAGGCTCTGCCAGAGCGATGGCGCGGGCAATTGCCTGGGCCCGGTCCGCTTCGGTCTCCACCAGCGCGATGGACGAGGCCATACCGGCCTCGATCTGACGCAGGATCTCCTGGGGGGATTCGCTTCGCGGGTTGTCCGAGGTCAGAATGACCCGGTCGCTGAGACGTCCGGCAATTTCTCCCATTACCGGACGCTTGTTGGCATCGCGGTCTCCACCGCAGCCGAACACAGTCAACAACTTGCCTTTCGTAATTTCGCGGGCGGAAACCAACAGCTTTTCGAGGCCGTCGGGGGTATGGGCATAGTCCACCAGGACCGAAAAGTCCTGACCCTCGCGCACCGGCTCGAAACGTCCGGAGACGCTGCCGACCGATTCCACAGCCAACAAAATTTGCTCAAAGTCAGCTTTGACAGCCAGGCCCACGCCCACAGCGGCGAGCGCGTTATAGACCGTGAAAAGGCCAGACATCGAAAGATCGACCCGGCGCCCCCCAATGGGGGTTTCGATATTGAAGGAAACGCCGTTGGAATCCATATGCAAGTCGGTAGCGCGAATGTGGCAGTGGTGACCCTGGCCGTAACTGATATAGGGAACCTTCAGGTCCTTGAGCAGCCTTGCACCATAGGGGTCGTCGCCGTTGATGACGGCAAAAGGAGCCACGCGCCCCTTGATATAACGCAACCCGGTGAAAAGCTTGCGCTTGGCCTGGAAGTAGCTCTCCATATCCTTATGGAAGTCCAGGTGGTCGTGACTTAGATTGGTGAACACGGCCACATCAAAGGGCACGCCGTGAACCCGGTCCAGTTCCAGCGCATGCGAAGAAACTTCCATGACCACCGAGTCACAACCAGCTTCTTTCATGTCTTTGAAGAGGCGCTGCAGCACCAAAGACTCGGGAGTGGTATGGGTGGTGGGCAGGGGCTTGCCGGCGATCTTGGTGTGAATCGTGCCCAACACGCCCGGCACGCGACCGGCGCCGCTGAGCACCGATTCCACAAAGTGGGCAGTGGAAGTCTTGCCGTTGGTTCCGGTAATCCCGACCATGCGCAGCGACTGCGCCGGGTAACCCGAAGCCAGAGCCGCCACCTGGGCCAGAGCCTTACGCGCGCTCGGAACAACCAGCTGAGGCACGCTGATATCCTTGAGCTCACGCTCCACAATCAGGGCTACTGCTCCCTGCTCGACAACCTGGGCGGCGAAGTCGTGGCCGTCCACTTTAAAACCGGGGACGCATACGAAGAGGTCTCCCGGGGCGATTCTTCTTGAATCAAATTCAACCTTAAAAACCGAAAGGTCCCCCCAAGTGGAAGGTCCCGTGACGCCGAGCAGATCGGCAACAACCTTAAGATTCAACACGCTAAGACTCCTCCAGCTTATGCCATGGGGTATCGGTTGGGCACCGAACGTAGATCGGCTTTACGATCCAGCCTGGTCACCCACCGCTTGCGACCATTTCTTCCAATATCTAGGCGCGGACCCACCGAAGTGGACATGCCGGAGATCATAATTTCCTGTGCGGGTTTGCGCGAACGCGGCGCCGCCTGTACGTCGATATACCGACGCAAAAACTCTTCCAAGTCCTTATCTCGGTTCACTGTTCTGGCCTCCCTGAGCAGCACTACTGATTTCCTCCGGATGCGACGGGTTGACACCCAATTTCCACATCGCCTCCTGCGCAACCCGCGCAAATACTGGAGCCGCCACCGTTCCACCCCAATAGATTGGAGTCGGCTCTTCTATTTTCACCAGGACCACGATTCGTGGGTCTTCCACGGGACAAACTCCCAGGAACGACCCGATATAGGTATCGCCATAGGCGCCGTTGTGAACCACCTGAGCGGTCCCCGTTTTGCCCCCGGTGCGATACCCGGGAATATTGGCGAAATGCTTACCCGTCCCGTGGTCGCACACCCCACGCAGCATTTGCAGCATGGTAGCGGCTGACTCCGGAGTAATCGGTCGGTTGATCTCCTTGACCGGTATTTTTTTGTAGACCGTATTATCGGGATTCAGCACTTCCTGGACAACGTGCGGCTTGAGCCGCACACCCTTGTTGGCGATGGCCTGCATGGCCGATACCAACTGCATGGGCGTGGCGGCCACGCCCTGGCCAAAAGAGATGGTCATCAAGTTGATTTCTTCCCAGTCTTTCAGGGGAGCCATGATGCCTTCACTTTCACCAGTCAGGTCTACGCCGGTACGGTACCCAAAGCCAAAATCCTCCAGACCTTTGCAGAGAACTTTCTTGCCCAGGCGGAGTGCGACATGGGCAGTTCCAACGTTGAAGGAGAAAGCCAGAATCTCGGAGACAGGCTCCATGGCCTGGGCCCCCAGACCATCGTTGGCATTATTGATGGTCCAACCGCCGATACTGATCACGCCGCTGGACGGAAACAGGTCGGTAGGCTTAATTCCGTGATTCACGGCGGTGGCCATGGTAAAGACCTTGAAGGTCGAACCCGGCTCGTAAGGATCGGTGATGGCGCGATTGCGACGTACTTCGGGAGGAACTTCAGAGAACTTCTCGGCCGGGAAGTCAGGAGCGACCGCCAGGGCCAGGATGCCGGCGGTCTTGGCATCCATCACGATGCAGATGCCACCTTTGGCATTGCGTAGCTTGACGGCGGCGTTCAGTTCACGCTCTGCCACGTACTGGATGGTTTCATCGATGGTCAAAACCAGGTGGCGCCCGGGCACAGCCTTTTTAATCAACCGGCTGGTCTCGACCGGAATCATCCAGCCGTCGCGGTCCATAAAGGTGCGCAGAACTCCCGGCGCCCCACCCAGATACTCGTCGTAGCTGGCTTCCAACCCGTCCAAGCCCTGCTCATCCAGGCCGGTTGAGCCCATCAAGTGACAGAGCAGACGACCCTTTGGATAGTAGCGGCGGCCGGGGGTCGGTTCACGCAACAAGAACACGCCAGCCAGAGGCTGCTCCTTAAGCGACTTGGCCACCTCATCCGGAATCTTGCGGGCGATCCACTGAAAGGTACCCTTGCCAGTCAAGGCATCCTGCACACGCTTCTCAGGCATGTCCAGCAAGGCGCTCAGGCGCTTGGTGGCCCCAGCCACGTCCTTGACTTCTTTGGGATTGACCGCCAGCGAAGAGAGAGAAATGCTGTTGGCCAGAACCACGCCGTTGCGGTCGCGAATGTCGCCGCGCAGGGCCGGCACCTCAATGTCGCCTTCCTGTTGGTAGCGAGCCAGTTGTTGAAGGCGTTCGTTCTTCAGCCACTGCAGACCGGCCAGACGCACGATTAAGCAGATGTAAAATAGCGTAAAGAGCCAGTAGAGAAAAATCAGACGGTTACGCGTTTTGCCAGACCATCCACCCACCTGAAACCACCTCCTCTCACACCAGCTAGACTGACTATACCCAGACTTAAGTCTATGGAATTTAATTCAATATTAATTTTTAACCGTGGACCCTATCGCCACCTGCCCGCTGACTTGAATTTTTCTCAAATCTAGAACCTGACGTTGAGACGGCGGTACCATCTTGAGGCGATCTTTAGCCACCGCCTCGACCCGCTCGAGACTGCTCAAAGACTGGAGCTTCAGCTGCATCAGATCCTTCTCTCGCTCGAGTGCTTTCTGATGATCTCGCAAGGCCACCACACGATAGTGGTTCTGGACAAGAATGGCGTACTGACAGAGAAAAACCATCGTCAACATGAAGACGGCCGCAAAGCTCCCCAGAGCCAGCGACCAGGTAATCCAATCTTTGGGCTCCTCGCGCGGAGGAGTCGTTTTACTCTGCTGCATATCCACCCACTACCACCCTATAGTTTTTGCGCCACTCTCAACCGGACTGAACGCGCTCTCGGATTGGCCTTCACCTCGGCTTCACCAGCAACGATAGCCTTGCCCCGAGCCTTCAGCAACGGCTTTGCCTCACACACACAAATGGGCGTCCCACGAGGACACCGACAACGACCCAGTCGCTCGGTAATAAACTGCTTGACGCAACGATCTTCCAGCGAATGATAGGACATCACCAGAAGCCGGCCGCCGCTGACCAGCAATTCAAAAACCGCCTCCAACCCCGACTGCAGACGTTCTAGCTCGGCGTTCACCTCCATTCGTAATGCTTGAAAAATTTTCGTCGCCGGATGAACCTTGCCGGGTCGAGGTCGCCCCAAAACCGACTCAGCCACCTCCACCAGTTGACCGGTGGTACTGATGGCCCGCCGATCGCGCTCCTGTACGAGACGCCGGGCCAGCTTCCCTGCCTGCCTCTCCTCACCGTACTCGAAAAAAATTCTCCGCAAATCCGACTCGGAGTACTCGCCCACAACATCGGCCGCGCTCACTTCCAGGCGTCGATCCATGCGCATATCCAACGGACCATCTCGGCGAATACTGAAGCCGCGCTCCCCCCGGTCCAACTGAGGAGAAGAGACCCCCAGATCCAGCAAGGCCCCCTCTTGAGGACCGATGCGCGCCATCCAGTCATCCTCCCCGATCGAGCCAAAATTCACCCGAAAGGCTCGGAAGCCAGCAAAGCCCCCGAGCCTGGCCGAAGCCGCCTCGAGGGCCATTTCGTCAACATCCAACCCGGTCACCCGAGCTCCGCGCTCAAGCATCGCCAACGAATGCCCGCCCCCACCCAGAGTGCAGTCCAGGACACGCATCCCCGGGACCAAACAAAGCTCAGATAGAGCTTCTTCCAGGAGCACCGGGACGTGGTGAAACTCCACGCCCCCGGCCTCAGTCAATTCCGGCGGAACCTTCTCCCGGGACAATCAACCTCAACTCCACTCGCACATCCTCGGGCCGCCCCCGACTCGGATCCGGCGTAGGCGGTCGACGACGCCACTTGGGAGCAGGCGGCAAAGCCACACGCAAAGGAAATTGAGAACCCTGAGGCTTAGATTGAGTACGTTTCATAGATATAGCCCTCCAAATCCTCGGCTTCCGTTTCCTTCTGCATCTCAGCCCAGCGAGCTGAATTCCAGACCTTGAGCCGATCCAGCGCACCAGTCACAACCACCGGACCACATTGAAGATCGGCGTGAGCCTTCTGGTCAGCACTGAGCACAACTCGCCCCTGCTTATCCAACTCAGTCATGACGGCGGCTGCCAACTGTTGCGTCAGCCAGCGCTGAGCCCGTTGGTCCGTGCGGGGAATAGCACCCAACTTGGCCAGAAATTGATTCCAGGCCCCGCGAGGCAAAATCTCCACACAACCTTCGCGATCCTTACGCAGAACCGCGCCGTCAGCAAAATCTTTGCGAAAGACAGATGGAATCGTCAGCCGACTCTTGTCGTCTAACGAGTGTTCGTAGGTGCCCGAGAACAAAGTTGCTCCAGAACCTTCCAACTTACTCCACTACCCTCCACTTTGACCCACTTGCTCCCCGATTATAGGAGTCCCTGGAAAGGCCTGTCAACCCGACGATCCTGATAAAAAAAGGTTCGTCAAGAGGGGTAAACCCCAAATGTGGACAAATTTTCAAAGAAGACCACCACATATAGGTGTTGTCGTACCCTTGTGAGCGGAATCAGGATTGAGAAAAAAAAATTTCGGGAATAGCAAGACCACAATCAGAACTCCGAGGAGAGTCCCCCATGGCTGCAACCATCGACCTACCGAAAATCGACTTTGACTTCGAACAAAAGCTCCAGGAATGGACCAAAGAGCTGCGTGGCTGGAACGTGATCCTCTATAACGACAACTTCAACAAGCTGGTTGAAGTTGTGCTATGGCTCCAAAAAGCCACCGGCTGCACCCTGGAAGCCGCGGAACATGTTACTTACACCGCCCACCAGAAGGGCCGCGCCATCTGCTTCTCCGGCGCTAAGGACAAGTGCCAGGAAGTGGCCGGCTACTTGCGCGGCAAGGGACTGCAAGTCGAGGTGGACTCAGCTCAGTAACTCGAGACGGCTCCCCCAACAACAGACGCTCGGTCGCGGCACAGCCGACTCCGCTCGCGCCAATGGTTTACGGGCAATTTAGAGCACAATCAGAGGGGCGCAACCGGCCTACGGCCGGTTGCACTAAATTGCCCACCAACAGACACTCGGTCGCGGCACAGCCGACTCCGCTCGCGCCAGTGGTTTACGGGCAATTTAGAGCACAATCAGAGGGGCGCAACCGGCCTACGGCCGGTTGCTTAGCTCCGGGTGCTGAAGCTTCCATTCCAGGGTGGTCACGTCGTTGCTGTTGGCGGAAACCCGAATGCGGCGGATTCGCGCCGAGCCCTGGAAAGGCCGGTTTCTCCCGTAATCGGTGGTAAACTGGCAGCGAAATCCGGCCCGAGCAGCCAGCTGAGTACAGGCGCGACTGTAGTGACTATAAGGCCAGGCCAGAGCCTGCACATCCACATTCAGGAGTCGCTTGAGTTCGCTGCGCGACTTCTTCAGATCGGCCAAAATCTGGGAGGGAAAAATGCGCCTGGCAGCCAGGCGCTCGGGAATTAGAACGTGCAGGTCGTAAGTGTGCGAGCCGAACTCAAACAGACCGCTATCCCGCATTTCTTTCAGCTGCTTGAGATCTAGATGCGGCGTGGCCGCGCGCCGATCTCCGATGTGACCCACCACCAAAAACACGACCGCACGCTGCTTGTATTTGCGCAGAAGCGGCATTGCCTCGCGATAGACGCCATCATAGCCGTCGTCAAATGTGATCAACACGGACCGCCCCGGAAGGTCCCCCCGGCCCCATAAAAACTGCTGAGCCTGCTTGAGAGTGACCGAGTGATAGCCTTGCTCCTGAAGGTACCGAAGGTGAGCCTCGAACGTCTCGGGTCCGATAATCATATCGTCACCCATGCGAGGCTCAGCCACCTGGTGGTAACAGAGCACCGGCAAATCGCGCGCCGGACGAGCCAGCGCCGCCATCGTCAGCCCGAGAAAAATCAGCAATCCCTTCATCCGAAAGGCGGCTTTTGCATGCAGGCCTGAGTCACCTACCGGAAAAAGGTTAAAGCAGTATCAAACGCTCAACGGCTGTCAGACGAGACCCGTCGGCCAGAAGCAGGAATCCTTGCTCATCCAAGCCCAGTACCTCACCTTGAAAGCGTTCGCCATTGAGCCAGTAGGCCACCCCGGTGCCGGGTGGGAGAGAGTGGGAGCGAACTTCCTCCAAGTAACCGGCCAGGCCCGAGCGAACGTGAACGGCCAGAAGAGCTTCTAACTCGGCTCTAAGTTTTTGCCCAAACTCCTCCACTGAGGGAGCCTGCGCAACCAGTTGATGGAGAGACACCGAATGCTCTGGCAACAAAGCGGGCTCAACCTGAACATTGACGCCAATCCCTAAAACCAGCCCTGAACACTGGGACCCCCTCCAACGAGCGTCGGGCAGCACACCCGCAATTTTGTCACGCTCCACCCAGCAGTCATTGGGCCACTTCAAGTAGACGTGAACCCCCCAATGGCTCAGACAGCGAAGCACGGCCAGTCCACCCAGCAGAGAGAACCCCACCGGATCGACTGCTCCCAGCCTCCAGCTTAAGTAAAGACCGCCTGGCGGAGAAACCCAAATGCGCTCCGGCCCACGACCGCGACCTCGGGTCTGCGTATCAGCCACCACAAAAGTGCCGGGCTCACACTCCCAGGCCAGGTCCTGAGTTGAATCGCACTGCTTGAGATGAATCACAGGTAGCGCGCCCGAAAGGCCGAGAGGGCGGCGTGGTAGCCACACATTCCATGGACTCCACCGCCCGGAGGCGTGGAGGAGGAGCATAGATACACGCCAGGCAGCGGGGTGGAATACGGATTCAGACGAGGCACCGGCCGGGTAAAAAGTTGCTGCAAGAGCAAGGCCCCCCCACTGATGTCGCCAGCGATATAACTGGGGTTATAGGCCTCCATCGCGGCCGGCCCCAGGGCCGAGCGCTCCAGAATCAGATCGCGAAACCCGGGAGCAAAGCGCTCGATCTGAGCCTCCACAATCTCTGTCATATCCGTCTCGCTCGCGCGCGGAACGTGACAGTAGGCCCAGAGTGTATGCTTTCCTTCGGGGGCGCGGGTCGGATCAAAGAGACTGGGCTGGGAGACCAGCACATAAGGCCGGCTGGACACATGGCCCTGCCAGATGCGCTTCTCGGAGACGCACATCTCCTCCAGAGTACCGCCCAGATGGACGGTGGCCGCTGTGGCCACCGCCGGATTGCGCCAGGGGACTGGACCGCTCAAGGCATAGTCCAGCTTGAAAACGGATGGCCCGCCCCGGTACCCTTCCAGCAGACGACGATAGGCCCAGGGCAACTTGTGCCCCGCCAGCTTCAGAAACTGATGAGCGTGCAGGTCCAGCAGAGTCAGACGACTGGGCGGAATATCTTCCCAACGCTGAACCCAGGTATTGCACTGAACCCGACCGCCATGACTCTCCAACACCTTAACCATGGCCTCGGCTATGGAAGCCGACCCGCCCCGTGCCAGAGGCCATCCGTAGCGATGACCGACCGCGGCCATGACAAGGCCCACCGACATACTGGGCATCCATTCCAGCGGAATCGTGGAATGAGCGGCGATCCCGGCCAACAACGCCTGAGTGGAAGCCTCTTTGAACCAGGTGCGCAGAAATGCCTTAGCCGGCCAGAGGGCATGCAGGCCGAACCAGGCCAGACTGAAGGGACGCCGGGGAGCAGAGAGCGGGCCCAGTACTTCGCGGTCAATGTAATCCCATTTACCTACCAGCTTCTGCATCAGGCGAAAATACGGTGATGAATCAGCTCCTAAAGACTCGGCCGTATGAGCTACCGAGCGCTGCAAAAAGACAGCCTGCCCGCCGTCTAAGGGATGGGCCAGGGGACGCTCCGGATGAACCCACTCCAGACCAAATCGCTCCAGATGCAATCCCTGAAAGAAAGGACTGGCCAGAGCCATGGGATGGATGGCGGAGCAGACATCATGACGAAATCCTGGCAGGGTTCGCTCCTCGGTGCGCATCCCTCCACCCGGTGTGGCAGCCCCCTCCAGAACAATAACTTTCAGTCCCTGCTTGGCCAGGGTAATAGCCGCCGCCAATCCATTTGGACCAGACCCCACAACAACCGCATCATATTCATAGGCCACGGCAGGCGCTTCGTTTTCAGCAGGAGGGTCCCCTTCGGGCGGTATCCAAGCAGCCCAAGCAATGCAACAATGGCAGATCAGCGAGTGGGGCAAACTCGCACAGACAGAACCCAAAGCCCAAGAACTCAAGCCAGGCCAGGTCCGACTGCGTATCCGGGCAATCTCCCTCAACTACCGCGACCACCTTATGCTGCAGGGCCAGTACAACCCAAAGCAGCCACTTCCTCTTGTGCCGTGCTCGGACGGAGCCGGCGAAATCGTAGAAGTCGGGCCCGGAGTGAACCGCTGGAAAGCAGGCGAGCGCGCCTGTCCTCTCTTCAGTCAGTCCTGGATCAGCGGTCCGCCAAACAAGGAGCGGATCAGTCAAACTTTGGGGGGCCCGCTTCCGGGTACACTCCAGCCAGAACTGGTCGTCAGCCAGGAATCTTTGGTGGCGATTCCCGAGCACCTGGACTGGCACGAGGCAGCCTGCCTGCCGTGCGCGGCCGTCACTGCCTGGAACGCTATCTCGGATTTGCCAGCCGGCTCCCGGGTGGTGGTGCAAGGAACCGGCGGAGTCTCCTTGTTCGCCCTGCAACTGGCTAAAGCCGCAGGCATGGAGGTCTTCATTACTTCCTCCAGCCCTGAGAAAATCTCTCGAGCGCTCAAATTGGGGGCCGACGCCAGCCTGAATTACCGAGAAAATCCAGATTGGAGCCGGGCCGTGCGAGCCTGGAGCAAGGAGGGTGCCGACTGCGTAGTGGAGGTGGGCGGCGCCGGAACCCTGGAGCAGTCTTTACGCTGCCTCAAACCGGGCGGAAAGATTGCCTTGATCGGTATTCTAGCCGGTGCTTCCAAGCCACTCAATGTGCTCCCTATCCTCATGCAACAGTTGAGAATCCAGGGAGTGCTTGTGGGCAATCGGGACGATTTTGAGGCTATGAACCGGGTCGTGGCGAGCTCCCGCCTTCAGCCGGTGCTGGATCAGAGGGTGGATTATGATCAGGCTCCTGACGCCTGGCGGCGTCTGGCTTCGGGTCAGCATTTTGGCAAGGTTGTAATTTCGGGATGTTGGTAATCAGACGGGCGTTCCATTTCCAGGTAAAATAGGCCCAGACCCAGCGCATAATAACTAAAATCTGGTTCTGCAAATCAACCAGATAAGCCACATGGATAAACAACCAGGCAAACCAGGCTGGCAAACTGGTGAGTTTGAGGGGGCCACTGACCGCCACCGCGCTGCTTCGCCCGATGGTGGCCATGGTGCCTTTATCAAAGTAACGAAAGGCTTCTGTGCTACGCCCGGCGATCTGAGCCTTAATATTGCGAGCGCAGTGCGCCCCGTGCTGCATCGCCACCGGGGCTACGCCTGGAAGAGCCTTGCCATTATAGGTATGGGGATGGGTGTAGCTGGCCATATCCCCCAGCACATACACATTGTCCATACCCTTGACGCGCAGATCGGCTTCCACCAGCACCCGGCCGGCCCGATCGATCTCAGCCCCCAGTAATTTCCCCAGTGGATGACCTCCGACTCCGGCTGCCCAGATAATATTCTCGGCCAGAATCTGGCCTTTGTCCGTCACCACCCGGCCGCGCTCCAGAGTTTGCACCCTCTCCGAGGTGCGCACTTCCACTCCCATCTTTTCCAGACGCTTGCGGGTATACTCTGAAAGTTGGGGTGGCATCGCCGCCAGTAGGGTGGGTCCGCCCTCGACCAGCACGATCCGAGCCTGATTGGGCTGAACCGCGCGAAAGTCCCAGCGCAGCACGTGGTGAGTGAGCTCAGCCAGGCCACCAGCCATCTCCACCCCGGTGGGCCCTCCACCAATGACCACCATGGTGGACAGTTTTTCGCGCTCCCTGGCATCCTGACAGCGTTCGGCCCTTTCTAGGGCCAGCAGCACGCGCTGACGGATCTTCAGTGCATCCTCAAGCGTCTTCAGGCCGGGAGCCACTTTTTCCCATTCATCGTGACCAAAATAGCTGGTGCGGCCACCCGCGGCCAGCACCAAGGTGTCATAGGGCAGGGTCTGAGCGCCGTCGTCCAGGCTAATTGTGCGGTTGATGGTATCGATGGCCGTCACCTCTCCCATCCAGACGGTGGCATTCTTCTGCTTACGGAGCACCACCCGAATGGGTGAGGCGATTTCGGCGGGGTTTAGACCGCCCATAGCAACTTGATAGAGTAACGGTTGAAAGAGGTGATGATTGCTCCGGTCAACCAGAGTGATCTCCACGGGTGACTTGCGCAGGCCTTTGGCCACTCCCAGGCCAGCGAATCCTCCGCCTACGATAACAACTCGATGCTTCTGCATTCTCTTTTCCTTTCGAGCAGCTGAAGCTTGAAAGAAAGGTTCGATTGGCGCCTGACAACGAAGAGTGGTTCATGTCCAACAAAGTTAGATTGACCAGTCTTTCCAGCTGCGCCGGTTGAGCATCCAAGGTCCGCCCTGAGGACCTGGAGCAGGTACTGCTTCAGCTGACACCCAACCGTGATCCCCGCATTCTAGGCAAAGGAAACCACTACGATGACGCCGTGGTGATTCGTGTGAACGAATTCACTACTTTAGTCCAGACAGTGGACTTCTTTACGCCGGTCGTGGACGACCCGTATTGGTATGGGCGCATCGCCGCCGCCAACTCGCTGTCCGACGTCTACGCGATGGGGGGCCGGCCACTTACTGCCATGAACATCGTCTGCTTTCCAACGCGCTCGCTGGGTCCAGATCTGCTGGCGGAGATCCTGCGCGGCGGACAGGATGCCCTGGCTCTGGCCGGGGCAGCCCTGGCCGGAGGCCATACCGTAGAGGATCCCGAGCCCAAGTTCGGCCTGGCCGTCACCGGTCTGGTGGATCCTGAAAAAGTCACCTACAAGGGTGGGCTGGTGCCCGGGGACGTGCTTTACCTGACCAAGCCCATTGGAACCGGCGTGATAACAACCGCCCACAAGCGGGATATGATCGGCCCCGAGGATCTGCGGACGGCCATCGATTGGATGGCTCAGCTCAATGACGTGCCCGGTCAGATCATGAGCGAACTGGGCTGTCGGGCGGCCACCGACATCACCGGTTACGGTCTCCTCGGCCACGCCATGGAAATGGCTCGGGCCAGTGGGTTGCAGCTTGAAATCCAGGCAGACAAAGTGCCCTTGTTGCCCCAAGCTCTGCAACTCAGGGCTATGGGGGCCTTTCCCGGGGGCAGCGCCGCCAATCGGGCCTGGCTTGAGAAGTCCGGCCAGCTTTTGGCTGAGGACAACCAGTTACTGGACTTGCTCTGTGACGCCCAGACCTCGGGTGGCCTGCTGGTGGGCTTACCCGAAACAGCCGATTTCGCCGGCCGCATGCAAGCGGCCGGGCGCCAATGTTGGCGAATCGGCCGATGTCTGAGCGGCCCCGCCGGGATCCAGGTTCGCTCGGCCTGAACCCAGAAGTGGCGGCCATGCGCTACCCGAGCATTGATCGCCTCTTGCAAACCAGCCAGGCTCGCCCGTGGTTCAATGAATTTCCTCGGCCCCAGATTGTGCAGGGCCTGCGCCAGGCCGTTCAGGAAGCCCGTGAAGCCGGCCTCGCGCGCCAGGAGGAAGAGCTTGTGCAACGCGCCGAGAGCCTTTTGCGACAAAGCGTTCAACCTTCTCTGGTGCCTGTAATCAACGCTACAGGCGTGCTTCTCCACACCAACCTGGGTAGGTCCCCACTCTCATCACGGGCGCTGGAACATGTTCAGCAACTCTGCAGCGGCTACTGCAATCTGGAGCTCGACCTTGAGAGTGGCTCCCGTGGCCACCGCGACCGCCACCTGCACAAACTGCTGAAGCAGTTGACCGGCTGTGAAGCCTCACTGGCCGTCAACAACTGCGCCGCCGCCATGCTGCTGATCGTGGACGAGTTTGCGCGCGGCCGCGAGGTGCTTGTTTCCCGTGGAGAGCTAGTCGAAATCGGCGGCTCTTTCCGGATTCCCGAGGTGCTGCAGCGGGGCGGCGCCCGGCTGATCGAGGTGGGTACCACCAATCGCACCTACGCTCGCGACTTTGCAGCCGCGGTAACGCCCGAGACCGGCATGATTCTTTCCACTCACCTGTCCAACTTCGCCCAAATGGGGTTCGTGACCGCACCGGAGCCCAGCGAATTGGTCTCCCTGGCCCGCCAACACGGGATTGTCAGCGTACTGGATCTCGGATCCGGACTGCTGGACCGACATCGGCTACCGGTGGGGTTGTTGGAGCCCGACATCCTGAGCTCGCTGGCCCAGGGCTGGGATCTGGTCGCCTTCTCGGGCGACAAGTTGTTGGGCTGCGCCCAGGCCGGCTTCGTGTTGGGCAAGAGTGAGTATATCCAGCGTTTGTCTCGCAACCCGTGGATGCGGGCCCTGCGTTTAGACAAGCTCCGGCTGGCCGCACTGCAAGGCGGGTTGCTGGATCACCTGCTGGGAGCCAACAACCTGCCACTCCAGGCCATGCTGAATCAGAGCTCGGAAAACTTGAAAAAACGGGCTCAGAGGTTAGCGCGCAAACTGCCCGGTGCCCGGGTGGCAGCCTGCCGCTCTTCCATCGGTGGCGGCACAACCCCCGGCCAGGAGCTGGACAGCTGGGCTGTCTGCCTGAAGGTGGAACAAGCCGATCAATTCGCGCGCAAACTGCGCCAGGGCAATCCCTCGGTCCTGACCCGAATTCAGGAGGGCAAGATTTGGATGGACCTGCGCACCATCTTACCGGAACAGGAAAGGGCCCTGGTGTTAGCGCTCCAATGAGAAAGCACTTTATCGTCGGCACCGCCGGCCACGTGGACCATGGCAAGTCCAGTCTGATTCGGGCTCTCACCGGCATCGAAACCGATCGACTGCCTGAAGAGAAAGCACGCGGACTCTCGATCGACCTGGGATTTGCCCACCTGTCTCTGCCGGGCGACGTGGTGGCGGGCATCGTGGATGTTCCCGGCCACGAGCGATTCCTCAAGAATATGCTGGCCGGGGTAGGCGGTTATGATCTGGGCTTGCTGGTGGTGGACGCCCAGGAAGGCGTCATGCCCCAGACCCGCGAGCATGTCGAGATTCTGGAACTTTTGCGCACCCCCCAGGGCCTGGTGGCCATCACCAAGGCCGACCTGGTGGACGCGGAATTTTTAGAGCTGGTCAGCGAGGAGCTGCGCGACTTTCTGAAAGGCACCATCTGGGCGGAGGCTGCCATGATCCCGGTCTCTTCCAAAACCGGCCGGGGTATTGAGGAACTCAAGCAAAAGCTAACCCGCTTGCTCGGTTCGTCGGCCGTGCGGGACCGACAGAGTCGATTTCGCTTGCCCATCGACCGCGTCTTCGTCAAGCCTGGTTTTGGCACGGTTGTCACAGGCTCACTTTGGAGCGGGACTCTGAGCAAGGGAGCGCGCATGCAGTTATGGCCTTCGGGGCGCGAGGTGCGCGTGCGCGGGCTGCATGTTCACGGTCAGGAGGTCGAGGAAGCGGTGGCCGGCCAACGTGTGGCCGTCAACCTGTCCGGCCTGGATTCGGATGAAGTCAAACGCGGAATGCTCCTTTCCTCAGCCGACTGGTTGCACCCGACTCTGCGCTGCGACGGTCGCCTGCAGGTCTCGCCCCGTGCGCCGCGGCCACTCAAGCACCGCAGCCGGGTGCGAATCTATCACGGCACCACCGAAGTCTTCGGGCGGGCCCTGCTGCTGGAGGGTGAAGAACTGGCTGCGGGCCAGAGCGGATTGATCCAGCTGCTCCTGGACGAACCGCTGGTCATGCTGCCCAACGACCGACTGATCCTGCGTGATTTCACCTCCTCCTACACGATCGGAGGAGCCGAAGTGTTAGAGCCCCTGGCCACGCCACACCGTCGACACGACGAGGAAGCCCTGGCCCAACTGCAGCGCAAAGAGGTTGGGGGACTGCACCAACGGCTTCTGGCCGAGATGCAGGGAGCGGTCTGCAAAACCACGGCTCAACTGGCGGCTCAACTGCAGATCCCGGCCGAGGAAGCCGAGCAGGGCTTACAACAGCTTCAAGCGGGCGGGCAGGCCGTCTGGCTGGGGAAAGCCTGGGCTCAACAGGCCAGCCTGGAGCAGGTTCGAGAGAGCCTCTTCAGCCTGCTGGGCGGACTGCAGCAAAAATCACCCTGGAAGACCGGTTGGCGCAAGGAAGAATTACTCAAGCAGCTCAGTCATCCCCAGCCGCGCTTTGCTGAAGAGTGCCTGACCCATCTGCTGGAACAGCAAGAGCTGCAACTGACGGGACGTTTGCTGGCGCTGCCGGGACACCAACCGGAGCTGACCAAAGCACAGCAACAAGCTCTGGAAAGAATCGAGCAGCGTTTGCTAAGAGAAGCCTTTACTCCGCCCAACTGGTCTGAGCTGGCGGTCCAGGAAAAGCTCGAAGCCAACTTGTGGAAAATCCTGGAGACCTATCTGTTGGAAACCGGCCGTGCCCAGAAGATCGCACCTGACCTGGGCCTCCTGCAGCAGACCTTGGAAGAAGGAAAACGTGTGTTGTCCGAGCTTCCGTCACCGTTCGCAGCTTCCCAAGCGCGGGACGCCCTGGCGACCTCACGAAAATTCATGATTCCTTTGCTAGAATACTACGATCAGGTGGGTTTCACGCAGCGGCATGGCGAAGTACGCCGTGTACGTCAGAATCATTGAGGGGGTTCTCTGATCCCGACTCTCCGGCACCGTCAGGGCCTGACATTGATGGAGATCTTACTGGCTGTCATGTTGACGGCTGTACTGGTCGTCTCCGTCATGGTTGTGCTGACTCAACTGATGGCGGGGGCTCAAAAGAGCAACGATCTGGCTGGCGGCGCGGTGGTGGCCGAGCGCATCTTGAACGAACTGGTAAACCAGCCCGGCACAGCTGCTCCACCCACCGCCAAAGGCGTGCTGGTGACGGGTGAGACGGGCGACCGGGTCACCGAGTACCACTATGCCACCGATTCTAAAGTCGTGGACGACTCCAGCCCGGTCGGCAAAAGCTACCTTGTGACTGTGGACGTGTGGTGGGAGGTCCCCAGCAAGGACGCCAGTCGAGCCAACGTCGGGAAATTGTCCACTCGCCTATCCCGACTGGTCTACCGTTCGGAGGCCACCCCTCAACCGTGAAAAAGCGCGCGAACACACTGGCCGAGCTGTTGCTGGCGATGGGCTTGCTGGCCTTGCTGTCGGGTGTGCTTTACCTGATTATCGACCTCGGAATCCGCTCCTTCCAGCGCTCGGTTGTGCGCCACAACATCCAGGCCGATTCTCAGCGGGTCGCCTATCGTTTGACCGAGGACCTGCGCCGCACCCATTTCTTCACGGTCAGCCTGATCGAAACCAAATCCAGCAAGGACAATTACCAACGAGACGCCATCTGCATGGCTGGAGTAAAGGACTGGACCAACCCCAACGCCATCGACCCGGTCAGCAACCGGCCCAAGTGGGACCGCTATTTCCTCTACTACTGTGTTCGTCAGGCTGGAGACGAACCGGTCACCAGCATCTATCGCTGCGTAATCCTTCCCAAAAGCACGAACGAAATCGGCCAGTTTGCCTTCCCCAGTCTGAACCCATCCGTACACTGCAAGCCCAACCCGGCCACCGTGGCCGATTTCGAGTCCTTTGGCAAGCTCTCCGACCTGGTTGAAAGCCTGAGCGCCACCTCGATTGACAACAGTCAGTGGCGGATTCGCTTGAAGCTACGTCAGCGTGGGGCCGTCCGACAGGGCAAAAGAACCATCGATGAGGTTCAAGAAACCGTCATCCAGATCAAGCCGGAAAACACCTTTCCCATGTATAATTAAGACAGACACGAAGGGAGCATCGGGATGTTCAGACGTGGTCGAAAACAGGGCACAGCCATGCTTTTGGTGCTATTCACCCTGACGCTGGTGGTGATGTTCCTGGGCGCATTGATGACTCTCAACCAGAGCTCGATTCGCCTGGCCACCGGTCTGACCGGGGACAAGAACGCCACCGCCAATTGCCAGAGCGGCCTGGACTTTGCCTGGCAAATGCTGGAACGGGATAGCCGTTTCGGCCAGACCGCCTTCGCCAACGGTGCAGCCTGTGGGTTCAACTCCTGTCCCGACCGAATTGACCTGCGCCTGGTCAATCCTACTGGCGCCATCGCCAAGCAGTTCGTTCAGGGCCGCTACCAGGATAAGCCCAACTCCGGCTTTCAGATCTACATCTCCAACAACCTGGCCAGCAGCGCAACCGTGACAATCAACAACGAGCTCTCCGGCCCACGCGATCTCCCACCACATACCGTGCTGGTTTGTGTACGCGGCATCGAAGGCACTCACACGCGAGTTCTCGAGTCGATGCTCCAAAAAGCTCCCTTCGTCTCTCACGGCCTCTTTGCCGGCGACGACGTGACCGTCCAGTGGGGAACTGACGTGGGTCAATGGGACGTGCTTTCCAATGACCCGTTCCGCAACAGCGTTCGCACCAAGGGCAAACTGACGGTCGGGAGGGTGACCGCAGGCGGTCTGGTGTTCAGCCCCTCCGGCAACGCCACCGCCAGCACCTACGGTCGCTACGGCGCCGCGCTGCCCTCCAAGGGAGTCTTTCAGGGTGGGACAGAGCTGGATACGGACGGTTATAGCGATGCTGCCCGGCAATCCCGCGGCCTTGTTCTGTCACGCTCGGCCCAGGAAGACCGTATCAAGTCTCTGGGTTCGGATGATCTGCGCAAGCCCGATATCAACGTCAGCATTCCTGGAGGCGTGTACCGCTTCGAGAAAACCAGCTTTGACGTAAAAATCGAGTGGCAGCAAGAGGAAAATCAGACCATCATCCCCCCCAACGGGGGCCCTCCCATTACTCAGAAAGTCTGGAAGGACAAGTCGGAGACCAAAACTCTGTATGCTCGCGCCTTCGCCCGCTACAACAGCGAAACCGATGCCGAAGCGGCCCAGATGTGGCTGGCCAAGCAGCATCTCCCCCAACCGCCCTCGGGGGCGGGAATCCGAGGCGGCTCGGTCACCCTTCAAAACGAGCCCAACTCGAAGGTTGTGGCGCTGGATTCGGACGGAAAGTTTCCGCTCACGGGCACGGGGGGCTTGGCCGCCAACATTAATTTCGCCGAAGGCACCTTTGACATCCCCGCCAACACCATGCTCACCGTGGATGGGCCCTTCCACCTCCAACACCGTGGCCTGGGCGCGGAAGACGCGCGCCCCAAGGTGCGGCTGGTCAATCAGACTAATCCAGACGACCCCAATGACCCACCCATCACAGCCGGGCTTCGGGCTCGCGGGGACCTGACCATCGACGGCGGCTTGCGCGGCTCCGGCACCGTCATTTCCGACGGTAAGCTGGAGATGTATGCCGAAAGCAGTCTCAGCGCTTCAGCCGCTCGTCCCGTGGCTCTCTACGCCAACGGCGACGTCAAACTCAACAAAGATGACGCGGTCACCGAAGACCGCACCTCCCAAGCGACTCTCGGCGAAGACTGGACCATGTTCAAGCGGTCCATCGGCAGCAATCCGCTGCTGGATACCTTTCTGAATGACAGTTACGGTCAACAGCAGTCCAAGGTCAGCAGTCTGCTTTCCTCAACCATTAAAAACGAAGCAGGCACTGCGGTCGATCCCGATCCGGATTACTATTTCTCCAAAGTAACGGGCACGTTCTTCCCACCCGGCGATCCCGACAATCTGACGGCAGCAGCCCAAAGCGCTTATACCAGTATGCGCTCAGGCGGACTGACCACCGACGAAGCTATTCGTTTCCGCGAGTATTGTCGGCAACTTGCCATCGACGCTCATGCCACCACAACTCAGCTCAATCCGGAAACCGGCGAGATGGAGGAAGTGCCGGCTCAGGCGGTGGCTCCACGCTGGCTGGATCCGGTCGGCGTGCACGACGAGGTGGTGGATATGGTGCAAAGCCAGCTTGTCTCCTACAACTCGCTGGTCGGCCAGGAAGTTGTCAACCGCAACGTGCAGTACCGCAGTCTGCGCCAGTGGTTTAACGAAGTGGCCACCAACCCCTATGAAAATGATACCAGCCGAGACGACTCGGTTTTTCGAGGACTGGTTTACAGCCGCCACGGCAACTTCACTTTGAACGCCAACTACAATGCCCTGACCGTGATCGGCGCACTGGTGGTCCCGGAAGGGAAGGTCAACTTCAATCAGGCTAAAGGCATCAAGACCGTCTACGATCCCAAGTATCTGCGAGACTTGCTACTTTCTCAGGAAAATGTGCCGCTCAAGCTCGACCAGATGTATTGGAAGTTGATCTAAGCCACGAAAGAAGAAAGGGCTTTGCCCACCACACCCATGGCCTGGGGAGAGTAGTAGAGGGTGCCCGGGTTGACGCGACGCCCCTCCCACTGAGCCTGCAGCCGGACCCACTGGCGAGGGCTGAGCAACTGCGACTCCACCCACTGCGGACCGACCCTGGAAAGCCAGTGATCCATCCATTTACCCGTGATCGAACCGGGAACTTCGGCCTTTTGCAAAGGTCGAGCCGACTCCAGCATGATGTTGCAGTAGGTAAATTCATCCGCCAATGTGTCCGAAAGGGGGGGACGCGGCGGTAGGCTGCGCTGCCAGCGACGCATCACCCGCTCTAAAATCGGCAAACGAGGGTAGAGTCGCATTCCGGTTGACCGGTCCTCCCAAACAGCCAGTCGTCCCTGAGGGCTGAGTAGAGGACGTAGTCGCTGCAGCAACTCCCTGGCTCTCGGCGGCCAGGGCTGCAAATAGTTGTCCCTCCAGGCCACAAAAATCACTTCGTAAAGACCCTCAGGAATCGGGTCGTGAGCCGGATCCCCCAAAACCACTCGAATGCCCTTACCCTTGTGCTCACGCAAATTCTGACGCACCTCGTGAGCCAGAAAAGGGTCGGGTTGCACGCCGACGACTTCTCCCTGCGGCGCAACGCGTCGGGCCAATCGCGGCAGGTCGTTGCCCAGGCCACACTGGTAGACCAGAACTCGCGCTCCGGGACGAAGGTCCAGGCGATCAAAAAACTCTTCTAACTCGGCTTCCCAGAGTTGATCCAGCAACTGAGCCTGCACTCGTTGCTGTGGCGTCAGACTTCTTCCCGGCAGGATGACACCAAAGGGATCGTTCACAACCTGCTTATTGTGCCTCAGAACTATTGTAATTATCAAGAGGGGGACGCTCTTTTGGTTTGAATAAATTTCAAATGTTCTCCTCTATTCGTTCAAGTTTCGGCCCCCTGCGTGAATTTCTCGAGTTTCAACAGTTCGGTCGAAAGAGCGAAACAGACGAAGTGTTAGGCGTGCCTCGAATCGCCAACGAGTTCTGGACTTCGCGCCAGCGAGCGGCACATAGCCTCCACGAGGTCTCCTATCGCGCCTGCTTCAAGCCTCAGTTGCCGCGGTTCTTCATCGAGCGCTTCACCTCACCCGGAGACTGGGTTTTTGATCCATACATGGGTCGCGGCACCACTCTACTGGAGGCCGCCTTCCTGGGACGAGTGCCGGTCGGCTGCGACATCAACCCTCTCTCGCAGGCGCTCCTGGCGCCCCGGCTGGCTCCTCCGACCATGGCCGAAATTGAGCAGCGGTTGAGCGAGATCCCCTGGGAGAAGCAGATTGAACTGCCCCAGGAACTGCTGGTCTTCTACCACTGCACCACCCTTCAACATCTTTGTAGCCTGCGCCAACACTTGCTGCGCGGACATCTGGACTCAGTCGACCGCTGGATTCAGATGGTGGCTCTAACCCGCCTGGCGGGTCACTCTCCAGGCTTTTTCTCGGTTTACACATTGCCTCCGAATCAAGCCGTATCGCTGGAGTCGCAACGGCGCATCAACGAGAAGCGCAAGCAGACCCCCCCGCCTCGCGACGTAGCCCAGATCATCCTGCGCAAGAGCCGCTCCTTGCTGCAAGACCTGAGCACCGAGGAGCGGGAGAAACTCCACGCCCAGGCGCCCCTGGCGCGACTCTTCACCGCCTCCAGCGAACAGCCGCTGGCCATCCCCTCGCAGCGTCTGGCCCTGGTGGTCACTTCCCCACCCTTCCTGGATGTGGTCGACTACGCTTTGGACAACTGGCTGCGCTGCTGGTTCCTGGGTCTCAACCCCGGCCAGGTCAGCCCCACCGTGACCCGACGTGAGGGCGAATGGCAGAACCATATCACCAACGTACTCTGCAATTGCTACCGTATGCTCCGGCCCCAAGGCGTGGTGGCCTTTGAAGTCGGCGAAGTGCGCAAGGCCAGCCTGGAGTTGGAGCGATTGGTGGTGCCGGCGGCACGCACTGCAGGTTTTGAGCCGCTGTGCGTGCTGGTGAACCAGCAAAAATTCACCAAGACCGCCAACTGCTGGGGCGTGGCAAATGGAGCCAAAGGCACCAACACCAATCGAATTGTGGTGCTCCGGCGTCCGGGCTGAACCAGGCGGCCTACTCCTCGTGCCGGGTAAAACCGAGTTCATTTCCGGGCGTGACTTCTTCCGGCTCGGGATGATTCTTCAGGTAATCGTAAACCCAGCTGCCATACCAGATCAACGCCAGAGTGGTGGCCACGCCCACGGAAGCCATGATCCACCACAGGCGCTCAGGATGGTGCATCTCCCAGAGCATGCGGGTGACCTGGTCCGGGCTCTGGCCCAACATTGAGACCAGCCGATCAAAGGCCTCGCCGACCGGAATGGCCTTAATATCGGCGGGACTCAAACCCTTTTCCGCCAGCATCTGGCGCGCGAATTCTTCTTTTGAGGCCAGATGCCCGTAGAGAGCCAGACCCACTTTACCTTCGATGGAAGCGCCAATTCCTGGAGCCAGCTGGCACAACCCTAAATAGGTGCCTTTCTTGTCGGCCGGTGCCAGATTGCCCACAAACTCAGAAAACTTGGGAGACGACAGCATCTCGCCCATCGAGAAACAAATGATGCCAAAGAAACAGGTCCAGCCCGCCGTGGAGTGCCCACAAATCAGCAGGGCCAGCGTGGCCAGGCCTGTGCCGAACCAGATGCTGGTGGTGATGCGCACCCGCGAAGAGAGATAGCCAAAGAAGAAGCAGGTCAACATAATCATGCCCGCGTTGACGTTCATCAGGCCTTCGGCCTGAATCTTTTCGCCCTTTTTATCCAGCACCATGACGAATCCGGCTGCCTTCTGCAAGGCCGTGGCGGGAGTGGCAGAATCCGGTTGATGCACCAGTGAGCCTGCGCTGACCACGATGTCATGGCTGTTCACCCAGTCGTCGATATAGTTGGGCAGCACGTCAAACAGGCTATAGAACATGAAGTAGAAGCCCGAGAAAATCATCACGAACAAGAAAAGATGGGGCTTGCGAAGTTCACCCAGGGTGTCGAAGATCATCGGGCGCTGAACCTTGCCGCTCTCTTTGCGGGCCTTCTCACGCGCCAGTCGCTCCTCGATGCCCGGCTCCTTGTAGGTGAGTAAGAGCAAGAAGTTGAGGCAGATGATACCGGCGCAAGCCAGAAAAACAAAGCGCCACTCCATCTTGCGCATGTAGCCAGCCAGCAGAGGACCGATGAAAGCTCCAATGTTCACGGTCTGGTAGAAGATGCCCCAGGCCATGCTGCTGTTCTGGCGATTGGTGCACTTCACCAGCGTGCCCTGAATGCCAGGTTTGAAGATGGCCGTTCCCAAGGCCAGCATCAACGCGCCCGCAAAAAAGCCCCAGTAGCTGGGGAAAGCCGCCATGATCAGATATCCCGCAATCTTCAAAACGGTAGACAGGAAGATGGCTTGCTTGTAGCCATACCTGTCGGCGATACCGCCGGTGAAGATCGGCACCCAGCTTTGAAAGAGCATCCACCAGAAGAAGATGGTCCCCATCTCCAGCGGGGTAATTCCCAGACCTCCCTTCGAGACGGGGTCCTTGCCGTACAAGGTAGCGACCGAGCGCACACCATAGAAAGCCAGGCGTTCCACCATTTCCATGGCGCCAACCACCCAGAAGACATAGCCCAGGCTGAGAATCGAGGCGACCAGACCGAGCTGTTTAACGTCCAGGCTGCCTGTTTGGGAATCTGTATTTTCTGACATAGCCAGCCCAGTATACGAGGTGGTTGACCCAGAACTGTTGCCAGCCTATGAACAGGGGTTCCATTCGGGGGACCGAAGCCGCCGTGCCATGGCCACCTTATTTACTCGCATCATCAACGGGGAATTGCCCGGCCGTTTCGTCCATCGCGACCCTCTGTGCGTGGCGTTCCTTAGTATCCATCCACTGCAACCCGGCCACACTCTGGTCGTTCCCGTTGAAGAGGTGGATCACTGGATCGATCTTAAGCCAGAGCTCCTACACCACTGCATGCAGGTGGCTCAGCGTATCGCCAGGGCCGCCCAGCAAGCTTTTGAGCCCGAGAAGGTGGGACTTATGCTGGCGGGGCTTGAAGTTCCCCACGTGCACTTTCATGTAGTCCCCATCAATTCAGGCAACGACATGGATTTCTCCAATCAGAATCTGCATGCCACCGCGGCCGAACTGGACGCGGCCGCCGAAAAACTGCGCCAGGCGCTCAAGTAGCCTCCCCCATGGCCGCCTCCGCCACTCGTTCCCTGCAGGAGAACGAAGAGCTTCTCTATCTCCTCCGAGATGAGCTCACCACCTTTGTGGAACACGGCGAAATGGAGCTGGCGGCGGCCCGACTGGAGCTGTTCCACCCGGCCGACCAGGCCGACGCGCTGGAAGCGCTGCCAGAGAACGTGCGCGACATCGTCCTGTCCCATCTGGGCGACGAGGACATCGCAGAGATCCTGGACTTCCTGGAAGATGAACCGCGCAATCGCTTCGTCACTCGTCTGGATAACGCCAAACTGGCCCGCATCCTGGTCTGCGTGGACGAGGTGGTGGCCGCCGATATCGTCGAGCAGCTTCCCGACGAACGGGTTAACCCGGTTCTTTCCCAGCTGGCCAACCGTGAGGAAGTCTCCGAACTGCTCAGCCTGCCCGAAGACGTGGTCGGCCGCTGGATGTCGCCGGATGTGCTGGCCCTGCAGGCGGATTGGACGGTGGAGGAAGCCTTCGCCTACCTACGCCGCGAGAAACCCGATAGCGGTGAGCATTTCTACCTTTACACCGTGAACGAGAGCAATGTGCTCCAAGGCGTGGTCAGTATTCGCAACTTTATCACTTCTCAGCCCCAGGTCGCCCTGCGCGAGATCATGGTGACGGATGTCATCAGCGTGAACATCGACACGGACCAGGAGCAGGCGGCCGAACGCCTGCGCCACTATGGATTGCTGGCCCTACCGGTGGTGGACGGGCAGGGAGAACTGATGGGCCTGCTGCGCGCCGACGAAGTTCTCAACGTCCAGGTGGAAGAGGCCACGGAGGATATTTATCTGCAGGTCGGCTTGAAGTCGGACGCCTCCCCTTTCAGCCCGGTATTCGAAGCCATCAGGGTGCGTGTGCCCTGGCTGATCATCAACCTCGTCATCGGCTTCTTTTCGGCCTTTATTGTCAGCTTATTCGAGAGCACCATCGCTCAAGCCGCGCTGCTGGCCAGCTTCATGCCGATTATCGCCGGCCACGGCGGCAATGCCGGCAGCCAGACCTCGACTCTGGTGGTGCGCGGCCTGGCCCTCAATGAAATCGGCCGTCGCGACGTAGTCACCGTGTTGCGTAAGGAAGTGAGCTTCGGCCTGCTTTACGGCCTGCTGGCCGGTACCCTGACTTCCGGCCTGGCCTACTGGATGTCTCACAACTGGCAACTCTCAGGCATCGTTTTTCTGGCCATGAGCGGAAACGTCGTGCTGGCCACCCTGGGAGGCAGCATGATCCCGGTGCTGCTGAAGCGGCTCAATGTTGACCCGGCTCTAGCCTCAACCGTATGGCTGACCACCCTCACCGACTGGATCGGATTTCTGCTTTTGCTGGGCATGGCCTCACTTTATCTGAAGTCGGCCTAGCAAAAGGGGCGCAAACAGGCGGCTGCCGTCTACCGAGAGGTGCCCCTCATCCCGGTAGAGAGCAAAGCCGTCCTTCTCCACGGCCACCCGGCCCTCGGCGGTCTCGAAAAAGGGCAGTGGGTCCACATAGGTCACGGGCAGGCCGGCCAATAGACCCTGAAGATGCTGGTTGCGCTGCTTCTGCTCGCTGAGCGGAACGCGGATGTCCCAGCCGCGCCCACCTCGCCACTCTTGAAAGGCCAGCGCTCGCGGAACTTTGCGTGCCACATCCGGCACCATTCCCATCAGGAAACAGCGCCGGCCGTCGGCGGCACAGAACTGAACCGTCTCGGCCAGTCCTTCGGCGAAACCGGGCTCGCGCTGATAATTCCACCAGGAGCCCACCAGCAGAACCAGCTCAGGTTTTTCTTGTTTCACCCGCTCACGCAGGGCCGCGCAGAAATCACGCAGCGCCTGGCCTCGCAAACCGGTATTGTGGGTGAGTTCGCAGTACAAAGGTGGAGTCGAAGAACGAGTGATAGCCAGACCGCTCAGGCCAGACTCACGACAGGCTTGATCCAGACCGGGCAGGACCGCCATGGCGTGACTATCCCCAATCACCATCAGGCGGGTTTTGCCGAGCCCCCCAAACCGACTCAGTTGCCCCGCCAAGATCATCTCGGCGGTATGGTCCTGAATAAATGGATTGGGAGTAAACTCCTGAGCGGCCAGCTTCAGGCTGTGCTCGGGTAAACGGAACGGAAAGCCTTGAGAAAGCCAGATCAGGCCTCCCAGGGCGGCGACCAGCAGGCCGCCGGCCCCTGCCAGGCCAAAAGCCTGACCATTGCTGAGAGGTCGGCGGCGTAACGGTTGCTCGATGTAACGCCAGGAGAAATAAGAGATGGGGAAGAGCAATACCAGCAGATAGGTGCCAAAATGAGGCTTCCACAGCAAGGTCGAGTGGAGGAGCGCAATCACTGGCCAATGCCACAGGTACATCGAGTAAGAACCCAGGCCGATGGCCACCAGTGGCTTCAGCGACAGCGCCCGATGCAGGGAGCTACCACCAACTGAGCCCACCCACAGCAACGTGGCGGCCGACAAAGTGGGAAAGATGGCGATGAACCCGGGAAACGGAGTGCCATCCGCCGGTCGCCAGGCACTGGCCAGCACTAAAAGAATGGCCGACCAGCTGGCCAGTTCACGAAAAACCGCGGGGGGTCGCCAGAGCAACTGGCCGGCCAGCACACCAGCCAGGACCTCGAAAGCTCGTGTGGGTAGCAAAAAATAGGCGGGCACCGGCCAGCGCGGCGACCCCCAAACCGAACAGGCGTAAGAGAACAGGAAAAGGATCCCGAACATAGCGTTACGCCGGCTACGACCCAGGCGTGGATAGACCAGCCAAAGAAGCAGGGGAAAGAGCAGATAAAACTGCTCTTCCACAGCCAGGGACCAGAGATGAAGCAGCGGATAATTCTCGGCGGTGGTAGCAAAGTAACCAAACTTCATGGTGGCGGCATAGACGAAATTGGCCGCCAGCAAAGGCTGACTGACCAGAACCTGGCCCAGATGCTTGAATTCTTCCGGAAGCATAAGAAACCAGCCAGCCAGTGGAGTGGCCAGACACACTGCCATCAGAGCCGGCAGCAGACGTCGAATGCGGCGCGCGAAGAATGTTGCTAGCGAGAACCTGCCCGCCTCAAGTTCACGCAGAAGAACCTGGGAGACCAGGTAACCGGAGATCACGAAGAAAACGTCAACCCCGATGTAGCCACCAGGACACTGGAGTAAATCGGCGTGATAAAAAACAACTAGCAAGACCGATACAGCCCGCAAACCGTCGATATCCTTGCGATACTTCAGGGTGTCACTCATTTTGCCGACCGCCATTCGCCCGACCCACTAAAGGGCCCCCTAGCCCCGGTGGAGAACCAGGCTTGCATGGGGACCACAACCACCACTAGCAGCAAAAAAACAACCAAAAAAACGCCTTCAGCCCTCGAGTCACTGCGCGAGGAAGCACTGGGCCTGGAACAACAACTCGAGGAAGAGCTCTGGCGGGACGCCATCCGCGCCGCCAAGGCCGCGGTCGAGTCCCTGACCGAGAACGAGAGTTCCGGCCATCCATATGATCGACGCCGAGGCCTGCGCCTGCGCGAGAAAGCCACCAAGATCGACGCCGCCTTCAACCGGCTGCGCGCTCTGCGCAAGGGCGATATGCTGCCACCGCGCGGCGAAGACGAATTCTGATTCACACCATGGCCGGGGGTTGGCGCCGCACAACCGATGAGTTCAAGGCGACCTTTCGCGTTGAAGGCTGTCTGGATCAGGGCGAACTGGAAAGCCTGAGTCGTGAACTGGTGGATGCCGCCGACGCGGGCTGTCACCATCTGGTGCTGGATTTGCAAGGGTCCTGTGAACAATCGCTAAGTCACTGGTGGTCCTTTCGCCCGGTGCTGGATACCATCACTCTGTGCGGAGCGCGCCTGTCCGTCCAGGGAGCCGCCCCGGACCTGGAGGCCGGGCTGGAGAGCGCCGCCGTGGAAGCTCAGCTGCGGATGCTCGACCGCAAATACCCCGACTTTTTTCGCAAACAACCGGCATGATCGAATTCGCTCCTCATGAACGCCTTCTGGCACGCCATTTTACAGCCGAGTTTCCCAGACCGCTGAAGGAGTGTCCCGCCTCGGAGCGAGTTCTCAGGCTGCTCCGCAAGCAAGAGTCTCCCGGATTCGCCCCGGATGAAGCGATCAAGGCAGCGGTGCGCAATCTCCTCCGCCTGGGTGGCTTTAAGCCCACCGGCCGCAGCAAACCGGCCAGCGAGTATCTTGAAAAAGCCTTCCAGGAAGGCTACCTCAACCCCATCAACGCGGCCGTGGACGTGTGCAACGCGGTTTCTCTGCACAGCGGGCTGCCCATCAGCGTGATCGACCTGGACCTGGCTCAAGCACCTTACCAGGTCAAGATCGTTCCAGAGAAAGTCAGTTACGTGTTCAACCCCAGCGGACAGGAGCTGGACCTGCAGGGTCTGGTCTGCTTCTGGGACGCCCATGGACCCTGCGGGTCGCCGGTCAAAGATTCGCAGAGGACCAAAACGACCGGAGAAACGCGGCGAATTCTGGTTCTCATCTGGGGCTGCCAGGAAATCCCGGAGCAAGTTGAAGCCAGCCTATGTCTCTATCAGGAACTGCTCCAGGACTGCGGGGCCAGCCTGGCAAAGTAGGTCCCCTATGCAACAGGACCTCTACCCCCCCTCTGCCGCAACTCTCGAACGCGCACGCATCAAGAGTTATGAAGAAATCTCGCAGCGTGCCGCCGCCGACCCGGAGGCCTATTGGGAGAAGGAAGCCTCTGAACTGGAGTGGTTTGAGCCCTGGAGCCAGGTACTGGACTGGCAGGCTCCTTTCGCCAGGTGGTTTTTGGGTGCAAAGTGCAACATCGTGCACAACTGCCTGGATCGTCACCTCAAGACCTGGCGACGGAACAAGCTGGCCCTGATCTGGGAAAGCGAAACGGGAGAGCACCGCAGCTACAGCTACTTCGCACTGCACCGCGAGGTCACGCGCTTCGCGAATGTGCTCAAGAGCCTGGGAGTGCACAAGGGTGATCGGGTCACGATTTATATGCCCCGAATTCCTGAACAGCTGATGGCCATTCTGGCCTGCGCCCGCATCGGCGCCATCCACAGTGTGATTTTTGGTGGATTCTCAGTGGACGCTCTGCATGAGCGCATTATGGATGCGGAATCTCGTCTGGTGATCACGGCCGACGGCGGCTTCATGAACGAAAAGGTCGTTCCCCTCAAAGAAATGGTCGACCAGGCTGTGCGCAAATCGCCCAGCGTGGAGGCCGTACTCGTGGTCCGGCGGGTAACTCAGAAGAACGGCGACCTCAAGATCCCCATGGAGCAGGGTCGCGACTTCTGGTATGACGAACTGGCAGCGCTTCCCATCGCCTCCCGACCCTGCCCTTGCGAACCCATGGACAGTGAAGATCCTCTTTTCATTCTCTACACCTCGGGCACCACCGGGCGCCCCAAGGGCATCCTGCACGTGCACGGCGGATACATGGTGGGCGCCTACAGCACCTTCAAGAATGTTTTCGATATCCAGGATGACGACCGTTACTGGTGCACTGCGGACGCCGGCTGGGTGACCGGTCACACCTACATCGTCTACGCTCCCTTTTTGACCGGAGCCACTCAGGTCATGTATGAGGGCGCTCCCAGCTTTCCCTACCCCGACCGCTGGTGGGGCATCGTGGCTCGGCTGGGCGTCAACATTCTTTACACCACACCCACCGCCATTCGCGGACTGATGCGCTACGGCGAGGCCTGGCCGGAACGCCACGACCTTTCCAGTCTGCGACTGCTGGGAAGCGTCGGAGAACCCATCAATCCGGAAGCCTGGCGCTGGTTCCACAAGGTTATCGGCAAAGAACGCTGCCCGATTATGGATACCTGGTGGCAGACCGAGACCGGTTCTTTCATGATCTCTCCATTGCCCTGTGTGGAGCTCAAGCCCGGCACGGCCACTCGCCCTCTACCCGGCATCGATATCGACGTGGTGGATGAGCACGGACAGCCTGTGCCCCGAGGCCAGGACGGTTATCTGGTCATCAAGAAACCCTGGCCCTCCATGCTGCGGACTCTCTATAAGAATCCGGAGCTTTACAAGGAAGTCTATTGGAGCAAAATCCCAGGCTGCTATACCACTGGTGATTCCGCCCGAAAGGATGAAGACGGCTACATCTGGATCGTGGGGCGCATGGACGACGTCATCAAGGTCAGTGGCTATCGCCTGGGCACAGCCGAAGTGGAAAGCGCTCTGGTCAGTCATCCGGCCGTGGCCGAAGCCGCTTGCATCGGTTTGCCCCACGAAGTGAAGGGCAACAGTATCAAAGCTTTCGTGGTGCTACGCGACGGAAAACAAGCCAGCGAGGACCTCGAGGATGAACTGCGCGAGCATGTAGGCGTTCATCTTTCCAAGATCGCCCGGCCGGACGCGATCGAAATCGTGGATAAGCTTCCCAAAACGCGCAGCGGCAAGATCATGCGACGGCTGCTGAAAGCCAAAGAATTGGGACAGCCGATCGGAGATACCTCGACGCTCGAAGACTGATGCCCACCAAACCTTGGCTTTGCAATTGAGCTAAGAGAGGCCTCGCTACTCAAGCGTCGAAAAAAATCGAACACATGCCACCCGCGCCTGAAATGATAGGCGGCTACAAAGTCGTTCGTGAATTAGGCCGTGGAGCCATGGGCACGGTCTATTTAGCCTACCAGGACAATCTGGGTCGGGAACTGGCCATCAAGCTCATGGCTCCCGAATTTGTTCGAGACGAAGAGTTCGTGGAACGCTTCCGGCGCGAAGGCCGCATCGCCGCAAAATTACGTCACCCCAATATCGTGCAGGTCTACGATTTCTGCGATCGCGAGGGCCTCTACTTCATCGCCATGGAGTATCTGGGCTCGCGCACTCTGAAAAACTACGTCCAGGACCACGGGCGGGTTCCCGTGGACGACGCCGTTCGGCTGGTGGATCAGTTGCTGGCGGCCCTGGACCACGCCCACCGCCAGGGCATTGTTCACCGCGATATCAAACCTGCGAACGTCATGGTCACGGACGGAAACGACGCCGCCCTGACCGATTTTTCCATTGCTCAGATGAAGTCAGCCAGCAAATTGACGCAAACGGGGTCGGTGCTGGGCACCCCGGAATACATGGCTCCCGAGCAGTTTGAGGGTAAGACAGACTCTCGCTCTGACCTGTATGCCTGCGGCGTCATCCTTTACGAAATGCTGACCGGTTTCAGCCCCTTTCATGCCGACACCATTGCCGAGATCATGAAGAAACAGCTCTTCACCGCACCTGACCCGCCGACAGCCGTAGATTTTACAATCCCCGAGCCGGTTTCTCAGGTGGTCGTCAAGAGCCTGGCCAAAAATCCCGACGAACGCTATCAGACAGCCGCGGATATGCGGGCGGCCATGCGCACGGCTCTGGCGGCGGCGGGATCAGAATCTTCGGTGGCCGCGCCCATTCCGACCGAATTGAAGCCGCTGCGACTGAAGGAGTCGACTGAAAAGAAAGCCCCGGCCCCGGTCATCGAAGCTCGTCGCTCCAGCGACCAACCTGCCCCAGAAACACCCCGACCCAAGAGTGAAGAGACGGCTAAGGCACCACCAAGAAAGCTCGACCTGAGAACCAACGGGGAACCTCCCAGCGTGGTCATCAGGCCCAGCCCACCTCCCCCTCTGGAAACCTCGGTCGACAAGAAGCAAGCGGCCGTCGTGCCGCTGAAACCTGAGCCACCCACGGCCGTCGCCAAGAAGCCCGCTCCGGCTCCACCGCCAGATCCGACAGAACCCACGTCATCGGGCGGCATCTTTGGCTTCATCGAAGACGAAGGCACGACCATTCTGGCCCTGGCGGGAATCGGCAGCCTGGGGTTGATGCTACCTGCTTCCCATTGGACGGGACAACTGGTAGGCACGCTTGCCACGGGCGGAGTGGTTGGATTGGTATGCCTCCTGCCCTTATGCCTGTTGCTTTCGATTTTCATGTTCTTGCGTCGGACATCGCTGATCCGCGCCCTCGCTCCAATCGGGGTGGCCGTCGGCCTGATTATCGGCCTGGCCGTGACCTACAACTTCTGGCTCAAATGAAGTCCCCGGCAGACAAAAGGTGGGCTAAGGAGTCATGTCCAAGCCTGGGTGATGGGGCGACGCACCTTCCGTAAACCTGTGACCAAGACCAAGACTCCGCGCGTACGCGTGGCCGTGGCCATGGTTAACGAAGAGGGGCTTCTGCTGGTTCGCCATCAGAAACGCGACCGAAGCTACTGGCTACTTCCCGGTGGTGGGCTCGAATTTGGCGAATCCATGCGCGAGGCGGCCCGACGAGAACTGCTCGAGGAGACCGGACTGGAAGTCGAGGTTGAGTCCTTCCTGATGGCGGCCGAGAGCCTGGCGCCGGATCGCACCCGCCACGTCGTTCACGTCGTGTTTCGGGGCAGTGTTCGGGGGGGCACCCTGCATCTGGGTGACGAACATATGGAACCCCACGAGCGGCGCATTGTTGAGGTTCGTTGGGTGCCTCTTGAAGAGGTGAGGAGCATCTTGATGCACCCGCCCTTCGGAGAGCAATTATTGCAGGTCCTTTCGAAAGAACCAACGGATGGGCCGATGTATCTAGACAATCTGTGGGTCGACTGAACGCTGTAGGAGGCGGAATGCAAAGAGTAGATGTAGCCAGTTTCGAGCAAGAGGTGCTCAAAGCAGAATTACCGGTGGTAGTGGACTTTTACGCCGATTGGTGTGGACCGTGCAAGCGCATGGAGCCCGTCTTGGAGAAAGTCTCCCAAGCATACGGCGGTAAAGTCAAGGTGGTCAAGCTCAACTCAGATGAAAACCAGGATCTTTCACTGAAGTATCAGGTGCGCGGACTTCCCACCCTGATCGTCTTTCGTGGCGGCGAGGAAGTGGATCGCAAATTGGGCTTCCAGAGCGAGCAAGACTTAAACAAGTTGATGACCACCGCTTCAGCCTGATGCCCAAACCCCTGCTCGCCTTGCTCTGCGTGATCGTGGCCTTGATCCAGATTGGAATCTTCCAGGCGGCCCAGGTGCGCGACAATCTCGCTCAACACATGCAGCAAGTGGCCCGACCATGTCAGGGCAAGGTGATCAAGGGTGAGGGGCAACTCGTGGACGGCAAGTCCCGCTATGTCGTGGGCTATGAGTTTCAAATCTCGGGGAAGTCCTATTCCAGCGAAGAGTACTTCTCCATGCGCCAGGACGACGTTCCTCAGAAGGGTCAGGAGATTACTGTCTTTTACGACCCGGCCGACCCCAACCTGAGCACTTTAACCGATCCTAAGGTGGTGGTGAACCGCGTGGCCACCCTGAAACTGCTGACGCTCGGCTTTGGGGCCTTCACTTACGCCTTCATCTACGTGATCTGGCGCAATTCGTCCGCCAACAAACCGTAATTCAGCAGGTCGCACTCTCGGCCCAGACGCAGAATGGCGCGCCTCCGGCACCCCTCGAACTGAAACCCGTTTTTCTCCAAAACGCGGACTGAAGCGGGATTCCAGGAGAAAACGCTGGCGCTGATGCGACGTGCGCCGGCCTGTTCGAAAGCCCAACGACAGGCCTCAGCGACCGCCCGAGAAGCCAGTCCCTGTCCCCAATAGCGACGGCCCAACCAGTAACCGAGACCGAAATCCCCCTCTTCAGAACCCGATCCAGGCGTGAAGCCGAGAGCTCCGGCCAGTTCCCCGCCGCTGTGGATGGCCCAACAAGACTTTCCTCCCACCCCCAAGCCGTACATGGGCGGCAGATCCAGTCGCTGCTCAGCCAGAGTTCGCACGAATTGCGCGGCCGCCTCGCGAGAGTAAGGAAAGGGCACCCGCTTAAGGTTACGAGCCACCTCTTCATCATCGAGCAAGCTCTGCAGGCGCTCGATATCGCTCCAGGCTAGAAAACGGAACATCACTGACCACCCTTTCCACAAAAAAAACGGCCCCGCCCTGAAGGACGAGGCCGTTTTTTTCAGCGAGACCGAGGTTACTTGAGGGTAACGGTCGCGCCCTGCTCTTCGAGCTCTTTCTTGATCTTCTCGGCTTCGTCTTTGGAGATGTTCTCCTTGACGGGCTGGGGAGCACCTTCCACCAGATCCTTGGCTTCTTTCAAGCCCAGGTTGGTGACGGCGCGAACGACCTTGATGACCTGAATCTTGTTGGCGCCAGCATTGGTCAGCTCAACGGTGAATTCGGTCTTCTCTTCAGCGGGGGCAGCGGCGCCACCGCCACCACCAACCGGAGCGGCAGCCACAGCCACGGGGGCGGCAGCGGAAACGCCGAGCTTCTCTTCGAGGGCCTTGACGATGTCAGCGGCCTCGAGGAGGGTCAGGTTGCAGATCGCGTCGATCAGTGCATCTTTTTCGAGTTTAGCCATGATGTTCTCCTACGATTGTTACGATTAGTTCTGACTTAAGAAGCAGAGGCCGCGCTTACGCGCCTTCTTCCTGCTTCTTGCGCCAGGCGTCGATTACGGTGGCCATCTGACGGCCGTTGGCGTTCATCACGCCCAAGATATTGCGATGCGGAGCAAGCATGAGACCCAGCAGCTGCTGCAGTACGACCTCCCGCGGGGGCAGGTCAGCGATTGCTTTCAGCTGTTCCGGCTTCAGCAACACGCCATCAAGCACAGCGGCTTTTACGGCGGGAAGCGAAGTGGCTTTGTTCTCGTTCGCATAGTCCAGCACGGCTTTGGCAATCCCGGCGGGATCGTCATAGCCGAACGCGATGGCGGTGGGTCCTTGGAGGTAAGGGTCGAGACCTTCGACGCCCATCTCTTTGGCCACCTTGGAGGTCAAGGTGTTCTTGACCACCCGGTACTCACCGTTTTGCTTGCGCAGCTTACCGCGCAGCTCCGTGACTTGCTTCACGGTCAAACCGTTGGCAGGGCCACGATAATCGGTGAGGATCGCGATGCTTGACCGCTCCAAGCAAGAGCGCAAGGTGTCCAGGGACTCTCCCTTGCGCTTCATCGCCTGTTCGTGAGTCAGCATAGTTCGTATCTCCTCTAAGTGGGCCGTGGGCAGCAAAAAACGAGGAGAACAAGGTTTTGACCGTAGGTCTAACCTGTCAATCTCGCCTCGGCAGGCTCGCACCACATTGAAGCTTCCAGAGAAAACTTCAGGGGCGGAATTAAGCTTAAGCTCCTGCTGTCTACGGCATGGTCCTTTCGGACCGCTTGCGGATTATAGGCAGCCACGCCGGTCGTGTCAACATGTTTGCGACCCGCGCGCTCGGGGCATCTAGTTGCATCATGCCAATCTATGTCTATAAATGCACCGAATGCAACGAATACTGCGAAGCCTTACAGAAGGCCAGCGACGAGCCACTGAAAACCTGCCCCAATTGTCAGGCTGAGGCTCTGACCAAAGTCATCGCTCCGGTCGGGGTCATCTTCAAGGGCACTGGCTTCCACAAAAACGACTACAGCGGAAAGAGTGGTGGTTCAAGCAGCAGCAAGCCGGCCGCCGAAAGCACTGCCAGCGCGGATTCCAGCAGCAGCGACAGCAAGTCTGAGAGCAAAACCGAAAGCAAAGCGGCCACTGACTCAGGCGGAGGCACCACCGGCGGCTCGGACAAGGTGGCCTGATGAAAAAGCTGCAACCCGTCTTCGAAGTCATCAACACTATACTGCTTCAACAACTCCAGGTGGGCCTGTCCTCAGACGGTGACCAGGCCATCGGAGTCAAGGCCAGCATTGACCAGATTTTACTGAAGACGGAAGCAGCTGACGGCATCAATCTGGAGCAAATCCAGGTGACGGTGGAGAAATTGCAGATCCCCCACCCGGCCGATCTCAATCTCTACGCCACCGTGCTCCTGGAGAACGTGGACGTCAACATTTTGCCGCCGTTCTGGGCGCGTGCGGCCAGACTGGCCAAGAATCCAATCGTGGGCAAGCTGGGCATCCTGCTCGACCGCATCGAGGTGCGCAACGTCCGGGTGGAGGTAAAGCTTTCCCCGGCCAAGGTGGCCGATATCCAGGTCACCATGGAGAGCTGCCGCATCAAGCTGGTGGGCCAGCTCATGCAAGAGACCACCAATCTAAAATTGGAAGTCTACGGCTTCGACCTGCGCCAGAAAGACAAGAAGAAAGCCCTTGGCGACGCCGTCATCCGTCTGGCCGACGTGCGCGTACGCGTGCTGGAAATGATGATGAACCGGGTGATCGAGGTCGTGCGCGAAAAGATCCCCTCAAAAGTGGGCGGGCTGGAAATTGCCCTCATCGACAGCACCATGCGAATCGACGCCAAAGTCAAACTGGGGCCTCTTCCCATGCAGGTTCCGGTGGAGGTTCAGCTTTCCACTCGCGACAACATGTTTGGCATCTACATCGTCAAGATTTTTGTGGGAATGGCACGTCCGCTCATTCTCAAGGCAATCCAGACCTTTGCCGCAGGACGTCAGGAAATTTCGGCCTCCGGAGATAATATTTGGATCAATCCCTGGCCCAAAATCCCCGTGAAGCCCGAGCTTAAGGTGGAACGTTTTGCGATTGAAAGCGGCGCCCTGCTCATTCAGTTTGGGAGCCTCACCGAACATGTTCCCAAAGCCTTACCCGCTCCATTGGAAGCAGCGGCTGAGGACGGGGATGAGGATGAGGACGAAATCGACGAAGAAGAAGTCGCGGCCGAACCAGGACCCTCAGCCGTCTAATTCGGGGGTCTGCGCTTCACTTCAAAGACTTCCATCTGAGCGGTTTTGCCCTTGAAGCTTTGGACCCCGTGCGAAATCCACTCCACATTGGGGAGATGGGACTCGGCCTCTCTTTTGGTCACTTCGCTGACCAGGATCTTGACCCCCAGTTTCTTGGTGGTGGCCATAATTCGGGCGCCCAAGTTCACATCATCCCCGACCGCCGCATATTCCATATGTTTGTCCGACCCCACGTGTCCGACAACCACATCTCCGGTATTGATGCCGACTTTGATGTCAAAAAACCCGTCCTCGCCCCCCGCAGCCGCCTCCATCTGCCCCAATCGCTCCAGCATATCCAGGGCCGTCTCGACGGCTCGAGCAGCATGATCCGGCTGCTCCACGGGTGCTCCATAGATCACCATGATCTCATCACCCACAAATTGCTTGAGCATGCCTTCGCGGCGAAAGATGAGTTGAACCATCTCCTCAAAGTATTGATTCAGGAGCACAATCACTTCGCCGGGCGTATGCCGCTCACACATCGGGGTGAAGTCGTTAATGTCGGTATAGAGGACCGTCACCCGGCGCTGCACCCCACCCAACTGACGGAGACCCGGGTCAGAAAGCACTTTGTCCACCACCTGAGGCGAAACCAT
This sequence comes from bacterium, assembly GCA_018266105.1. GTDB lineage: Bacteria > Vulcanimicrobiota > Xenobia > Xenobiales > JADMJV01 > JADMJV01. Next base: position 49,834 of record JAFEBA010000025.1, on the reverse strand, counting down.
TCGAGAAAACAGTTCCACAGTCAGACGCCGCTGGCGCTCCACCGTGATGTAGCGCCATTGGTAACCAGCCGTATAGCCCAAGACTCCCGACAAGAGCGGGCCCCAAAAGGGCAACCAGACATTGGCCCAGGAGAAAGCGGCAATGCCGGCCAGAGCATGAGCGAGCAGAGCAGCCATCGGCCACCACCAACTGACGGCTGCATAACCCAGGGCCATCATCAATAAACAAAGCAGCCCGCTCATCAAACCGCCCAGCCAGGGCGGATACACTCGGACGTAGGTACCGCGATGGAGAGTCTGGGCCGCAGCCAGGTGGTGCTCGATTCCCATCGTACCACCCTGGTTGCGCTTTTGCTCCAGGTCGTCGTAGATGGAGGGACGGAAGTCCCCCAGAGCAGCCGCCGTGGGCGCAATCACGCAAACCTTGTCTTTGGCCAGACTCAGCTTCTGCCCTTGATGCAGCTGGCGCATGAGTAAGGCAGCGGAGACGACGGGAGGATCCGGATCGCGATAGAGGCTGCGCAGAGTTTGTGCGCCCTCCAGCGGCACCAGTACGCCGTCCACCTGCAGGTGCCCGCTGCTGAATGTGACCTTGGACCCCAACTTTTCAGCCAGCCACAAGGCCAGACTGGGATTGGGACGCTCTTTTCCAGGCAGACTGGGGGTCACTCTACGGAAGATTCCGTCCGGGTCGGCGATGAGCCCCAGGGAACAAAGGTTTTGAAAACTCTCGCAGACCGATTCCAGGTCGGGATGATTGTGAGCTCCGACTTTTTCGTCGTCAGGCAGGTAACCCAGAGCCACCTTGCCGCTGACCAGAACCTGCAGGAATTGAAGTCGGCTGGCCTCCATTTCAGCCTGCAGGGCCGGACTGACCCCCTGACTGGGGCTGGGAAAAATGCCGTCAAATGCGATAGCGCGCGCCCCGCCGTCCAGCAAGCCCTGGCTCAATGCGGCAAAATCATCCATCCAGAACAACTGGGGCTTGGCCAGGTAATCGAGAGTATCCTCATCGATGGCGATGAGAAGCAGATTGTGGTCGGTCGGCTCAGGTCCGCGCAGCCTGAGCTTGGCACGTTGAAGATGATCCAGCCAGGCGTTTTCCCAGGCGGCAAAACTTTTACCAGGAGACAGCCACCAACCCAGCGCAACAGCCAGGCAGGCGATCGAGAAGACGGCCAGCAGCCCCCACCTGTTCGTCGACTCGCTCTGCTCCGATGCTTCCACTTACTGCCCGGGGTAGCGCGGCCCGGCTTCCTGGTGCAACATCGTGAGGATGTAGCTGCGGGCCCGGTCGGCCAGTTGCCGGGTATCGTCGGCCTGGCGCAGGCTGGACCAATGTGCGGCGCCTCCGGCGCTGGGTTGGCCAGATGTCTGGCGCGACGGCTCGGGAGACCAATCATCAAACAAACGTGTTGGAACGCTCACGGTCTTCACCACCTAACTGTTTGGGCCGAGCTCTCAAGAGACCGGCTCAGTAACGGTATATCCCGTGGTCCAGCAAAAATCTTTACAAGGCTGTTAACAGGCAGCCCGGAGTCGGTAGGCGTACGGCAGGTGGGCGTAGAAAAGCCTGGCCATGGCCGGGTTCGAAGACATCGAGACATCCAAACGCATACAGCTTGGAGAACCAATCTGGATTGACGCCTTTGCGCGAAGTCATCGAGGACGGGTCCGAGAAGAGAACCAGGACCGGTTTTTGCTAGAAGTCGTGCCAACCTGGGGCGACGGGGGGGCCCTCGTCGCCATGGTGGCGGACGGGATGGGCGGTCACCAAGGGGGTTCGCAAGCGGCCCAAATCGCCGTGCAGACGGTCTTTGAATCCCTGACCCAGCGCCCCCCGGAAGTTCGTCTCTACGAGCAGCTGGAAAACAGTTTTGTGGATGCTGACGAGGCCATCCGCCGCAAGGCCCTTGCCGACACCAGCCTGACCACCATGGGCACCACCGGAGTGGCTTCGGTCTGCTTTCCAGGCGAATGCGTTCACCTCTATACCGGCGATAGCCGGCTCTATCATTTTCGCGAGGGTGAACTGCTCTACCAGACCAGGGATCACTCGGTGGTGCGCTACCTTCAGGAAGAGGGCCTGCTCACAGCCGAGGAAGCGCGCACTCACCCGATGCGCTCGCGCCTGACCTCGAGTCTGGGTGGAGGAGTTCAAGAAAAGCGTCTGGTTTTGGAGCCGCGCTGGAGCGACGAAAAAGACAGCCACCACCAACCTTCCATTCTGGCCCTGGAAGCGGGAGACATTGTCTTGCTCTGCAGCGACGGCCTGTGCGGTGAAGTGTCAGCCGACCAGCTTCAGAACTGGGTCAAAGAATTCGCCGGAGATCCGGAAAAGCTGACCGAGGCCTGCGTGAAGGGCGCCCTGGAAGCAGGCGGCCGGGATAACATCACGGTCATCGCACTGGTGTCCAAAATGGTCCGTGGAGCGGCGCCCCCCGGGCCCTGAGCCTGCCCGAGCGGCGAGGCGCTCAGGGATTCAAATTCTGCACCAACAGTGAGCCACAGGCATTACAGACCCAGGCATGGCCTGCCCTGAGCTGGCGCAGGTAGTGATCCGGAACTTCCAGCCGGCATCGGCAACGACTCTGTTTGACCTCGTCCACTCGCCGGTTCTTGGTATAGGCCAGATTGATTTCTGAGGGCAACTGGCCGACCACTTCAGCTCGCTCTCGATTGAAGGCTTCCAATCGGGAGGCCAATAGAGCCAGCCGCTCGGCCTCCTCGGGACGAGCCTCCTCCAGTTCTTGCTCCACTTCCACCAAACTCGCCTGGAGTCCAGGTAGCTGAGGCTGCAATTCATCCAGCTCCAGCATCTTGTTCAAAAGGGTATCCTGGTCGAAATGAGCTTCGCCCGCCTCGATGTCCGCCTCCAACTGGGTGCGGGCGGCCAACTTGACATCCCACTCCTGGCGAAGGCGCGCCAGGCGATCCTCAAAGGCGCTCAGACCGTTTCGCTGATGCTGCTCCTCCAAGCGAGCGATCTGGGCGTCCAATTCGATGAGACGCAGCAACAGTTGCTGCTGGGTCATTCTTGCTCGAGCTTCAGGATCCCAATGTAGGGCAAATTGCGATAGCGGCTGGCGTAGTCCAGCCCATAGCCAATCACGAAGCGGTCCTCGATCGAAAACCCGATATAATCCACTGGAACCTCAACCTTGCGACGGCTGGGCTTATCCAGCAGGGCACAAATTTTAAGACTTGCCGGCTCTCTCAACTTCAGCGTGCGCAGCAGATAATCCAGCGTCAGGCCTGTGTCCACGATGTCCTCGATGATGATCACGTGGCGTCCCTGCAAGCTGGCGCCAACGTCCTTAACGATGCGCACATGCCCGGAAGACTCTGTCGCATCCCCGTAAGAACTGGTTCCAATGTAGTCCACCTGCACGCTGATGCATAACTGACGCAGGAGGTCAGAGGCGAACATCGCCGAGCCCTTCAAAACCACCACCACCAGGGGTTCGCAGTGGGCATAGTCCTGACTAAGCTGGGCGCCTAGCTCTTTAACTCGAGCCTCAATGGCTTCACGGCTGTACAACTGGGATTCGATCGTCTCTCGCATGGGACCCGCAGTTCCCGCTTCGGTGCGAGTCTCCTACAAGCCAGGCAACAGGATCGAAAGCAACATGGACTGACCCAGTACCAGGAAGCTGGCAAACAATGAAAACCGCCTCCAGTTGAGGTCCAAAGTTCCCTGGAGACTGCCAAGCAAAAGCATAAAAGAGATAATTTGCAGAATCACAACTTTCCCGGACTCGCCTCGCAACCCCATATGCTCCAGGTGCTCGGGCCACAACAAGGACAGGCCAGCCACCACCAGCAAAGAAAACAGACTGAACAGATTGGCTACGAGTAGAAGTTTCTTCATTACATCAGCTCCAGAAGATGAACGAAATTCAATTCACATGCCCCTCAATCCTCCGCACCGATTAGACTTTTTTCCCGACAACCAATAAAGTAGGCGAACTTGAAGAACGTCGCCAAATTTCTGCTGGTCACCTTGATCACTTTGCTCACGCTTGAGGTCTTGCTGCGCCTGACGGCGCCCTACCTCGGGTCGGATGTGTGCAACGAACTGTACCGCACCTACTCCAATGACAAAGGCGGCATTTACTACTGCGAGGCACTCAGTCGCTGCTACTTCTGTCTGCCCAACGACCACCGCCGGGCGGCCGTCAACGGCTATCAGTGGCTTCACGAAACCGACGAACGAGGTTTTCGCAATCCGCCCGGCACGGAGCACGAAATCCTCATCCTGGGCGACTCATTCATCTACGGACATGGGGTCAACGAACCCCAAACCGCAGCTTCCCTACTCCGCAATCACCGGGGTTGGAAAATCTATAATCTGGCCCGCCAGGGCGACTCCCTCTGGCAGCACTACATTCTCTTCCGGCTCTGGGAAGAGCAGCTCCGACCCAAGCACATCATCCTCTGCGTTTTCGGCAATGACTTCAAGGATATTGAATTCATCCACCCCGCCGCTGAACTAAAAGACCCGCCGGAACTCAAACCCGGCTTCATTGAGCAGGTGCGCAAGAATCTTGGCGATCCGGGGGTGCGCTATCAGTTTGGCAACTGGCTCAGCAACAGCTACACTTACCGACTGGGCCTGTTTGTGAGACGCCGCTGGAACAGGCAGACCCTGGCTTCTCAAGGGCCAACTCAACAACAGTTGCAAACCACTTTCGACCAGACCACCGTTTACTACACCCTGGTATTTCAAGACCTGGTCAAACGCTGCCAGCAAAGAGGATACACATTGGACGTTGTCTTCATCAACACGGGCGCGACCGAGCCGGCTTGGAAATGGGAAACCGAACATATCCAGAATTTCGTAGCCGACCTGTGCGCTCGTAACCACGTCCACTTTTGCTCCACCCGGGACATTCTGGCCGACCACCCCGAACTAACCCTGCCCAACGACGGCCATCTCAATGCCAAAGGAAATCAGGTGCTGGCCGATTTCATCGCCAGCCAGTGCCAACCCGGATGGAAGTAGGCCCCTCTAAATGCTGCGGCTGACCTCGTCCTCGGTAGGGGCAATCGTCAGGGCCACAGACTTATTCTTTTCTGCATTCGGCCTGGCTTTGGACTGAGCCGAGGGGCCCAGAATCTTCTCCAGGTCTTCGTCCTCAAGCACTTCGGCCCGCAGCAACTCGCCCGCCAGAGTATCAAGCAGGTCGCGCTGCTTCTCAAGAATGCCTTTGGCTCGCTGATACTGGGTTTCCACGATTTGGCGAACCTCTTCGTCGATGGCCTCCGCCACGGCTTCGGAATAGTTGCGCTGATCGTGCATGTCCCGACCCAGGAAGACCTGGGACTGCTTGCGACCGAAGTGAACCTGGCCCACTTTTTTGCTCATACCGTAGCGACAGACCATGTCGCGGGCGATCTGGGTGGCCCGCTCAATATCGTTGGAAGCGCCGGTGGTAATGCGTCCAAAGGCCAGCTCTTCAGCAGCGCGACCGGCCATAAACACAGAGATCTGAGCCAACAAATCCTCGGTGCTGGCCGAGTAGCGATCTTCCTCGGGCACAAAGATGGTGACACCCATGGCCATACCACGGGGCAAGATGGTGACTTTACGCACCGGGTCAGACTCGGGAATGGAGCGACCGACCATGGCGTGTCCGGCTTCGTGATAGGCCGTCACCTCGCGCTCGTCTTCAGGAATGATGCGGCTCTTGCGCTCAGGACCCATACGGACGCGGTCGATGGCTTCTTCACAGTCGTTCATGTAAATCTTGTCGCGATTACTGCGAGCGGCCAGCAGAGCGGCTTCGTTGAGCAGATTCTCCAGGTCGGCGCCAGAGAATCCGGGCGTCTGGCGGGCCAGCAAGTTGAGATCGACGTTGACGCCCAGGGGCTTGCCGCGCGAGTGAACTTTTAAAATGGCCAGGCGTCCTGCGATATCCGGCTTGTCCACCACGACCTGACGATCAAAACGACCCGGTCGCAACAAAGCGGGGTCCAATACGTCGGGCCGGTTGGTGGCGGCCAGGATGATCACATTCTGGTTGGGTTCAAAGCCGTCCATCTCGACCAGCAACTGGTTGAGAGTCTGCTCGCGTTCATCGTGACCACCGCCCACTCCGGCTCCACGTTGACGACCGACGGCGTCGATTTCATCGATGAAAACCACGCAGGGCGAAGTGCGCTTGGCCTGCTCGAAAAGGTCGCGAACACGGGAGGCGCCCACACCCACAAACATCTCCACGAAGTCTGAGCCACTGATGTAGTAGAAAGGGACTCCTGCTTCACCGGCGATGGCCCGACCCAGCAAGGTCTTACCCGTGCCCGGCGAGCCCAGCAGTAGCACGCCACGTGGGATCCGTGCTCCCAAACTCTGATACTTCTTAGGATACTTCAGGTAGTCGACGACTTCAGCCAGTTCTTCTTTGGCCTCGGTCACGCCGGCCACGTCGTCAAAGGTCACCTTGACCCGGTTTTCCGACACCAGCTTGTGCTTGCTGCGGCCGAATGAAAAAGCTTGCCCACCGCTGGACTGTGCCTGGCGGATAATCATAAAGAGCAAGCCGGAAACGATCAGCAGCGGGACCAGATAGAGATTCTCAATGATCCACTTGTTGCCCTCGGTATCGGCCACCTGAAAGCGCACGTGCTGACGGGCCAGGAACTCTTCGGGACTGGGCTCCATTTCGCGACGGAAATGAGTATAGAACTGGGCGTAGCCCTTCTCATCCTTGGCAAACTTGCCAAGGATTTTGGTTCCCTGAATGCTGACCTCAGAAACTTTGCCATCCTCGACGTATTGCACGAACTCACTGTAGAGGATGGATTTGGGGGCCTTTTTACCGCCGTGCAGCCCATAAATTACGCCGAGAACAGCGACTCCCAGCAGCAGAAAGATGATCAGGTGGCGAAAAATACGTTGCAACGGTGGATCCTCCGACTTCAGGAAGAATGCTGCGCGACCGCGATGTAAGGCAGTTGCCGCCAGCGTTCTTCTATGTCCAGGCCATACCCAACGAGATAGCCCTGTTCAGGGTAATCCCAGCCCCTGTAGGCTAGTTCCACAGCAGGGTTCCTACGGACCAAACTGCACAACTTTAGACTGGCCGGCTGGCGCACACTGAGCAGCTTTTCCAAATAAGCCAGGGTGCGACCCTCCGACACTAAATCTTCTACGAGTAAAACGTGGCGTCCCTCCAGTGAGGAATCTAAATCAAAAAGAAGTTCAGGGGTGGCTCCCGATCGCCGCCTGACGGACAAAAAGTCGAGAGTGACGACTGGCAGGTCGATGGCTCTGGCCAGGTCCGCGAGAAACGGCAGCGCCCCGCGCAGAACTCCTACCAAATGGAGTGATTTTCCCTGGTAGTCGCGGGCAATCTGTTGTCCCATTTCAGTTACTTTGGCTTTAATTTCTTCCGCGCTATAAAGAACGCGCTCAATCGGTGGCTTGCTCATCACCGGCCCGGGCTTCAACGATCAGCAGGCCACTCCTCTCCTCCGGCACCCAGCCAGCCACTTCCGGTTCAACTTTGAACCCCAGCACAGCCAGGACCTGGTCTGGCGACCGCACCAGCAAAGGTAGTTGATCGCGGGCCCGGCGAGGGACCCCCCAGGCGGGCAACATTTTTTTCAGGCAGCGACCTTGCCAGCGATCGCCAGGCTGGCGAAAGCGCCAAAGACAGCCCGGTGGAGCCAGTTGAGGCAGCTCTCGCGGGCGGCCCAAACTAAGCCGGCGACCGTCCCATTCGGCCCAAAAGTTGCCGGGCAAATTCCAGCTTCGCCATTGTGAACTGCTAAGGGCTTGGAAAATCTCGCCAGCCTGTCTGCGTACGAAGCGAACCCCGGGGGCCGGGCCCAAATCCCGCCAGCGCTGATGCAAAAACTCTTCAAACTGCAGCCGTGACATGCTCAGCAGGTCGGTGGGGCGCTGCAGGAGCGAGCGCAACTCGACGGCATCTTCAGCCAGCTGGGCCAGATGGCGGGAAGCCCCGGGATTGAGCTGCTGCAGCAACGGCAATACCTCGTGGCGCAGACGAACTCGAGGAAAACGCGGATCCTGGTTGAGCGGGTCCTCGATCCAGGAAACCTCACGCCGAACCAGCTGCTCCCGCAGCTCCTGGCGAGTCCAACTCAGCACGGGCCGAGCCACCCCGGGCAGGCGAGCCTGAATACCGGCCAACCCCGTCAGCGAAGTCCCCGTGATGACTCGCAGCAACAGGGTTTCGGCCTGATCATCCAGACTATGAGCCGTCACCAGCAAGGCCGAACGTGCCCTGGCCAGTCGACGCAACCAGTGATAACGCAGCTCGCGAGCCGCTGCTTCCCAGCTCATTCCGTATCGACGAGCCCAGCTATCCACGCGCAGGCGGCGATGATGGAAGGGAATCCCCCACTGTGAGCAGAGGCGACCCAGGAACTCAGCCGGCTCTGGCCGGGCCCCATGATTCAGATAGGCCACTTCCAGGCGCCGCCCTTGTTCTTTCAGCAGGTAGAGCAAGGCCAGTGAGTCCGAGCCGGCCGAACAGGCCACCAGCACCGGAGCTGTTAGCGGCCAATCTAGTTCAACCGAAGGCATGGGCGCCCTGGCCCACCACCGCCAGCACGCGCGTACGAGCCCGCCCAAACCAGGCGTCGTCCATGGCCTGAGCCACCTTTTCCGCATCCACCACCCGGCTATCGACCCAGGCAGCCAGGGTCGGGCCCGCCCCTGAAAGGTAGGCGGCGCAGGCGCCCGCACCCAGCGCCGCCTGCAGGACCGGACCCATTCCTGGAATGAGAGGCATACGATACTCCTGATGCCAGCGGTCCTGGCAGCCCAGCTTCAGCCAGTCAGCCCGGCCTTCGCCAAGACCGCGCAGCAGCCAGGGCAGATGGGCCAGGTTGAAGATAGCGTCCGCCCGGGAGTAGTGCATCGGCAAAACCGAACGCGAATGCTCCGTCTCCAGTGTAAAGGTGGGAATGGCCACCACCACTCGCCAGGATGGGTGCACCGGCCAGTCCTGACTGTGATAGCTCCCGTCGGCCTCAGCCAGACTGCAGGCCAGGCCGCCAAAAACGGCCGGGGCCACATTGTCTGGATGACCCTCCAGGCGCCCGGCGACTTGCAGAACTTCAGCAGAATTCAGACCGTCGGCCAGAACCTGACCCAGCATCACTCCCAGCACTCGGGTAGCGGCCGAAGACCCCAAACCGCGGGCCAAAGGCACTCGGTTCAGACAGGAAATGCGCAGCCTGGGCCAACGCGAAATCCCCCGCGAGCGCAAATAATCCAGCGCCACCCGCACCAGCAAATGCGAATCGTCACAGGGGAGCTGCCCGGCGCCTTCACCCTCCAGCCGCAGCTCGAGCTCGCATTCTCCGGCCAAGGTCTCGACTTCAACCTCGTTCCAAAGGTCGAGGGCCACCCCCAGACAATCAAAGCCTGGTCCCAAATTGGCGCTGGTGGCAGGCGCCCGCAGGCGCCACTTCAAAATTCTTTGCTCCCCAACAGGACGGTGCGTTCGCGATGCAGCTCCTGGCAAACCTCATAACAGCGCCCAGACAGCTCCTGCAGTAAAGCCTCCATGCCCTCACTCTTGCCCTCGACCACCAGATTTTCTCCCTGGCCGGCCAACTCTTGCACTTCCTTGGCACCCAACCAACCGGCATCACTGCGAATACGATGAAGATGCTGCTGAATGGTGGGCAGGTCACCCTGTTCCAGAGCCTTCAGACAGGCCTGCAGACGCTCGGGACTTTCCTCCAAAAAGCGGTCCAGCAGCTCCAGAGCAGTGGCGGAGCCGGCCATTTTCTTGAGGCGTAAAAGTGCACCTTGCATAACCGAAGCTTACGCTCCGGGGGCGGGGGATCCTCGTTCTTGGGCCCTGTTCATCGGGCCCGACTGAGCCTGTCGCCTGGTCGAACCAAAAGATTCAGTTCTCCAAATCCATGTCGACCAGAGACAGGGGCAGCGACTGGCGGACAGAAACTCAAATGAATGAAAGCTCAATTCCGAAAACTGGCCGGCGAAGTCCGTCAATCCTTACGCAGCGGACAGCTGAAAGCCGGCGACCTGCTCCCCTCCACCCGCCAGGTGGCGGCCCAATGGGGAGTGCACCGCCACACGGTTATGGCCGCCTACGACGAACTGGTTGCCGAAGGTTGGCTGGAAAGCCATCCGGGCCAGGGCTACAAGGTGGCCACCGACTGGGTGGAAGCGCAAACACAAACGCCCTCGGCCGAGCAGTTTAACTGGGATTTCGGGCATGAGCTGGCGGCCTCACCCGAACTTCATCGAACTGCGGCCCGCTATCGCTTTCCCAGCGGCCAACCCGACCTGCGTATTTTTCCTCACGAGGAATACTACACTCAGGTACGCCAGGCATTGCGCCGCTGCGCCGCAGACGATCTGCTGGGCTACAGCAACCCGGCCGGCAGGCCCTATTTCTGTGAGCAACTAGGCCATTACCTCAGGCGCGCCCGAGGCCTTAAGTTTTCGCCCGAGGAACTGGTTGTTACGCACGGCTGCCAAGAAGCCATCTACCTGGTAGCCCGCTGCTGGCTGCAAGCGGGTGACATTGTGGCCGTGGAGGAACAGGGATTTGCCAAAACCTGGGAAGCCTTCCGCTGCTGCGGGGCAGAACTTGCGCCTATCAAGATTGACGATCAGGGAATTCTGCCAGAATCCCTGGAACAGGCTATGCGCACGCAGAAAGTGCGATTGCTTTACCTCACACCCCTGCATCAGTACCCTACCACCGTCACTCTGACGCCCACCCGTCGCCAGCAGGTTCTGCAGCTGGCCCAACAATACCAGGTCCCGATTCTGGAAGATGACTATGACTTCGAGTTTCACTACCAGGGCACGACCCAGCCCCCCCTCAAGGTGCAGGACAGCCACGGATTGGTGGCCTACTGTTCAACCTTCTCCAAGGTCTTACACCCCTCTGCCCGTCTGGGCTTCGTCATCGCCCCGGCTCCGCTGGCTCAGCGTGTGGCTCGCCTCAAGACGGTCGTCTCCCGCCAGAACGACAATCTGGCCCAGGAAGCTCTGGCGGGCTGGATGGCCGAGGGCGGCTTTGAGCGCCATCTGCGCAGGATGCGCAGACATTACGAGACTCGACGCAGAGCCATGGCCCAGGCCCTGGCCGCCTGGGACCCCGCCCCACCCATTCGCCTGCCCCAGGGTGGAATGTGCTTCTGGTTGGACACCGGAGTGGATACCCAAAAGCTGGCTGAGCTGGCCGGCCTGGATGGAGTCGAAGTGCGCCCAGGCTCAGCCTATCGTCTGGATGGAAAATCCTCCAGTTTCCTGCGCCTGGGCTTTGCCCATCCGACCGTTCAGGAGATCCAGGAAGGTTTAGCTCTGCTGGGCAGGGCGCGGGCGGCCTTGCTCTGAAGAGCGGGGCCATGTCCTTACCAATTCAACGTTTGAACGTCTCACTTAACGCCAATCCGCGTCGTGTCCTTTTGAAACGCTACAATACCGGACACGACCAGGCCTCCCACATTGTCGAACGTGTTCTCAAGTATCCCGAGGAACAACTGGAAGGTCTTTTACAAAGCACGCTGGCCCTCTTCGACGGGCGTCACCAGGGATTGCAGCAACGGATGTTGGCGCGTGGAGCCGAAGTGCACCCGGGCAAGGAGCTCTCCCCAGCTCGCCAGGCCCTGCTGGGAGCCTGTTTTCTGCATGAATACTCGGTCGAGGCGGCCGCCCTCTTCAACCCCTCGATCGTACCCCACCCCGATCAGAGCGGGGCCCCCCTCGGGGGACTGCGATTCCTGATGAGCCTGCGCGCGGTGGGAGAGGGGCACATCTCTTCCATCGAGTTTATCGGCGGCAGCCTGGACTCAGACTGCAATGTCCAACTGGATGCCAGGACCGGGCACTTAAGGGAAGGTCGAGTGACCTCCCAGGATGGCCCGAACTATGAGGTAGTTTTCGAGGCTGAAGTGCCGCTGGATGAACGCATCCTGTTCCCCTACGCGCCCTCTCAGAGCAACGGCATAGAGGACGCCCGGTTCGTGCACTGCGAAGGCCGTTACTACGGCACCTATACCGCTTACGACGGCCGCAATATTCTGCCTCAGTTGATCGAAACGGAAGATTTTCTCCGCTTCCGCTTCGTGACCCCCGGGGGCAACGCGGTGCGCAACAAGGGCATGGCTCTGTTCCCGCGCAAAGTTAACGGCCACTACCTGATGCTGGGCCGCCAGGACGGTGAGAAACTCTATGTGATGAAGTCCACCGACGTACACACCTGGAGTGACCCACAACTATTGCTGGAGCCGGTCTACCCCTGGGAATGGCTGCAAATCGGCAATTGTGGTTCGCCTCTAGAAACCGAGGCGGGCTGGTTGGTGCTCACCCACGGAGTCGGTCCGATGCGCCACTACACCATCAGCGCCTTCTTGCTGGACAAAGAAGATCCGACCAAAGTGCTGGGAAGATTGCCAGTGCCGCTGATCGCTCCCAACCAGGACGAACGAGAAGGTTATGTGCCGAATGTCGTCTATACCTGCGGGGCTTTGATTCACGGACCCAATCTGGTCATCCCCTACGCCCTTTCGGATTCGGCCATTCGTTTCGCTCGAATTGCGACCCAGGACGTGCTGGCGGCCATGGTGTGAAAATCGCCCTCGCGCTACTGGCTTTGGGGCTGGCGGGTTGCGCCGGCCAGGCCACTCAGCCGGGCATTCTGTGCACAGCAGGCGAGTGGGACATGCCTCCCGCCTACCACGGCAATCCCTGGGCGCCGGGAGGGGTTGGCGTAGCCAGAAGCTTCGTCTTTGAAGCGCTCTTTGACTACATCCCCGAGACTCAAAAACTGGTGCCCCGACTGGGTCGCAGCTATCATGAGGAGGGCCATCGCCTGATCGTCGAGCTGGAGCCCGGGGCGGTTTGGCACGATGGACACGCCTTCAGCGCCCAGGATGTGGTGGCAACCTTCCAGATCGGCTTTTTGAAGGGCATGGAGATCTGGTCCTACCTGGATCGTATCGAAGCCCAGGACGAGCACACGGTGGTCTTTCACTGGAAGATCGACTCCCCCACCAATCGACTGCTGGCCCTGACCGAGCCCATCGTCTCGCCCGCTCACCTGAACCAGCAGCACCTGGCCGTGATCCAGGCTCTGCCCAGGGGAGGCCAGACCCGAGACCTGGAGGCCGAAGGCGCTCGGCGCGAGCTGCTTTTTGCCGAACGCCCTCCCCTCCCGATCGGAACAGGCCCTTTTCGCATGCGCAAAGTCACCGCCTCGGACATGGTGCTGGACCGGTTTGAAGGCTATTACAGAACTCAGGCTCTCAAGGGAGTGCGCATCGCGCGCTGGGGGCGCAACGAGGTCATCTGGTCTTACCTGTACGCCGGTCAGCTAGATGCCATCAGTCCGGCCTGTCCCTATGATGTGGCTCAGGAGATTTTGCGTCGCAACCCTTCCCTGTCGGCGCGCAAGCCCAGCGACATGAATGAAATGGGGCTGGTCATCAATTGCCGGGTAAAGCCTCTCAATGAGCTGACCTTCCGCCAGGGACTGGCCTACGGCCTCGATCGTGACGCTATTCGCCAGCTGGCCTGTGGCCCCGGCGACACCAGCCAGGGCCTGAGCCTGGGGCTGGTCCCCTCTCAGGCCGAACACTGGCTTGGCCCTCAATTCTCCAAAGGTTTGACGCGCTACAACTACAACCCGGATAAGGCCCGCCAGTTGCTAGTAACACCCGAGCGTGAGCTGGAGATTATGGCCCCCGCCGGCTTTACCGACCTGGCCCTGCTGGCCGAGGCGGCCGCTTCTCAAATGACGAAGCTCGGAGTCCCGGCCAGCGTCCGCCTGGTGCAGGGAGAACTCTACGCGCAACTTTTGATGGAGGGCAAGTTCGATCTGGCCGCCGTCTTCGGGGCTCAGATGGGCCCCACTGTGCATCCCTCCACTTCCGAGGGGCGCTTCTTTGCCCGCGATGCGCAACTGGAGAAGGCCTGCGGCCTGCCGCGCAATTCCCAGGCTGAGCAGTGGGTGGCCGACCTGCGCGTCAGCATGGACGCCGACCAATCCAGAGAACTGTGCACGCGCCTGGCCCGCCTCCAGAACGAAAGTGTTAGCTTCATACCCTGCTTCGAAAAACGCCTGCTGGTCTTCGTGCAAGAAGGTCCGCGCGTGACTGGCTGGCCAGCTCCCGACTCGCCGCTCTGGTCAGCCGCCCCGCTGGGGGTTGAAAGGCTCTATTGCTCGCTGGCGGTGCAAGGCTATTTGAGGCCAGCCCCGTGAAGAAGCGGCTGTTACTGTCACTGCTCACGGTCTGGGTCGCCCTGACCTTCACCTTCGTGCTGGTGCGCCAGATGCCGGGGGATGTGCTGCATACCCTGGCCCTGCAACTGCAAAACACCCACGGACTGGCTTACGCCCAGGCCCGAGAAATGGCCAAGCTGCAGATTTGTTATGACCCGGACGAGCCCATTTTTAGCCAGTATTGCACCTACCTCAGCAACCTGGCTCATGCCAATTTGGGGCGCTCCACCACCTATCGCATCCCGGTCACCCAAATTCTGGCCTCGGCTTTGCCCTGGACAGTCTTTATTACATTTCTCTCGGCCGGCTTCAGCTTCGCGCTGGGAGTAACTCTGGGCTTCTGGACAGCCTGGCGGCGAGGCACCTGGTTGGACCCGGCTCTGACCTTTTACGCCACTTTGACCCAGGCCATTCCGGACTTTCTGCTGGGCGTGATGCTGCTGCTGGTGCTGGGCGTGCAGCTGCAGTGGCTGCCCCTGCGCGGCGCCTACAGCGCTGAAACCGACCCGGGCTTTAACCTGCCCTTTTTGGTCAGCCTGGGGCAGCACGCCATCCTGCCGGTGCTGGCCTTCTCGATCCCGGCTATCGGCAGTTGGGCCCTCAGCGCCAAGGCGACCGCCACCAGCGTCCTGGGTGAGGACTATCTGCAGGTAGCCCGAGCCAAGGGTCTCAAACCCTGGCGCATTTTGAGAGACTATCTGGGACGGAACGCCATCGTCCCACTGATTTCCAGCCTGGCCACCAATTTGGGCGCGCTGCTGGGAGGTTCCATGCTGATTGAGACTCTGTTCGGGTTTCCCGGGCTCGGCTATTTTCTGGCCCAGTCCATCGGCACCCGTGACTACCCCTTGATGCAGGGGTTGTTTCTGCTCAGCACTCTGGCCATCGTGGCCGGCAACCTCAGTGCCGAGTGGCTCTCTCGTCGAATCGATCCGAGGTCTCGACGATGAAGAGAGCCGGCTGGGCGGTCCTATTGACCTTCATTCTGTTGGCGCTGCTGGGTCCGATGCTGATCGAACTGGACGGCACGGCTCATTACGAGGAGCGTTTCGCCGCCGTCAGTTGGAAGCATTGGCTGGGCACAGACTACGCCGGACGCGACGTCTGGGCCCAGTTGGTGCATGGCTCGCGGGACATCATGTTGATCGCTTTCTCCACCGGCGCCTTCGCCGTTCTGCTGGCGCTGCTCATCGGAGTGGGAAGCGCCCTGGCTGGTGGAGCGTTAGATGCACTGCTGGTGGGAGCCATCGACGTCTTTCTTACCGTGCCCAGCTTCCCGCTGATGGCCATCCTCTCGGCTCTCTTTCGAGTCGGGAACCCTATTACGTTCGGGCTGCTGCTGGCACTCTGGTCCTGGCCGGGACTGGCCCGTTCTCTGCGAGCCCAGGTGCAGGTCTTACAACACCGAGAGTTCATGGAAGTAGCGCGTCTAATGCGAATGGGTCCGTGGCATATTTTATGGGGAGAGATTTTCCCCAATCTGGTTCCCTACCTTAGTCTCAATTTTATTCTGATCGCCCGCAACGCCATTACCGCCAGCGTGGGCATTATGATGCTGGGCCTGGTGCCCCTGCGCGTAGAAAACTGGGGAATGATGCTGAACCTGGCCGCCTTTCAGTCAGGGGCCCTTTTCCTACCACAAGGGCGCCTCTACCTGCTGGCTCCCCTCAGCGCCATCGTGATCTTCCAGTACAGCCTGATTCTGGTGGCCTCCAGCCTGGAGGAATACTTTGACCCCAGGTTGAGGCGCGGCTGATGCTGAGCATTCGAAATCTTTCTATCGATTACGAACTCCCGGGCGCGCCCTTGAGCGTGCTGCGGGACGTCACCTTGGATTTTCCTCAAGGCCAGGTGACGGCTCTGATTGGAGAATCCGGCAGCGGCAAAACCACCTTGACCGGCGCAGTGTTAGGGCTGCTTTCCAGCAACGCCCGCGTGCGCGGCGGACAGGTGTTGTGGAAAGAAGAGAATCTGCTGCGTCAGGATCCAGAACGACTCCGACAGTTTCGCTGGCGGCAGGCCTCGGTCGTTTTCCAAGCTGCTCAAGGGGCATGGAATCCTTCGCTCACGATCGGAGCGCAAATGTTGGACACTTGCCTCGACCATGGCTTTCCCGCTCACGCGCAACGCCGTGAGCAACTCTTAAAGCAGGTTCGCCTGACTCCCGAGCGAGTGATTTCCGCCTATCCGCATCAACTGAGCGGAGGAATGCGTCAGCGCGCGCTGATCGCGCTGGCCTTGATGCTGGAGCCAGAACTCCTGATTCTGGACGAGCCCACAACCGCTTTGGATCTGATTACTCAAAGCTATATTTTCGATATTCTCAGCGAGATCCATCAAACCGGACTGACCATGATCCTGGTCACCCACGACCTGGCGGCGGTGGCTCGACTGGCCGACCGCGTGGCCGTTCTTTATGCCGGCACGTTGGTGGAACTGGACACGGCCCAAGAGATCTTCGAGAATCCCCGCCATCCCTACACCCAGGTTCTCATTCGTTCCGCCCCCGGCGTGCACGGAGGCGAAGTGGCCCGCGGGGCCGAGGGATTGCCGCCCGACCTACGGGACCGCCCGCGGGGTTGTATTTTCGCCAGCCGCTGCAAGGAGGTGGAGGAGCGCTGCCGGGCGGCCTCGCCCCCTCTGGAAAATGGCGTGGCTTGCTGGAGGCGGAAATGAGCCTGATTCACCTCAAGTCGGTCAGCCTGCAGTTGGGGCGAGTCCAGGCTCTACGCCAGGTCGATCTGAGCCTGGATCAGGGCGAAATCGTGACGGTGGTGGGAGAAAGCGGCTGCGGCAAGAGCACCCTGGGAAGGACCGTGCTGGGCCTGTATCAGCCCACTGAAGGTCAGGTTTTTTATGGCCAGCAAGACATTTTCGCGCCCGGCTTTCGCATGAGCGACCAGCTGAGGCTGTCAGTGCAGGTTGTCCATCAGGACAGTTACGCCAGCCTGAACCCGGTTCGCCGGGTGGGACAGCAACTTGCCGCGCCCTTAAAGCGCCACAAGCTACCTGGCGAGGTACACGAAATCCTCACCCAGGTGGGCCTCACTCCCCCTGAGTATTTCGCCGCCAAGCTTCCCTTCCAGCTTTCAGGCGGCCAACGGCAGCGCGTCTCGCTGGCTCGCGCGGCCTTGCTCAGACCCCGTCTGATCGTGGCTGACGAGCCCGTCTCCGGGGTGGATGCCACCTTACGTCTGGCCATCCTGGACCTGATGCGGCGCCTCAATCAGGAGGGCATCGCCTTTCTCTACATTACCCACGACCTGGCCACGGCCCGCTACCTTGGCCGGGGTGGCCGCATGCTGGTCATGTATGTGGGCCAGGTCATCCAAAGCGGCCCGGTTGAAAAACTACTCGACAATCCATTGCATCCATACCTTCAAGCTCTCCTGGCAGCCTTGCCCCCACTCGACCCACGCCGGGCCCGCGAACAGAAGCCCCTACCGCTACGCTCCCTGGACATGCCTGACGCGACAAATCCACCCAGCGGTTGCAGCTTCCACCCTCGCTGCCCCTATGCACGCCAACGCTGCTCCCAGGAAAGACCTCAGCTTCGCCAACTCCAGGGCCAAGAGGTGGCCTGTCACTTTGCCGAACAACTGACCGAGCAGCCAGCTTCCTCTGAAGGGAATTGAACGGCGTGGGGCGCAATCCCGCCCCATGTTTCAGTGCGCCGCCAACCTCTCGGAGGGCCGAAATCCCGAACTCCTCTCGAGCGTCCGCGAGGCCATGGAAGCAGTGCCCGGCGTGGCCCTGGCGGACCTCTCCATGGATCCAGACCATCACCGCATGGTTGCCTCCCTGCTGGGCAGCGCCAAAAGCCTGAGTCAGGCGGTTCTGCGCCTGTTCGAAATCGCCGAGCACTCCATCGATCTTTCCAAGCATTCTGGTGTGCATCCTCGCATCGGAGCGGTTGACGTGGTTCCTTTCGTGCCTCTCGGCTCAACCACTATGGAGGCAGCCCAACAACTGGCCCTGACCACTGCCGAGCAGGTGGCGACCCGCTTTCAGTTGCCGGTGTTGCTCTACGAACATTCGGCTCGCAACCCGGCCCACCGAAACCTCCCGGACCTCAGACGTCAGGGACTGCAGGAGCGCCTGCTGGAAAACCCGCCCGATTTTGGCCCGGTGCAGCTGCATCCCCGGCTGGGGGCAACCGTTATGGGAGCGCGCCGTCCGCTGGTGGCCTTCAACGTGGTGCTCGAGAGTCAGGATCTGGTCCTGGCCCGCGAGATCGCCAAACACCTGCGCAGCTTGCCCAGCGTGCGCTCGCTCGGACTGTGGCTGGAAAGCCAGCGCCGGGTCCAGGTTTCCATCAATTTGACCGATCCCGAACAAATCGATCTGGAGGAAGTCTATACCCACGTTTGCGATCAGGCCTCCCTGCGCGGCGTGGAAGTGCACTCCAGCGAGTTGATCGGAATGGCACCGGCCACCTCCTTCTTGAAAATGGCTCGCCGCCGCCTGAAAATGGTGACGATTCAGCCCGGCCAGTTATTGGAATGGAATTTTCTGCATCAGGAGTCCCTGTATGAACGCTGACTTGATTCTGTGCTCTCCTCAGGTGGTGACCTGCGCTCCTGGGGGCAATCCCCGCCCGGGCTCGCAAATGAACCAGCTGGGCATTATCCCGCAAGGGGCGGTCGCCATTCACCAGGGTCTGATCGTGGAAGTTGGGCCCCAAAGCGAAGTTTGCTCACGCTGGCAGGGCAAGCGCGAGTATCACCGAGGGGCCCTGACTCCCGGCCTGGTGGACCCTCATTCTCATCCGCTTTTCGGAGGCTCGCGGGTCCACGAATTTCAAATGCGCGCTCGGGGCGCAACCTACCAGGAAATCCACGCCGCCGGCGGAGGCATCTGGAGCACGGTGCAGGCCACCCGTGAGGCCAGCGACGAACAGCTTGGCAACACAACCCTCGAGCGACTTCGTCGCATGATGCTCCACGGCAGCACCACCATCGAGGTCAAATCCGGCTACGGTCTGTCGGTCCAAGAAGAACTGCGCCACCTCAAAATCTACCAGGATTTGAAGAGCCGGCTGCCGGCCGAGCTGGTGCTGACATTCATGGGCGCCCATTCCTTGCCTCAAGAGTACACCGGTCGCCAGGCCGACTATGTGCGGCTGGTTTGCGAACAAATGATCCCGGCCGTGCGAGCCCAGGGTTATGCCGAATTTGGAGACGTGTTCTGCGAAGTAGGGGCCTTTACGGTGGAAGAGAGCCGACTGGTGCTGCGTGCCTGCCAGGAGGCAGGCCTGGGACTACGGATCCACGCCGAAGAATTCAATCACCTGGGGGGCGCCCGCATGGCCGCAGAACTGGGAGCGGTGTCAGCCGACCACCTTCAGTTCTTGCCGCCCGAGGACTTCGCTCCCATCCGCGCGGCCGGAACCATTCCCATTATGACAGCGGGCACCAGCTTTTTCCTGGGCATGAGCCAGTTTGCTCCGGCTCGGGGCCTGATTGAAGCCAATCTGCCGCTGGCGATCGGCAGTGACTTCAATGCCGGTTCCTGTCTGAGCGAGTCAATGCAGATGGCTCTGTCGCTGGCGGTGCTGAAGTTGGGATTGAGTCCCGAGGAAGCCCTGATCGCGGCCACCGTCAACTCGGCCCACTCCCTGAGGCGCGGTGAGCAGGTGGGCAGCCTGGAAGTGGGCAAGCGTGCTGATGTGCTGGCCCTCAATCTGAGTGACGTGCGTGAGTGGCCCTACCATTATGGGGTCAATGTGGTGGAAAGCGTCTACTGTAAAGGAGTTCGCGTTGGCTGATTTTCTCTCGCCCAGTATGGAGGTGGCTACCGCCCTGGCCAATGGCCAGCCCATCGTGGCCCTGGAATCCAGTGTCTGGGTTCAAGGTCTGGCCTGGCCGGCCAATTGGGAAACGGCTCAACAAGTCGAAAAGGCCGTGCGCGAAGAAGGCGCCATTCCGGCTGTTATCTGGGTAGAAGATGGGCTGGTGCACTTCGGACTGAGCGACCCGGCTCTGGAAAACCTGTGCCGCGAACCACGCGGAAGTAAGCTCAATGTAGCAGATATACCCGGGGCTCTGGCCACCCGTTCAGCTGGTGCAACCACCGTTTCGGCTTCGCTCCGGGCGGCCGAGATGCTGGGCTTGAAGGTCTTCGCAACCGGTGGCGTGGGCGGTGTGCACCGCGGCTGGAACGAGCATCCCGACCTCTCGGCCGACCTGTTGGAAATGGCCCGCACTCCTCTGCTGACCGTCTGTGCCGGGGTAAAGTGCGTCCTGGACGTGGAGGCCACCCTTGAGGCCCTGGAAACGATGGCCATTCCGGTTTACCGCTACCAGACCGACACGTTCCCGGAGTTTTTCAGCGCTGGCACACGCACCTACGGCTGGCGCCTGGACAGCGTGGAGGAGATCGCTCGCGCCTATACGCTAGGAAAACAGACACTTGGACGCGGCTGCCTGGTCGTTCAGGAACCACCCACCTCCATTTCACCAAAAATTCTGCACAAATGGCTGCACAAAGGCCTGGCCACCGTCCCCAAAGGCGGCAAGGGAGTGACCCCTTATCTCCTGCAATATTTGGCCAAGTCCAGCAATGGACAGACGGTCGAGGTCAACAAGGGCCTGCTGGTTTCCAATGCCCGTCTGGCAGCCAAGATTGCGGTGGCCATGAAGAATGGCTAAGCTTTGCGAAATCGTTGCCTTCCTGGATGAACGACTGGACACCCGTAACGTGCCAGAGCCCTATGGCACAAACGGACTCCAGGTGGAGGCCAGCCAGGAAGTCACCCGCGTTGGATTCGCTGTGGACGCCTGCCTGGAAAGCTTCGGGATGTTGCACGACTGCCAGTTGGTGGTGGTGCACCACGGCCTGTTCTGGCCTAAAATCTCGAGAGTGACGGGAACCATGGCGGCCGCCATCGGTCAACTCTTTCGACAGGGGACATCTCTTTACGCCTCTCATCTACCTCTGGACGTCCATCCCGAATTGGGCAACAACGCTCAGATCCTGGCTCAACTGGGCTTTCAGAGGGGGGCTCTGTTTCCGCCCGTCGGCTACCTGGCGGATGCCCACCTGTCGCTGGGCGAGCTGCACTCTCTGGTGGAAAGCCGAATCGGGGCCACCCGCCTGCTGGCTTTCGGCTCGGAACAGGTGACGCGCATCGCC
Organism: bacterium; assembly: GCA_018266105.1. Taxonomy (GTDB): domain Bacteria; phylum Vulcanimicrobiota; class Xenobia; order Xenobiales; family JADMJV01; genus JADMJV01. The sequence continues at coordinate 28,457 of JAFEBA010000025.1, read as the reverse complement.
GTCAGCTCGGGACAGGCTTCGGTGGGAATGGTGGATCAAGCGGTGTCAGCCGGGGCTCAAGTCATGATCACGGGCGAGGCCGGCCATCCCATCTATCACGCTGCCCAGCAGGCCGGCCTGTCCATCATGCTGGCCGGCCATTATCAGACGGAAATCTGGGGCGTGAAGGCGTTGATGCCTGAGCTGCAGAATAGGTTTGCCGTTCAGACCCGGTTTGTGGATATTCCTACCGGGTTTTAGGGACCCGACATCGGGGAACCCTGAACCAATCTGGAGGGTTACTCTGACTCTCCAAGGCTCGTAGTCCGAGGGGTCCCTCGTCCACACTGGCCCATTACTTGTAAGAGAAGGCGGCGGCAGGAACGTTGTTCCTCCATACCCGCCGCTTTCAAGGAAGGATCTACGAATGTCCGTGGCTACTCACGACTACAAAGTAAAAGACATCGCCCTGGCCGAGTGGGGACGTAAGGAAATTACCCTGGCCGAAGCAGAAATGCCGGGCCTGATGGCACTGCGCCAGCGCTATGGTAAGACCAAACCGCTGACCGGAGCCCGCATCGCCGGATGTCTGCACATGACCGTGCAAACGGCAGTGCTGATCGAGACCCTCAAGGAACTGGGCGCCGACGTGCGCTGGTCTTCCTGCAACATCTACTCCACTCAGGACGAGGCCGCGGCCGCTGTCGCCGCCGCCGGCACCCCCGTCTTCGCCTGGAAGGGCGAGACCCTGGAAGAGTATGATTGGTGCATCGAAGAGTCCATCAAGTTCGCTGGCGGCAAAGGCCCGAACATGATCCTGGACGATGGCGGTGACCTCACCAACATCATCCATGACAAGTATCCCGAGATGTTCAAGGAAATCCGCGGCATCTCCGAGGAGACCACCACCGGCGTTCACAACCTCTACAAGCGCCTCAAGGAAGGCAAGTTGCTGGCTCCGGCCATCAACGTCAATGACGCCGTCACCAAGTCCAAGTTCGACAACCTTTATGGTTGCCGCGAATCGCTGGCCGACGGCCTGAAGCGGGCCACCGACATCATGGTGGCGGGCAAGGTCGTTGTGGTGGCCGGTTATGGCGACGTGGGCAAAGGTTGCGCCGTTTCCATGCGTAACTTCGGCGCCCGCGTGCTGGTCACCGAGATNNGGCGACGTCGGCAAGGGCTCGGCGCATTCACTCCGCGGTTTCGGCGCGCGGGTCATCGTGACGGAGGTCGATCCGATCAACGCATTGCAGGCCGCGATGGAAGGCTTCGAAGTCACCACCATGGAGGAAGCCGTCAAGGAAGGTGACATCTTCGTCACCGCCACCGGCTGCCTGGACATCATCCGCGGCGAGCATCTGCTGGCCATGAAAGACAAGGCCATCGTCTGCAACATCGGTCACTTCGACATCGAAATCGACGTGGCATGGCTGGAGAAGAACGCCAAGGAAATCAACGTCAAGCCTCAGGTCGACATCTTCGAGTTCCAGGACGGCCGTCAGGTCATTCTGCTGGCTCGCGGCCGCCTGATGAACCTGGGCTGCGCCACCGGTCACCCCAGCTTCGTAATGTCCACCAGCTTCACCAATCAGGTGCTGGCTCAGATGGAGCTGTGGGAGAAGCACGAGAAATACCCCATCGGCGTTTACGTGCTGCCCAAGCACCTGGACGAAGAAGTCGCTCGTCTGCACCTCGGCAAGTTGGGCGTCAAGCTCACCACTCTGACCGACAAGCAGAGCGAATACCTGGGCGTATCCAAGAATGGCCCCTTCAAGCCCGAGCACTACCGCTACTAAACGGTTTCCCGGCTTTGAAAAGCCCCTCGGCCTGACGGCCGGGGGGCTTTTTTACTTAAGGGGGCGGCGTGCGAGCAGCCCCCTCGGAACCGACCCAGCCTCGAGTCAGACGCAATCCCAGCTTAATTCCGGGACGCTCAACGCCGTGATAGGCCAGCCAGCATACAGCCGCCAGGGCCAGCAATGAGGCGACAAACTTGACGGGACCAGGCAGTTCTGGATGAACCTCGTAAATATAATGCAGCACCGGCACGTGCAAAAGATACAGTGAATAGCTGTAGGTGGCCACTTTGACCGTCAGCTTGTTGAAGAGCTGATTGGGGCACTCGCGAAAGCGCGATACCACCATTCCCAGAAAAAGACAGGTGAAATACGCAAACAGAGGCGAGTGAGGGGGCACAGTATAGCAGCTGATCATAATGCACAGAGGCCAACCCCAGAAAGGCCAGCGACCGCGCCCCCGGCGATAGTTGGCGTAAGCCACCACACCCCCCAGGAAGCAGGGCACATAGAGCAATTCTCCCAGCAATTGCCAGTAGACGTCCAGGTTGGCCATCTCGAAGGCGGAGGCGCTGACCCAGCAGAGCAAAGCAAACTGCAGGCCCCTGGGTCCCGAGCGGCGGACCCCATAGAAGAGAAAGGGCAGCACCAGATACATTTGCAGCTCAAGCGGCAGACTCCAGAGGGGGGCCAGAATCGAGCGCTGATGGAACAGGTTCTGGGTCAGGCTCAAATTTGTCCAGAGCGTGAGCTGATCGGGCATCCAGAATGTATTGGTGAAAAAGCTGGGAATGCGAAAGAGAAGCATGATCACAATGGTGAAAACGCTCAGGGGATAAAGACGAAACATACGTCGCAGGTAAAAGGCGGGGATCACCCGTCGGGCCGGCCCGCTTTCGGCCAGACGCTCGAGCGAAAACATCAGCACCAGCGAGGTGTGCACAAAGAATAGCATAACGCCGGTATGAGCGGGGTCAGCCCCGCCAAAGAGAAAGATCAGAAACTCATCCCAGTGCAGGAGGAAGGCCCAATGCGACCCGACCACGCACAAAACCGCGATGGCTCTCAGCAAGTCGAGATTCGGAAGGGCAGCGTTCATTCGGCCGCTGCCTTCGACGGGTGGCGCCGAATCGCTTGCAGCTCAGCCCAGAGCCATGTATTGATTGAGCTTGGCCAGTTGTCGGTAATTGCGGATCTGCAGGTCAAGCGCGGCATCCTCGGGGTCGACTTCCTGGAAATCATCCTGAGGGTGGGCGAAGTGCTCCAGGCGAAGCTGGGCTTCTTGAAACTCCAACCTCAGCTGCTGACGACGCAGACGCTCGGCATCATAGGTCTCGTCAAAGTCTCCCAGTGTCATTTCCATCGGCTCGCTCCTCGCTCTCTGTGAGCTCAGAGTAGCCCGGCCGTTTCTACCAGATTTCTACCAAATCGCGGAAATGTTTCAGACTTTTTTCAGGTTGGCGACATAGCTTCATAGCGCACAAACAGATACAACAGCAGGAGCGAATATGAATATTCCAGCCAATGCCGAACGGATTACCTTTCGCAGCGCCAACACCAAGCGGCCCGCGCGGGTCGAGCCCAGCTTTGATTTTGAAGACGGCCTCCGCCCTCGCCAGGCCCGCTTCAGCCAGAACGACGAACGCTATACTCTGGCCCTGGCCAGCCGGCTGCAGCTGCAGGCCGAGAGCAACACCCCCGGCTTCAGTAAAGTCCAGACCGAGGACAGCACCACCTATACTGGCGTGGTCCAGAACGGCAACGAATGCCGCGCGGCCGTGGCCCAGTTTGAAAAAGAAACAGGCCAGGTAGAGTTCAGCGAATTCAAGTGGAATTTGACCCGCTAACCCGCTCCTCGGGACCAGCCAGCAGGGATCAGTGCAAGATTTCCACTCCGAAGTCGGGTGCAGCCTTCAGAAGGGCTTCCACGTCCTGAGGCTGCATCGGCACCGGCACCTCGGAGGGAATGCCCACCTGAGCAAACATCTTTTCCAGGCCAGCCGGCGCGATCAGGATCAAAGCCTCAGCCGCCTGCTCGCTTTCGTTCGCAAAACGATGAGGGCGTTCGGGCGGCAAGTGCACAAACGTGCCGGCGCCGGCCCGCACCACCTCATTCACATCCAGAGCGTAGAACGTCAACTCGCCACTGAGCACGTAGAATCCCTCGGTCTCTCGATGGTGGATGTGAGGCGGCGGACCCCCTCCGGGCGGGATAAGCGCGTGAATCAGAGCGAATCGTGCGCCAGTCTGGTCTCCAGTCGCCAGAAAACGATAAAGGTCCCCAGCTACTGAGAACTGGGGACCCTCTCCGGGTTTGCAGATGATCATTTCAGCCATGCTGGCGCTTTTCGAAGGGCCGTAAACCCCGTCCTGCGGCCTTGCGCTCAGACCTTGAGTATCGAAGACACGCCCACTCTGCGACCTCGGATCCATCATCCCGGCTGCTGAGGCCAGGTCGCTCGGTCGGTTCAGACTGAAAACTCGCTCTGACGTCGCTGGCTCTGGAAGTGAGCCTGATGCCAGTAAGGATAAATGGGAGTGCGTTCACTGGCGAGATTGAGCTTCTCCAGCTGTTCAGGGGACAAACTCCAGCCCACCGCCCCCAGGTTCTGTTTCAATTGCTCCTGATCACGAGCACCAATAATCACGGTCGCAACCGTAGGTTGCTGAATCAGCCAGTTCAGCGCGACCTGAGGCACAGTTTTGCCTGTTTCACCGGCCACCTCATCCAGGGCGTCCACCACTCGGAAGAGGTCCTCGTCCTTGACCGGAGGACCGAGCTCGGCGGTGCCGTGCAGCCGACTGTTCTCGGGGAGGGGCTGACCGCGACGAATCTTGCCGGTCAGACGCCCCCAACCGAGGGGACTCCAGATCATTGCTCCTATATTCTCGGACTGGGCCTGAGGCCGTAATTCCCACTCGTACTCGCGTCCAATCAGAGAATAGTAGACCTGATGTGAAATGTGCTGGGCCCATCCGTATTGACGGGAGATATCCAGCGATTTCTGCAGTTGCCAGCCTGAAAAATTGGAAGCGCCAATATAGCGAACCTTACCGCTACGAACAAAATCATTCAGGGTAGAAAGTGTCTCCTCGATGGGAGTGGCGGGATCAAACCCATGCAGCTGATAGAGATCGATGTAATCCGTATTCAAGCGGCGCAAACTGGCTTCCAGAGCCCGGGTGAGGTGAAAGCGAGGAGAGCCGAGATCGTTAGGGCCCTGGCCGTGAGCGAAGGTGGCCTTGGTGGCGATCAACAACCCGATCGCGTCTTCCGGCCACAGCCCGCCCTAAAATCTCCTCCGACTCGCCCTCTGAGTAAATATCAGCCGTATCGAACAGATTGACTCCCGCTTCCAGACAAAGATCCACGATGCGAGTGGCCTCCTGAACGCTGGCCGAGGCGCCCCAGGCCCTGAAAAAGCCTTCCTTGCTGCCGCCGAAAGTTCCGGTGCCGAAACTGAGAACCGGCACCTTAAGGCCGGAACGTCCGAGATTGCGAAACTCCATCTCAGGCCTCCACCAAAACCGGATAATCCACGTAACCGCGGGCGCCGCCACCGTAGAAGGTGCTGGGATCGGGGGTGTTCAGCTCTTTCTGGTGGAGCAGTCGCTTCACCAGATCCGGATTGGCGATATAATCCTTGCCGAAGGCCACCGCGTCGGCCTTACCCTCAAGAATCAGCCGCTCGGCCTCAGGCCCGGTCAGCTTTTCGTTGGCGATCAGGGCTCCTCCAAAGATCTTCTTCATCTGCGGGCCCAGACTATCTGGCCCGACCGACTCACGCAGAGCCAGAAAAGCGACCTTACGCCGGCCCAACTGCTCGGCCACATAGCCGAAAGTAGCAGAAGGATTTGAGTCTCCCATGTCGTGGGAGTCTCCCCGGGGAGCCAGGTGCATGCCGACCCGCCCCGCCCCCCAGACCGAGATGACAGCATCTGTCACCTCGAGCATCAGGCGGGCTCGATTCTCGACGCTTCCGCCGTAACTGTCTTGGCGCCGATTGCTACCGTCCTGCAGAAACTGATCGAGCAGGTAACCATTGGCGCCGTGAATTTCGACCCCGTCAAAACCGGCCTTGAAGGCATTTTCTGCCCCCTGGCGATAAGCCTCGATAATACCGGGCAGTTCCTCAAGCTCCAAAGCTCGGGGGGTTACGAAAGGACGCTGGGGGCGCAGAAGACTGACGTGACCCGCCGGGGCGATGGCGGAAGGGGCCACCGGCAACTGGCCTTCTAAAAAGAGCGGATCCGAGACTCGCCCAACATGCCAGAGTTGCAGCACGATGCGCCCACCGGCGGAGTGGACGGCGGAGGTGATCTTTCTCCACCCCTCAATCTGTGCCTCAGACCAGATACCCGGGGTGTCGGCATAGCCCACTCCCTGGGGAGAAACCGAGGTGGCCTCGGTCAAAATCAGACCTGCGGAAGCGCGCTGCACATAGTACTCGCGCATAAGTTCATTAGGAGTTCTGGCCTCCACGGCCCGGGCTCGAGTAAGAGGGGCCATCACGACACGATTAGGAAACACGATTAGGAAGTTTAAGGTCACCCAGGGTAACCGGTTGGAATAGAATTGAATCACTCATAGCCACACCTTAGCGAGCCTCCCACAAATAGTCAAGCACTTGTTTAAGCATTTAACTTGCAAGCTTCGGGGCAAAGGATTAAGCTCTGGAGGTGAGCCAATTTGACCTGCCGCAGCGAGCCAAAGTTTTCAAAGCCTTGAGCGATCCGACCCGCCTCCAGATCGTGGAATTTCTGGCCGACGGCGTGGAGCGGACAGGCAAAGACATTGCTGACGCGGTTGGCATCACTTTGGCACTGCTCTGCCATCACACCAGCAGCCTGGAAGAAGCCGGCATCCTGAACAAGCGAAAACAAGGCCAGTCCTGCTATCATCTGCTCAACCGCCCCTCCTTGGAAGCCTGCCTGGGCTCTCTCAAAGCATTCGATCAGGCGCGGCCGTGACTCTTGTAACAACCCCTCAACATCCCGACCCAGAACCATAACGTAAAACCGCTATGGTATAGCCATGCTCTCCATGGTGAATCCGCCGATCTTCCGAGCCCTGCCCGCCCCTGTGGCCAGGCGTGCGCCCCAACCGGCAATTAAGGATCAAGTCTCCCTCACCCCGGATGAATCACAGGAACTCCAGCTTTGGAAACAGCGCTATCAGGCCCAACTGGGCCTGCTGCAAACCCCGCCGGTGGGCGAGAGCAAGCTGAACGCCGCCCGAGTCTATGTGGAACAGCTCGTGCAAGAGCTGGCGGGCGAAGAACTGAAAAAGCAAGATGTGCAACTACGGGTGGAACTGTTTTCCGGCGACAAACCACAGGCCGCCGTGGACGACCTGGCAGACCAAGAGAAACAATGGGAGTCCAGGCACCCGGATCAGCCCTGGCCAATTCGCAGCTGGCTCAACGCCCCCAAACAAGGTCAGCGCCCTCTATATCGCCTGGTACTGAGCGAGGGCTTGCTGCGCAACCTGGACAGCCGTGAGGAGCTGGCCTTTGTGGTCGCCCACGAACTCGGCCGATTGCTGACTCACGACGCTAAGGACCCGAACAATGAGCAGAGCTTGAAATGCTCCAGCCAAAGCTGGCTGGACGCCCACGAAATGCAGGCCGGCCAGGACGCGGCCGCGCTGGCCCTGCTGACCCGAGCCGGCTTGAATCCAGAAGGCGCTCTCTCGGCTCTGGACAAGCTCTACAGCAGGTTTCCCCTCAAGTATCCGAGCGACGACCAGAAAACCGCCCTGGCAGCCGCCGCTCAAGGCCAGGAGCACGAGGGTGTACGAATCGCCCTGTTGCAGGCTCAAATCGAGCAGATGCGCAGAACCGGCGAACCCGCCACCGGCCGACCCAGCACTCCTCTGCCGGCCAACCTGGCTCCACCCGAGCCGCCTCAGTACGAGGTGCACGTCGCCGATTTCCCCAAGTTCCAGGCCAACTTCGTTACCACCGCTCTGACCCTGACCGACTCCACTCCGGCCTGGATGTTTGAAAACAAGCCGCCCGCCGAGGTGATGCAACTGCGCCTGACCAACGCCTGCCCGCAGGACTGGGAAAACGCTCTGGTGGGTCTGACCCAGCGTCTACAGGAAGCCAACCTCAGCCCCCAGCAGCGAGTGGGCGGCTTTCTGCGCACCCTGTTGGCGGTGGGCAACAACGGTTTGCCTCAGGGCTTTGGCGACGAGGCCTGCGCCAAAATCAGCGATTTTCTGAAGCAAAACGGTGCCTTCCAGGCTCAGACCTTTTGCCAAAGCCTCAGCAATGGCAACCAGAGTCTGCATCGCGACTTTGCCACCACCGTGCAGCTGAATCCCAGCTTCGAGAAAATGTTGGGAGGCCAGTTGGCCGACCTTTCTCTTGAAGCGGTGCCGAACTATGTGCGCGACCCTCAGGGCGGACCCAGCGATCCCACCCTGGTCACAAGTTTCCTGCGCAGTCCTTTCGCCCAACCTTACCATCCCAGCGCTCTGAAGTTTCTGGCGACTCAGAACCCGATTCAACTGACCCAGCAAGCCCACGAGAGTGGCCTGCCGCTGGGCCTGGTGCTTTGCAATCAGTTGCGCGGGCTGGACAACCTGCCTGTGGACTTCAGCCTGCAACTCCGCACCGCCCTGGAACCCATTCAGCAGGCCGCCAACGGAGTGCGCGAGGACCACGCTCGCCTGCGCCTCCGCCCCCCGCTGGCCGAGCCCTCCAAACTCAATGCCTACCTGCAGGGTCTGTTCCGCTCGGAACAGGCGGCACCATTCTCGGCCGAGTTTGAACAGCAACTGCCGGCCCTGATCAATGACCTGGTGCGGACCTGCAATCATCAGAAAGACCTGATGTTCGACAGCAGCCGCCCACTGGAAGCCGAACCAGGCCTGGAACGCCGCTTGTGTGCCATGCTCAAAGGGAGTGAGGCCCGCGAAGCGGTTCGTTATCTTTCGAGAAACTGGGCCCACGAACTACGTCTGCCGACTCACAGCCCGCGCCGCCAGTGGACTCCCGAACTCAGCAAATACTATCAATCGCTCTCCACCGACCAGTTGATGCAGGAACTGACCGTGCAGGATCTCAGCCAGCACGGCGACCGTCTGCGCACCATGCTGAGCGACGCCTACGGCCTCAAGCCGGACGAGGTTGCCGATCTCTCCACGGCCAACCTGAAAGCGCTGGACCAGCGGCGCGAGGCCGGGGAATTCACCCCCAAACCGGGCCAGTTCAGCGACCCCACCGCCTACGCGCAGGCTCTCAAAAGCTATCGGGACAAATGCAACCAGCTCAAGCTGGATTCGCGCTTTCTGGCCGCGGCCGAGAGCCGCCCCATTCTTTCGCAGCTGGCCATGATCGGCCAGGATGCCGAAACCAGCCAGAAGCTGGCCGCCAAACTGAATCCCGCCCAGTTCGAAACGGTCTTGAGCGCGGCCGAAGCCGCGGTGGAACGCTCCAAGACCCTGCGCCATGTCTGCAACGACCTGGCCGTAGAAGCTCTGGGCAGCGATGCCGGAGCCTTTCTGATGGATGGCTTCCTGGCCAACGAGAAGCAAATTCCTGAGCTGGACCGCTTCTGGGACCTGGCCCAGCGCACCACCCGCCTGGCTCCGGCGGCGGTAGAAGCCCGTCCTTCCACGCGCCAGCGTTTCTCCGATTCGCTTTTCCCGCGTTTACAAAAGCTGCCGGCCGACCAGTTGCGCCAGTGGCTGACCAAAGACAACTTGATGCAATCGCTCAAGTCAAACCAGGTGGCCCAGCTGCTGATGCAGGTTCTGGGTGATGACGCCAAAGAGGGCGCCGACATCGCCAACCTCACCAAACAGGTTGCCGGCCTGGACAAGCAGCTCAAGCTGCAAGAAAAATTCCCGCTGGCCTACGCCATGATGCGGGACGACGTGTCCCTACAAGCCAGGCTACAGCCCTCCAACGTCAACACCGTTTTCCCACCCGATAGCCGCAGTCCAGTCGAGCAAATCTCGGTCTTTCGCAATCAGGCCGCCGCTCTCTCCGGGATCGTGGCCATGACGCGCAACCACGACCCCGAGGATCAGCTGGCCACCATCGAATATCTGATGGGCCGCAAGCAAGAGATGCCAGCCTTCCTGGAGGCGGCTGCGGAGAACCAGAATCTAGGCCCGGTGGCTCAGGCCTTACGCAATGCTCGCCAGGAATTGAGCGATGCCGATCCGATCGCCCGCGTGGCCGTGGCCAACGCCTTCCTGGCCGGCCCCACCGGCCTCCTACACCGTCCTGGCGGCAAAGAAGCGCTGATGGAAAAACTCATGAAAGGTGTGCAGCCCAAGTTCCTTGCTCTGGCAGGCGTCATGACCAAGGCCATCCTGAGCTCACAAGGTGACACCGACAGCCTGGCTGTGGCCTTTGTGCTGGGCCAGAAACCCAAAGACGGACAGGAAAATCTCTCGGCTGCCGACATCCTGAACCGCGTCTTCGATAGTTACGGCGTGCCTGGCATCAAGATGAAGCAGTATCTGGCCTTCACCAGCGAGTTCGCCGACTTCCGCGAGGCCTTTGAATCCGCCCAGGACGCGGCCATGCCGCTTACCTATTATCAAATCGTCAAGCTGATCGACAAACGCTTCGGCAGTGACTGGCCGGCCGACCTGAAAGTAGACAAAGTGTTGGGTAGCGGCTCGGTCAACCTGGCCATCCGCTATACCGACGCCAAGACCGGCAAACGCGAGGTGGTTTCCCTGGGTCGCGACGCCATCGAAGAATCCACCAATTACGATTTCGCACGTTTCAAGAAGTTCTGCGACGCGCTCACGGATACGCCCGAGAACAAGGAAAAATTCGGATACATCGGTGGACTGAGCAAACTCATCCAGGAGTCGGTCAAGCTGGAATTTGATAAAGAATCAGCCATGCGGGTGCAAAAACTGGCTTATCAGAGTTACAAACATCAATACAACGGCTGGACCGTGCGTAGCATCGACGCCTACAAGGTGCAACACCTCGGGCTCTTTATGGAAGAGGCCAAAGGCAAGACCGCTCGCAAAATTCTCGATCAAAATCCGGCCCTCTATCGTGAAGCCATGCGCCCCATGGCTCACGCGGAGATGTCCTTAATCAAAGGCCAGCTTGCCTCGGGAAATCTGGTCCCGGTTCCGATGTTCGCCAACCCTGACTTCCACGACGGCCAGGTGCTGGTGGACGAAGCCAGCAAAACCGTTACCATCCTGGACTTCGGCCAGGCGGTGCCCATCAACAACGAGCAACGCGAACTGGCCCTGGACCTGATGACGGTTCTGGGCAGGCTGGATACCCCCAAACAGGCCATCAAGCGCCTCAATCGCAAGTTCTTTCCCAACTCGGAAAAAGGGATCAGCGTAGACGACCTCAAGCCGGTCATGGCCCGCCCCAAGGTGATGGATAAGTTCATTCATCTGCTCTCGCTGCTGGCCCGCAATGGTGCCGACGTGCCCATCTCCACCGTGCACTGGGTGCTGGCCATGAACCGTCAATTGGTGTTGGGAGAAAAACTGGACCAGTCCATCAAAGGCCAGCTGGTCGGGATGGTGGTCAACCACAAACTCGGGCTGCCCCTGGGCGTCTTCAACACGGTCTATGCAGCCAATGAGAAGGTCAAGCATATGGCCCAGTCCGTCAGCCACGCATTGCTCGGCTGGGCCCTGCCCGAAAAGCCTGAAGAGCACAAAGACGTCTTCAAGTCGGTAGCGCCGCCTGAGGGCGATCGCCGCTGGCACCAGCAAGACAGTTGGGGTTGGTATCCGTTTGACCCGGAAACGTAAGATCTACAAGGTGCTGGTGGTGGACGTCGGCGGCAGCCATGTGAAATACCTGGCCAGCCATCAGCCCGAGCGCCGCAAGTTCGATTCTGGGCCCGAGCTCACAGCCCAGGCCATGGTGGAGAGGATTCTGGCCGACTCCCCCGATTGGGACTTCGAGGTGGTGACCATCGGTTACCCGGGACCCGTCCATCAGGACAAAATCCTGGCCGAACCCGTCAATCTGGGCCGAGGCTGGATGGATTTCGACTTCGGCAGCGCTTTTGGCAAACCCGTCAAAATCATCAACGACGCTGCCCTTCAAGCCGTGGGTAGCTACCAGGGCGGCCGCATGTTGTTTCTGGGCCTGGGAACAGGCCTGGGTTCGGCCTTGGTCTTTCCCCATCAGGTCGTGCCCCTGGAACTGGCCCACCTCCCCTACCGAAAAGCCACCTTTGAAGATTATGTGGGCCTTCGCGGCCTGGAGAAATACGGCAAGAAGAAGTGGCGTAAACGGGTTGAGGACGTCGTCGATAAACTGCGAGCCGCCTTTATGCCCGACGATGTCGTTCTGGGTGGCGGGCAGATCAAAGAACTCAAAGAACTGCCCGAAGGCTGTCGCCCGGGTGACAACGCCAATGCCTTTGAAGGCGGCTTCAAGCTCTGGAATCAGGCCGGCGGTCCGGTTCTTTAATTTTCCCGCGGACCGTGCGGGGCATTGTTTTTCACCGTGGGATCCATTATTTTTCTCTCCTCGACTATTTTGAGCAGTCAGTACGGCGAATGACTCGTTTGTTTAGAAACTGAGGGCTCGGACCGAAGGACACGCCTGTGGCCAAAATCCTGATTGTGGAAGACGACCTGATTTTTCGGCAAACGCTGGAAAGCTTGCTGGGCCAGTTCAACCACGCCGTGGAGGGAGCGGAGAGCGCCGACGAGGCCCTGGCCAAGGTGAAAGCCCACAACTTCGACCTGCTGCTCACCGACGTGCGCATTGCGGGCGAAGTGGATGGGGTCGAAGCCATGGGCAAAATCCGCAAGCTGCAACCGGCAATACGCAGCATCATCATGACGGGCTATAGCGATGTGGATGCTCCTGTTCGGGCCGCCGGGCTGCAGGCCGACGATTATCTGCTCAAGCCGTTCAAGCTCCAGGCCCTGATGCAGTCGGTCCAAACCGTGCTGGACGCCGAGCCACGCCAACCCAATATGCTGTCGCGACTGACCGCCGCCCCAGGCCAGGCGGCCAGTCGGGCCCTACGCTGGTTCTACGATGTCCATCTTCATCAGCTGGAGGATCGTCGAGAACAATCCATGCGCCAGTTTTATCTCCTGATTCGTTCAAAGCGCTTGAACTCGGCCAAGGCGCTGCCCTTCTTCGCACTGTGGGAAGAAATCGAGCTGGACTTCCTGAAAAACGGAACGCCTCAACGCTGGGCTCAGCTGGTCAGCGACTATAGCCGCTGGGGCAAGCAGCTGTTGGACCTGCAGCCCGCCACTGAGCGCCAATCTCAATCTTTCACAGTCAAAGCCTTTGAACTGCTCTACGCCCGAATCCAGTCAGGAGTCTTGCAAGTTCAACATTTGCTGAAGGCAATTCAGTTGCTCCACTTCCCTGAGACACGAAAGCAAACGCTAGATAATTTCTGCACCTATAACTGGCTGTGGGGCGAAGGAAGCGACCAGGGGGACCCCTTCTTGGGAATCTCGGTCAAGGGCTATCGCCTGGCACGCCAGCATTCTGGCGGCAATTCGGCGGTGCGCCTTTATGAGGCGGAAGCTGAAACGTTGCCCCAAGAGGGCGACCGAATCCTGTGCCTGCCGGCCGGGCCTGAATGGCAGGCCCTCCTTGAGAGCGAAATCAACTCTCAGCGGGCCCGTCTGCTGCAAACCATTCACGAGCATCATTTCCTGTTTTACTCGAGTTTCGCCATGTCTTTGCGAGCCAAGCTCCCGCCGGAGGGAATGTCCCCAGCCCAGGCCTGGACTCTTTTGCGTCCAGTCTTTTTGCAGGTGGCCGAGTTTCACCGCGAGGGCAAGGTGTCGGGCTCATTCTCGTTACGCGACATAGAATGGCCGCCCAATGCCAACTGCTATCTCAGCAGCTTTAGTGACGCTGGCTACAAAGACGCCTACCTGCAAATCCAAAAATCTAACGCCCAGCTGAGCGAGTTCTCCTCCGCTCCCGAAGTGATCTATAAGCCGAACCCTAGCGCGGCTTCAGACCAGGCTGTCTTGGGCCGCCTGCTGTTCGAGGTCATCTTCGGCGGAAAGTATCCAGACTACAGTCTCAGAGCCCACATTCGAATGCTGGGAAAGCCTGAATCAAATCGAGCCTTCTCGCCCTACATGCAACGCCTCAAGCCGATCCACATGGTGTTCTACCGACTGGCCCACGCTGAGCCCGAGCAACGCTTTCCCGACCTGACCCAGGCCATTGCGGCCATGGACCAGGCTCTCCAAGATGGCTGACCAGGCGGCTCGACGGACAGCTTACTCTTCGGAAAGATAAGCTAGATTCTGCCAGGGCACAATCATCCTGGGAGCCTTGCCCACCGTGGTGCCAATGAGCAGACCTTCGGGCATCAGTCGAAGGACTTCGGCTTCCGCGTCCGCCGTGTAACCGCGATTGCTGAGCGGCGAAAGAGTCGAAATGCGAATCCTTTCGGGTAGATCCTTTGGTTCGAGATCGAGCAAGGCGGCCAGTTCAGCCCGGCCGGCCCCGGTAGGGGGGACTTTTAGGGAGTAGAGTAGTTCCTGCACGCCGGAGCGTTTCGCATCTCTGGTTGCATTCCTCTTTCTGAAAGCTGCCCGGCCCGGTCGCACCAAGTGAATTCCCAGCTTTAGAATTGTCTCAGCGATTTGACCGAAGTTTCTCCCAGCTGTTAGGGCACCTTAAGCTTTTAAGGGTTGATGGCTCTGGGTACGCGTGGGATACTCTGCCTATGGCATACTCCAATGGTTTTGACCCCAATCGTCCCATTCTGCCGTCGGGAGCCTCTTATCCACGAGGATTCATCAGCGGCGACGCCCTGGCCGAGACGGCTGGTCTTTCAGCGGGCTTTGGCCCGGCGGGAATGACCCAACTCTACCGAGATAGTCTGGTGGCGTTTCGTCAGCTGGGTATGAATTGGGGAGGCTTCGTTGGCAGTCCCGACCAGGTCTATCCGCGATCGGGCTGGCTGCCGCAGCAACGCACTCCACACCTGGATGATGCCTGGGGCGCTGTGACTGGCGGCTGGGGACGCCCACGGCCAAATCCCGAGCCAGTTGTTCAACCGATGTACGGCGTAGTTGTCAATCCTCAACCCAATCCGGAGCCAGTTGTGCAGCCAATGTATGGCGTAGTGGTTGACCCCAGACCCCGACCGGAGCCCCCGGTTCAACCTTTGTACGGCGTCGTGGTGGACCCACGCCCCCGACCCGAGCCCCCAGTTCAGCCACTTTACGGAGTAGTGGTCGACCCTCGTCCGCGTCCCGAGCCGCCGGTGCAGCCCATGTACGGAGTTGTGGTTGACCCTCGCCCCAGACCCCCCCGGCCGGAACCTCCGGTCCAACCCCTTTATGGCGTGGTCATCGATCCGCAGCCTCATCCGGAACCACCCGTCCAACCGATGTATGGGGTTGTCGTGGACCCTAGACCCCGACCTGAGCCTCCGGTCCAACCTTTGTATGGCGTAGTGGTCGATCCGAAGCCAAAGCCTGAGCCCCCCGTTCAACCGATGTATGGCGTGGTGCTCGACCCCAAGCCCAAGAAGAACCCGCCCATCCAGCCGCTGTATGGAGTGGCTTTTAACCCGAACCAATAGTGACTCAACAAAACTGGGTCCGACGACACCACGCCTACGCGGTTTGGGAGATCACTCTCAAATGCAACCTGGCCTGCAGTCACTGCGGATCGCGTGCGGGTGACGCGCGCCAGGACGAACTGAGCACGGCCGAATGTTTGGACCTTGTGCAGCAAATGGCGGAGGCAGGGATCACTGAAGTGACCTTGATCGGCGGAGAAGCGTTCTTGCGGCGAGACTGGCTGGAGATCGCGGCGGCCATTACCCGGTCCGGCATGAAAGCCACCATGACGACCGGGGGCTACGGACTCTCTCCGGCCACCTGCGCCAAGATGGTTGAGGCTGGCATAGGAACCGTCTCGGTATCCGTGGACGGTCTGGAGCCCGTTCACGACAAGCTCAGGGGCCGAGCTGGATCCTGGCGACAATGTCTCAAATCAATCCAGTTGCTGGGCGAAGCCGGAGTTACGGTCGGCTGTAACAGCCAGATCAATCGTTTGTCGGCACGCGACTTTCCTGGCCTTTATCTCATTTTGCGGGACGCGGGAATGAAAGCCTGGCAACTCCAGTTGACAGTACCGATGGGTAACGCAGCCGACAATTCTCATATGCTGCTACAACCCGCGGAACTTCTCGTGATCTATCCGATGCTGGCGCGAGTCGCCCAAAGAGCTTACAAGGAAGGCGTAGCCATCAACGCCGGCAACAATATCGGTTACTATGGTCCCTTCGAAGTCTTGCTACGCAACCTTGGCAACTCTGATGGAGACCTGATATGGCAGGGCTGTCAGGCTGGCCTTTCCGCTCTGGGAATCGAAGCCAACGGTGCCATCAAGGGGTGCCCTTCGCTTCCGACCAGCGTTTATACAGGCGGAAACATCCGTGAGCGCAAGCTCAAAGACATTCTGCTCAATACCCCAGAGCTCACTTTTAACCTCAAAGAAGGAAGCGAGGAAGGCACCTCCCACCTGTGGGGGTTCTGCCAGAAATGTCAGTTCGCCAAGCTCTGCCGAGGAGGATGCAACTGGACTTCGCACGTTTTCTTCGACCGACGAGGCAACAACCCGTACTGCCACCACCGCGCCCTGGCACTGCAGTCCCGAGGTCTGCGCGAGCGAGTGACGCTGGCGCGCAAAGCCAGTGGCCAGCCCTTCGACAACGGCTGCTTTGACTTGCACCAGGAGTCCTATGACGCTCCCTGGCCCGAGGAAGATCAACTGCGCCTCACCGAGGCCGATATCAACTGGCCTTCCGATTGGCCAGCCTGGGAAGGGCCGGACCTGGAAGGGCTGCTATGCGACTACCAACAACGGATCCAGGCGGCCATCCAAATTCCATGAAATTCGAACAGTTCGACCTGTTTCATGGGTGCGGTCGAGTGGAGATCGAAGATTTGTTGAGGCCCCGAGAGCTTACTCCTTTTGCCGAAGTGCTTCGCTGCCGACTTGATCCCGGAGCCTGGGTTGGCGCCCACCGTCAGGAGCATCACTCGGAAATTCTGTTGGTGGCGGAGGGCTCCGGTCGAGCAGTCGTTCAGGGCCAGCCGCAGGCTCTGGAGGCAGGTAGCCTTGTACTCTTGCCGCTGGGACAGAGTCTGGAAATCTACAACACCGATCCAGAGAAATGCCTGACCTATTTCATCGTCAAAGGCAAGAATCGCTGAAGAGACTTAGCCTGGCCCCTCGGAGCACAACAGTAGCGAGCTGCCGAAGCAACCTGTCAAAAAGAATGGAGAAAAGATGGACTCCTTCTCCATCTTTTCAACACACTGCTGCTCTAACATTGGCCGATGAGAATCAAGACTATAATCCTGATCGCATTGCTGACTGGTGCCGCCTCAGCCCAGGACATCGAGGTCTCCAGCTATATCAGTAGCGGACAATACTCCGGCGGTGGCAGTTCTACCAGTTTTTCCCAGTATCTCAAAGTTTTTCTGGAGCCCGAGAGCTTTCTTTATCTCGGACACAACAGCACCCTCTATCAAAACAGCCAGGCTTTCACCGACGGGACGCGCCAGGAACTGATCAATTTGGGCGGCTTATTCAAATTAGACGACGAAAACTACCTCAACGCTGAATATTATCGCCTGAGCGACAACCGGAGCGGTTCCGCCTATATGATTGGAACCGAGTTCAGTCACGTTTTTGATGAGGAATTCAGCGCCGGCCTGGGCCTAAATACTTCCAGCTACCCCAACTATTCAGTCCAACAGTTCATCCCCAGGCTGGTCTGGCGTCCGGAGTCAAACCTGAGTCTGAACTCGCGGATCTATGTAAGCCATTCCGGTCAATGGGGGACCTACTTAGCCCTGGTTGAGAAGCTACAGTGGAGCCTCTCACCCCAGATGGAAATCAGCCTCGGGGCAGCCCTCGGGCCAACTCTCAACCGCATCGATAACGACACATCCACCATCTACACTCAGCCTCAACTGCAGACGGGCGCGATCCTGGCGGGCTGCGCATACCGACCCGACCCCGACATCAAACTACAATTGAACTTTGAACGCGACTATTTCCAAGGTTACACCGTCAACTATATCGGCGGCGGAATGGGCGTTCGCTTCTAACTCAAGAAATTAACAAGAGCAACAAAGCGGTTACACTCGAAGGCTGCATCTGTCTCGCCGTCCGGCTAAGCTGAGAGACATTGAGAGGAAATTGATACTTTGATCCGCTCCAGCCTGCACAGCAAGTCCACCCTCCCCGCCTCAGGAAGGGTCCGCCCACCCGCACCCGAGACGCCAAACGCATCCGAGCGCAGCCTGGGAACGACCGGATTCTCAGCTCTGGCCCTGGGCGGCCTGGGCCTGGTTCAGCTGTGCTCCCCAGCTCAGGCCCAGACCCCCGCCAATGTGGCCTTGGGCACCCCTTTGAGCGAGCAGTGGTCGGTGCAACTTTCGGGCTGGCAGACCCGCGAATGGACCGCCACCGACAATCGCGGTAACTGGACCGAGTATCAGCGCGGCCAGCGCCATCATTTCCAGCGCAGCTATCAGGAAGACGGGTCCGATTGGGTGGAAGCGGTAGAGGGCCAGAACCACTGGCGAAACCGAGAGGGAGGTTACGAGGGTCTGGCAGCTGAGGCGGAATCGAAGGGTTCAAGCCAGATCTCCCTGCCCGGCTCGGAGCCGATTCAAGTATTCGGCGCACCAACCCCTCAGGAGCTCGGCTGGATCAAGCAAGCCCTGGACGATCTGCCCACCGAATTTCGCCCCTACGCCCAAAAGCTCTACCTCTCGCACCACCTGGGCGAGGTGATCGATCCCGAGGGAAAGGTCAAGCTGGCCCGAGGCATGAGCGGCAATCGCGAAGGTGGTATCGTGCTCGACCGTGATTACATGGCCGAGCCCGGCATGGAACTGCGGGTCACTAAGAATTTGCTGGCCCACGAAAGCGGTCACAATCTCGACCGGATTAGCGGAGCCAGTCACGGCCAGGTTTGGAGCCAGCCCGGCAGCGTCTCAGAGTATGGAGCCCGAAACTCTTCCGAGGATTTTGCCGAGACCCATCGTTTCGTTCTAGAAAACTGGGCCGCTTACCAGCGACCCGAAGGCCTGCCCGAAGGCACGGAAGTGCAGGGAACGCGATTGCTCCCCGACCATGCTCCGCCGCCCGAGAAGGCCCGGGACATTCTGCGCCTGTACGGACAGAACCGGTAGATAGTTCACAGTTCGGCAATGGAGTCCCGGCCACCCGATTGCTAGGATAGATAAGTCAAGGTTCTGGAGTGGTCACACGGAGCGGACGGCATCGACACGTCCGCCCGAACCACCCAAAGGAGACCGACCCAACGTGTTCATCCCTGCTTCCTCACGCCCCCGACTACCTCAATACGTAGAGGGGGAAGTTCTGGTCAAACTCAAGGACCAGCAACCTGCTGATCAATTCGTTCGCCAGTTTGGAGCCAGTCTGTGCGAGTGCATACCTCTCCATCATCAGTTCAAATCCAGCGCCAAACAACACCTGCTGCGACTACAGTTGCCCGCCGGCATGTCGACGGCCGAAGGCATTGCCCTGATGAGCCAGCACCAGGGCGTGGCCTACGCCGCTACCAACGATATTCTCGAGAAGACGGCCAATCTACCCAAAGATCTGGATCAACGGCTGTGGGGGCTGCACAACAGCGGCCAACAGGGCGGTAAAGCCGGAGCGGATATTTCCTGCGCCAACGCCTGGTCACAGACCACTGGTAGCCGGAATGGGCCGGTGGTGGCGGTGGTTGACACCGGCGTCGACTATCAACACACCAACCTCAAAGAGAATATTTGGACCAATCCTCAGGACGGCAGCCACGGCTTTAACGCCATCAACGGCTCGCATGATCCCATGGACGATGACGAACACGGCACCCACTGCAGCGGGACCATCGCCGCCCAGGGTCAGCAAGGGGTCTACGGGATCAACTGGCAGGCCCAGGTCATGCCGGTCAAGTTTTTGGACTCCAACGGCAGCGGCAAAACTTCGGATGCCATCAAAGGACTGGCCTTCGCGGCCGAACAGGGAGCGCGTATCACCTCCAATTCCTGGGGCGGCACCTCCTTCAATCCGGCCCTGCGGGACGCCCTGGCCAACTCACCCTGTCTGCACATCTTCGCCGCCGGCAACGACAATAGCGACAACGACGCCATCCCCTACTATCCGGCCGGCTACGATCTGCCGAATCTGATCGCAGTTGCAGCCAGCGACCGCCGCGACCAGCGCGGAATGTTCAGCAACTACGGTGCTGAATCCGTGCACCTGGCCGCACCTGGAGTGGACATCTACTCGACCGTGCCGGGCGATCAATACACCAGCCTGGATGGAACTTCCATGGCGGCTCCTCACGTGGCCGGAGCCGCGGCTCTGGTAGCCACCGCCTATCCCGAAGCCAGCAACCAGCAACTCAAGGCCCGATTACTCTACAACGTGGATCAACTGCCTCAATGGCAGGGCCAGGTCAGTTCCGGCGGGCGTCTGAACGTAGCCGCCGCCTTACATCAGGACGAGGTGGCGCCCGGAGCGCCTCTCCAGGCCTCCATCCAATCCCGGGCGGGGCGGGTCCAGCTGCAATGGCAATGCCCTGGAGATGATGGCCAGGGCGGAGGGGCCGCGGCCGCCTACGAAGTGCGCTATTCCGACCAGCCCATCGTGGACGATGCCGGCTTCGAGACGGCCACCGCCGTCAAGGTGGAACGGCCGGGCCAGCCGGGAACCACCCAATCGGTGAATGTGTACCTGCCCTTGAGCGAGCAACCCCGCAAGCTCTATTTCGCCATCAAAGCCAGCGACGAAGTGGGCAATCTCTCGCCCATGGTGACGATCTCGGACACGGTTCCGGCCGCACGTTTTGCATTCCTGGACAAGAAAGACGCCAGCCAGTGGAACCTGGAAGGCAGCTGGGGTTTGCAGAATGTGCCCGGTCGGGGACCAGTTTGGACCGACAGCCCAGACAGCAGTTACGCCAACGAACTGAACACGTCACTGACCAGCAAGCCTTTCGCCCTCAACCAGGCCGACGCCCGGCTGATCTTCGAGGAGAAGCATCTGACCGAGCTCAATTATGACCGCTGCTCGGTGGAGATTAGCCGCGACGGCAAGCGCTGGGATAGACTGGATGAATACACCGGCAACTCGGCCTGGAAACGGCGCGAGTATGACCTGAGCGCCTATCAGGGAGCCAACATTCAATTCCGCTTCCGTCTACAGACGGACAACTCCGGTCCCCGCGATGGCGTCTTCTTCGACAACATCGCTGTGGCCAGTTAGCAGGAGACACCGTGAAAAGTCTTTCTCACCGCGAGGAGCGCCCTCTACGCAGCACCGCTTCCTGGTCTCGCCGCTTGGGACAGGGAGCCGCTCTGGGGGGTTCGTTGCTGGGCGTGATGGTGGCTCCGGCCCAAGCTCAAGTCAAGGTGCAACCTCAACCCGGCACTCTCTACCTGTCTGACTTCTTCAAATCCAACCAGCCCGATCAGATGACCCACGGTGAAATCGTGGAGCGTTCGGCTTTAACTTCTGGCTTTAAAGGACCGATCGTGCGCCACGAAGTTCCCGAGAATGCTCTGACCGACAAGGCCCACCGCCTGGGCAGCTACCTGGACCAGCGCCAGTTCACGCCTGAAGAGATGCGCGCTTATTTGGGTAGCTACACGGAACAGTGTGAGGTCGGCCAGATGCAAACCGCCACTCAGGATCTGCAAATGTGGCTGGAGCAGGGGGCTCATCACTCAACCATCAATCTGTCTCGCGGCTGCGGGCAGGCCCAGGTAGTTGAGGCCATTTACCACACCGTCAACGACGCCTGGGGCTTTGAAGGCGCCTCCCAAGTCGCCTCGCTACGACGCCTCAACAAGGTTGCCCCGGGCCTGGGGGTGGATGTCCCCTCCTTGCTCAGCTCCGAGCCCCTGGTTTCCGGTCCCGCCCGGCGTGAACTCCAACAAAAGCTCATCGATCTGGTTGCTCGCGCCAGTCAGGATAGTCAATCGCTGAGTCAGGCCCAGGCCCAATACGACGGCGTGGTTGAGCAACTGGCCCATCAGAAAGTATCGGTAACGGTGGCGGCCGCCAATTCGGGGGGCCTGCTGGAGGAGATGGCTCGAGACGCTCACGGCTTCAGAGTGGAGACACCAGCCAACTTTTGGAACAATCGCCTGGCCAGTTCTCGGGTGGTCACGGTAGGAGGCACTTCCCAAGGCCAGATTGCGGCCTACACCAATCCGGACCCGGGCATCGATTTCTACGCCGACGGAGACGCCCGTGTTGACCCCAAAGATCCGTCCAAACTCGTCAATTACGGCACGTCCTTTGCCGCCCCGCGGCTGGGGGCCCTGTTTAGCCGCACCCATGAGTTGCATCCCGATTGGAGCAACCAGCAGGTGGAGCAGTTTGTGCGCGATCAATTAACCGCCCCGCTCGGCAACAACACTCCAGCCGTCAACGCCTCGGCTGCACAAGAATACCTGATGAGCGGGAGTTAAAAGAATCCGCAAACAGGGAGCCAAAGTGAGACGACAAGTTTCACATTCCGTTCATCTGGCGACGGCTGATTTTGTTATCGCTTGAGTCCGCCAGGCTAGAATGAATTCATTGGTGACGCGGTTCACGCCTCGCCAATTCAATTGAACGTTGAAGGTCGCTCCCTCTGAATAAAACTTAGCGCTCCCACGGTTGACCGTGGGGGCATTTTTTTTTGCTCCTCAGCCCAGGTCAATCCAGAGTCCGCTCCGGCAGCACTGGTCCCACTTGGCCTGGGCGCTCCAAAGACCACTGAGAGCGATGCCTTCCAACCAGGAGCGCTGGCGGGCAAGCTCGTCTACGTCCACCCCCTGGAAAAGCCACAGGTCGCGTTCTTGCGACTTCTCGGGCAAGGCCTTGCGCAAGAAATCCTCAAGCTTGACTTGCTGACTTCCAGGTTGATTCCACCATCCAATCGGGCAGGCGTAAATCGCGTCCCCCGATTTCGGATCAAAATGCTCCGATCGAAGGCGGGCCAGGATCCCGGGCACGGAAGCCTGATCGCCCTTCAGCCAGATCAATTTTCGCAGACAGGGCTTCTGGGAGCCGGACCGCGTCCAGCTGAGGCCGTCGGACTGTCGGGTTCCCGAAAAATAAACCATTGGAAGCTCATAGTTCGGATTGCGAAACCCTATTTCGAGATCAACCCTGGTAACCCCAGGATATTTCTTCCAAAAATGACTCACCTCAGCCGTAATCACATCCGCTCCGTCGGAGACCCAGGAGTGGTTCCATGGCAAGGTCACCTTGAGCTGCTTGTGAGTCGCAAGCGTCGAGACGTCAACCACTTGAACCCACTCGGCCTTACGCGGCCAGAATCGAAGTTCGGCTTGTAAGCCCTGCCTCCAGGAGCCGGGGGGGTCGGTATAGCGCCAGAGTGGCAGCAGCAGAACGGTCAGAGCCAGTGCGAGAGCAAAGAGAAGCAGTCGGGGGTGTGGCATGAGTCAAGCCTAATTGTTGTCTGCTTCTAATATATTGCAAAAGCCAAACATTTTCTCCTGACGAAGTCGGCTAAAGGTTGGGAGGATGAGTCGAAGGAGGCTGCAGAGCTCAACCGATGGCCAATTGATCGACTCGACCAACTGGTCTCCATCCCTATTTGGGGGCCTCCGGCCAGCTGGTCTCAAGCCAACCTTCCTCCACCGTGCAGCGGGACAGTTACCTTTTCGGATGGCCCCTTCAAAAAGGCCTGTCCCTGGTTCAGCGCTGACACCGCCTACCGGCCTGGAGAAGTTGACGAGCGCCTTTCCGCTCATGATTGGAGTCGAACCTAATGCACAAGGGAACCTGTAATTGCGGGGCCATTCGTTTCGAAGTGAGCTGCCCCCTGAAGCCCCCGGATGCCTGTCACTGCACACGCTGCCGGCGCCAGTCCGGCCACTACTTTGTATCCACCGACCTTCCGCGCTCGGCCGTGCGCATCGAAGGCTCGGAACAACTCACATGGTTCCAAGCCAGCGAGAAGGTGAGGCGAGGCTTCTGTTCGGTCTGTGGCTGCAACTTGTTCTGGGACCCGGTCGGCCACGACTGGATTGGAGTGGCCATGGGCGCCTTCGACAATCCAACCGGCACGGCTCTGGGCCTTCACATCTATACAGAAAACAAGGGCGACTACTACGAAATCAGCGATGCCGCCCCGCAATATCGAAGAACGCCTCGAGATTCGTAAAAACTGGTGTACGGGCGATTCTCTCAGAAAAGCGGCGAGAACTGTTTTTCACCGCGCTCGTAGAGAATATGGGCGCGGCCGACAATCAGCGGATCGAGTGGACCAACTTTGTGCAAATCCTTATTCTTGTATGGCAGCTTGTGCAACACAAAGCGCATGGCGTTGAGCCGAGCCCGCTTCTTACAGTCCGATTTGACCACGGTCCAGGGGCAGTCAGCGGTATCAGTGTGGAAGAACAAAGCCTCTTTGGCTTTCGTGTACTCCTCCCATTTATCCAGCGAAGCCATGTCAATCGGAGACAGCTTCCACTGCTTCAGCGGATGCGCTTTGCGCTCTTTGAAGCGCCGCTTCTGCTCCTCCCGACTGACGGAGAACCAGAACTTGATCAGATGAATTCCGCTCCGCACTAGATTGCGCTCAAACTCGGGCGCCTGGCGCATGAACTCTTCATATTCCTGATTGGTGCAGAAGCCCATCACCCTCTCCACGCCGGCCCGGTTGCACCAGGACCGATCGCAAAGGACAATCTCGCCTCGCGACGGCAAGTGCTGCACGTAGCGCTGGAAATACCACTGGCCCTGCTCAACCTCGGTGGGCTTCTCCAGTGCCATTACGCGCGCACCGCGCGGATTGAGATGCTCCATGAATCGCTTGATAGCGCCCCCTTTGCCGGCTGCGTCGCGGCCTTCGAAGAGAATAACGACGCGCTGGCCCGTCTCTTTTACCCAGGCCTGCAGTTTCAAGAGCTCTACCTGGAGGTGATACTTTTGCTTCTCGTAGTTCTTACGAGACATCAGATTCTTATAGGGATAGCCTCCCTTGCGCCAGTTGGGCGACAACTCGTCGTCCGGACTGACGGGCAACTGCTCTGGAGCCTGGCGGAAGAGAATCTCTCTGAGCGCCTCCAAGTCATCGGCTGAAGCGCCCTGCAGCAAAGCTTCCACTTCCCCCACCAGCGCTGGAGTCTCCGTCACGATCTCTTTGACCGCGTGGGCCTTGGACTCTTGGGCCGCTTCGACTCGGTCCTGAACGTTTGCTTCAACGGTAACCCCCACCACGTCGCCCGCGCTGACCGGACGAGGCCTGCGCGTGCGCCCGCCATTGGTAGAACCAGCCATGAGAACCTCCAGCCTGAAAGTGCTCATTTAAAGTACCCCTGTCTCGACCCGCTCGCTATGATCTCCGTCAGTCCAGGATGTAACTGGCCAGCGGCCTGGAAACTTCTTCCTATGGGATTGGACGGCGTCGAGCTGGTCATGGCAATCGAGTCGATATTCGAGCTCTCAATCTGCGACGCGGATGCGTACAAAATGCACACCCCAGGGCTGGTGCGCGACTACGTCTGCAGGCAAATGCAGGGCCGCCGCCCACGCTGCCGGTCGCTGCGGATGTTCCAGGTGGCTCGCCAGGTTCTGGTTGAAAATGGCTGGAAAAGGTCGGAAGTCACCCTGGATTCGCCCTTACCCTGGAACCGATTCCTAAGCAAAGAGCTGGAAAGGCGGACGGGTCAACGCCTCAGCAAGCCCGCTTCCTGCTCCTGGTGGGGCTGGTTGGGCTGGCGCCCGGAGCCATTGACTCTGCGCCAGCTCATCCGAGCAAGCGCCCCCCGAGACTGGCACTGGACTCAGGAACGAATCTGGGAAGCCGTGGCCCTGGTCGTCTCAGAACAACTCGGCATCCCCTTGGAAACTGTGTCTCCCGATGCTGACTTCCAAGCCGAACTGGGAATGTCTTAGCAAAGCCGCCGGAATTTCCCCGATCTCGCGGGGAATCGACGCCCCTCCGGGAGGCCTCCTCCGGATTTCCCCGCTTCTCCGGGGAATTTCCCCGATCTCGCGGGGAATCGATGCCCCACCGGGAGGCCTCCTCCGGATTTCCCCGCTTCTCCGGGGAATTTCCCCGATCTCGCGGGGAATCGACGCCCCACCGCGGACCGGTGCGAGAAAAAACGAAAAGACCCTCGATTTCTCAAGGGTCTTTGTTGGTTGCGGGGGCGGGATTTGAACCCACGACCTCCGGGTTATGAGCCCGACGAGCTACCTGGCTGCTCCACCCCGCGGCGACTAGAGCAAGTTATCTCATGAATCCCAGGGTTGTCAAGGGCTATCGCACAAATTTCTCGGCTTACTGAGCCTGATGACCAACCAGCTGGCGCTCCACGCTGACCTGTGCGCCGGAAGCCTCGGAGGCTTCAGCCGGGCTAGAGAGCAGGCGGCCGACGCCCATTCCGGTGAGGAGCAGTCCGCCGCAGATGAGAA
This sequence comes from bacterium, assembly GCA_018266105.1. Classification (GTDB taxonomy): domain Bacteria; phylum Vulcanimicrobiota; class Xenobia; order Xenobiales; family JADMJV01; genus JADMJV01. Next base: position 2,236 of record JAFEBA010000025.1, on the reverse strand, counting down.
TCATCAGCAGCATCCGCAGAGCCAGCACAGTGGACTTGCGAACCACTTCGCAGCCCTGACGGCTGGTTTCGGCGGCTTTGGCCGAGACGTGTTGGACGACCACGCTGGCCTGGTTCAAAACTTCACGAACCTGGCGCTCGCGGGCCTGGCGAACTTCGAAAGCGTGTTGGGCCTGCTGCTTCTCGCGCAGGATGCGCATCGCTTCGTCCACCACATTGGTGGGAGCAATGCTGGGGAGCTCGACGGGGGCGATGACCACCGGGGTCACCTCAGCGACCGGAGCAGCCGGGGCGGCGGGAGGAGCGGCTTCCACGTTCTCGGCGGTGTGACCGGTCACCCAGCAGTGACGCTTGAGGCTGATTTCGTGGGCGAAGGTACGTCCACAGCTGCAATGAAACTCGGCTTTGTTTTCGGTCTGCGTTGCGCTCATTTGACTTACCTCCTTCCTCTGCATTGACTATACGAATCGGTACTGAAAAGAGTGTGAAAGAGAAGTTACCGCTCCGACAGACCACCTGAAGTGTCAGCCCCGGAAACGAAAAAAGCCCGCAATTGCGGGCTTTTTTCGAGCTTGACGGGCCTAAAGTTACTTAAAAGCGGACTTCACAGTTTTCCATAGTCCCTTAAAGCTCTTGGTCAGCCAGGCTTTCCAGGCGACCGGAAGCGTTTGAAAGACGAAGTAGAGAGCCACCAGCACCAGAATCTTGAGAGCCCAGCCGGTTAACATACGCATCATCCGCGGAATGCGGTCGCGCTCTTCTTCCTCTTTGAGGACCTTGATCCGTTCATTGGACTGGAGGCGCTTCTCGTAGCACTCGTTGCCGCAGAACTTGCCGACCTCGGTGGTCAGCGTGCACTCCTCGCAAATGGGCTTCAGACAGGCAGCGCAACGAGTATCAGTGGGCCGGTCCTGGTGGGCCAGACAATAGCTGAGACGCTGTTCCATCTTCCTCGCCATACTAAGCCAGGTGACTCTCCGGTCCGGTCACGACGTCCACCAACCAATCGTCGTGCTTGTCTTCGCCCTCGTCAATGGGGCGACCGGTGTCCCGGGCCAGGATCAAGAAAAAGGCCTCCTCGATCTCCTTGAGGTGGATGACCTGATATCCGAGTTTACCCAGACGATTGAGCTCGTCTTTCAGGTTGTTCTGATTGGCTTTGAGGGTCTCGTACTGCCAGAGATTTGCCATCGTGGTGTTTCCTTTCGAGTGATCAATTCGTAATCAGGGATAGACAGTGAATCGGCGGCATGGCCGTTCGGATTTTGCCCCAACTCGAGCCCAGGTCGCGGCTCAGGAAAAGGTCTCCCTTGTTGGTGGCCACCACAAAGTAGCTGCCCCGGATGGCCATACAAGTGAAACGCAAGTCCGGTTGGAAAGGCAAGCCTTCGCAGCTCTCCCAACGTTGCCCGGCATTGGGGCTGCGATAGACGGCGCCGCCCCCCTGAGCGGTGCGATGACTGGTCAAAAACACTATATTGGGCTCTTCTGGATGCACGGTCAGACACCCGGTATTCAGGTAGGCCAGACCCTGGCTGCGCTCTTGCCAAGTCTCCCCAAGGTCTTCGGTCAGGTAGAAGCCAATCGGGCTGCAGGCATAAAGTCGGCCAGGTAACAGCGAATGCCCGGCAAGGTCGTGAACCAGGCGACCCAGCCCTTTGCTGCGCTCGTGCCAGCTTTGCCCCACGTCACCACTGAGATAGAACCCGCCGCTGATCACACCGGCGCAGACGACGTCCAGGTCAGTTGGATGCAGGAAGAGGCGGTGCAGGCGGCTGCGGTAGGGCGGTTCAGGGTAGCCCCAGTTGGAGGCCGAGGGATGCTGCTTGAGGGCCGGCAATTCCTGAAATTTCTTGCCGCCATCCAGACTGAGGTAGAGTGAGGCAGGTGCGGTTCCGGCCAACATCACCTGCGACTGCTTGGGATGGAAGATCAAGCTGTAAATGCCCAGGCCGCTGAGTTCATTAACGACCGGAGACCAATTCTCCATGTCTTTGGTCGAGAATAAGCCCCCCTGTGAAGTTCCGACCCAGAGCTGGCCGTCCTTGGCGGGCTGGATGCAGGTCACCGGGCGCCCGGTCAGGCCCTGACCCATCAGTTTCCACTCTCCGGGCGTTTCGCCCAGGACAAAGACGCCGTTGCTGGTACCGATGGATAAAATGGCTGACATGCCGCCCGGAGTTCCTCAAATCGAGCAGGAAGCCCTGCCTTCATCTCCCCCTGGGGAACCCCCCTGC
>JAFEBA010000024.1 GCA_018266105.1 bacterium | reverse complement strand
AGAACACTGCCCAGATTTTTCTTCGGGAGTTTTGCACGAGTGCAAAGCTCGCAAAGGCTCGGTAACCCCGAGCCTTTTTTATTTCCCCTCCCATCCCAACCGGCCGCCCGCCCGCAGGAACTGGACGACTCTTCAATCAAGCCTGCCAGACTAACCCAATCGGAGGTCCCAATGGAAGAACTCGTCAAGCAAATCTCAGCAAAGACCGGATTGCCCGAAGCCCAGGCGCGTCAGGCGGCCGAGACGGCCGTCGCCTTCATCAAGGCCAAGCTACCCGAGCCGATGCAGAAGCAGTTCGACACCTTGCTCAGCGGGGGCGGCAGTCAACTGGGCGGAATGCTCGGCGGGCTGATGGGCTAGCTCCTACCGTCGGGAGCGCTCCCGTAGCTCGCGCGTCAGCTGTTCCAGCTGGCGCGCCTGACGCTGAGCGGCCGCCCCTTTCGAGGCCATCCCGGCCAGGCTCATTGAATCCGAATTCTCCAGAGCTGCCTTCAACTGCGCCAGAATGGCCAGACTGGATTTCATCTCGGCCTGCATCAATCGATAGTGCTGTTTACAAGCTTCCGGAGGCTTCACCCGAGCCAGTGCCGCCTGGGCGGTGCGGGCCTGTTCAAGCAGCACGTCTACTCCCGAAGTATCGCCCATCACCGCCTGATTCAACAACTCATTGGCAAAGTCGGAGGGGTTGCCGAGATCCTCGGTGCCGGAGGTGACCTCGTCAATAGCGGCCAGATACGCTCTCACTTCTTCGGCCTGACGGCCCGGGAAGGGCGGTTTGCTCGCCGGAGCAGGTGTCTGAATCACCATCGGCGTGGCGGTGGCGACCTCAACTGGGGCAGCCGAGGCAACCGTAGAGACCGCCACAGGCGTAACCAAAGCAACGGGAGCGGGCGCAGAAGCCCTTCCCAAGAGGAAACAGGTGCCCATCAAAGACAGCACCAGCCCGCCAACAAGGCTGCCGAGCACCCAGCGCGGCACTTCGACCCGATCAGATGACATAAAAAGTAGTTCCATTGCAGAACGCGGAATACCCCCGCATGGGAGATATAAAGAGTCCCCGCCTTCTACTTCTCAAGGCCCTGCTGTTTGTGGTCGCGGGCAGTCTGGCCAGCGCAGGCCTGCTGCTGGATCACTTTAGCTGGACCAATCTCTTTCTGCTGGTGACTGCCATCTTTTCATTCAGCCGTTTCTACTACTTCTGCTTCTACGTCATCGAGCACTACATCGACCCGAACTATAAATTTGCCGGGCTGAGCTCGGTGATCACTTACTACTGGAAGAAGCGCTGATGAGCAATCCCAGGCGCTGGCTGCTGCTCTCGATCATTCTGCTGCTGGTTGGCGCCACCGGTCTGATCTATGCGGCCTGGATCCGGCAAATCACCGATGAGCCCCAGGAGTCGAACCTCTTCATCGACCTCCCAAAGAAAGAGTTGCGCTACGCAAACCAGACCGCACACCTGACCGGAAGCCCCTTCTATTATCCAAGGGATCGATATCTGGCACTGCTGACCAACGTCAATGCGGCGCCCAAGGCCAGCGGCTACAAGGTGCAAGCCACTCTCACCAAAGAAGGCACGCTGGTGGAAATCGAACGCTCCGATCTGGTCCAGTTTGAAGCACACACCATCGTGGCCCTGCTCTGGCTCATCAGCTTGGGGACTGCCGCCGTCGCCCTGAAAACGGTTTTGACCGAGAACTCCCCCGATCCAGCTCTGCTCACCTACAACGCGGTCGTACTCTTTGCCCTGCCGGCCCTGCGCCAGACCATGGCGGGTGCTCCGGCGGTTGGGATCTATATCGACTTCTACGGATTCCTCTGCTGCGAAGTGATCGCAGTCGTCTCGCTCTCCGCCCTCACCGTAAGCTGGTTGGCGCGCAAAGCCAGGTCCTGATCACTTCTTACGGTCGCTGCTGTGGTGCACCACCGGGTCCCAGAACTGATGGTCGCCGACCCTGTCCAGTTCCACATTGGGGCTGTAATAGTGCCAATAGCCGGTCGTGGTGGTGGTGCTGTTCCCCTTGCTGTCGGTGGTGGTGACGGTCTGTGCCACTGGAGTGTGGCTGTATCCATCCAGGCGGTGACGCGTGACGGGTGTCAATTCCCAATCCGTGCTCACAGAATCCCCCTGAACCGAATGAGCTCCCCAGGCTCCCCCGGCGGCTGCGCCCAGGCCGGCCCCAGTGGCCGCGAAAGTGGCCAGATTCCCAGCGAAATAGCCGACCACTGCTCCCACAATCCCTCCGATGGCGGCACCAATGGCACCGCGGGTCAAGGCCCGCGTCACCGGTGAGTAAGGCTTCAGGTCCAGCACTTTGGTCTGCTCGGCCATAACGGGCTGGCCGTCTTTCATCTGAGGCTGGGGCCGAATGACCTCCTGATCGCCACCAAGACCCAGGTCCACGATCATCGGCGAATAGCCATCAGCCGGGATGTGTCCAATACTTTCGTCCCTCAAGACGGGTCCGGTGAACTTGACTGCCACCGATTTAGCACCGGGTGGAGCGACAATAGGCTGAGGTTTAGCAGGAATCATGATCCCAGCTTAAACCACTCGTGTTGCAATTCTGTGAAATCACTACATCGAGAGTGAGCCTTCGCGAAAATCGCTGCTGGCCAGCCAGCAGTTGATCAGAACCGGTTGACCCTGAGAGGCCAGTGCCCGTGCCCGAGTCAGGGCCGGTCGCACCTCATCCGGGCCTTGGACCAGAATGCCGCTGGCGCCAAAACCCTCCGCCACCTTGTGGTAGTCGGTGCGAGCCAGAGTTGTGCCTACCGGGTCATTGAGGATCTTGACCTGATCGCGGGCGATCTGGCTCCAGCAAGCATCGTTCCCCACCACCGCGATCACCGGGATGCGGTGCCTGACAAAAGTGTCGAATTCACTCAAGCTAAAGCCACTTGCCCCATCGCCCAGCAACAACCAGATTTCGGCCCCCGGTCGGGCCACGCACGAGCCCAGGGCAAATCCCGCCCCCACGCCCAGGGTGCCGAAGACGCCGGGATCCAGCCAGCTCAGAGGTTGGCGTGGACGCAGAATATAGGCCGCAGTGGCCACAAAATCTCCGCCATCAGCCACGAAAAGCGCCTGGGGAGAGGCCATTTCTTCGATTGCCTGGCAGAGCGCCAGGGCATTGACCAGGCCCTGCGCCGGAGCAGCCTTGGACTGGATTTCGTCTTCGCGCAGCTGGTCTCGCTGGCGTAAAGTCTGAAGCCAGCCTTGCCACTCCGGTCTGGGTGACAACTTTCCGGCCAGCTCTTTCAGGCTTTGTGCCGCGTCGCCCTCGACCCAAACCTGAGGGCGACGATTCAGGAAAGCATCGTGCCGACTTCGATTCAACGAGATAATTTGAGCGCGTGAGTTGATGGGCCGACCGTAATCCAAACGGAAGTCGCAGGGAACGCCGGCCAGCACCAGGCAGTCCGTTTCTTTCAGAGCCAGCCGGCGTTGCTGGCGCAACTGCAGCGGGTGCTGAGGCCCCAGCAGGCCTCTTCCCATGCCGGAAAGATAACAGGGCAGGCCCATTCGCGTGATGGATTCGGCCAGTTGTCCAGCTTCCGGGGCATTGGCCAGGGCCTGGCTGCCCACCAGCAAAAGCGGCTGACGCGCCTGCAGCAGCAGCCCCAGAGCCCTCTCGAGTGCGGAGTGATTGATCTCGGGCAAGGCTGCTGGCTCAACCCGTCCCGGCCGACCGGGACGGAACATCCGATAAAGGTGCCAGCGCAGATAAAGGCGGGTCAGTCTGGCCGAAAGAGATTTGCCCCCACCCTGCAGATACCAATCTCGCACGGTTGCTTCCGGATAGAGCAGGTCGACCGGGCATTCCAGAAACACGGGGCCCGGCACGCCCTCCACCGCTCGAACCAGGGCTTCCTCCAGCAAGGGGGCCAGCTCGGCGGACCGTCGCACCCGGCGAGCCCATTTGACGTGCGGTCGGACGACGGGCAACTGAGCGATGTCCTGAAGGGCCCCGCGCCCCTGCAGAACGGTCGGAGCCGCCCCTCCCAGCAAGACCAGGGGAGACTGCGCTAACTGAGCATTCTTGAGGGCAGTCAAAGTGTTGGTCAGACCCGGACCTGCGGTGACGGCGGCTACTCCCGGTCGGCCGGTGAGCCGGCCCACGGCATCGGCGGCGAACACCGCCGTCGCTTCGTCACGCACGTCCAGCACGCGCAGGCCGCGCGCGCGAGCGGCTGACAGAATCGGTGAGATATGCCCCCCGCACAAAGTAAAAAGGGCAGGGCAGCCGTTCCTGGCCAGCACCTCGGCCAGGCGATCGCCTCCATGGAGAATTGAAGATTCGCTCATCTCGTTGGGTTCGGAAATCTACACCGATCCACCCCTTGCTCCGCCCACAGGACAAGCCCGGCCGCGAACGAAAACTGACAGATGTTTAAGAAGCCGGAAGGAATCACCCCTGAGAAACTGGCTGCTGCGCTCACGAGCCAGAAAAAGACTGAACCTGAACCTGCACCAAAAGTTCAAGGCCCCAATCTGATCAATGCCGCGGTCTGGGCCTATGGACAATGGAGCAGCTACCAAAAACAGCTCGATGAGCAGGAGCGTCGCCTGCTGGACCTGGCCTACCAGAACAAAGGCTGGTTTACCCAGACTGAAGCCGTTCGCCTGTTGGGGCGCTCCGCCCCGTCCATCGTGGACCGCCTCAAAGAAGCTGGCATCCTGGAAGAAATGCAGGGCAAGCACGGCCAACCGGTCTATGTCGTCCCCCAGTTTCTGCCACCCAGCCTGACCTGTCAGTACTGCCAGGCCGTCTACGATCTGGGAGAAGTGCAGACCTGTCGCCAGTGCGGAGCCGTGCTGAACTCCTGATTCGCTTACGGTTGTTTACGCAGGTGCTGCATGGCGTCAGCGTAGCCAGCCTGGGGGGCTTCCGTCAGGGACTCTGATTGGGCCAGTTGCTTGGAGAGGTCTTCGAACTGCGCCAGACGCCCGGTGGTGACGGTTTTGGTCCAGGGGAGCTTGGTGAAGACCTGGGGCTCCAGCACATTCCAGGTGGGAACTTCGCCCTCAGGCTTGGTGGCTTGATCGCGCACACTGGAAGTATCTAGGCTGAGCACAAAGCTGGGCTGCAGACGTCCAATGCCCAACGGCTTATCGGGGCTGACCAGATACAGCTCGCGCGAAGTGTTTTTCCAGGCCACTGGCTCAAAGCGGGCATCCTTGCCGGCCGCGTAGCGGGCCAGTTCGACGGCCTTATCCCCCTTGCCGGTGAGGATCTCGCCGCGCTGCGCGTTCCATTCCGCGGCCTGGTCAAAAGTTGCTCCCTTGACTCGGGCGGTGCCCCCTTGGGTGGGCAGCTTGGCTTCCAGTTCGATATCCTTGACCTCGTCGCCGCCGGGCTTGCTCAAGCGAGTGCGGGCGCGCAGCAGGCCTCCCGCGTCCAGCAGCTTTTTGTCTGGGGTATCGAAGTATTCCGTGTCCAGTTCCACCGTCTTGAATCGACGGATGGTGAAGTCCTGGGCTTTGCCCTGATCATCGTGCAGAGTGACCTTGCGCCCGTCCAGGTTCTGGCGCAACTGTTCCACCTGTCCGGGTTGGACCGCCAATGTCTTCTGGTGCTCCTCCGCGGTGGCTTTCGGAGGTTCCTGTTCCATCACGTGGGCCACCACTTCCACGTTGGGGAAGAGTTCGCGTAAGTAGGCGGCTGCGCCGTGAACCTGCTCCGCGGTGGGACGATAGGTGCCAGAATTGTTGTTGACGTGGATCCGCATCTGTTCGCTGCCGTCGGCAGCCTGGTAGCGCTCGCCCCAGATTTCGCCCGCGAAGCGAACGTCCGGATCGTATCCGGAGATGAGCACGTGCTTGGAAAGCACCCAGTCGGCGGCCTTGGCGCCCCCATCAATCCGGGTGATGGAGACCCGGTTCTCGACCTTGGGGCCGCAGATCACTAGATTAAATTTGACCGCTTCTTCGCCGGGAGCGGCCACAGGCAGCATCGATTTGATCTGACCCGGCTGATATTGACCCATCTCATCGAAGTGTTTGGCCAGACCCTTGCGCATTCGGGCGATCATGGGCTTGGAAAAAGCAATATTCTTGAGCCGGTCCACTTTGCTCATCTTCTCGCCGTTTTGTTTGGCCAGGGTGAATTTGTCCTGAAGAACCCCCGGTAAGAACTTATCCACGTCCACTCGAGACTTGTCGGGAATGGCTTCCCACAGAATATGTTGCCCCCAAATCTGGCGCAGGCCGGTCATCAGGGCGGCCGGTCTGGAGTTGCGAATGCGGATGGGCGCGCCAGCCAAAAGCGGGACCTGCGGGTCTTCGACAGGCTTGAGAGATTTTGCTTGTTTTAAGCCCTCGACCTCATCGGCGGTTTTGACATCTTTCTTGAAAATTTTCTCGATCGCGCGGAGCGGACTGCTGCGTTCCTTTTTCAAAACCGCTCGGAAATGCTCCTCAATTGTGCCCGGGGTGGTATTGATCACGTCAAATTTGACGGGTTTGCCCTGGAATTCCAGGCCGTGCTTGACGATGTGCATAAACAGCTTCTGGGGCCGAAATTCCCCAGAGAGCTTTTCGCCACCGGAAGTGAATCCGGCCGAAGTCAGCATGGCGGCATTGGACTTGGCGCAGCTGATGCCGCGCTTGCCCACCTGCTCCTGCATGGCCGTGCGCATGATCTCCACTGCCTCGGGCGGCAGATTGCGAGGGCGCAAGAACACGCCCGATTGGGCAACCGAGGCCGACGTGATCTGGGTTTTCTTGCGAAAGAACATGTAGGCGTCGAGTTTCTGGTAGGTGACCTTGCTGGCCTCGGCCTGAGGTGGAATCAGAGTGAAAACGTTGGGTTTTCCGAACCCGATCAGGACTTCGTTTTTGCTGTTGAAAAACTGGTCCATGTTGACGACGTTGAGCTTGCCGACTTTGACCTCTTCCAGTCCGGTCGGGTTGGCATACGAGCGCGCGGTGCAAATCACGTTCTGGGTTTTCTCCGCAAACAGGGCTTCCGGACGGATAAAGGAGCCGCAGGCCAGGCCGGCCTGAGGGTTATTGCGGTCTTCCTTCCAGGCTTTGATTTCCTGAGTGACCTGCTCGCCCCGGATGGAGCCGGCGGCAAACAGGGCCTCGCCCAGCGAGTTGGCGGGAACGCCTCTCTGGGAAAGATTCCATTCCACTCCGTCGGCCAGCTGGCCCATCAGCTTGCCGGTTGGAGTGTCCGTCATTTGAGCCGCCTGGCGGGCCACCTGGGCCAGCGACTGACTGCTGAGGGCCGCGCCGGCCGGTCCGCAAAAAGCGGCGCTGGGACCACCGATCATCGCCCCGGCCAGCATCAGCGCGGTTCTGGTTTGCGTGTCTTGAAGTCCGAGTTTGCTGAACTCTTGCTTGAGGGTGGAGACCACCTGAGCCTGGGGCAGAGGTGTTCCGGCCGGGGTCCGTGAGAACTGGTCCTGAACCTGATCGGATAAGCCCTCAGCGACCTTGGCACCGTCGTTGCGATCCCGAATTCCCCACAGAATGGTGTCCGCCGTGACTTTGCGCTGGATAGGGTTCACAATGAGCCTCCCGACTGGAATTTGTGAACATTCTGTGAACAGCCCCGATTTCCTACATGTCAGAGCTTGCAGGGATTTGTGTGAGTCGGCTCAGAAGCTCGCGTACTATGAAGGTGCTGGTAGTTGAACCCGACCGAGTCCATCAGCAACTCTATAAAGAGTTGGCTTCCAAGGTTGGGGTGGCTCTGCTGATGGCTTCCAGCGCCGCCGAGGCCATGAAATTGCTGGAGGCCAAGCCCAGCCTGGTCATTTGCGAATTGTCGCTGCCGGATATGGACGGATTGGATCTGGTTGGCTATCTGCGCAATCGTCCGGACACTTGTGACACCCGCGTCATTTTGGCGACCTCCCTGGAGGTTGACTGCGAGATGGAACGTGCACTTTCGCTAAAGATTCTGGAGTATTGGCCCAAACCATTGGACATGCGCTTATGTCATCGTCAGTTACGCCAGGTATTGTGCCGCAACAATATTTCGGTGGTGGACCTGGACGAGGTGGTGTGTCGACTAGAAATCTCCGAGCGCCTCTATGTCGAATGCCTGGAAATGCTTGAAGGCGACCTGCGAGCAATGCCGGCCAAGCTGCGCACGCTCAAGGATGACCCTCATTCTCAGCGGGCCTACCTGACCTCCACCCTGGGAGCTTGCGCCAGTCTGGGTTTCAGGAGTCTGGCTCAACTGCTACGGCGTCTTGATTATTGTTACGAGAACGACATGAAAGAGGCGGGCAACTTGCTGCTCAACACAATCCAGCGGGAGCATAGCACCATTCTGGGAGTGATCAGCGCTATTCGTCGAAACTGGTTGATCCACGAGCGAAACTTCTAAGCCCGCAGGGTCCGGAGCGACCGCCGGTGAACGATTTTGAGACAAAAGCTCTCGAAGGAGTCGTATGCCCTTGAAGATCATCACGCTTCTGGTTTGCCTTATGCTGAGTCCCACTTGGGCCTCCGCTCAGCCCGGACCCTTCTGGCGCCTGGCTCAGGACACCACCGCCCAGGAAGTCTCGGAACGACTCGACAAGCTGGAACAAGCCCTCAAGGAGAATGACCTGGAGGCTGCCGACAGCGCTCTGGGCGAGGTCCGGAGAGCCTGCTTCAATCTCGGCCTGAACCATCTGGATGAAGCCACCCGTCAACGCGTGCTCAACCTGCGCATGCAGGCAGCCACAGCCGGGTGCAATTTTGGCTCCGGTCAATATTGGGGATTTGATGGGCTCAGTTTCGAGGCTGCTCAAAAGCCCTTTGTGCAGGCTGCCGAAGACAAGGCCTACCTGGTGGACCGAGTGATCACCAATAGCGAAACCGATCGGGCCTCGAGCGAACTGAGCAGCTACCGCAAAGTGCTGGATAAGCCCAATTCCAGTCCGATCCGGGCTTAAAGACCTACTTCGACCAGCTGGCCGCTCCAGAGCTGGCCAGTCTGCTGGCCCGACTGGCCAGGCTCCGACTGGGAAACATGGAGAACATGTACGTCTGGATTCTGGACGGGGTCAAGCAGAACAGCCTGGTCAATGTGAATATTCACGCCCCAAGATTTAAGCAAATGTATTACAGCCTCCGTCACGACGGCTTTGACACCTCCAAATTGATGATCAGCCGCAACGTCCAGGATCCGCTGGCCGAGAAGATCAACCTTGATCAAGCCCTTAAGGGCGTGAATGGAGCCATGCTGACGGTCAAGGCCATCGCCGCTCAGGAAAAGGCTCGACAAGCGGCTTACCTGCAGAAATGGAAAACGGTCTTGCGCGGAGACAAGGCTCGTATTTACGCGGAACACGGCATTCCCACCCGCTTTGAAAACTGCTTGCCTGACTACCCGGCCGAAGCCGCCGCCCGTTCCTCCTGGTGGCTCTACTACACGCGCAATGACAATTACTGGCTCTGGGAGACCACCTACCGCTTCAACTCGGCTGGCAGCCTGATCGGGACCGAAAAGGTCCGCTCCTTCTTTCCCACCCGCTAACACCCGATGCGGTCGAGCAAGCGATGACAGAAATTGGCATCGCTTGCTCGAGATCAAGGCTTGAGTGGTGTGATCACCACCTTGAGCCCGCTGGGGTTTGTCAGTTCCGAGAGATAGGAACTCTGGTTGGAATTGTCATCGAAGCCGAAAGCGTAGGCGGCCCCGCCGCCATTGGAATTTGGCTTTCCGGGAGCCTCGGGTGTGGTCAAACTGTGGTCGTGGATGGTCTTGGCGTACAGGTTGATGCGCGGCGTACTGGCGTCTTGCTTGTAAAAGGTGAGCAGGTCGGCCGGATGGTTTTGGTAGTCTCGTGTCAGCAAAGCCTGATGAAGCAGGGTGGTCCGGTTCATCGCGGCGCTCATGGCCGACACGATTTCGCTGGCGGCGAACTTGGTAAAACGCTTGGGGTCGTCGCCCGCTGAGGGAGCCTGGTCATTGGGGCCGGGCTGAGGAACTGGCACCAGAGGACCGCCAGGAGTGGCCTGATAGGTCACGCCGCCGCTGGTGATCAGCTCGGTGGGCTCAAAGGCGTTTTGGGTGCTGGGTTGACGCACGTAGATCGGGTCAAAGCCAGGTCGAGCGGCGCCATTGTCGTCCACACAGGTGAAGACCATGAGCCCCTCAGCGTTGACCCGGCCAGACCAACGACCAAAGGCCGAGGTGTAGCAGATCAGGTCCTGATTTCGATAGCGAGCCCACACGTCGCTGAGATACTGATCGAAGTAGTTGAGGTCAAAGCCCGCAAATTGCGGACTCGGGCGCTTCAACTGGCTGTTTTCCAGTCCCTTGACCGGAGCCACCACGCGCAGTGGAATATCGGCCGGCAGATCGTATTCCTGACCGTTGGCGTCCACGGCCCGAGCCGGTCCGGGCACAATCAGTGAACTGAAGAACCGGTCCGCGCCCAAAGCTTCAAAGATCTTTTGACGACCCGTATCGGTGGTTCCCACCGTGCGGCTGCCGATGGTGGGGCCCTGCAGCGTGAACTGAACTCCAAAGCCCATCATGTCTACTTCGGTCTTGTTGATCCCGATGCCCGGCAGATGCGTGTCGTTGTTGATCTTGTAGTCAAATTCCAGCCAGTCAAAGAGAGTCTTATAGTTCGGGTCGCCCGGATTGGTCCAACCATTGGGTTGGGCCAGACGGACCGGGGGTTGGGGAGGAGGCAGGGGAGGGTTCTGGGGTCGATCATCCTCCAGGCGGATCTTCAACTTGCGACCCAGGCTCAGATACATACGGCCGGCCGCCATCTGGGGCAGTTCCAGCTGATTCTCGCCCCGAACCAGGGGAATGTTGTAGAGGTCGGTATAGCCATCCACCTTGCCATTGGGGTCGGTGGTGATGTCAGAATTGCGATCGGCCGGGTCAAAGGGCACCATCTTGCCCTCAGGGCTCACATGGTAGTAGTCCGGGTCCGGCTTGCCCTCGCGAACCGCATTGGGGTTTTGACCCAAAATGCACAGATAGGCCGGTTCCACTCCCGAATTATTGACGATGGTCATCGGAATGGTCTGTTCCTGAATCGACTTGGCCTGGAAAAGGTAAGGAGTGCCCGGGTTCATCACCACGGAATCGGGTTGCGAAAAGACGGTCGCTCCTTCGCCCTGGAGGTAGCGCCCCTGGACCATTCCCAGATATTCCGGGGTGCCTGACTGGAACGAGTCGAGCTCACCGCCATACACCTCGGCATCAGATTCGATGGACTTGGCCCGCAGATCGGAAGAGGCCAGGTTCTGCAGCTTCAGCGACCTGATCAGCGAGAAATCGAAAGACTGGTTGCTCTGCCAGAGGATATAGTAGAAGCCCTTGCGGGTGACGGTCTGACCAGGAGCGTCCGGGTTCACGCCTGGGGGTGGCGTTTCCGACAGGCTCAGGCTCAACTCGGTGTTGTCGGCCGCGCCCGCGCGAAAGCTGAGAATGGCCTGAATGTTGTCGGTGGCCGGCAGGGTCACCGTTCCGCCTTGCTTGGGTACTGTAAAGCGAATCTGGCGGCTTTCAGCCGCCAATCCCACCGGATTGACGGCCTCTGGAGAGCCGCAGCCCCACAGAGCCAGAGCCAGCGCCAGGGTGGTGGATCGTAGAAGTGATTGACTGAAGAACATAGATGATGACCTCCTCCTCCTCTGAAGATATCTTCTGGACCCCGAGCGGCTCTCAGAAAGTTCCACCCCCCGAAAATCAGAGGGCATTGCGCGCGGAATTTCGAACCTCGCCAGCATGGCAAGAAAAATCAGAACGGTTCCGATCCAGCCGGTGGCTCCCTACGGCACGGGAGCCCATTACATGGTGATCCCGGCCGACCTGAAAGGAGATTTTTCGGTTTGTAAGGCCGTGGTGGAACGCCTGGAGGATAACGGCGCATGGCTGTGCCTGCGTCCCGAATCAGCGGCCTTTCCCTCGGTCGAGGAAGTCTTGCTGGTGGATTTCCAATCGGCTTCGGTGATGACCCACCAGACTCGCATCCTGAAGCGCGAGCCCGCCAGGGTCTGGGTGGACTGCCCTTCTCTCAGTCGGCGTTCCCGAAGCCAGCTGCTGCCCACCGGCGGCCGTCGTGACTTCCGAGTGGCGGCCGAGCTTCCGGTCGTGATTTTGCTCAAAGGAGAGCAGTTCGCGCAGGCGCTTCCGCGTTCGGGCCGATTGAACGATTTGAGCCGAGGGGGCATGGGGGTCAGTGTACCCATTGAGGATATCTACGCCAGGGGCCAACGCATCGAGATCCAGGTGGTGAGTTGGGCCTATGCCGTGAGTGTGGAAACCACCGTCGAAAGAGTCTGGGTGGAGGGTGAGAAGAAACTGCTGGCCCTGAAGTTTCCTGAAGATCTCACTCCCGAGCAGCGCGAAAGGATCTCCTCCTTTATCTTGCACGTGCAGCGCAAGGCCAGCCTGGAAAGCTCTCTGCCGGCCACCATCGAGGACAGTATTTAAGTACCCGGCCCGCAGAAGGTCTGATGGGCTATGCTCAGACTATGGGACTCGTGTTTGAAGCAATGCTCACCGAAGGTCTGGCCAGCGTTTCCTACCTGGTCGGAGATACCGGCAGCGGCACGGCCGCGCTGATCGACCCCTCCATCGATGTGGATCGCTACTTAAAGAAGGCTCACGACCGCCGGGTGGTGATCACCCATGTCTTCGAAACCCACCTGGCCTGTGACCAGCTCAGCGGGTCGCAGTTGATTCCGGGGGCCAAAGTCTGTTTGAGCTGGAAGGGGGATTATCGCTTCCCGCATCTGCCGGTCCACGACGGCGATCGCTTTCGATTTGGCGATCTGACTCTGGTAGCTCGCCACACACCGGGTACCAGCCCTGAGCACATGGCCTATTTGCTCGAGGAGAACGGGGTCAACTGGGCTGTCTTGAGTGGCGATTCACTGCTGGTGCAGTCAGTGGGACAGCCCGAGGACTGCCAGCAGCTCTTTAAAACTCTTCGCGACTTCTATTTGAAGCTGGATGACGGGGTGTTGGTTTACCCCGCCCACATCGCCGGTTCTGCTTGTGGTCAGGGGATGTCCAGGCGCCAGGTCTCCAGTATCGGCTACGAGCGACGTCATAACCCCTATCTGATTGAGCCCGGCCCGGTGGATTTTCAAAACTACCCTGCCCGTCCGGCTTATTTCAGTCGTCTCAAGCACTTGAACGGGGAAGCTCCTCCCCAACCTGGGCAGCCCCAGCCTTTAACGGCTCAGGCTTTCCAGCAAGCCCTGGAGGAAGAGGACACTCAGCTGGTCGATACTCGAGATATGTTCGCCTTCGGGGCCGGTCACATTGCGGGGGCCCTCAACCTGGGGGCGGCGCCGGTGATGAGTCTTTGGGCCGGCCACTTTTTGGATCCAGAGAAGCGTTTGCTGCTGGTTCTTGAGGAACATGAGCGCGAGAATGTGCTGCGTTACCTGCGCCGTACCGGACTGGCTCAGTTCGCCGGTTACCTTGAAGGGGGCATGAGCAAATGGAGTAATGCCGGCCTTCCGTTGCAACAGATTCCCCAGCGTAGCGTTCAGCAACTGAGGGAAGCTGGCAACAACCTTCAGTTAATCGACGTCAGGAGTTCGGCAGAGTACGAACGCGGCTACATTCCCGGTTGCATTCATATCCCGTTGCCTCGCCTGCAGGATCAGATGCACAGACTCAATCCAGAGGTGGCCACCGCTGTATACTGCGGGGCCGGCTACCGGGCCAGCCTGGCCAGCAGCCTCTTGCGTCGGCAGGGCTTTAAAAATGTCAACAACATTCCCGGCAGCTGGAAAGCCTGGCGCGAGGCCGGCTATCCGGTGGCCGGCCGCACTCAGGACACCGTCTGCGTGGCCAGTCCGCTGCTGCACATCCCGAAGATTTCCCTGAAACCCGCTTTGACTTAATCTCGGGAATCGGTTCCCGCCGCAGGGAGCGACCGCCTCAGTCTACAACCTATCCAGTAGATGAGTCAGCTCGATGTGGATTCCCCAGGTGCCGCCGATAAAACGGTTCTCGCGCTTCAGGCCTTACACCAGCGCCGACAGCAGTTGGTGGACAAGCTGGCTCAGTTGGAGCAGCGTTTGGAAGGCTGCTCCGAGGCGGAACGCCCCAAGCTACTGGATTTGAAGTCCCAGGTGGTAAACGCCATCGAGCAGCAAAAGTCCAAGCTCGAGACCCTGCTGGTGCAGACTTCGCAGCGCCAGGCCGAAGAGAATCAGGCCTTGCAGCAGCTTCTGCGCCAACGTGACCAGCAGATCGAACAATTGCAATCCGACCTGGCCACACGCCTGAGCGAACAGGAAGAGTTGGAAGATCAGCTGGCTGCCTCTCGCCAGGGACTGAGTTCTAAACTGCTGGAGCTCAAAGCACTCAAAGCCCAGCTGGAGAGCGCCGCAAGCCAGTCCAAGGATGAGCAACAGCTGGTAGAGCTGCAGAGTCAGCTCCAGGCTGCGCTGGATAAACTGGCCATCAGCCAGGAGGAGCTCAGCGAGCTGGCTGAGGCGCTGGCCAACAAGGACGAGGAGCACGACCACCAGAGTGCACAGGCCGCACAGCAGCTTGCTCAGGAACGTCAGCTCCGGCAGCAGGCACTGGAGGAGCTGGAGGAGTTGCGACGCCGCCTGGCTCTCAGTCAGGATGAAGCTCAAGATCTGGAGACCGCTCTGGCCGACAAAAGTCAGGAGCTGGCCGATGAAACTCGGGCCCTGCAGAGCCTTCAGGCTCGTCTTGCGGCCAGTGAGGAATCGCTCCAAAAGCAGCAAGCGGAGCTCAAAGCCCAGGCCCGCAGTTTCGAGGCTCTGAATAAAACTGTCGAGAGCGTTCAGGCGGAATGTCGGGAGCTGGAAGAAGCTCTGGCTCAGCGCGATCAGGAGCTCCAGCAGCAGCAAAATGACTATGACCGCTCCCAGACCCGACTGGCCGAGAGTGAACAGTCTCGCCAGGAACAACGCAAGCTGGCCAGCCAGCAAGAAGAACGCCTGAACGCGCTCCAGAAAGAAGCTCGTGAGCTGGCCGAAAGCTTATTGCAAAGGGACCAACAGCTGCAGGACCTGAGTCAGCAACTTTCCAGCCATCTGACCAGCATTGAGGATCTGACCGCCCGATTGACCCAGGCCCAACAGCAGGCCCAGCAAGCCGAGCAGGCTTTCAACCAGTTGCAGGACGAGCACCGTGAGCGTCTGGCCAGCAGTCAGGAAGAGTCTGAGGAGCTGNNGAAAGAGCTGGAATTCGCTCGGGCCGAAGAATCGCGCAGAGAGCTGTCTCAGCAGCTGGAGGCCAGGGAGCAGGCCCTGAGGGAGTCTCAGGAGCGTCTTTCCACCAGCCAGGAAGAGGCTCACGAGCTGGCCGAGTCCCTGGCCCAGAGCGAAGCCAAACTGGACGAGGCCGAGCGATCGGTTCAAAAGCTGAGTCAGGAGTTATCCGACGCTCAGCAGCAGGCTCAGCAATTGGATGAACAGCTGAACGAACTCCGACCTCAGCTGCTCAGCAGCCAGGAAGCCCAGCAGCAGAGTCAGACTGAACTGCTGGCCAGCCAGGAGCAGCTTGAGCAGCTGGGGGCCTCGGTGAGGGCCCAAGAACAGGAACTGGAGCTGCGAGCGCAGTCGCTGCAAGAGCAGGCTCAGAAGGTTCAGCAGCTCACGGACTCGCTGGCGCATCAAGAACAGGAGCTGGGCCTGAAAGAACAGTCTCTTCAAGAGCTGACTTCTCAATTGCAAGCCGCCCGCCAGCAGTCTGAAGAA
>JAFEBA010000023.1:101649-128629 GCA_018266105.1 bacterium | reverse complement strand
GGCAACGGGGGGCGCCTACTCGGCGGGACCGAAGGCGGCGGGCCAGGCCATGATCAGCCTTCGAGTACGGTCTCTCGCCAGGGATCGGGTCTTTTTCTCGGGATCGACCTGCGCCCTGGTTGTACGGAAATCTCTGTTCCAAGGCCTGCGCTCTCGATAGAGCGCAGGCCTTGGGCACGGCACCCTCGGGGTGCGGCCCCACCCCCTTCTTCTTTCAGCCGGCACTCCGGTTGATACCCAGGGCCGCGCCCCGAAGGGCGGCGAAGCCGCCTTTTCCGGAAAAGGGCGCGGCCCTGGAGGGAGCATCTTCCGCCTGTGGTCTCTCGCCTGGCACTCGTGTTTGTTCCGGGCGAAGCCCGGCCCCTCCACTTTCGCCCTCGATCAGAGCCCCAAAAAACCGCCGTAGAGCGCTTTTGTGGCGGCTGATCGGATCTGCACACGACTTGCACGACGGGAGATGGGTTGGCGAATGCCCGCCCGAGCTGGTGGTGGCCAGGACCGGCGCAGCATTCGGCGACAATGGCCGCCGGGCCACATACCGGCGGAGGCTGGGTGGCCGGCTTCGCCGGAAGGAAGATGGAGCTTGGGCGCAGGACCGCAGGCGGAGGAGACAGGCCCAGGGGTGCGCGCTTTGGCGCCAAAGCCGGGTGGCTGCGCCGCCCGCCCTTCGGGGCGCACCCCTGGGAATCGACATTGGGTGCCGGCTGAAAGGTTTAGGGGGGTGGGGCCGCACCCCGAAGGTGCCGTGCCCAAGGCCCCCGCTCTATCGAGAGCGCAGGCCTTGGAAGCAAGATTTCCGTACAACCAGAGCGCAAGCTGAGCCAGAAAACAGACCAGGTCCCAGGCGAGAGACCCGCCGGCCGGGGTTCGCCGTTTGGACCTGACGGCCCAGCCCGGCGAACGCAATCGGAAAAATTTAGCTGGCCATGACCGATTGCACGCGGTGCTGCTTGATGGCCAGAGAGATCATCCATTTGACGTGGTTCACGTCCGCTTCGGGCAGGTGCTGTAGATCGCGGAAGAGCTGGAGCAGTTCATCGTCCTGCAGGGCCAGGGTGGCGTGCGAAGGGTTATCGCCCACCAGTTCCCTGACTTCCACCTCGAAGGCCTGGGCGAATTTCTGAATCGTGCGGGGCGAAGGCTTGAGCTTATCGGCTTCGTAGCTGCTGATGTTTTTTTGGTCGATCCCGGTGCGCTCCTCGAGCTGCTTTTGGGTCCACCCCTTTTCTTTGCGCAGTTTGCGTAGCTTGGCTCCAACCATATCACTGTCTCCCGTCTAGATAGCTTATTCTAAAGGGTTCACGCGGACAGATCAAACTGTTGAGGGTGAACCTCTTGCCTATTGTCTGCATATTATGGTTCTACCATGCCATACATTTTAGGAGGTGCTTATGGCGCCACCCCTCGCGTGAGGCCGCCGACCTGACCCCACCCAGGACCGAATCGAGAGTGAAGAGCTGAAAGCCAGCATCGACCTGGCGGCCGTGATCGAGAGCTATGGAATCACGCTGAGGACTAGCGGCAAGGGCCGGGTGGGCTGCTGCCCGCGAAGTGCCTTTGGGCGACCATTTGCAGGGCGTGCTGCGCCATGATCTGGAAGAGGTTCGCTCTAGCCTGAACCCACGTGAGAACACGCCATGGATGAATAATAACCGAACCGCCCTGCGCACCTGGACGGTTGTCATTGAGCACCACCCGCGCGGCCAGCGAAGGCGGCGCGGCCGTCTCCGCCAAGCCGCCGATGAGGTATAATGTCCGGATGCTGGCCGCCCGCACAAAAAAGCGCTGTTCCCCGGATCGCTTGAGTTTGCCACAAGTAGATATGCGGCGAATGCCCTGAGGGTGGAAAGGTCTCGGAAAGAGTCCCTGTTCGGCTGCGTGATCGGCGGTGCAATTGGCGACGCAGCAGCCTCGGCCTTTGAGGGCACTCCTTGCCGAGATCTACCTGAACAGCTCGAGGACCTTAGCCACAGCTGGCGGATCACTGATGATACTCAGATGACGTTAGCAACCTGCGAAGCCCTTTTTGGCGGGAAAGTGGACCCAGAACTCATCGAAAATGGGCTTCTGAAGTGGTTTCGGGCCCGGCGGATACGAGGCGCAGGCTCAAGCACTACGAAGGCCCTGAGAGATCTTGCTGCAGGCTGCCATTGGGCTCTGGCCGGCAGCAAGGGTGAGCACTCCGCTGGCAATGGTGCTGCGATGAGGATCGCGCCCCTGGCGTTCTTTGTCGACCTCGATTCGCCTGAGGGACGCCGAATGATCCGCGACGTTTGTAGAATAACTCACCACAACGACGAGGCCTACGTTGGTGCGGTTGCTACCGCCTTAGCCATCAGATCCGCTGCGCGTTCCGCAGAGCCAGCGTCACTAAGCGAAATTGCCTCTTCATTGCCAGACTCAGTTGTCCGCGATCGACTGCTGTCTCTCGCCTCCTTCGAGGCTGCCAGTATCGACGATGCGGCCGGCAGAACAGGAACATCAGGGTTTGTGGCTGAGTCAGTTCCGTTAGCACTGTTTGCCGGTCGGCAAGCTTTAACCATCGGATTTGCCGAGATGATAAGGCAGGTGATTATGGTTGGAGGAGACACCGATACGATTGCATCAATTGCAGGGCAGATCGCTGGAGCTTCCATGGGCCTGTCGGGATTGCCGAGCGAACTGATACACCGACTTCCCGAAAAAGAATTGATGATGAATAGTGCTCAGCGGTTAGTGGAGGTTCCGGTTTTCGGCTAGACCTCAGGCCGGCCCCAGGGGGCGACAACGACTAGGGAGTCAGGTCGTAATAGACCCCTGCGTCGACATCTTTTGGCCGTTCGGTAATGAATTGTTTGCCGGGCGTGGGCTCGCCGGTGATAGGGTCCTGGTTGTTGGAGCCGATGGTCATGCCCCCGCCCGCCTCGGACACCAATTCGGTGTGCTTTCGTGACTCGGAGATCCAGACGTCGCCGGGCATGGCCTGATCGGCGGGGATCTGTTTGATTCCCTCTCTCTTGAATTCTCTTTCCATCTCTTTGACATTCACGATATTTTTGTCGAACTGGCCATTGGCTTTGAGGGCGGAGGTGACGGTGTCGGCGCAGTTGTTGGTCTTGCCGCCGGCTGCGCTGAATCCGCCGGGCAGGATGCCTTTGAGGTCAGCGGTGGGGGTGCCCAGGTGGCCGCGCAGGCTTTCGACCGCACCGTTCTTTGCTTCCGGACGATCCACTCCGAGATTGGCTGCCAGAGCCGAGAAGGAGGGTAGGGTTCCGGCCATTTGCTGAGCCTTATGGACCTCGGCGCTGACCTTGACCTGATCGGCCTTGAGAGGCGAGTCGAGACCGCGACTCGCCTCTGTCTTTCTGCCGGCCTTACTGCTGCCCTGATGGGCCCCCGGACCTCTGGTCCCGCCCAAGTTGCCCCCGGTTTTTGCTCCCGCATCCATACCCATGGAGCGCGCTTCGGTGGCAGGTCAACGATCTCCGCTTCGGCCGCGTCTGCCACCGTGGTCGCCATCCGGTGGACCTGGCCGACGATACCCGCAGCCGGGTATCTCAATACCTGCCCGCCAACCGTCCGGCAGGCTAACCTGAAAGTGAACCAAACCGAGGAGGCTCTATGGAAACCATCAATCAACGCAAAGCAACGGCCGAGAAGGTTTTTCAAGAAATGCTGACCGGCGTCACTCCCGACACTCGCCAGGCCCTCATGGCCCTGCACGACTTGATGAAGCTGGAACTGGCCGTGCTCCAATCCAGCGGCGAGATGAGCCATGCGTAGGGGCATCGCCACCCTGGCTTTACTAAGCCTGGGCACCGTCATTCCGGCTCTGGCCGCCGACCCGCAGGCCATTGCCGTGATCCATCCGACCCGCAACAACAAGGTTGAAGGCACTGTGCGCTTTGATTGGGTGAATGAGCACGAAGTCAAAGTGGTGGTGGACGTCAAGGGTCTCAAGCCCAACACCGAGCACGGCTTTCATATTCACGAATTCGGCGACGTTAGCGCCAATGACGGCAAGTCCGCCGGCGGCCACTTCAATCCCCGCCAGCACAAGCACGCCGGTCCCAAGGCGGCCAACCGCCACGCCGGCGATCTGGGCAACCTCAAGTCTGACGCCAGCGGCAAGGCGCATCTGGAACTGACCATGAGCGACCTCTCGCTTTTTGGACAGGACGGAATCCTGGGCCGAGCGGTGGTCATTCATGCTGACAAAGATGACTTTAAGACCCAGCCCACGGGCAACTCCGGCGACCGCGTTGGGGTCGGAGTGATCGGGCTGAGCAAGTAATCTTGACCTCTCCACCGAAACCGCGGCTGACCCCACGTGGTTGAAGTGTAAGGAGGTGGAAAATGCAAGTGAATTCGATCCTGGTGCCGCTGGACGGCTCACCGCTCTCGGAGCTGGCTCTGCCCTGGGCCAGCGATTTGGCCGAACGCTACGGCGCTCAGTTGATTCTGTTTCGGGTGGGCCTGCTGCCCGATGTCTGGAGCCTGCAGGATGCACCCGAAATGGAATCTCGCATGGACGAGCTGGAATCTCAGTGTATGAAATATCTGGCTGAGGTTCAGGTCAAGGTCACGGTCCCCGTTAAGTCCGAATACGCGGTGGGAAACGCCACTCAGCGCATCGTGGAGCGGAGCGGACAGCCTGACGTTTCCATGATCGTCATGAACTCCCACGGTCGAGACGGTCTGACCCGCTGGATGATCGGCAGTGTCGCTGAGAAAGTGGCCAGACACGCCGCCTGCCCGGTCTTCCTGATTCGCAAGCCGGAGGCCTGAAAATCCCTCTGGGCGGGTCGGGCCTTCCCCACTCTCCGCCCAGAGGTCGGTCAGGCTTTGGCGAAACCGAAGCGTACCAAACCGATCGTGACCAGTTGCAAAGCGATGATCAGGCCGACGCAGGCCGTCCAGCCGCCCAGGGGCCAAAGCAGTCCGGGCAGAGCCGCGCCAGCGCTGCCTCCCAAATAGTAGAAACAGAGGTAGAGGCCCAGCACGCTGGTGCGCTCTTTCCCGCCCTGCTGTCCCACATAACCGGAGGTGCCGGCCTGGCCGATGAAGGCGGCGCAGCAGCTCAGAGTCAGTCCGACGATCACCAGCCACAGCCAGGTGCTCAAGCAGAACAGCGCCCCCACAATGGCCACCGAGCTTGCCCCCAGCAAGGAAGTGCGAAAGCCCAGGCGGGCCATCAGGCTTCCGGCCAGCGGCGTGACCACCACTCCCACCAGATAGACGCAAAAGATGCAGCCGAGCGTATCGGCGCTCAGGGCGAAAGGCGGCTCGGACAACCTGAAGGTGATATAGGTGAACATGGCCACCAGCGAAAATAAGACATTGAAGCCGCAGGCAAAGGCCGCCTGGAAAGCCGGCTGAGCCAGGAAGTAGCTCAACCGGTGCCCTCCCAGGATTGGCCCGGAGGCCTCGCGGCGGGGCAGGTTGGCCAGCAGCACCGCCCCCGACAGTGCATTCAGGAGAGCCGTCAATCCCAGCGCCGCCCGCCAGCCCAGATGAGCACCCGCCCAACCGGCCACAAACCTCCCCACGAAGCCGCCGATGACGGTCCAGGTGACGTAGTTGCACATGGTGCGCGATAGGGCCGCGCCTTTCCAGTTTTCGGCTACGAAGGCCATCAGCGAGGCCACCAGGGCGGGCAAGAACAACCCCTCGGCAAACCTCCAAACCACCAGCTCGGGCAGGCTCTTGGAGCTGGCCGCCAAGAGAGTGGTCAGAACCAGGCCCAACAGAGAACCCGCCACCAGAGTGCGCCGCTCCCAGGTGGCGGACAGTTTTCCCGCCCAGGGGGAGGCCAGCGCTACCGCCAGGGTGGTGGCCGTGACGGTCAGACTGACCTGATGTCGGGGGGCTGCAAAAACTTGACAGAGGCCGGGCAAAAGGGCCTGAAGCGCGTAAATATTGACGAAGGCTGCGAAGCCACCAGCGGCCACCGCGATTTGAGGACGATTCATAACAAGGCCCAGGATAGACCCTGCAGTTCGATATTTCCAATATATTATTCGTCTTGTTATAATACTCCCGACGTATGATAGAGCTTCGACATTTTCGCTACTTCCTGGCCGTGGCCGAGCAACTCCACTTTGGACGGGCGGCTGAGCAGTTGCACATGGCCCAGCCGCCACTCTCCACTCAGATCCGCCAGCTGGAAGAAATGCTGGGAGCACCGCTCTTCATCCGCAGCAAGCGCAAGGTCGAGCTGACCGAGGCCGGGCGAGTTTTCCGAGAGGAAGCCGAGACGGTCTTGGAGGCGGTGGCCAGGGCTACCCATCGGGCCCGCCAGGCCTCACAAGGGGTGCTGGGCAGGCTGCGCCTGGGCTTCGCCTCCTCCGCTCCCTTCGGGATTTTCCCCACCCTGCTGCGGCGCTATCGCCAAGCCTACCCCAATGTCGTGCTGGAGTTGTTCGAGCTGGGCAGTGCCGAGCAACTGTTGGCTTTGCAGGAGCGAAGGCTGGATCTGGGCTTTGTGCGACTGCCCGCCAGCGCTACCAACATACGGGTGGAAACGATTGATCGGGAGGCTATCATAATCGCCCTTCCCGAGAACCATCCCAAGGCCGACCACCCTGAGCTGCATTTGGAAGACTTTAAAAACGACCCCTTCATCATCTTTCCTCGCCACGAAGGCCCCGGGCTCTATGACCGCCTGATCAACCTGTGCGGTCAGGCCGGCTTCAACCCTCGAATCGTGCAGGAGGTGGGGCAGATGCACGCCATCGTCGGGCTTGTGGGAGCCGGCCTGGGAGTGTCACTGGTTCCTGAGAATATGCAGACCGTCCACGCTCGCGGCGTCCGCTACCGATACTTACAGAACCAGCCCTACATCGACATGGCTCTGGCCTACCGAGATGAGCTGCTCACTCCGCTCCAGCAAGCTTTCGTCTCGATCTCCAAGGGGTCTGGAGTTCAAGAAAATTTCAGCCCGCTGCAATAGTCTGCGCGCGAAATAAAAAGCACAGAGGAATTCGCCGATATGAACGTCCAGAGCAACCACACCCAGCCCGCCAAATTCAGCCTGCCCAAACCGGTTCAGGCTCAAAAAGGACCCGAGGCTCCCGAGCCCACCAAAGGGGGCGAGGACTCCTTCGCCCACACCGCCCTGGACGCAGCCGTGACCATCGGCTCCAGCGCCGTCAAGAACGCCTTCTTCTACTGGGGCGGTGGCGGCAGCCTGGGCGGCACCATGACCTTCACCGGCGCCTATTACGGCACCAGTGGCGCCATCGAGGGCGGTCAGCTGGTTTACGGCACCATCAAGCAGATTGAAGAAGAGAAGGGCGACAAGGCCCCACGTAGCGCTACCATCGGTCTGACCACCGCTGGCGTGTTGGGTGGCGCGGCTCTCGGAGCCGGCTTCGGGGCCCTGCAAGGCTTTGCCACCTTCACCCTGACTCAGGCCATGGGCGGCGGCATTCCTGGAGCTCTGGCCGCGGGAGCCGCCGTTGGTTTAGGTCAGGTTGTGGCCGACCGCGTTTTCGGCAAATAAACTTCAGTCCACCCGAAACTGTTGATCAAAGCCTGACTGCTGCAAGCGCAGACGGTTGGCGGTGCGCACCAGATTGGTGGTGCCTTCGACCGAACTCTCCCAGCGAGTCACTTTGCCCAGCACCAACGCCCTGGATCCATCCGTGAGGAATCCCTCAGCGGTTTTGGTGAGGAAATGGTCATTGAGCAGGGGGCCGTCGCAGTGGACCTCGTCCCGGTTGCGCTGGATTTCATAGCTGGATAAACCCCAGTTGATGGTCTCTCCCCATTTGTGGAAGACAAGTTCAGCCTTGCTCATGTTGAAGGTCAGCACGCGCCGGCCGGGTTCGGCTTTGATCGACACATTGCTTAACAAGGGGCCGTCTACGAAGACTTCGCCGTCGGCTTTGTGCTCGATCACGGTTGAGCCTCCGTCCACCTTGCCGTCCGTTCCCTCGACCTCATAGTTGTTCCACCAGAAGCCGCCGCTGCAGGCGATGCTATGAAACAGCCGGGGTTGTTTGCGTTCTTCAAAGGCACGCTCAGCGATCAGGCTTAAATTGTCATTGATGTCGTAAAAGTAGCCACGCCCCAAATAGACCCCCAGGGGTTCATAGTCAGCGGGCTCGTTTTCCGTATTGCCTTCATCGTCGGTGGTGGAGATCATGCGCCGATAGACGTCCATTCGGGGTGTGCCGGGCGGCACAAATTCAATGCCAAAGTCGCCCGAGTGGCGGCTGTCCAGGGAGAACCCGCCAGCCGGCAGGTCGCTCTCGGCTGCCTTCCAGTTGTCGGGAAAGGGCGGCGATTTGGTGGCCCAAAAGAAGGCGTAGACCAGCGTTGCGACCAGCAGCCCCAGGAGTATCTTTACTCTCACTTCGGGATGGTTCGCTGCCAAGAAATTCCTCCCTCGCAAAGGGACGCCACCTGGGCAAACGAAGCGGCTGCACCAGCCATGTCCCAACACGAGCGAACCCCACTGGCGCCCGGAACCCCTCTGCATCAGGGCCGCTACACCATCCAGAGCGCCATTGCCATGGCCGGTTTCGCGATCACCTACAAAGCCAGCGAAGGGCGCTTCCCGGTCTGCATCAAGGAGTTTTTCCCCCGCGGCTGTCAGCGCGATGCCGACAACCAGGTTCACACTCAGGACCAGGCGCTCTACCGCAACGGCTTTAAATCCTTTCTGGACGAGGCCGCGGCCCTCTCGCGCTTTCGTCACCCCGGTATCGTGCTGGTGTTGAATACTTTTGAAGAGAACGGAACCGTCTATATCGTGGAGGAACTCCTGGATGGAGTCACGTTGGGTGCCGGTCTCTCTTTGGGCGTCAAACTGCGCGAACACGATCTGCTGCCGTTGGCGCACCAGATCGGTCAGGCCCTTTTGATGATGCACGGGGCCGGACTGGTTCACGCCGATCTGAAACCCGATAACATTTTTCATTGTCGGGACGGTCGTTGCGTGCTGCTGGATTTTGGCCTGACCCGGGGATTTTTGAGTCGCGAACAGGCGACCCAGGGCGGCCGCGGTCTCTCACCCGGCTATGCTCCGCCAGAGCAATACAAGGGCCAGACTCTCACGCCGGCCACCGATGTCTACGGTCTGGCCGCGACCATGTTTACGGTGCTGGCAGGCACCAAGGTGCCTGATGCTCCCAGCCGCCTGCAGGGGACGCCGCTGCCCGAGCTGGAGATCCTCAATCCCAGCGTCAGCAGCCGCACCGTTCAGGCATTGGCGGCAGGCCTGGAGCTTGAGCTGCGACAGAGGCCGCCGGGAATTAGCGAATTCTTCGCTGGCTTTGGTCTGGAGGCTCTGCCCAAGGGCCAGGTTTTCAAAGCCAGGCAGGCCAGTCTGGTCAGACGTCAGCGAGCCCATCAGGCCGGGACCCAATTGTTGTGCCTGCACGCTGGGCGGCTTTACTCGACTGGCGGAATTGATGGTTGTATTCGTCTTTGGAGCTGGCCCGAGCTTGAGCCACTCTCCCAGGTGGTGGTTCATCCCGAACCTGTGGTCTCACTGGCCCTGTCTCCCGACGGCAAGTTTCTGGTCAGTTGCTCCAAGGCCGGTGAGGTCCACCTGCTCAGCTCCGATTTACAGGGTCCGAGCATGCCGATCTACAGTCACCGTCCCTGCACCCGTCTGACCTTCCACCCCCAGCGGGCCATTCTGGCGGCCGCCTATCTCGGCGGTGAGTGTGCCCTTTTCGGGCCCGAGCTTCCCGAGCCGCTGCGCTGGACCGCCCACCAGGGGGCCACCAGCAGCGTGGACTTTCATCCCAACGGCCATGTGTTGGCCACCGCTGGCGGGGATGCGACCCTCAAGCTTTGGGATCTGGCCAGTTTCGAATTGGTGGCGACCTTCAAAGGGCACACCAAGAGTTTGACGCGCGCTCTCTTCAGTCCCGACGGGGCCACCTTGCTCAGCGCCTCCAGCGACCAGACCTTACGCTATTGGGAACTGTCTCAGCTCGAAAGCGTAAGAGAGATCAAGAACCTGGGGGCGGTGTTGATCGATTGCGCCTACTCGCCAGACCCCAATCTTGTGCTGGCTTTGACCGGGAGTCGTCAGTTGAAGGCCGTGGAACTGGCCGGAGGGCGCCCGCTGATGTCGCTGGAAACCCACGCGGATTGGGCCAAGAGCCTGGTCTGCGATCCTCTGCTCAAGCTGGTGGCGGTCGGAGGCCAGGACCCTTCGGGGGATCTGGCTGTTTGGGATTTTTCCGAGCTTTAACCAGAGACTGCCCGCCGTCAGCGACCGGTAAAGTTGATACCCGAAAGCTGGCCGTTGAGTTTGAGAAAGACATAGAGGCGTCGCTTCTTCTCGTCGGGCAGACTCGGATTGTCGAAGGTGACCAGCCATTCAACCTGCTGGCCCAACTGCACGGGCCGGGCTGGATTGGGCTTGATGCTCAGCCAGCTGGCGTCCAGCCTGCCCTCCTTGACCTTAAGCGCAACCGCGTCCGGAGCAAGCAGTCCGGCTTCTTCCGCATCGATTTCGATTTCGTGGGTGTGCGGGCCGTGGCCCGGATGGGCCAGGGCACTGGCGCTGAGCATAAAGAATAGCAGCAACTGGCGGCGACTAAAGGCTGTCATGGTGAGGCTCCTGGATGGCCGGCTCATGGATCTGGCTGGCTTGATAATGCTCGGGATGAATTGAATGAATGTAGTCGTGCATCTGCACCAGAAACAGCAAGCTGCCCAACAGGAGGATCAGATGGTTGGAGATGCGCGACCAGTGCAACCAGTCTTTGGTGCGTCGCCAGCTGCGCAACAGCATCAGTATCAGGGCCAAGGCCAGCAGCTGTCCGACCTCGATGCCCAGGTTGAAACACATGATGCGTTCGGCCAGGTGGTGGTGCCCGATGGGCAACTCTTGCAGGCGCGTGGACAATCCAAAGCCGTGGATGAGTCCGAAGCCAAAGACTACCGCGGACAGATTGGGCCGCCTCACCTTGAGATAGGTCGAGAACCAGTCCAGGTTATCGAAAGCCTTGTAACAGACACTCAGGGCAATGATGGCGTCGATCAGAAATTCGTTGGCCTGCACATGGTAGAGCGTGGCCAGGGTCAGGGTCAGGCTGTGGCCCAGGGTAAAGAGGGTGACATACTTCACCACATCGCGGGCGCCGTCCAGATAAAAGACGATGCCCAGCAAGAAGAGCAAGTGGTCGTAGCCGGTGAGCATGTGCACCGCGCCCAGGCGCAAATAGGTGCCCAGGCCCCCTTGCATCACGGCCAACTTTTCCGACTCGGGGATGCCGTGAGCCCAGCCTGCCAGCGGCAGCAAAAGAATCAGCCAGCAGCTCCAGCTAGGGGGCAAAGGTCACCGACCCAACCGTGGCTTTCACATCGGCGTCTACATTGTTGGGGAGTTGCTCTTCCACCGAGGCGCTCAGATTCAAGCTGGTTCCACTCTTCCAGGTGGTCACAAAGCGACCGGAAGAATCGGTTCTTGCCACCTGTTCATGCTCGTGGAAGACTGGGCAGTCGGGCCGGGGCTGACCTTGCCAGAGCAACTGAGCTTCCAGCTGCTCACCCTGGTGAGAAAGCACGATGATCTCAATGGGTAGATTGAGTTTCAGACTGACCCCCGATCCGCGCACCAGCTTGCAGTAGAAAATCGACCACATCGATTTGAGCACACGATCCTGGGAATCTTGCTTACTGCCCGGACGCCAACCGTGAATGGTCTTAATCCAGATACCATAGTCGGCTTTCACCGAATAGGCCAGGGCCTGGGGATTGTGCAATGCGAGCAGGCCGGACGAAATCCGCTCCTCAAACTGAATCGGCTGTCCCTGTCCGTCGTAGGCTTTCAATTCGCTCAAGCTGGATCGTGTGTAGGCATCCGAGGTTTCGTCGTGGCCCAAAAGCAGTTCGGCCCCCTCGGGTAAAGCCCGCAGCCAGAAAGTGTGTGCCCCCGCAGCCAGCGAGAGACAGCTCAGCAGCATCAGAAGTCGTGCCAGGCGGAACATCAAAAAGCCCTCGAGGCTGTGAAAATGAGGCGAACCTTCTCCAGACCCTCCGACCCCTGCTGCAAGGGTCTTTCATTCAGGCTTTTCCAAACCGGGAATTTGGCCAGCACCCCAAAGTTGTAGTCTCCCACCTGAAAGCGCGCTCCAGGCGAGAGATAGAGAATCTTTCCACCCGTGCCCAATTCGGGCACCGCCGCGCTTTCATCTCGGGCGATTTGCAGATAGTTCAGCTCCAAGACTCCATCCAGCTGTTTGACCAGGGCCTGATCGTCCGAATGGAGACGATAAACACCTGCCAGGTTGGCGCGGAATTCATTGCCGAACTTGTCTCCCGATTGACTGAAGGGAGTGAAAAAGTCATAACCCACGTCAGCCGCCAGATTGAATTTCTTCGAGACCGACATCATGGCCGAGGCTCCCAGTGTATAGTTCACGCTCCCAAAACCCGGCTGCAGACCGGGCTCAATCCCCTGGCCCAGGTCCAGTTTGTTGCGGCCGCTGGGCATGGAAAGTCCACCATAGAATCCAAAGTAGAACTTGTCCGTCTCGCTCAAATTGACGGCCACATCCTCGGGGCCGTTGAGGTCAATTCCTTCCCCAGGGGTATAGTGCAGTCCCAAGTTGACCAGCACCTTGCCGTCGCCAAAGCCGCGAAAGGTCCCCACACCGTCCTGGTTCTTCAGGTTGTAGGGCAAAATCGCGGTGACCGAAAGAAAGTCGGTCAGACCGTGGGAAACCCCAAGTTGGAAGAATTCGAATGAGTCGGTATTGTTGGGCTCGAACTGGGCAAACTTGCGAAAACTGACCAGTTCCGCCCGGGTGTAGACAATCGTGGTTCCTTGGGGCAGGGTCAGTGGGGTATTGGTCTCGACCGGAGTGCCGGCCCCCTGTGAGAGGCTGGCTCCGCCGTGGTGAGCCCAGGCGGGGACGGTCAAAGCCAGCATCAGAATGTGGTTTTTCAGCATTTAGCAATTGAAGCCGGGTGGCGCAAACAGAGCGCAAATTCTTCAGGCCAAATGTTAACGGAATGTTAAAATGGCCAGTTCATTCTGGCCTGACCAGCGCCTTTTCCAGAGCCTCGGCTCCTAACTTTTACTTCTCCAGTCTGTCATTGACACTCAAGCCACGGAAGGTCCGGCTTTAAACAGTCTTGATTAGATGTGAACCGGGTCGTCCAAAATCATCCCGTCTACGCCCAGACCGGCAACATAGCCTGAAAGCCAGCGCTCCCCAAAGGCGAACCAGGGCCAGACCTGGAGTCCTCTCTTCTGGGCCTGGGCCACCAGGGCGGGGTTCAGGCGCAACATCTCCGCATTCGGGGCCACCACTCGAATCCAAGGATCGAGCCGGGGTAGGCTTAAGAACTGCCAGGGATAGAGCAGCTGGCACAGGGGGAGATCGGGTTCCATCCAGTGCACTTCGCGTAGAGCTCTGGTTGAGAAGGAGGGAATCACGCAGCGTTGCAGCAGGCCGTGCCCGCGGATGGCCTCCACCATGGCTGCCGGCAGCCCGCGCGTCGAGCCTTTGATCTCAGGGAAAATACCCACTCTGGAGCTGGCTGCCAGCTTCAGGTAGTCGTTGAAGAGGGCCAGCCGGCCGTCGTAGGTTCGACCCTCCACCCGCCGCCACCACCACGAATCATGGGCCAGAACCAGCTTCCCATCCAGCGTCTGGCGCACGTCCACTTCCAGATAATCGGCTCCCAGGCGCACACCATGCCGGCAGGCTTCAAGGGTATTCTCGGGTGCGTAGGCCGCCCCACCGCGGTGGGCGATTCGGATCATTCCAACTCCGAGCTAGTCGCGTCCGCCCGAGTAGAAACCGTCCAGCAGATCCTTGTACTTTGCCTCGACCGCCTTGCGTTTTAGCTTGAGACTGGGGGTGAGGTCGCCCGTTTCCAGCGTCAGGTCGGCCGGCAGAATGGCGAATTTCTTGAGCGTCTCATAGCTGGGCAAGGTCTTGTTCAGGCTCTCGACGCAACCGGCGATCATCTGGCGCACCTGCTCGTGTCGAGTCAGTTCCTCATAGGAAACATTGGCCAGTCCGTGGGAGTTGGCCCAGTTCTGAATCGACAGCGGGTCCAGAGCGATCAGGCATGTGCAGAAGTTGCGGTTGTTCCCGTGGACCAGCACCTGGCTGATCTGCGGACAAGACATCTTCAAGGCCGCTTCCAGAGCCTGGGGAGCCACATATTTGCCGCCTGAAGTCTTGATCAGGTCTTTCTTGCGGTCGGTGATGCGCAGGAAGCCGTCTTCCAAGGTGCCGATGTCGCCCGTCTTCAGATAGCCGTCCTGATCGAAGGTTTCGGCCGTCATTTCGGGCTGGTTGTGATAGGCGCGCATCACACCCCGACCCTTGATCAGAATTTCGTTGTCTTCGGGGGCGAGTTTCACCTCGGTTCCGGGCAGGGCCGGACCGACCGTTCCAATTCGATTGTGCCCCGGGAAGTTGACGAAGGTGGCTGCGCTGGTCTCGGTCAGGCCATAGCCCTCATAGATGATCACTCCGGCCGAGTGGAAGAACTCATTCAAGTTGGCGTTGAGAGGGGCGCTGCCGGAGACGAAAAAGCGCAGGCGACCGCCAAACAGCCCGTGCAGCTTAGAAAACACCAGCTTGCGAGCCACCATGTGCTGCAGATTGAGCAGCAGGCCCGGGCTCTTGCCCTTCTGTTGCAAGCGGGAAACTTGCTGGCCCACGTTCATGGCCCAGTTAAACATTTTCAGGCGGAAGCCACCGGCTCCTTTGGCTCCACCCACCATTTTGGCGTGAATCTTCTCGAAGATGCGCGGCACGGCCGCCACGAAGGTGGGTTTGATCACGGCCAGGTTGGTCACGATCTTGTCCGGGTTTCCGTCCACGGCCGTGGCGAAGCCGATGCGCAGTTGGGCCATTTCTAGAACTTTGCCAAAAGAGTGAGCCAGGGGCAGCCACAGATATTGCAGATCATCGTAGCGCAGCAGGTTCAAGGCCGCGATGCCTTCCGACTCGTAGAGCCAGCAGTCGTGCAACAACTCCACGCCCTTCGGGTGACCGGTGGTGCCGGAGGTGTAAATCAGGGTAGCCAGCGAGGTCTTGGGGATGTCTTTGGTGACATCCTCAAAAGAGCGGCTCAAGAACTGGCCGCGTCCCTTTTGGGAGAGCTGCTCCAGCGTAATAACCCACTCGTCGGCCGAGGGCGAGCCCTGGAAGACGATGACTTTCTCCACCTTCGGAATCTGAGAGCGAACCTGCACCAGTTTGGCAACCTGAGCGTCATTCTCCGCAAACACAAAGCGCGTATCCGAGTCGCTCAGGATAAAGGCACATTCATCCGGCGTGTTGCTGGGGTAAATGGTGGTGGTGGCGCCTCCGGCGCAGAGCGTGCCGAAGTCTGCCAGGATCCAGTCCACACTGGTGCCAGACAGGATGGCGCAGCGTTCTTCCGTTTGCAGTCCCAGCGAAAGCAGACCGCCCGAGATGTCCTGAACTCGGTCGCGAGTTTGTTGCCAGGTGAGGCTGGCCCAACCACTCCCCTCCGGGTAACGGAAGGCTTCGGCGTTGGGCGTCTGACGGACGCGGCTGTGGAAAAGTTGGGCTACGTTCTGACATTCATGCATGGCGACCCATGTGCCACAAGTCCGTCGGAATTCCTGTGGTGGTATCTAGGTACCTTCCGGGCAAGTATGACCCTTTCTGTCTATTGGGGCCCGCTGGGGTTAAGGTTGGTCCAGCAAAACTTTACTCGAAAGCGGGAGAAGAAAATGTTGAAGAAGATTTTGATTGGTATGATTATGTTGACCGGATTTGCCTCCGCCGACCAGGTGCTGGAACTTCGTCAGAACGAAATTCTGGAAGGCACCTTCCAGGGTCGTCATATGGGCCAGATCCTGATGCGCACCCCGGATGGCCGCGACCTTGAAGTCCCTTCGATGGCCGTGTTCTGGTATTCCGAACGCCCCGTCATCCAGTCTCAGCTGCAGGTCGGCGACAACCTGCGCCTGTGCCTTCCCGACGGGATGATGGTGCGGGTGATCAACCCGGGCGAGCCCCAAACGCTTGGAAACTATGAGGGCATCCACCGTGTGCCCAGCAATATCGTGGGAGCCTGGGATACCCGCGACATTGAAGCCGCCAATCGCTAGCCGCTTGGCCAGGTTCTTAGATTCCGGCGTGAATAACAGAAGTTAGCAAGCCCTGGGCGCGCGTGAGCGGGTCCAGGGTTTCTTGAATATCTGGGGTAATGCCAGTTCCCTGGATCTGATGGCCGGCCGGGGTTTGATACAAAGCCGAGGTAAACTTCAAGCCCCCGCCGTCCGGCAGCGGAAGATACCTCTGCACACAGCCTTTGCCGAAGCTGGTCGTTCCCACCAGGGTGGCCCTGCCGTGGTCGTGCAAAGCCGAGGCCATAATCTCGGCCGCACTGGCCGACTCATGGTTGATCACCACCACCACCTTGGTGGTGGAATTGGCTCCGCCGGAAGAACCCGTCATATAAGGCTGGGTGGAGTCACGGCGCTGCAGGCGCACGACCGGGGAACCCCCAGGCAGGAAGTTGGAGCAGACCTGGACGGCCGAGCTGACCAGCCCTCCGCCGTTGTTGCGCAGGTCGATGACCACGTTGGAAGTGTGCAGGAGCCCCAAGGCCTCCTTGACCTCAGCCGGAGTGGAGGCCGCAAAATTTCGGATACGGAGGTAGCCAACTCCATTGTCCATTTGCTGGAAGGTGACCGTCCGCTTGTCGGGCTGCAGACGGGGCAGGTCCATTTCGCTCTGAGCCAGGTTCAGATGCAGCAGGCTGCCGGCCGGTCCTTCCAGTTCGGCGCGGGCCGCCTCGATGGACAGATCGGCCGTGGAGTGGCCGTTCAGGCTTAAAATGACGTCCCCCGCGTGCAGCCGCTGAGGCCCGTTGGCCTCCACTTCCAAAACCCGAACCGGCTGACCGGGGCCATCCTTGACGATCGAGAAGCCCGGTCCAGGCTGAGCGTCGCCGTCAAACTTGCTCACCACGCTGCGAAACGATTCCGGCTCCAGATAGGTCAGGTAGGGGTCGTGCAGTAACTCGGCCGCTCCCCGCGCGCACCATTGCAGTAACGGCGCCTCCGGGTGCTGATCCCAAGCCTCCTCCAGACTGGAAGCCGGCAAATGCTGTCGGATTTCCTGGAGAGCGGCCTGGTCCAGCTGGGAGCTGGTCACCGGGTTCAGGGCAGACTTTTGCAGGGCTCCCTTGATCTCGCGCCAGGTCGGTTCCTGGGCCAGCCCTGGAAGAGTCAGTAAGACGGCTAAAATCAGCTTTTTCACGTTGATAACCAAATTTCTGGGAGTTTCGTACCGCCCCCTTTGGTACTGGCGTACTGAAATTGGTTATCAGTCAGGGTAGGCGTCCATCTTCTTGTTGGTCAGGTCGTGGTTGCCGTATTCCTGGCGCACGTAGCGCTTGCCAAAGGCACGCCGGACCCCAGCGTCGCTGGCATCGTTGGTGCCGTGCAGGTAGACCACCGAATGCACGGCCTGCCCGTTGGGAGTCTGGGCCCACTGGGCCACGGGCCCTTGGGAACCATAGAAACAATCCTGAAGCTCGAGTCGGTCGGCCTGGACCCCGGCGCCGTTCTTGCCGTGGGCCAGGGCGTAGGTTAAAGCGTCACCCCCCCCAGAATGGGCAGAAACCACGCGGTAAGTCGGGTTGGTGACCCCGGCCGCCTTCAAAGCCCCTTCCGTCGTGTCCGTCTGGCTCTTGACATTGCTCCAATTGGTGCTGTATTTGCCGGACTGAGCATTGGCGCATTCGGGCAATACGATCACCGTCTGGGGGCCGCCTCGCTGCTGAATTTCGGCGATGCGATTGGTCAGGCCCGCCCCGTGGTTTTTCGAATCGGCCACGGTGGCGCTATAGCCATGGTAGTGGGTGTGGACCCGCGTCTCGCGGCCAGGGTCAAAGCCAGGTGGCAGCAGGGTCAACACCGGCTGACCGTCGTTGCCGTCCTGGCGATTGGCGATAATCTGGCTGCCGTTCTTCATCAAGTCGCCGTAGGCGGCTTTGGAGCGCTGAATGGTGGCCGCCAGAGCGTGATCCTTAGGGTCTTTGGAATGCTTGAGGGCATCCAGTTGCTCCGGGGTAATGGTGGCCACGTCGTAGCTGCCGGGTGGAAGCTGTCGAGGTTGGGGAGGGTTCTGCACCGGGCCGGCAGTTTGCACCGGGGTCTGGGCTTGCGCCTGCGGTTGAGCCAGAGGCTGGACCGCAGGCGCAGGTTGGTTCTGCCGCCCCAGCGCCGCAATGGCTTTCTCGGCCACAAACTGGCCGATCTTGAGCTGGGGCAGCAGTGCCCAGCCCAGTCCTTCCGAAACAACCCCGCCAACCGAACGCAGTGTATCCATAAGTCCAGGCTAAGGCCGGCCCATTAAAGCAGCCTTACGGGAGTCGGCCAGATGTTGCCGAGTTGCAAAACCTATTTTGCGATGGAACCGGTCAGCTGATAACCCTCGCTCTGGGAGGTCATGATGAAACTCTTGACTTCGATTGAATTGGGATGCTCGATCACGCCAATGGTCTGAACTCCGTTGGGGCCTGCGCAGACATACATCACCGCGGGCTCGCCGGTTTGCTTGGCGGGCGCATTGATGGCCGCCTCGATCTGCTTGGGGCCGGCGCTGACGAAGGTGGCCGTCATCGGACCCTGCTGCACCACTCCGGGTTGGCCCATGGCCTGATCCTGACCGGCTTTCTCGTCCATCGAGGCCAGCATTGAGGCGGCGAAGACGCCTTTTCCGGCTTCTTGCTTGCCGGCCTCATCCAGGGCCGAGCGGGTGAATCCATCGGGAATTTGCCCGGCCGCGATTTCGCTCACCACCTGTTTGGCGAACTGGGGAATGGCGGCCTGAACCGTGGGGGCCATACGCGTAATGTTCATTTTTTTCGTCTCCTGCATGTGTCTGTGTCGGTTGGTCACTGCTCTTTGTGTGTGGCTGCAGTCTATGCGAGCCGAACCGAGCCGATTGTTGCCTGCAAGAGAACCTTCCGACAGATCATGATCAGGGCCAGGCGCTGACTTCCAGATTTGCAAGGAATTCGGCCAGGAATTTTCCCTCGTCAGCACCGGGCGCATTGCCGATAATGATGAGGATTTTGTCGCTTCGTTTGGGATTTTGGGCTAAAACCAGAAAATCTGAGTTTGCGGTTCCGTCCGGCAGATGAATCTGGCGAGCCAGAACCGGCAGGCTTCCGGATTTGGTGTTCAGATCCAGACGCTCCTGCTTATCCACCACCACATGACTTTTGGCGTCCTGGCGAGCGCGGTAGTCGGCCAGCGCATCCGCCGGTTTGTTTTTGGGGAGCGGAGATTCCATCAGGATTAGCGCGCGTTTGCCCTGCTTTTCGTGGTAAGTAATCCCACGCATTCCCATGGTGAAGGCCGTGCCGGTGTCAAATCCGGTTGGGGGCCGGGCTCCCGGGGCCACTTCTCCGGCCAGGGCCGCCTGCTTGGCCGGATCGGTGACACTCACCGAGTTGGCCAGTTTATACATGGTCCAGGCCACAAAACAGAAGAGAAACGAGAAGAAAATGAACCCAAAAAGCAGTCTGCGCACCCAGACTTATGCCCTAGAGCAGCGAGAGTTCCTCTCGCAGTTCACGCTGGCTCAGGTGGGTCAGATAGCGCGGGTGTTCGGCGCCAATTTTGCAGCGCACGGCTTCAGAATAGGCCCTCCTCAGACGCTCCAATACGGCCGGTGGGGCGGCCACCACCAGTCGGTCGAAATGAGATTGCAGGCTGCTCAAGCGCAGGGCCACTTCAGACAGGTCAGCTGCGCGCCAGTCTTCGATTTCATAGCAGGGCCCATAGGTGGAGGACACCACCAGTGAGGCTCTTCGCTCATCCGCCAACAGAAACCAGGTTTCGCTCATAAGCCCAGTTTTAGGAGTGGTCTGTTCCATTTCGGTTGCAGGCTCTCAGACCAGAGGATTGCCTCTGAGTCTGGGACGCTGGCGTGCCGCCCGCAAGAGCTGCCCGAGCAGAGCCGCAGCTTTCTCCAGTTCGGCCGGTTTGTGCCCTCCGAAACTCAACCGCAGGTAGCCCTGGGCTCGGGGCATCGGGTAAAAGGCGGCTCCTCGGGCACACACCAGACCCTGGTGGCAGGCCTCCGAAAAAAGGGCCGATTCGTCCACTCCGGCCGGCAGTTTCAGCCAGTGGGACAGGCCTCCCGGGGGCAGATGGAATGAGCACTCTGGCGCGTGTTCGAGCAGCGCCTGATGAAAGGCATCGCGACGCTGCTTGTAGATGGGCACAATGCGACTCAGGTGCGGCCCGAAGTTGCCCCGCTTGAGATACTCGGCCAGGCCTCGCTGCAACAACAGTGAGCAAACCAGGTCGGAGGCATGCTTTTTCTGGCTGAGCGACTGTAAGAGCTCCTCGCTGGCAACCACGAATCCCAGTCGGAGGGCCGGCATCAAAGTCTTGGAAAAACTGGAGACATAGATCACCCGCCCGTGCCGATCCTCGGCCTTCAGGGGCGGGGGCAGGCTGGGGGTGTAGTTATAGAATCCCCAGACATCGTCTTCCAGAATGTAGAAATCATAGCGTTCGGCCAGCGCCAGAAGAGCCGCGCGCTGAGCCGGACTGGCCAGCAAACCGGTGGGGTTCTGGAAGGTGGGTACGGTGTAGAGCAGGGTGGGCCGGTGACGCCGACATTGTTCTTCCACTGCCTTCACCATCTGTTCAACCGGGACTTCCAGGCAAGGGCGGGACAGGGTGTGCAAGAGCTCCAGGGCGCCCGGATAGCAGGGCGTCTCGAGTAGCACCGGCTGGTTCGGCTTGCTCAAGGCACGCACGGTAATATCCATGCCCTGCTGAGCGCCGTGGGTGATGAGAATCTGTTCGGGCGGAACCTGCAGGCCTCGGTCCAACAAGATTCGCGAGATTTGTGAGCGCAGATTTTCGTCGCCCTGGATGGTTCCGTAGTTCAGGCTGCCGTCCTGGTTGAGGGCCGCCTGCAAGCAGGCCTTCCACTCCTGGCGTGGATAGAATTCTTCGCTGGGAGCTGCCTGAGCCAGTTGGAAACGGGCCGGTCGGTCCGTGGCTTGAAGCAATTCGGCCAGAGAACCCGGCACCTCCAGGCGGGATGGGGGAGGGCCTGAGCTCTGGGCCGAGACAAAGGTGCCGCGTCCGACCGTCGATTGGATCCAACCCTGGTCCTGCAGCTCGGCGAAGGCGCTTTGCACGGTCAGCCGAGTGAGTCCGTGGTCTTCGGCCAGGCGGCGCACTGTGGGCAGCTTGGTCCCGGGGGCCAGGGTTCCGTTCTCAATCAGACCCTTCAGTTGCTGCGAGAGCTGGCGATACAGCGGCAAAGAGTCAGAGCGGTCCAGAACCAGCAGCAACTACAGTTCCTCGGCGATCCTGCGGATGCCCTCTTCAATCATCTCGGGCCGGGTGTTGGAGAAGTTCAAACGCATGGTGTGAGGGTCACCGCCGTGGGGATGAAAGTTGTTGCCGGGCACATAGGCCACTTTGTGGGGCACGCAGCGTTCCAGCGCGGCTACGGAATCGAAATCGTGGTCGAGGGTGAGCCACAAGAACATCCCGCCCTGGGGCACGATCATGCGGGTGTGGGGCGGGAAATACTTGCGTACCGCCGCCACCATGGCGTCCCTCCGCTGCTTGTAGACCTGGCGCAGTTCCATCACGTGCTTTTCGATGTAGCCACTGGTGTCCAGCTCGTAAGCCACTCGTTGATTGAGGGTGGAGGTGTGCAGATCGGTGGCCTGCTTGGCCTGCACCAGCTTGCAGATCAACTCCGGAGCACCCACCAGCACGCCCACTCGCAGTGAGGGGGCCAGAGTTTTGGAATAGGTGCAAAGGTGAACCACATTCGGGTCCAGCTCCACCAGCTTGGGCAGAGGCTCTCCCTCGAAGCGCAGAGCGCCGTAGGGGTCGTCCTCAATCAAGGGGATCTGGTGTTTGTGGGACCATTCGATCAGCTGGTGGCGTCGCTGCAGGCTCAGCGTGGCTCCACTGGGGTTCTGAAAAGTTGGGATTGTATACAAGAATTGGCCCTGAGTCGGTAGATTGTCTACCTGCAGTCCATCCTGGTCCAGCGGCGTACCCGCGAACTTGGCGCCGTAGACTCGCCAGGCCTGCAGAGCCGCCAGATAAGTGGGATTCTCCACCAGCACGGTCGAGCCCGGCTCCACCAGCACCTTGCCCAGCAGGTCCAGTGCCTGTTGGGAGCCGGTGGTGATCAAGATCTCTTCCACCTTACCGCCCAGGCGATCGGCCCAGAGCTGGCGCAAAGGTCGATAGCCCTCGGTGGGACCGTATTGCAGCGAGTCAGAGTCGCACAGTCGGGCCAGGGTTTCCTCAATCTCACGGGCCGGAAAGAACTCGGGTGCCGGAAAGCCGCCCGCGAACGAGATAAAGTCAGGCTGCTCGGCCAGCTTCAGAAGTTCGCGAATGGCGGAACTCTTCATATGGTCGGCGCGCGAGGCGAAGCGATGTTCCCAATTGAGGCCAAGTGTATCTTTCATGCTCTCAGTTTAGTTCCCGGCTTTCAAGTTGGACAGAGACAATCCACGAGTACAATTCGCTCGCCGGTCGGGCAAGTCTTTCAGAAATTCTTAACCCGTTTGTTCTACTCTCTCATGACAGCCCAAAGGGCACAGGAGGAGAGCTAAACCATGAGAGTGCAGGCCTTGAATCTTACCTCGCTGCTGGATATCCGCGTTCCCACCACCAGCAAGCCGATGAGCGAGCAGACTCGCAAGGAGATTTTGGACAATGTCCAACCTGGCGACGTCATCCTGGAGACCAACAACGCTTATCCCAACTGGCAGCGCCTGGAGCGGCTGGCCTTTCGTTCTTCTTTTACGCACGCAGCCATTTTTGAAGGCTGGAAAGATGGCAAACCGATGTTGCTGGAGGCGACCACCGGTGACCCCTCCGGCGCCGGCGTGATCCGCACCAATCTTGAGGAATACCTGCAAGGCCCGGTCAAGCTCGCGCTTGTCCGTCCCGACTACAAAACCCCGGCTGACCGCGAGGCTGCTTTGGATTTCGCTCGCGCTCAGCTCGGCCGTCCTTACGATACCGGTTTCAACTACAAGGATGACAGCTCGTTTTTCTGCAGCGAACTGGTGGACAAGTCTTTAAGAGCCTGTCCCAACCCAATCCAGGCCGAGACCTCGAAGGCCCTTGGATTTGGACGTGAGACCATCGCTCCCGACGCTTTCCTGCGTCTTCCCAATGCCAAACACTTTGGTGACCGTCCCAACTTCTACGCCAACATGGCCAGCCATTGGCCGATTGCTCTCTCGGCCGCGGGCGGAGCCGCCGCCGGCTACGCACTGGGCGGAGTGGCCGGCGGCGCCGTCGGCCTGGCCACCGGACTGTTTGGCAGTATCTGCGTGGGCAATAAGATTCAGACGGGCCACTTCAACCTGGCCGGCGGCCACAAGTAGAAGCTGCTCAGCTTTTGCCTTTGCTTTCCCGCAGTTCGTGCACGGAGGGTGCCCAGAGACCTGTTTGAATCCGGTTGCCGACTAGAATAGCGGCCGCCGCCCCCAGCGCCCCGCCGCCCAGTGCCGCCCCCAGGCCGTGGCCGAGCGCGTAGCCGGCGGCAGCGCCCGCACCAGCTGAAGCGTGAATGGGCCAGTAG
The DNA here is from genome assembly GCA_018266105.1 of bacterium. Lineage (GTDB taxonomy): Bacteria > Vulcanimicrobiota > Xenobia > Xenobiales > JADMJV01 > JADMJV01. The sequence continues at coordinate 105,074 of JAFEBA010000023.1, read as the reverse complement.
GCCAGTTTGTTGCTCCAGTAGTTGCTCTCGCCGTCGTGCACAATCTGCATCCCGGGAGTTTTCATGAAAGAGTCCACGGCAATCACTTCTTTTTGGGCAAAATGGACGCGCGGGATGGGCAGGTCCGGTCGGGCGTGCAGCAATGACTTGCCCACGTATTCGGAGCAGTAGAATTTGGCATCGGAGTCCGTATCGAAATGGCTATCGTAGGGCTTTCCCAGGTTGGCTTTGAGGTAGTCGGTGGCGCGGCTGACCTCGGCCTGGTCCAAACCAGGGCGTACCACTGAGACTTTGATGCTGCCCTTCAGGAAGTCGCTCAGCTCGAGGGCGTGCGTCCCGCCGCCCACCGATTCGTAGATTTTTCCATCCGAGCCCATGATGGCGGAGTGGGTGTAGTGTGACTTGGAGCCATAGTATTCCATTGGTTGCCAGCCGGGATAAGACATCTCGGTGGTCAGCAGTACGTCTCCAGGTTTGACCTTCTCGGAGAGCTGGGTCCTGGTCTGCTCGGAAATCTCCGGAAAGGCAGCGGGAATTCGAAGATCCAGCATCTTGAAGGCGGCGTAGCGGAGCTTCTGAATGGGCGTATACTTCTTGGGTTTTTCAGGGACAGGGGCTGGGGCCTCGGGCGGGGCAGCCGGCTTCTCCTGAGCCAAGGGCCTGATGCTCCGAGCTCCGGCGTTGGCGAAGATTTTCATGACGCACTCCTCTGTTTCTATGTAGCGCGATGGTAACGGAACCTGCTTAAAAATAGCTCACCTTGCCGACGGTTGGCCTCGTAGGATCTGTAGAGGCATGGCCTCGACTTGATGCCCGTCTCGACCCACCGCCGTCTCGGCCGCGCAAAGGGCGTTGAGAATGGCTTCTTCGGCCGCTTCCACAGTGCCCTGGTAGAGCGGGTCCAGGGCCTGGTCGGCCAGAGCCCGCACATTGAGGATTCCTGACTCCACCCGAGGCCGGGCATTGGCGGTGGAAAAGGCGACCACAAGGTCGCCGCTGCCGTGGTGAGCCGAGGACCCGCTGCGGGCCAATCCCATGGCCGCTCTCCTGGCCAGGCGGCTGAGCTGCGAGGTGTTGAGGGGGGCGTCGGTGGCCACCACCAGGATGATGGAGCCCTCGGTTCGGCGCTGGAAGTCGGCCGCCTGGAGGGCGGGATCGTACCCGTTGATGCGCAGTTCCTGGCGGGAACCGTGGTTGGCGTTGACCAGCACTCCAACCCGGTATTCTCCCGCCTGCCTTGAGCTGGTCCCAATTCCGCCCTTGTATTCGTAGCAGATCATGCCGGTGCCGGCACCCACGCTCCCTTCGGCCACGGGTCCGGTCGAGGCGCTCTCCAGCGCGGCGAACACCTCTTTCTGGCCCACATGACGCCCCTGAATGTCGTTCAGGTAAGAGTCATCGCACTCACACACGACCGGGATGGGTACATCATCACTGATCCCGATTTCCGGATGCTTCTCGATCATCCAGGCCACGCAGGCATCGCTCACCTTGCCCAGATTCAGGGTATTGGTCAGCAAGATCGGGCTCTCCAACCAGCCGATATCCTGCAAGTAAGCCAGACTGCTGATTTCCCCGTTGCCATTCAGCACAAAGGCTGAGGCCGGGTAGCGAAAGGCCCAGGGGTCTGCTCCCGCCAGCACGGCTGTGACGCCGGTCCGTACCGGCCCCCGTCCGGGTATCAGCCGGCCCTCACCGCTGCTTAAACTGGCCTGCCCGACCCGCACCCCGGGCACGTCGGTGATTGCGTTCAGCGGGCCGGGAAGCATCCGGCCCACTACCACCCCTGCCTCGCGCGCCCGCATCCGCGGCTCCGCCCATAGGCTGCTGCTGAGCAGCAAGAACCAAAGCATCCACTTCATAAGATTCCTTTTCGCCGCAGGCTTTGAAAATTGCTCCTCAAAGGAGGTGGCGAGGGGATCGCTAACACTGACCCAATGCGGGCCTGGGAGATAGACAAGTTTGAGCCAACCGGATCGCCGTAGCCTCTTGATCGGCGCCTGTCGCAAGCGACAGGATCAGATTCGCCATAAGCTCGCCCAGGTGCGCCAGCGGCTTGAAATCAGCCAGGGACTGGAAATTGCTCGCTGGGAGCAAGTGGAACAGGATCTGCTGAACCGCTACGATCAAGAAGAACAACGTATTCAACGTCTTCTCAATGAAAGTCTGGAAGTTCGCGCCGTTCCAGAGCTTGACTCCTCGCACGAGTCTGCGGCCCGGCCGGAGAGGGTGGCCGCGCCACCGCAGGCGGACAAGGTAGACCGCGACCACATCCTGCAGCAGTTCAAGCGCGCCCAGTTGTTGCTGGCGCAGAAGAGCGAACAACTGGCTCGTTTGCAGGCTCAACTGGACTCTCGCCCCGCGCAGGACCCGGACCTGGAAGCCGAGCTGCTGGCCAAAGACCGCATCATTGCGGAGTTACGCCGCCACAATCAGAACCTGGAGGCCCAACCCGGCCTGGAGGAGTTGAGCGCCCAGCTTCAGGCGAACGAAGCTCGCCTGGCGGAGTTTGTTCAGGCCAATGAGGAGCTGGCTGCCGAACTGGAGGCCAAGGAAAGGCTGTTGGTTCAGCTGAGACAACAGCCCCTCGAGGATGAGCGCCTGGAGCAGTCCATGCTGGCCAACCAGTCTCTCACGGCTGAACTGGCTCATAAGACTCAGGAGCTGGCCAAGTTTCAGAACCAGGTGGAGCAGTACAAGAAGGCCGTCATGGGCTATAAACAGGCGGCCGAGCGAGCCAACAATCGCCAGGTCGAGCTGTCCCACCAGAACGAGTCGCTGCGCGCCGATCTGGCTCTGAACAACGAAGTGGTGGGTCGCTTGCAGTTTGACCTGGAGCTAAAGACCGGGGACCACGAGCGCGCCCTCAGACAAATTGAGGAGCTTCAGCAGCGGGTGCACCTGCTGGAGAGCCGGCCCGACCAGCAGTCTCGTCTGGGCGAGATGGAGGCCGAAGTCCTGCGCTTAAGCCAGGAAAACTCGGACTTGAGCGGTCGCCTGGGTCAGGTGGCCGATTTGCAGCGCCAGGTGGATGACCTGGTCAAAGAAGTGACCCAGAGCCAGCAAGATGCTCAGGATCATCTCCAGATCGCCCTTCAGTTACGCCAGCAGATGCTGGCCCAGAGCGCAGCCCACCAGGCGGAGCTGGAGCAGCTGCGCGAGAAGCTGGCGCTGGCTCAAACGACTGCTTCCAGAGCAGACGGCGAGCCACAAGCGCAAGTCTCGGCTCTGACCGAGGGTCAACCCCGGGCCGAAGAAGCAGTCCCGGTCAGTGCTGAGTCCCAGGCCGACGGCCAGCCCCCGGCGGAAATCACAGCCCGGGCCGATGAGCAGCCGCAGGCCGAAATCACAGCCTCGCCCGACAGCCAGTCCCAGGCGGAAATCACATCACAGGCCGGCGGCCAGCCCCAGGCGGAAGTCGCACC
>JAFEBA010000023.1:0-101605 GCA_018266105.1 bacterium | reverse complement strand
ACCCGCCTCAGGCCGACATCGCCGACCAGGCCGACAGCCAGCCCCCGGCCGATATCGCAGCCCGGGCCGATGAGCAGCCCCAGGCCGACGGCCATCCCCCGGCCGACCTCGCCGCCCAGGCCGACAGCCAGCCCCCGGCCGACCTCGCAGCCCAGGCGGAAATCACAGCCCGGGCCGATGAGCCCCCCCAGGCCGACATCGCAGCCCAAGCCGACGGCCAGCCCCAGGCCGACATCGCAGCCCAAGCCGACGGCCAGCCCCAGGCGGAAATCACAGCCCAGGCCGGCGGCCCGCCTCAGGCCGACATTGCCGCCTCGACCGACAACCAGCCCCAGGCGGAAGTCGCAGCCCGGGCCGATGAGCAGCCCCAGGCGGAAATCACAGCCCGGGCCGACAGCCAGCTCCCGGCGGAAGTCGCAGCCCAGGCCGACAGCCAGCCCCAGGCCGACATCACAGCACAGGCCGACGGTCAGCCCCAGGCCGATGAGCAGCCCCAGGCCGGCGGCCAGCCCCAGGCCGATGAGCCCCCCCAGGCCGATGGCCAGCCCCAGGCCGACATCGCAGCCCAGGCCGACGGCCAGCCCCCGGCCGAGAGCCTGCCCCAGGCCGACGGCACGCCCGCTCCTGACCAGCAGCCTCCAGGACTGGATGATCTGCCCGAGCTCGATCTGGACCTGGATCTGGACCTGGACCTGGCCGAGCTGGAACTGGACGGCGACCTGGACTTCGATTTCACCTCCGTGGAAGGCGACGGTCCGCCCAGCTGGCTGGCCGATTCAGATCCGGAGGAAAAGAAGATCGAGGATTTCGCATCGATCGAAGCGGACAATCCGCCAGACTGGTTGGTCACTGAAAAACCGACTGAATAGGTCGGGTTTAAGGGCTCATCAAACAGGGCACAGAGTAGTCGGCCGAAGGCCGTCAGCCTTCGCCTGATTGTGCCCTAAATTGGCCCGCCAGCAGCTCACCAATGTGGAGGGGCTTTGCCCCGACCCGTGTGCCGGATGTCGGGCCACTTTGAGCCAGCATCTCTGCAACGAATGGAATCAGCATGCAAGCCTGCCCCGAACTCAAAAGCGAACTCGAACAGACCATCAATCGGGCCTACGAGTGGAGCTGTAAAAATCAGCACGATGGTGGGCACTGGGTAGGCTTTCTGGAGACCAATTGCACCATGGAAGCCGAGTGGATTCTCGGCATGCACATCATGGGAGTCACCGATGACCCCAAGAAGGAGGGCGTGCTCAAGGCCATCCGTCGCCAGCAGCGCCCGGACGGCGCCTGGGGCGTCTATCACGAAGCTGAATCCGGCGACCTGAATGCCACCGTCGAGTGCTATGCCGCCCTGCGAGCCTCCGGAGCCGGCGCCAACGAGCCCCACATCATCAAAGCCCGCGAGTGGATTCTCAGCCACGGAGGAGTCGAAGGCTGCCGCGTATTCACCAAGATCTGGCTGGCCATGCTGGGTGAGTGGCCTTGGGACGGCACCCCCACTCTGCCGCCGGAAATCGTCTTTTTCCCTTTGAATTTTCCCTTCAGCCTTTACAACTTTGCCAGCTGGGCCCGGGCCACCATCGTTCCTCTGACCATCATTTCGGCCCGGCGGCCCATCCGCCCACTGGCTCCCGGCTGTCGCCTGGACGAACTCTTTCCCAAAGGCCGCCGAGGCCGCCATACCCACCTTCCCAAGCCGAAGGGCTTCGGCTGGGCCAAGTTTTTCTGGGTGGCGGACATCGCTCTGCGCTTTTACCAGAAGTATTCGCCCATCAAGCCGCTGCGTGAGAACGCCATCAAAAACTGCCTGGAATGGATTCTCTCGCGCCAGGAAGCCGACGGTTGCTGGGCCGGAATTCAGCCCCCCTGGATCTACTCGCTGATGGCCATGCGCTTCGAGGGTTACCCCCTGGACCACCCGGCGGTCAAAGCCGGCATTCGCTGTTTCGACCAACCCTGGGCTGAAAATAACGAGCGGGGAACCTTCCTGCAGGCCTGCACCTCGCCCGTTTGGGATACTCTGCTCACCCAGCTGGCCATGCTCGATTGCGGTTGGGATTGCAGCTCGCCCGCCTTTCTCAAGTCCCTGGAATACATTTTGGACGAGCAGATTACGGCCCGTGGCGATTGGTGCTACAAGGTTCCCCACGTGGAAGGCGGCGGCTGGGCCTTTGAATACGAAAACGATTGGTATCCCGATATCGATGATACTGCCGTCGGCCTGATCGTGCTGGCTCGTGCCCTTCCCAACGCGCCCGAAGCCTTGAAGCCTCGCATTCGCGAAGGTTTGCGGCGGGCTGAAGGCTGGGTGCGCGCCATGGTTTCCTCCAACGGCGCCTGGGCAGCCTTCGATAAAGACAACACCGAAAAACTCATCAAGCTGATTCCCTTCGCGGATTTCGGTGAAGCCATCGACCCCCCCAGCGTGGACGTGACCGCCCATGTGGTGGAGGCGCTGGGCTGCCTGGGCCACGATATGTCTGACCCGCAGGTGGCTCGGGCCGTCGACTATATCCGGAAGGAGCAGGAAGCCGACGGTAGCTGGTTTGGCCGCTGGGGCGTCAACCATATCTATGGGACGGCCGCGGTGTTGCCTGCGCTCGAGAAAGTGGGCGAGAACATGAACTCGCTCTATGTAGTCAAGGCCGCCGAGTGGCTGGTTTCCAAGCAGAATGAAGATGGAGGCTGGGGCGAGACCTGCGCTTCCTACATGGATGAGAACTTAAGAGGGGTAGGGCCTTCCACTCCCAGTCAGACCGGCTGGGCCCTCATGGCTTTGCTGGCCACTGGAAACTATCGTGATTCCATCGAGCGCGGGGTTCGTTATCTGACCACCCAGCAGACGGCAGAAGGCTCTTGGGAAGAACTCCACTACACCGGCACCGGCTTCCCCGGCTACGGCGGGGGTGCCCGCACCAACCTGAAGGCCGGTCAGACCCTCAAGCAGGGCAAGGAGCTCAGCCGCGGCTTTATGCTGCGGTATCACATGTATCGCCACTACTTCCCGCTCATGGCCCTGGGCCGAGCCCGGGAGTTCCTGGCCAAATAGCGGCCCGGCTGCTACCGGCTGGTGGCAATGAATTGCTCGAACTCCGGAACCTTGTCGGTGGTCACCGCGTCCACTCCCAATCGGGTCATGCGCTGAAGGTCCTCGGGCCGGTTCACCGTCCACACGTCCACCTTCATCCCGGCCGCGTGGGCCTTCTCCACAAACTCCGGGGTGACCAGGCTCAGCTCGGGGGCCAACCAGGTCACGCCCAGTTCAGCGCGGGCCTGCTCCGGATCCACTACTTTGCCTCCATACAGGTAACCCGTCTCCAGCGAGGGATCCAGCTGGTGTACCGCCTGCAAGGCTTTTTCATCAAAGGAGATCACCACCGACCGATTCTTCGTGCCGGTCTGCTCTAAAAGGTCGACCAGCACTTTCTCGATGCCCAGGTGGCGGCCCTGATGGGGCTCCTTGATTTCAATCAGAAACTTCGGTGCTGGCAGGGCCAGCACATCGTCCAGCATGGGTACGCCCAGATCGCGCAATTGCTGGCTGGTCATCTGGCTGACCTCACCTGGCACCCCGAAGGTGCGATTCAAAGTATCATCGTGCATCACCACCAGTTTGCCGTCCGAGGTCAGGTGGATATCCAATTCCACCGCCGCCGCTCCCTCATCAATCGCCGCCTTGAAGGCGGGCAAGGTGTTTTCTACGGCCTGATCGGTTTCGCCCCGGTGGGCCACCAGCAGAGGTTGGGGCTGGATCACCTGAGCCTGCACGACCCCTACGCCCGCCCCCAGCAGGCTCAGACCCGCCAGGGTCGCCCGCCCCCAGTTGGACGAGTTTTGCTCCACCCGATCGTGAATCTCCGGACTTTCCAGTTCGGGCTTTTGCTCGGACTTCAAAGGAACCGGGCTCATTTGGGACAGTTTGGAGGACACTTTCATTTCTACAGCCTAAGTCCGTTGTGACTCCGGCATAAGCCCGAAGCCGTTTCCGAAAAGTTAGCGCTGTAACAAGAATCTGCTATTCGATGACAAATTTCGCGCGGGCAGGGTTGCCGTCCCGGTTCTCCTGAATCCCCACCCATGACGATAACCAATTTTCTAGGCTACTGTTGCATCCTGAACTACGCCATCTTGATGGTGTGGTTTCTGGCCCTGGTGATTGCACGGGAGGGAATCTACCGACTCCACTCCACCTGGTTCCGTTTGAGCCCCCAGCAATTTGACGCGATCCACTACTCCGGGATGGCCGTTTATAAGATTCTGGTGCTGGTGCTCAATTTTGTGCCGTACCTGGTGCTTCGCTACTCCGGCCCGTTCTGAACCGGGCTTCGCTGCGCCGGGCGCTGAGGAAATCATTGGCGTGAACCCCACCCACGTCGTGGGTCCACCAGCCCACGGTGACCTTACCCCATTCGGTCAGCAGGGTCGGGTGGTGTCCCTGGGTTTCTGCCAGTTCGGCTAACTGGTTGCTGAACTCCATCGCCTGCTTGAAGTCGGGGAAAGGAAATTCTCGTTCCAATCGAGGTAAGCCGTCCACCCGCCGCAGGCTCCAGCCGGGTAGGGCTTCCATCATGAGAGGCAATTGCTCTTCTGGAATGGCACCGCCGACCAGGGGATACATCGGCTTGATCAACTGAAGCTCTTGGTCGCCCGGTTGGAACTGGTCAAGCGGCCCGGGTTGGGCCTGCTCCCGCTTGCGAACCGGGGCGGAGGTTGTTGCAGAATGGGTCAGGCTGGAAACCATCATGGCCAGAACTCCTTAGAGATGGGGATTGGGCACGGGAGCCTTGCCCAGGATTTCAATTTCCTGGTCCAGACGGCTGAGGAAGAAGTCTTGCAACCATTCGTGCCCTCGGCTGAGGTTGGGCAGGCCCTTGTCGACCCCATAGGCGGCCCCCTGACCGCTGACTTTCAAAGCCGCGTAGAGCGCTCGCGGCACCGGCCCGGCGCCGTCCTTCAGGTAATTGCTGGGCATCATCAAGTGCCCACGGTCGTGGTGGAAGTTGAAGGCCACCAATTCCACCGCGCCTTTCAGGCCAGGGTCCTTGATTTTGTCCACCGCCTCGGTGAATTCGCGATACCAGACCTCGCTGCGCTTGTCCATCTTGGCCACCTGTTCCGGGCTCATCTGATTGCGCTCGATGTAGTCCATGCGTTCCACGAAGATTCCCGAGTTGTGGCGCACATCGTGCAAGAAGAAGTCGCCCCCGGGACGCACAAACCCGTCCGCCGGGATCGGCTGACCGGTCACGCCGGCGATGTAGATGGGGTGGTTCATCATGCGCATGAAGATGTCGTTCTCCAGCTCATCCATGGAGGGTAAGTTGATCATTTCTAACTTGTCCGGGTTGGAGAACCCTTTCACGTAGCGCTCTTCCACCCGAGCGTAGCCCTTGGAACCAGCCTTGGCCTGAAAGACCGTAAATTGGTTATCACGGTAGCGGCGGAATTGTTCCTGGATGGATACGTCCTCGTGACCCTCGATGTGTCGGTCAATTTCCAGAAAGGCTCGAGTCGGAAGGTTCAGTTTCTCGTGGTCAAAGTGGCCCAGGGCGTAGGCCGCAAAGTGCCCGATTGCCTGAATGCGTTTGTAGCTGACCTGGCCCTGCTCGGTCAGGCCGGCGCATTCGTTCTTGAGGGCCTGCAGAAACTCGATCCCCACGCCCCGGTCGGCAATTTTCTCGGCTCGTCCAAAGGCGGCCGGGCTCAGGAAGAATGTGTTGTGCAGCTGCTCCTGTTCCGCCTTGAGAGCTTCGATTTTCGATTCCAGCTTGCCGCCCAGCCCCTTCAGGAAGGGCATGCCGTATTCAGAGAAGTCAAAAGCATAAGGGTCTTGCGGGTTGACTTGCTTTTGCTCATCAAAGCGTTTGCTCATCTCCGCCATAAAGGCGTCCGGGTCTTTCAAAACCAGGGCCAGGCCAGGGTATTTTTTGGCCATCTCGTCATTGTTGGCCCGGTAGGCCTGCTGTTCTTCCTTGGAAATGGAGAGATCGGTGGGGGCGTCAAAGCGCAGGGCCTGCATCAGCTTGGGAGACTGGTAGGCATGCTTGAGTTGGTCCACCGGCCGATTGTCGTTGGCGGGTGGAGTCGCTGTCTGGGCCATTGCTTTCAAGTTGCCCAGGGCCTTCATACCAAGTGAAACCGTCGAAATCATCGGCCAAACCTCCATCTATCCTGTGCCTTAAGACTATCAGGCACAGGTGGTACAAAGGTGTTTGAGGTCAGCAAGGCTTGAACGCCCCGTAAAATTTAGAATTGGGCTTTGGCCTGAATGGCCCGGGCGATTAACGTTGGATTTACGCTGCCTTCGACTTTGCGAAATTCCAGATTTGTTTCAGCGAAGGGGTCTGGGTTCAATTTCAGAAATCAGGCCGGGATGAAGCGATGGCGCCTGGGCCTGCCGACAGTTCTTCCGCTGGCGCTGCTGTGCCGACCCGGGCCCAATCCCTCGGCCCTGGAGGTGGCCTGCGCCGCCCTGGCTGTGTGTCTGGATGCCGGCGGGGTCACGCTGCCGTATTTTGGAGTGTTCTCCACCGCCCCCGCCCTGCTGGCTGTGCTGGCCTGGAAGGGTCAGGCCCTGTTGTGCCTGGGGGCGGCTTTCCTGGGCCTTTTCCTGCGGGCGCTGGTTTTCCGCCAGGGCCTGGCCTGCTGCTGGGAACTGGCGGCTCGGGCCCTGTTCTGTCGAATTCTGCTGCAGGCTGGGGCTGCCTGGGCCATCTTGCCGGCAGCACTGGTGCGCGAAGGGGCGCTCTGGCTGGGCGCTTATCTGGCTCTGCACGGGCCTTCGGTGGCCGAGCAGAAGGCCTTTCGCAGTTGGATTCGATTTGACCGATATGTTTTGCCTCATCGCAGTCTCGTCTATTTTCTCGCTCCGCTGGTCTGGCTGATCAGCCAGACCAGCCCGGCTTACTTTCTCTGTCTGGCCCCCGTGCTGGTCGGCTTGCATCGGGCCGTTCAGGCCGAAGAGATCCGTCTGGCTCTGCGCGAGGAGGAAGAGCTGATCAGCCAGGCCGACCAGGCTCGCCAGCGGCTCGACCAGGTGTCCAGCAAATTGACCCAGGCTCAGCAACGCCTGCGCGTCAGTCAACAAAAGGAGAGTGCTTTCTGGGAGCTGAGCCTGCAACTGGTCGAGTGCCAGAGCTCACAGGAGACGGCCCGGCGAAGTCTGGATTTTCTGAGCCAGCGGCTGGGTTGCCAACCCTGCGCCTTCTGGGAGCGGCGCGAAGGTCAGCTGCATTTACTGGCCGGGCAGGCGCCTCCAAGTTTGGAGGCGGTCAAGACCGAATTGATCTCCCTGGGGGAATTGGGTCTGCTCTACTGCCATCGGGACAAACCCCTGAATGCCGAGGAGCGCGAGCTTCTCTCCGATCTGACCGGACTTTTTACCCTCGGCCTGCAGTCGGTCAACCGCTTGCAAGAACAGGAACGTCGCCTGAGCAGTCTGACTCAGTCCAGCAAGATTGCGGCGCTGGGACAGCTGGCGGCGGGCCTTGCCCACGAGCTCAATTCGCCGCTGGCGGCCATGCGCTTGCAGCTGGGCCGCTTGCAACAGCGTGTTCAGGATCAAGACAAGTTGGCTACCACCTTCCAAAGTGTGAATTCTTCGCTGGACCAGGCTCAGTCACTGATCGGCAAGCTGCTTTTCTATTCTCGCGACGGAAGCCTCGAGGGGGTCCAGGTGGACCTGAATAAACTGCTCTCCGATACCCTGGATCTCAGTCGGGGCGTGCTGGCTTCCAGCCAGGTGGAACTGGTCAGTCAGTTGCAGCCTCTGGAGCCCATTCAGGGAAATGCCAGCGAGCTTCAGCAAGCCATTTCCAATCTGATCATCAATGCCAAAGAGGCTTGCTCCGGCGGTGGCCGGGTGGAAGTCTATAGCCTCATGCAAGGGGCTTCGCGCACCATTTTGGTCCGGGATAACGGGAAGGGCATTGAGCCGGAGGTGCAGGACCGCATTTTTGAACCGTTCTTTACCACCGCCGGCCCGGGTCACGCCGGACTGGGCCTCTCGGTGGCCCAGCAAATTGTCCGGGCTCACGGGGGTAAGCTGACCGCCGCCAATCGCGAGGGCACCTCCGGGGCGGACTTTTTGATCGAGCTATAGCTGCAGGCGAGCTTCCGTTTGCAGCCGTAACAACTCCATGGATGGCTCCACCTGAAGTTCGCGAGCCAGGGTCTTTTGGGCGCGATCGTAAAGTTTCAGGGCTTCCAGCGGATGGCTGCGCTCCAGTTCGGCACGCATCATCAAGGCATAGGCTTCCTGGTAGCAGGGGTCGATTTCCAGCACCCGCCGGCCCACCTCCAGCGCTTCGGCCAGGCTCACCGCGGCCCGTTTGGCCATGAGTAATTCGGCCAGACGGCACAGGGCCTGACACATCTGGGCTTCCAGTTGCTGACGCGCCTGCACCGCCCAGTCCAGATAGCAGTTCTCCAGGAACGGCCCTCGATAAAGCTCGGCCGCGCGCTGCAGGGCGGTCTGACAGGCATTTGTATCCTGGGCACGCTCGGCCTGTTCCCAGGCACGCAGACAGCCTCGAAGTTCTTCCACGTCGTGCCACCAGGGCAGGTCCCGGTCCATTCCCAGCCCCTGGGGCTGGCGCGAGACATAAGCCACTTCCTGGCTTATGCCCGGGGGTTGCAGAGCCTTGCGCAGGATGGAGCGCATGGAATAGACGTTTTTTCGCCCTCGAGTGCCCTCTTGAGGCCAGAAGATCTCGGCCAGAACCTCGTCGGGCACTACCCGGTTGCGCTCCCAGGCCAGATAGGTCAGAAGCTGACGGGCTTTCTGGTTGCGCCGGAAGGAAGTGTCGGCAAGGCGAACGCCGTCGTGGAAAATTTCTTGAAGCCCCAAACTGAAGATACGCAGTGTCGGCAGGGCGGGTCGCAGTTCCAGCTCGGGATCCTCTCCAAGCAGTCGGGCCAGATTCTGGGCGGCCGGCTCCGAACTGGCCCTCAAGCGCGGCAAAAGCCAGGGGGTCGCGGCGCGCAGGGCATCGCTGGGGTGATCCAGCTGCCACTGGAGTTGGACCGGGTCCAATCCGCGGGCCAGCCGGGCCAGGCTGGCCGGGCCCGGCATTTCCAGGCTGGAAAACAACTCCTCGGCCTCGCGAAAAAGAGCGTGGGCGGTGGCCCGGTCCAGCGGGTCTAACAACAGGCCGGCCTGATAAGCGCTTTCGGCCAGGCTGTGCGGGCCCAGGCTGCGACTGATGGCTACGGCCTGATGGGCGTAGGTCAGCACCTGCTCCTTGCGGTCCAGGCGACTGGCCAGCTGAGCCAGGGCCAGACAGGCTCTGGCTCCCTCCGACGAAGGAGGGGGAGCGGCCAGGCTCTGATAGGCCTGCACGGCGGCCCCCAGCTGATCGCTCTGTTCCAGGGCCAATGCCAGAGCCAGAGTGGCCCGGCGTTTGCGGGCCTGGCCGGTATTGGTGCTGGCTCCCGCCTGCAGGGCCTCGGTGACCAGCGGGGGAGTACCAGACGGAAGGGGGAGTCCCTGAGCCAGCGCCTGGCTGGCTTCCAGCAGTTGACTTTCCAGGCCCTGGGCGTTTTGCAGCAGGGTCAGAACTCTGGGCGGCAGGATGGTGTCCAGCTCCTTGGGCAGTCCGTGGCGGGCCAGGCTGGTGCACAGGCTGGCCAGCTCCAGAGCCTGCACATCCGGCTCATCCAGAGCGAAATAGTCGGCCAGCTCACGGGCCTTCTCGGCCGCGGGCAAAGCCCAGGCACATTTCTCTTGAATGACCGGCGAAGCTGCGAAGCCCGCCAGAGACCAGCGCAGGAAGCTCAATAGATTGGATTCGTGCAGGCTGGCCCGCCGTTGCGAAACCACCCGTACCACCAGCCGGTCGATGGCGGCCTGAAGATCCTCGATCTTGAAGGGCTTGAGCAGATACTCTCCCACGCCCAGACGGAGAGCTCGCAGCGTGTCGGTCTCGCTGGAGAAGCCGGTGATGACCAGGCTGCAAACATTGGGCGACCACTCTTGCATTTTGGCCAGGGCTTGCAGGCCGTCCATGCCCGACATGCGCACGTCCGTCACCAGGATATCAAAGTCATATTCAAGCGAAAGCTCTACAGCTCGAGAGCTATCACTGGTGGACATCACGCTGAAACCGCAGTCGCTCAACACCTCCACCAGTGTCGAGAGCAACCCTAAGTCGTCTTCCAGAACCAGGACATGAATGGTTTCCGTCAAGCTCGGGCTGCTTCCCTTGCCAAGGCCCGAACCCTGCGGGAGCGAAGGACAGATCATGAATTGGATCAGACAAGAGTTGCTGCAGGTGGCTGTCAAGTGGGGAGAGGGGATCAGTCGCACGGGGGAACCCTACGGATGGCTGATCGACTGTCGTGAGTTTCTGCTGCAGAAGGACTATCTGGCACGAGTCTGTGAGGAATTGGGTCCACGCCTCAAGGAGTGGGGAGTGGACTCGCTGGCCGGCTACACCCTGGCCGCCCATCCTCTGGCGCTGGGCCTGAGTTTTTGGGCGGCCCGGCAGGGATGGCAGCTGGACGTGAACCTGATCCGACGTGAACCCAAGTCGGATGGATTGCAGCGTCAGATCGAGGGTCCCCCCTTGCGGCCCGGTCAGCGCGTGGCTCTGGTGGACGATCTCATTAATTCCGGCTCCACCCAGATGAGCGCCGTGCGCATTGTGCGTCAGGCGGGTGGGGTCGTGGCTGGAGTGGCCGTGCTGCTCGACTATGAACGGGCCGGTAGCCAATGGCTCAGAAGTCAGGCCATCCCCGTGGAGCGTTTGCTGACCTTGTCTGAGCTGGGAATTCAGAGACCCCGTCACTGTCAGGCGCTCCAGCCCAATTGGTGCGTTCCGGCTTTGAATCTGGGCCAGTACAGCGCGCCCAAGTCCTCGGCCGAAATTGCCGGAGACCGACTCTACCTGGGCAGCGACCAGGGCTTCGTGCTCTGTCTGGACCGGGCCGGTGAAGAAATCTGGAGATTCTGGGTGCGCGATCGCCAGCGGGGAGTGCATTCCACCCCACAGTTGAGCGAGGACCGCCTCTACTTTGGCGCCTACGATGGCTATTTCTACTGTCTGCAGGCAAGCACGGGCCAGTTAATTTGGGAGGTTCAGCTCGGCCAATGGATTGGAGCCACCTGCCTGTTGGACGGAGAGCGGCTCTATGTCGGGGTGGAATACGGCGAGATGGGTGGCTGCCTGATGGCCCTGGATCGGCTCAGCGGTCGACGGCTCTGGGAGGCCCCAGCCGGCCACTACGTCCACAGCCGGGCCTGCAGGGTGGGCGACCTGGTCTGCTTTGGCGCCAATGATGGCCTGGTTCGGGCGCTGAGACCCGAAAGCGGTGAGCTGGTCTGGAAATTTCAGACACTGGGCCCGATCAAAAGCGATCTGTCCGGGAATTCTCAGGTTCTGCTGGTGGCCTCCGGCGACGGAATTCTCTATTGCCTGGAGGGGCAAAGTGGCCGGCTCTTATGGCAGCGCCGATTGGGCCGCCAGCTTTATTGTCGGCCGCTGATTTCAGGTTCGCGGGTGCTGGCCGGGGGAGACGGCACCTGCCTGGTGGCCCTGGATCTGGAGGATGGCCGGGTCTGCTGGGCCGCTCCTCTGGGCGCTTCCATCATTGGCGGAGCCTGCCTCGGTCCTGATAACCAATTCTGGTGCGCGGCCGTGGACGGGACCATCGCCCGCTTTGATCAGCAGGGCCTGCCTACGGGCTATCTGGACACAGGTCACACCATCCGCAACCGGGTGGCGGGCGATGGGGAGCAGGTGTTGGTGGCCAGCATGAACGGTCCGCTCTACGCCTTTTGTAAAGAAAGCCAGAGCCAACGGTCATAGGCGGCATCAGCCCGGTCCACAAGTTGTGCCAGGCCAGCGCGGTCCGAGCTTCGCAGGCACTCACCGATCTTACCCAGGATCTGGCCGGCCTGTTCAAGGTGGTGCTGGCGTAGCTCGCGGTCCAGCTCAGGCCAGCCGCTCAGGTCCATGTCCAACCAGCACTCGGCCTGACTCAACAGCGGCCTCAGCTCGTTTCGTGGCCAGCGGCCGGCAAACCAGTGGATCAGCCCCTGGCGCAGCCCTCCCCACCAGCTCAGTCGAGAGAAGTCCCGCTGCTGACGGGCTCGCGCCACCCAGTGTCGCTGCCCGTCCAACCATTGTTGGGCCGTGGGCAAGATGGCCAGCTCAGGCCGGGCCAGGCGCGCCCTCAGGGTCTGCAGTCGAGGCTTCCATAGGTCTTTCCATTCCTCGCGCAGACGCGGGTCCGGAAATTGGTTATCAAGGATCAGTCGGCATTCTCGCTCGAGCTGATCCAGCCAGGCGCTCAGGGCCGACCCCTGCGGACGTCCCCGCTGGCAACTCCAGGCCAGCTCGTCCAGGGCCGCCTCCGGCCAACAGCCGTGCTCCGAGCGAACCTGAGCCATGTCCCGCCTGTGCCGCCTGAGGCTTTCCACTTGAAACAATCTGCGAGCTGCGCTCCAATCCTGTTCCACCATGGCCCCCACCGCCTCTTGATAACCAATTAAATCTCGCTCGATGGCCTGGATGAGAGGCTGACAGCTGGGGTAAAGCTGACGGAAGCCATCCAGCTCCTCGCCGTAGGCTCGGTGAAAGGCCACCAGGTCGGGAAACAGCAGGGCCGTCAGGCGAGGATTGGGCGAGTGCAGGAGTTCCTGCACGGCCTGCATCAGGTCGGGCGGAGCTTCGGGCAGCTCGGGCAAGCGTTCCGGCCGATCCAGCTGGACCACCAGACCCAGCTGAGCCAGGCGGGCCACCACCTGCTGGGCGGCCCGGACCTCAGCCGGGTCCGCCTGGCCCTCCTCAGACCGCTCCCAATAGAGCGCCAGGGGTTGGTAGATCACTGACCCAGGTCGAAGATGTAGTCCTCAGCCAGCTGTTGCTTGCCGTTCATGGTGAAGCTGCTTTTGGCGCTGGTGCCCACGTTGATCTGACTGATACCCAGCTCACGGACCGAGGTCAATTCCCCGTCTTCGCTCACGCCGTCGCCGTCTTTGTCGACCCAAACCTTGAGCTGGTTGAGTTCGTCCCCGGATACCTTGCCGTCTTTGTTCTGGTCGAAGAGTTGCGAAAGCTTGTCCCAGCCGTCTTTGTATTTTCCTTGTTCACCGTTCACGCCGGTGGTGCGCATCAGCTCTCGTCCGCTGTCGATTTTGCCATCGCCGTTGAAGTCGGCCACCAGCAGGCCATCCTGGGTGCCCGCCTTGAGCCATTCGGTTTTGACGTTGGTGCCGTTGCCGAAAAGATTGAAGTTAATCTTGGAGCCGTTGGCTCCGGTAGTGTCGAGTTTGCCGTCCCCGTTCAGGTCCAAAATGACCGGGTCGCCTCCATCACCACCACCACCGCCGTCGCCTCCGCCACTACTGGCGACTTCCACGGCCGGTGCGGGTTGAGGTTCTTCCACGTGCACGGCGACGGCCACATTGGTCTGAGGCTCAGGCTTGGCGGGGGCCGGCTCAGAATAGGCGGGTGCGGGGGCGGGGGCCGGGGCCTGGTAGGCTGGCTGCGCGGGCCGAGCGTAGCTGGCCAGACAGTTGCTCCAGCTGCTCTGCAGTGAGGTCAGGGTTTGGAGCAGCTCGGCGATGATTTCCATCATCTGATAGAGGCCACCGCTGAAGGGTGTGGCCTGGGGTTGATAGGCCGAACCCACCGTGGAAAAGCTGCTGTAGTTGGCGTAGCCTCCAAAGACCTGACTGGAACTGATCGCGCTGCCGTATGCCATTTCAACCTTCCTCGCTTTCTTGCTTGAGTTAAACAATAGTGAATCGAGGTGGTGAAAAGGTCGTGTGAAGTGAAGATTTGTAACCGTTGTGTAAACTTCTGGAGGACCCCGTTCCTGGCCAGAGCGAAGGGTGGCCCATGCATTCCGTCGTCATCGGGGCCGGGACCATGGGCTGCGGCATCGCCGAAGTCTTGCTCAAAGCCGGCCATCCCACTCAACTGATCGATCGTTCCAGCGAACTGGTTTCGCAGGGGCACATGCGCATTCAGCAGTCGCTGGAACGGGCGGTCAGCAAGGGCAAGCTGACTCCCGAGCAGCAGCAGCAGGCCTTGCAGCTCCTGGACATCTCCAGCCTGGAAGTGACCCGGGCCGAGCTGGTGATCGAAGCCGCTTTCGAGGACCTCAACCTCAAAAAAGAGCTGCTGGCCCCGCTCTCCCAACGCTTTCCCCGGGCCATTTTGGCCAGCAATACCTCTTCGCTCTCCTTGACCGAGATGGCTTCGGCCTGTCATCACCCTGAGCGCGTCATCGGCATGCACTTCTTCAACCCCCCGCCCATCATGGAATTGCTGGAGGTGGTGAAGGCCGAGCAGACCGACCAGGCCACTCTGGAGCAGGCCCTGGAGCTGGCGCGCAGTTGGGGAAAGACCGCCATCGTGGTCAAGGACGTGCCCGGCTTCGCCAGCTCGCGCCTGGGCATCATCCTGGGCATGGAAGCCATTCGCATGCTGGAATCCGGGGTGGCCTCGGCCCGAGACATTGATCGGGCCATGGAGCTGGGTTATCGCCATCCGATGGGTCCACTCAAACTGACCGACCTGGTGGGCCTGGACGTGCGGCTGGCTATTGCCGACCACCTGACCAGGGAAGTGGGACCTCAGTTTACCGCTCCGCCACTGCTCCGACGTTTGGTGCGGGCCGGTCGCTTAGGCAAGAAAACTGGACGCGGGTTCTATCGCTGGGAAGGAAACGAAGCTCATGAGTAAACGGGTCCTGATTACGGGAGCCGGTCGCGGGATCGGGGCAGCCATCGCTCAGGAAATGGCCGCGGCCGGCCATCATGTGATCCTGTCTTCTCGCACCGCCGCCGAGATTGAGGCGCTGGCCGCCCAACTCCAGGGCGAGGCCATCGTGGCCGACATGTCGAATCCGGAAGATATCCAACGGCTGACTGAAAAGGCCGGTCCCGTAGACATCCTCGTGAACAATGCCGGCACGGCCATCTCCAATCCGCTCCACAAGATCACCCTGGAGCAGTGGAACCATCTGCTGCAGCTCAACCTCACCGGCCTGATGCTGTGCACTCAGGCCTGCATGCCCCACATGCTCAAATCGGGATGGGGCCGAGTCATCAATGTGGCCTCGGTGGCCGGGCTCTCTGCCCAAAAGTATCTGACTGCCTATGCCGCCACCAAGCACGCCGTCATCGGCCTGACTCGGGCCCTGGCCGATGAGGTGGCCACCAAAGGGGTGACCGTGAATGCGGTTTGCCCCGGCTTTGTGGACACGCCTATGGTCCAAAAGTCGGTGGAAAATATCATCGCCACCACCGGTCGCAGTCGCGAAGAAGCCATGGCCTCGATGACCGGCACCAATCCGCAGGGCCGGCTGATCGAATCGGACGAAGTGGCTTACGCGGTGGCTTTTCTGGCCCACGAACGAGCCCGGGGCGTGAATGGGACCTGCCTGGTTATCGATGGTGGCGGCCTGCGCCGTTGATCGCTCCCGAGCAGTTTAATCTGGCCGACTGGCTTCTGGACGCCCGAGTGCGGGAGGGCCGCGGAGAACGCATCGCCCTGATCTGTGGAGGTCAGAGTTACACCTACGCCCAGGTGCAGCAGCGCGCCAATCAGGCTGCTCGGGCTATGGTCCAGGCCGGGCTGCAAATGGAGCAGCGCCTGCTGCTGGCTCTTCCCGACGGCATCGACTATGTGGCTGCGCTGTTTGGCGCCTTGAAAGCGGGCGCGGCGGTGGTGATGGTCAACCCCGCCCTGAGCAATCACGAGATCATGGACTTACTTGAATTTAGTCGGGCCAGTGTGGCCGTACTCGCTCAAGACCTGCCCTACAGCCGCCATCTCAAGGCCATCTTGAAGCCAGAACACTTGCGAGGGGAGGTCAGCGAGTTCGCTACCCAGCCCACTCACCGTGACGATATTGCGCTCTGGCTTTTCTCAGGCGGCACTACGGGTCGCCCCAAGGCTGTCTTGCAGAGCCATCAGTCTTTCTATAACACCACCGTGCTCTACGGCCAGAACTTCCTGAAGATGAGCGAAAATGACCGGACCCTTTCGGTTCCAAAGCTCTTCTTTGGCTACGCCACCGGCTCCAATCTCTTCTTTCCCTTTTCGGTGGGCGCCACCAGCATTCTCTTTCCGGAGAAGTCCACGGCTGAGGCGCTGCTGGATCAAATTGAACGTCACCGACCCACGATTCTCATCAATGTGCCGACTCTGGTCAATCAGATGGTCAATCAGGGTGCCGATCGCGACCTTTCCAGCCTGCGCCTGGCCACCTCGGCCGGGGAGGCCCTGCCCGAGGCCCTCTATCACAAGTGGAAGGCCACCTTTGGTGTGGAACTGCTGGATGGTCTGGGCACGGCCGAGCAGTGGCATGTCTTTCTTTCCAATCAGGTGGGGGAGGTGCGGCCGGGCAGCCTGGGCCGTCCCGTGCCCGGATTTGATGTACGCATTCGCGATGAGGAGGGCCGGGATGTCGGCCCGGGCGAGATCGGTCGCCTGTGGGCCGGCGGAGATGCCCGCGCTCTTTGTTACTGGCAGCTGCCGGAGGCTTCTCAGGCCGCCCTGCAGGGGCGCTTTTTCGCTTCCAGTGACTTGATGCGTCAGGATGAGGATGGCTACTTCTATTTTTGCGGCCGGGCCGACGAACTGCTGAAAGTCAGCGGTCGCTGGCTGGCCCCGGCTGATGTAGAGAGTTGCCTGCTCACCCACCCCGCCGTCAAGGAATGCGCGGTGGTCGGCCAGGTGGGCGGTGACGGGCTCACTCGTCCCCACGCCTTTGTCATTGCTGACGGGGTGAGCGAGCAGCAACTCAAAGAACATGTTCTGGCTCGACTGGAACCCTATAAACATCCGCGCGGCGTCACCTTCGTGGACACCCTTCCCCGCACCCATCTGGGCAAAGTCGATCGCGGCGCCCTGCGGCGGCTTCTGCAGGATTCCTGAGCACAAGGGACTCCGGGCCTGACCGCAAAAAAAACAGGATGCACCGGATCATCCTACTCTCTTTCCTCTTGATAACCATTTGTCTGGCTCAGGAGAGCCTGCCCGTGGCTTCCTTTCCCAAGGTCAAATTGGTGGGCAATCTTCAGCCTGACCGGGGCTGGGTTCTCAAAGAACTGCTGGTGGACGGTCGTTCCTACCCCGGCCAAGATCACTCTCGGGGCGCCCAGGCCGCCCTGCGTTCCCAGGGCTGGGATCGGGCCACCCCCGAGCAGCGGCGCAAGCTGGCTCTGGACTGGTGCACTCAGGCGGAGCTTTTCGGTCAGTCCGTGCTGCGCCAAAAGCCCGAGGATTTCCCAAGTGACCAGAAGTTCAGCCCACCCACCACAACTCTCTCCAAGGATGGAGTCATTCGAGTGGAGGTCTGGTGGGCCAGTCTCTCTGGAAACGTGGCTCTACCCGCGGGAGCCTTCTACCATCTGACTCGCTGGGAGATCCAGAAGGACGCCCGCATTCGCCCGCTCTACTCCCCCAAAAGACCATGACCGAGCCGGATTTCCTCGACGAAGAATTTTTGTGGGGCCACTTTGCGGCCATCAATGACCATCTCTCTGAACTGAAGCCTATTATCGACCAGTTCTGCGCTCGTTACAAGTTCAGAGCCATCGAGAACCGGGCCGAACGCAACCCCCGGATTCGGCTGGAGCGGGCCGGGCAGCCCACCCTCTGGTTGGACCTGCGCATGGAGCAAAAACAGGGACGCGAGGTCATCCATCAAGACCTGCCCTACGAATTGAGCTGCGGAGCCATCCTGGATGATGGACAGGGGCGTTACTACAAGATTCTCCAGTGCTTCTCCGGCCGTCCCTTCGAGCAGGTCTTGAGCCAGCTCAAAGGGGAGCTGGAAAATGCCCTTCGTTTGTTGCTCACCTGGGATGCGAAGTTCCTCAAAAAGAACGGCGACCGCTTCGATTAGGACGGCAGGCCGACTCCCTCAGAACGCGAAAAACAAGCGCTTATGTTCGAATTCTTGAGAAATCTCGGCAAAGCCCATTTCAGTGTCTTTGATTATGGCCAGGGCATCGTCAAGTTTCGCTGCTCCAAGGGATTGCAACTGGGCCAGACCCTGGAGGGCATCGCCGACCTGCCCAATCGCAAGCACGTCGACCTGGAAATTCAGGTGGTGCAGCGCCTGCCGGAGGGCTACGCGGCTCGCGTATTGGGTCCCAAGGGCAGCCTGAGCGAGATTGAGCAACTCTTTCTGGCCGACATCGGCGGCGAGAAAGAGCAGATGTATTACAAGCTGGATGAGTCCGACCCGACCCATCATATGCGCACCTACGCGGTGCGCTCCAAAGGGCTGCCCAATTTTCGCGCCCTCACCTCGGAGATTTCGATGGAGGACGCCACCCTGGTGCTGGATGGTCCCGTGAAAGAGGGGGCCGAGATGACTCTGCATATGGATCTGGATGACCCCCAGCTGCCCCCGATCAATATCGAGGCCAAGGTGGACTGGTGCAAGCAGCGCGATGACAAATACTGGGTGGCCCATCTGAGCGTGCTCTACATCGCGGATGGCGAAAAGACTCAGCTGAAGCAGTTTCTGGCCAACCTGAAAAATCGTACACCCAATTCGGCCTCGGTGCTTGACCAGGGGTCCTGACGAAACGGACACACCTTCTTAACCCCAGACCCTGAAAAAAATCTTAAGATGCTTCCCGGAGAGTCGCGCACAGCGACCCCAGGGAGCTATCTATGCGTATTCAACAGAAGCCGAATCAGCCGAATCTGCCCAAAAAGCTGTATAAAGACACCACCATCGAGCAGAAGGGCGATCTCTATCGGATCGTGCGTAAGCTGCCCGACCACATGACCCTCGAGGGTCTGGACAAGCTGGTGGCCAACGGCAGTATTCAGTCGTACTCGCGCGAGGGCGATCAGTTCGTCATCTACGCCAGCAGCGCCAACGCCATGGATTCGGTGGCGGGCCTCCGCCAGAACCGTCTGCCTCATCCCTGGGTGGAAAAAGCCAAGGAAATTCTGCTGCCGCCCAACATGGACGAGAACTGCTCCAAGGATTATTTGCGCTTCCGCGCCTGGTCGCTGGGCTCTTCCGTCTGCGGCTCGGCCATCAGCTTTTCCAGCCTGGCCGTGACCATGGATGCGACCCATATCGCTCTGGGTACCACCGAGAAAATCGTGCTGGCCCAGACCATCAACACCTATGCCTGGCGCTTCACCTCCATGGGAGCCTCCTTTATGGGTCAGAAGGGCGACAAGGACCCCCGACGCTACTACACCATCAACAACCTGGTGGCGGTCAGCAATTCATTGTTGAACCTGAGTTTGCTTTCGATCATTCCCAAATCCTATGTGCCGCTGGCGCTGGGAACTTCCATCACCGGCGCCTTCGCCAGCTCCCTGGGCGGGGCCGCCAACGTCAATGTCTTCAACCATATGGCCAAGAACAATAAGGGCCTGGTCAGCTCCAAGAACTCCGTGCAGGAGCTGTGCGCCAGTTTGCTGGGCACGCCCATCTCCATGGGGGTGAAATGGGCCGCTCACAAGGTGGGCGTGCCGCCGGCTCTGGCCACGGTCGGAATCCTTGGACCCATTCAAGCTTTCTGCGCCATGCAGGCGGCCAAGTCGATTCATATGGAGCCCATCCAAAGAGGTCATCTGGAGCAACTCTCTGATAACTATTTACAGACGGGCGAGTTCAAAGAAGCTCCCGAGCCGAGCATGCTGGGCAATATCAAGGCCGCCATCGTAGGTGCCGAGACGGTTCCCTGCAGTGACTCCGTGCAGGTGGTCAATAAAGTGGATGAGTTGCTGCAAAACAACAGCAATCCTCAGGACGTCTTCTCCACCTTCCGTAGCGACAAATATCTGGTCAACTTCGACCCGGCTGGCAAGACTTCGCTCGCTCTGCGCCGAGACGCGGGACTGGAGGACGTCTTCCGCGCCTACACTCAGGCCCGCTACCTGGAACTGGCCCGACCCAAGCTGTATGACGCCGTCAAGGATCTGGTCGGAGATAAAGATGCTCCCAACGCTCTGGTGGAGTTGGCCCACCGTGGTCTGGGTCAGCCCACCGGTGCCTGGCAGGGGCTCTCCGAGGCGGGCTGGCACACCAACACTCTAACCCTGGAAATGAAGACGGTCGAGGGCGAATGGAAGGGAGATGCCAGAAATCCTCTTCCTCCTACCGATCGGGAAGAGCTGATGTCTCTGGCCGCCAATCCAGACAAGAAGCGTCTGGCCCAGCTCTTGGGGAAGTCGAACGCCGCTTAGACCAGGGCGATGGCCACGTCGGCTCGCCAGGAAATCATGAACTTCGCGCCCACTCTGGGGTCGACCTCATGGGAGCCGGTGCGCGAGGGACTTTGGGCTGAAAAGGCCAGCAGGCGCGGTTTGCCGTCTTCCAGGTAAGCCCGAATGTTGATCCACTCGGGACAATCGTCCAGCAGGCCTTCCAGAAAGTCGCCCAGAGCAACGTTGGCCAGGAGCTTTTCCGAGGGCACGCGGAACACGTCCATAATCGGCAGTTCCTGGCCCAGGTCCGAGCTTCGGATCAGGGCCACCGAGTCCAGGCTGGAAATGGGGCACAGGTAGAGGTTCTGCAGCAGGTCATTGAGGTTGTAGAGCACTTTGGCTTCCAGGGTCTGTCCCGAATCATCGCGGAAACCGTGACGCAGCTGATAACTCTGCTCGGCGATGGTCTCACTGCAGTGCACGGGCGTGAAGCGAATCATCACGTCGCAGCGATTGGGTGACAGGGCCGCCTTGGTGGCGCCCTTCAGGTGTCGCCAGATCCATTGGGACCAGATCTCCACCTCCAGCGGGTCGTCCACCAGGTTGGCGTCCCCTTCGTAAGCGGCCGTGACGTGGCCGTCTTCCAGATCGACCCAGACCTGAATTGTCTCGCCGCGCTGAATCGACTCCACCAGAGGGGACTGGCTCCAGGTCACGGTGACCAGGTCATCCCCATCCCGCAGGCACCAGACCGGTTGAGGGGTGGGAAAGCCAGAGCGACTCCGATACACCATCTTGGGTATCTGAGGTCCGTCCAGCAAATATCGCCACTCTCGTTCGGTCATGGGCCAGCCCTTTCGCCTCCGCTCCCAGGCAATCCCTGGCTTAAAGTTGAAGCATGTGTCATGCCCAAAAAACAGATCGAGATTGAAATTGACGGCTACACGGTTACCATCACCAATCCCGATAAGATTTTTTACCCCAGCCTGGGCAAGACCAAATTAGATGTCGTCCGCTACTTTCAGAAGGTCGCCCCCGGGGCCGTGCGCGGGATCCGCAACCGCCCCATGATTTTGAAGCGCTTCGTGGATGGTGCTGAAGGCGAGCCGTTTTACCAAAAGCGCGCGCCCGATAAGCTTCCCGAGTTTGTCAAAACTTGCATGATCTATTTCCCCAGTGGGCGTTCGGCCAACGAAGTGGTCTGCGACAACTCGGCCTGCCTGCTCTGGGTGGCCAACCTGGGGTGCCTGGACCTCAACCCCTGGCCCGTCCGGGCCCAGGACACCGACCATCCAGACGAACTGCGTGTGGATCTGGACCCCACTCCGGAGGCCAGCTGGGACATGGTTCGCAAAGTTGCGCTGGTGGCTCGGGATGTGCTCAAAGACCACGGGCTGCAAGGCTTTCCCAAAACTTCCGGCAATCGCGGCATCCACATCAATGTGCGCATTCACCCCCTGTGGAACTTTACGCTGGTGCGCCGGGCCGCCCTGGCTCTGGCCCGAGAGGTGGAACGACGCGTGCCCGAGCTGGCCACCTCGGCCTGGTGGAAGGAAGAACGCCACGGCGTCTTCGTGGACTTCAATCAGAACGCCCGCGACCGCACCGTGGCCTCCGCCTACTCCCTGCGTCCCACCCCCGACGCCCGCGTCTCCACTCCCCTGCACTGGGACGAAGTGGCTGATGTCGACCCCTCCGCCTTCACCATCGACACCGTGCCCGAGCGTTTCGCCCGCATCGGCGACCCGGCTGAGTCCATCGACGAGAATCCGGGAAGCCTGGACGGGCTGCTGGAACTCTCCCGAAAAGACGAAGCCGGAGGCCTGGGCGACGCCCCCTGGCCGCCCCACTTTCCGAAAGGAGACGGGGAGCCCACCCGGGTCCAGCCCTCGCGCAAGAAAAAGCCATGAACCTGCCTCTCCAACCCCCCATCAAGCCCATGCTCTCGGCCCTCAGTTCAACCTGGCCCGATAACCATTTTTACGAACCCAAGTGGGACGGCTTTCGCAGCCTCATTTTTTTCGACGGACAAGAGATCTACATCCAAAGCCGCGACTGCAAGCCGCTGGGGCGCTATTTTCCTGAGCTGGAGGAGGGTCTTAGGCGGGCCCTGCCCGGCCCGATTGTGCTGGACGGCGAGATCATCATTCCCACCCCCCGCGGTCTGGATTTTGACGCCCTGCTCATGCGGATTCATCCGGCCGCCTCACGAATCCAGAAACTGGCCCGGGAAACCCCCGCGGCTTACGTGGCCTTCGACCTCCTCGCCCTCGATAACCAAATTCTGAGTGGCCTGCCCCTGGCCGAGCGGCGAGCCCGGTTGGAGCAACTCCGCCCCTGCAAACCCTGGCATATCACCCCCAGCACACGCGATCTCAACATGGCTCGGGATTGGTTTGAGCGTTTTGAAGGAGCGGGTCTGGACGGAGTCATCGCCAAGGACCCGGCCTCGCCTTACCAGCCGGATGTGCGCAGCATGATCAAGCTGAAACATCGCCGCAGCGCCGATTGCGTTCTGGGGGGCTTCCGTTGGGCCAAAGACAAGAAGGGGGTCGGCTCGCTGCTGCTCGGACTCTACGATCAGCACGGTGTGCTTCAGCACGTCGGTCACACATCCAGCTTCAAGGCCAGCCAGAAACTAGAGCTGGTCAAAAAGCTGGAGCCTTATCTGGATGAAAGCGGCGATGCCTCGTTCGGGTTTGGCCGCACCCCCGGAGCCCCGAGCCGCTGGAGCGCTGGCAAGGACCTAAGCTGGCAGAGTCTGCGTCCCGAGCTGGTCTGTGAAGTTTCCTACGACCATATGCAGGGCGCCCGCTTCCGTCATGCGGCCACCTTTTTGCGCTGGAGGCCGGACAAGCCACCTCGCGACTGTACTTACGACCAGTTAGAAACGGTGGCTCCGGCCGAACTGCAAAAGCTTTTTCACTGAACGCACTGGTTGCTGGGCACAAAAATGCGGGCGCTGGTGCCATAGCTGAGATTGGTGATGCGAATGCGGTCGCTGACTTCCTGACCGTTCCCCAGGGCCACAAAAATATGCCCGGAAGGGTGGCGCTTGTTGGGGGCCCAGACCACCACCGCTCCGCGGGTCAGGTCCTCGGGCTTTAATACCGACGTGGGCTTGCCGAATTCTTTGAAGCACCGGCTGTGGGCCAGTTGAGCCGCCGCCTGATAGGCGTGCACGCCGCTCAAGGCCAGGCCTAGAGCCGATTGGATGCCCATTTTCACGTAGCGGTAGCAGAAAAACTCATTTTTCTTCGGCTTGAATTTCGCGGCCGCGGCCAGAGTGGCTTCAGCCAGGCGTGAGCCGGCATCCATCTCCACCTTGTCGGTGGGTGGAGGGGGAGCTTCCGTGGCCGGCGGGGGTGCAGGTATGGGCGGACCGCTCGGCACGCTGGCCAGGCTCAAAGCGATAGCGTTCCCCAGGATCCTCATGTTCAGAACCTACCAATGCCACCTGAAACAAACCTAAAGATAACCAATTTCCCAGGCGCTCGCCCGCGGTATTTGAGTACTTTGTCGGGGGAAGACTCAAGCGGTTGTAATATCCTTTCAGGAGGTGACAACCGTGCACATCGATAGAGCTGAGGCGTTCACTCGTCCATGAAAGAACTCAAAGCCTTACTGGTCCAGGCCGAGGCGGCCCAGGGGCCGCTCTGGTTGGCGACGGTGGTCGAAACCCAGGGCTCCGTCTATCGTCGCGCGGGTGCTCGAATGCTGATCTCCCAGGGTCGGCCGCTTCACGGTCTGGTCAGCGGTGGTTGCCTGGAAGGTGACCTGGCGAGCGCTCCCTTCAGGGGCAACAATTGGTTATCTACGATAACGCCGAGGAGCTTTGGGGCGCGGGCATCGGTTGCAACGGGGTCATCTCGCTCTGGCTTGAGCCACTGAGCCCGCGCTTGCTGCACTTCTGGAAGGACGCGCTGACTCAACGGCGCCCGGCTCGCAGCGCGCTGATGTATCGCTGCAGCGAGTCCACCTTCACGCAGGGTCAGCGCTGGTATGACGATGAAATTCCGGTGGCCTGGCAACTGGGACACTACCACGGGCCCGGATGGTCGGTTTTCGTGGAGCAGCTCCAACCGCCGCCTCAGCTGGTGGTCTGTGGAGCCGGGCCGGACGCCGTCCCGTTGGTGGCCGGCGCCGTCAGGCTGGGCTGGGACGTGCAGCTGGTGGACCATCGGGCCGGGTTCCTGGACCCGCAACGCTTCCCTGGAGCTGAGCTGAGGGCACTTCCGAAGATTGCGACCGGCTCCTCACTGGTGATTATGTCTCATAATTTGGAGCGCGATCGTGGCTACCTGGACCTGGCCCTGGCCTCGCCGGCAGCTTACATCGGGATGCTCGGACCTCACGAGCGCACTCGCCGTCTGCTGGCCGGACGCCAGGACCCGCGGATCCACGGGCCGGTGGGTCTGGACCTGGGCTCCCAAACTCCTGAGGAAATCGCACTCTCCATCCTGGCCGAGATCATGGCCGTGCAATCGGGTCGCCAGGGCGGCTTTTTGAGGGACCGTCGAGTGTTTTCCTCCGATCGGTCCTGAAGAACCAGTTTTCCGCCTCCTCAATCAAACCTGGTTTGGAAAGATCGAGGTGTTAAGCCAGCCTAACCCTTGAGGAACTTTCCCGGTGGCAGCGAACTTGCTCAAATATGGCAACTCAGCGCTTTTGGGAAGATAGCCCTCTGGCGGCCCTTACCCGGGTCAGGGCGCGCCGACAACTGCAAGACCTGCCAGGCAGCCGTTTATGGCCCGCCCTCGCGGCAGTTCTCTCCTTCGCAGCCTGGAACTGGCTGGAACCAACTCACTACACCGCACTGCTCTGGTTGACTTTCCTGGCAATCTTCGTCGGATTGCCTGCCTACCTCAACGGCCGAGATCTGGCCCAACTGCGTTCTCTGCGTCACGGACGCTGCCTGGAAGAAATGCTGGCGGTGGGCCTGACCCCGCAATCGGTGGCCGACACGCTGGCCTTCTCGAGCTGGAGTGTGCTGGCCCGAATCGCCTCTTTGTGCTGGCTGGGAGTGCTGATTCCGCTCACGGCCGGCAGTTTCAAGGGCCTGTTCATGGGCGCCGCACTGGCCCTTCCGCTGGGCCTGGGACTCATGGCTCTGACCGTCTACCTGAGGCAGGTGCTCTTGCTTCTGGCCGACGATCCGAACCACTTATTACGCCAGGGATTGCGGGTTTACGGACAGGCCTGTTTGTGTCTGGCTCTGCCCCTCTGGATCGCCCTGGCTCAAGATTACACGGCCGGTTCTCTGCTGTTGCTGCCCAGCACGGCTTTACTGCTGACCTGGGTCCGCCGTCGGGCCATCGCCCTCTGGCGCCAGGACCTCGACCCCCACAAAGCGGCCCGGCCTGCCACCGATTCCTGGGGCGCCTGGCTCATCCCCTGGGTCAGTAACCCGATTTTGATCCGCGAATTGCGCAGCTCGCGCGGGCACAGTCT
The DNA here is from genome assembly GCA_018266105.1 of bacterium. Classification (GTDB taxonomy): domain Bacteria; phylum Vulcanimicrobiota; class Xenobia; order Xenobiales; family JADMJV01; genus JADMJV01. The sequence continues at coordinate 76,016 of JAFEBA010000023.1, read as the reverse complement.
CTCCCTCTGGCTCGGGCTTCCCTTGCTGGTGCTGAGCGCGGTGGGCCTGGCCCTGCCGCCCATGGTCAAGCTCTTGGGTCCCGGCCTCGGGTTTTACGCGCTCTGGCTGGGCTGGCGCCTCTTGAATCACTCCGTTCTCTCGCAGCGCTCGCGTGAACTGGTCCAAAGCGAGCGTCAGGCCGGTAGCTGGGAGTTGCTGGTTCAGGTCGGAATGGGCGGACCTCAATTCGTGCAGGGCTGGGCCCAGGCCACAGCCTTTCGCCACTTTGGCTGGATGCTGGCGGACCTGCTGGGTCTGCTGAGTCTGGCCGTGGCCGCTCCTCAATGGATGCTGCCCGAAGCCATGATCGGGTGGGCACCTCTCTGGGCCATCTCCCTCTGGGGCCTGGGACTGCTCCTGGACTGGGCTGGCTTTATGGCCGGCCTGGCCGCCCAGAGCCGTTCGCTCCTGCCCGCCTGGGTGGTGGCGACCGGAATCGGCGAACTCTTCCTGGTGCTCTGGATGGAGCCCGGCAGCGCCCTGCATACCTTCCTCTGGTCTCAAGGCCTTCCCACCCTGGCTTTGCTGGGGGTGGCGGCACTGGCGCTGGGACAGGCTTACCGCGGGCTGGGTCCAGCTCTGGATCCAGTGCGTGGAACCCGAACCGCCTCGGTCGGTCTGGACGTTCTGCCCGGCCGGGTGGCTCAGGTCAGTTGGTGCCTCTGGTTGCTCACCACTCCGGCTCTCTCCAGCTGGCGTCACGATGCCGGTTGGGGTCTGGTGTTGCTGGCTCTGGCCGGCGGATCTCTGGTCTGGGGTTGGCTGATGCAGCCTCTGGCCTGGGCCCTGGCCGGTAGCCTGCGGTCCGGGTCCTTCCGCTCCTTGCTACTCGGGCAGCTGGCCGCCTGGTTGGCGGCCGTTCCTGTAGTGCTGGCCCCGGAGGCCCGTAATCTCTACTGGCTGTCCACCGGCTCAACCCTGCTGGACATCCAGAATACCGCTTTCAGCCACGATCTGCCGTTGGTGCTGGCGGTGGCTTCGGCCACCGCCTTGATTATTCAACTGCAGCGCCTGGGCAAACCTGAAAAAGTGGAAAGTTCCTCGACTGGCCTGCGCCTGGCCGCACTGGGCGCAGCAGGCCTGTGCCTGGGAGGCGCGGCTCTGGGAAGTCTGGACAAGAACTATCCCTCACGTTTGACCTCGGCCGAACAGCGCTGGCTAGAATCGACTTCCCACCTGCGAGGCCTCAGCCTTTCTGAATGGGAACGAAAGCACTCCGCTTTCGAGGACCATCTTGCTAAGGGGAGGTGGGTCGAAGCCACCGATCTGGCCATCCTGCTGGAGCGTGCGGGTCTTGACCTGACGGCTCAGGGTTATTCGGTGACCGGGCAACCCTTTCAGGAATTGCTGGATGCGCTGGAGAGCGACTCTCCCCCTTCGGCTCAACTGGAGCAGATGGTCAAGCACCTGGAAGAGGCCATCAAGAATCCTCAGGAACTGTCGGTCCAGGACGCTGAAATGCGTCGCTCGTTGGATGCGGCCCAGCGCCACGAATGGTGGGGGCCCGCTTTGCGGGTGGCCCAACTTCGCGAATACTTGCGACGCAGTGGCCGCATGACGGTTGCTCCCGCCCCCTGGGTGGAGCATCATCCCGCTTACTATCCCAATCTCTACAACAACATCAGCCAGATGCAGGCGGAGATGGCGGTGCTCAATCATCGTCTACGCATGCGCCTGGGCGACACTGAATGGCCCAGTTTCTTCATGGTCTCACCCAGCCAGGTCTTCCTGGTGACTCAGGACTGTGAAGGCTACACGGACTACTGGCTGGCCCGAGCCGGCGAATCTCCAGTTACGATCGAGCTGGGCAAAGGCAAGCAGCGCGAGGTTCCAGCCGTCCACATCGCCAGCGTTTCCCAATAAGTCGGTCTCACTGGCCTGTCGCGAGCGCCCTCTCCAGGGGCGCTTTTTTCATGCTCAGGGTTTAAAGAAACCTGAAAAACATGGTTGGCTTGTAACATGACTCTAACCCAAAAAGTCCGTAGTTTTGACAAACTACACCCGATATGATTACACAAGCAGCGAGCAACCTTCCCACCCCGCGTATTCACCACGGTATCAACCACCCCGGTGTGGAGTATACCGACGACCTTCCCACCGAGGATCAGATTGCAGCCACCAAGCCCGACTTTGTGGACGTGTCCCACCACCAGAACGATATCGACTGGGACGCCTACAAGAATACCGGCGCCAAGGGGGCAATCATCAAGGTGACCGAAGGTGGCGACTGGGTCGATGACCGCTTCGCTGGCTACCGTAAGTCTCTTTCCGACCGGGGATTGAAGTGTGGGCTGTATCACTTCGCCCGTCCCAATGGCACGGACATGAACGCCGACGCCACGGTTGAAGCCAACAACTTCCTGGCTCAGGTTGGCACGATGAGTGCCAATGAGTTTCCGGTGCTGGACTTTGAAACCGCCAACAAGCTCAGCCCTGAAAAGCTGGGGCAGTGGGCCGAAAAGTTCATGTCCATTGTGGCCGAAAAGACCGGCAAGACCCCTTGGTTCTACTCCTACAGCAATATGCTGAAGAAGATCGACTGCACCAACCTGACCAAATACCCGCTCTGGTTGGCCAACTATCAAAGCTGCGACAAGCAGAATCCCCCCAGCGCCGCACCCTGGAGCAGCATGGTGGCCTGGCAGTACTCCGAAAAGGGCAGCGTGCCGGGTATTACCGGCAACGTGGACACCAACTACATGTATGGTTCCTGGCCCGGCGATGCTCCGGCCCAACAGCCACCGGCCCAGCCCGCGCCGCCACCCGCAGCCTGAAAGCAAGGCCCGGAGAAATCCGGGCCTTTTTTCTTGTCTGGGAAAAGAAAAATGGTTATACTGAACGCGGGGGAAGCTTTACGTGCGTCATCAACTGCTCATCCTGTGCCTGCTTCTGGGCGGCTGTTCCATGGGGCCAAAGACCTTCACGGGCGACAAGGTCGAGAGCCGAACTTGCCGCTGGTGTAACGGAAGCGGCCAGAATACCGAGCCCGAGGGGGAAGGGGGTCCGGTTCGGGGCGGAGCTTGCCCCGGCTGCGGTGGCTCAAAAACGGTTCAGGTGATTGTTCCCGGCCCCAAGCACCCCGCGCTGGTTAAAGGCACGGTGCGTGACATTGCTAAAGCGCCGGCCGCAGACGATGGATTGACGGCCATGATGGAAGCTCGCGAACCCATGAAGCCGATCACCGGTGGCATCTCCGGGGCCAAGGCCAGCTTTCAGAAAGACGGTTCCACTCAGGAGATTTCCTCGGCTTCCAGCGGCCGCTTCAAGATCTTGCTGGAGCCCGGTCATTACCAGGTGCACGTCACCGCCGACGGCTTTGCCGATCTGGACACCGAGCTGGATGTGGCCCCTCGGAAGGAGCCCATCTGGCAGGAACGGGCTCACCTCAAAACCGAGGCCGCCGAAGCCGACACCTCGTATTTCGACGCCGCTCTAAAAGCCAGGTAATCAGGTCATTCCTCTAAAGAGGACGGTGTCTCTTCCATGACCGGTGTTTCCTCACTGCTCGGCACGGGCGTTGGCGTGACTTCGACCTCGACGGGAGTGGGCGTCTCCCAGGGAATCACGGGCGGCAAGGGTTCTTCTTCCACCACCTCGGGCTCCGGCGCTGGGGTGACTTCCAGTTCCGCCGCCGGAGCCGACAGAGTCGGCTCTTCTTGCGGCTGCGAGCGCAGGTTATGCGAGCCTGCTGGGGGGGCGAAGCGACGCCGGTGAATGGGCACCTGGCTCATCACGCGCTGCCACAGGCGGGCTGGCAGACCCCCTCCGTAGACGTCGTACATCGGCGAATGGTCGTCATTGCCCACCCAAACCGCCATCGTGTATTCAGGAGTGCAGCCCACAAACCAGGCATCCCGAGAGCCATCGGTGGTACCCGTCTTGCCCGCCACCTCCAGGCCCGAGATCCGGGCGGCCGTGCCGGTCCCGCCCTGCACCACCCCCATCATCATCTCCAACATTTGATAACTAATTTCTGGAGTGAGCACGGGAAGAGGTAAGAGGTCCTTGCGATAGTCCTTGTCCGCGACTTTTACGATCGCCAGCGGTTGCCGGTAGTAACCACCGTTGGCGATGGTGGAATAGCCCGCCGCCATCGAAAGGGGAGTCACTTCGCAGGCCCCCAGCGCCAGCGCCAGATGGGCTTCCAACTTCTCCTGGATGCCCATCGAATGAGCCAGCTCCACCACCCTGCTCGGTCCCACCAGTTGACAAAGGCGAGCCGCCACCACGTTGCGCGACTCCCGCAAGGCCTGTCGCAGACTGATGGGTCCACGAAAAGAGCCGTCGCTGTTGCGCGGGCTCCAGTTGCCGTAGGTGACGGGCGAGTCATCTACGATTGAATCTGGGGTCAGCCCCTTTTGCAGGGCGGCGGCGTAGACGAACGGTTTGAAGCTGCTGCCGGGCTGGCGCAGGGCCTGCCAGGCTCGATTGAACTGGTTCTTGCGATTCCAGCCTCGACCACCCACCATCGCCCGGATGGATCCGGTGGAATTCTCGATCAAGACGAGCGCGGCCGAATCTGCGTTCACTCCCGCACCGGATTCGTTCATTATGGCGGTCAGCTCATTCTCCGCCAGACGTTGAAGCTTGACGTCCAGGCTGGTGCTGACCACCAGTCCGCCGCGGTAGAGTTGCTCCTCGGAGTATTCGTGAGCCAATTGAGCGATCACATAGGTTGTGAAGTAGGGGTGTTTGAGCAACGGCTCCACTGCAACTCCGTGACCCTTAAAGCGAAAGCCTCGCGATTCGGCCAGAGCAGAGTCATATTCGGCCGCGGAGATGACCGAGGTGTCGCGCATGCGCGCCAATACGGTTTGCATGCGCTCCAGCGCTGCTTTGGAGTCGACCAGAGGAGAAAGTCTCGAAGGCGCCTGCACCAGTCCGGCGATCAGGGCTGCTTGGGCCAGGCTCAGGTCGGCCGGGGCGCGGCGGAAGTAGAGCTGGGAAGCGGAGGCCACCCCATAGGCGCCACTGCCAAAGTAGACGTTGTTCAGGTAGAGCTCCAGGATCTGCTCTTTGGAATACTGGGATTCGATCCGGTGGGCCAGCAGCATCTCGCGCAGCTTGCGGCGGATACTCAGGTCCTGGGTAAGAAAGCGATTGCGTGCCAGCTGCATGGTCAGGGTGCTGGCTCCCTGATCGACTCTTCTCAAGACGGTGTTGGCGAAGAAGGCGCGGGCCACCCCCCACCAGTCCACTCCACCGTGATCGTAAAAACGACTGTCCTCCACCGCCAGAAGCGCCTTGATCAGAAGCGGCGAGACCTTGCTTAAAGGCACGGGAGAGCGTTTCTCCACAAATAAGTTGGCGACTACCTGGCCATCGCGGGCCAGAATGCGGGTGGTCTGGTTCTTGGAAAAAGTCTTCAGCCCGTCTACATCCGGCAGTCCCAGCGACAGGTTCAAATACAACAAGAAAAGTCCCAGCGCCCCAAAGGGCACGACGACCACGAAAATGTTCCAGAGCCAGCGCGCAGTGAACAGCTTTCTCACAAACCCCATGCCGGTTCAGAGCTTTCCCCAATTTGATCAACCTCAAATCAAAACTCAGCTGCCCCAGGGGTCTCAACATTCGATTTGCCCTTTCCGGTCAGCAAAAGCCCCTGGTGAGTGACCAGAGCCAGGAACAGGCAAGGAATTCCGGCAGCGAAGCCACCGGCCACATCCCCCGGGTAGTGGGCGGCCAGATACACTCGACTGAGGCCCACCGTCATGATCAGGCTGAGGGCCAGCAGGCGGATGGGCCAGCGCCAGCGCGGGAAGTGACGGACCAGCAGATAGGCCACAAAACCGTAGACACACAGACTGCCCATGGAGTGCCCGGAGGGAAAGGAGAAGAATTTCTCCTCCACCATCGGTGCATAGTCTTCGCCCGGTCGGGGCCGGCCGAACCACCATTTGAAGAAACCGTTCAGACTGCCTTCCCCCACGCCCAGACCGAGCAGGCAGAGCTTGTCTCGAACCCCAAAACGTTGGCTCAAAAGCACGGCCAGGACAACCGCCGCCAAACACCAGAAACTCCCCAGAAATGTGAGGGATTTCATCAGTCGGCTCATCAAGACCGAGCGCAGCCCCAGCACCGGGGCGGCCAGGGACCTTTCCAAATCGGCCCAGCCCTCTTCGGTCATATCCTCACCGATATCGGCAAAAAACAAGAGCGACAGGATGCTGAAAGCAAACCCCAAATAGAAAACCCACCGATTCACTGGCAAGGAATTCCCATGAAAACAGCACTCGCCTTCTTTTTCCTGAGCGCCTCCGCTCTGGCGCAGCCGATCGTCGCCAGGGTGGACGCCGGTCAGGCTCCTCGTCGCCTCTTTCAGGTGCAGTTGAGTGTCCCCGTTCAGCCCGGACCGCTCAGCCTGCTCTATGCTAAATGGATTCCCGGTGAACACGGACCCACAGGTCCACTCGACGGAGTGGTTGATTTGCATATCATGGCCGGCACTCAGGAACTCAACTGGCAGCGCGATCCTTACGAAATGTATCGTATCAAAGTTGATGTTCCGGCCGCCACCGACCATCTGGACGTCAAATTCTCCTTCGTCAACGGTTTTGCCAGTGAGAACCTGGGAGTGATTTCCTGGAACGAATTGCTGCTCTACCCGGAAGGAAAGGCCGGCGAGGAAATCCGTGTCCAGGGCAACGTCAAGCTGCCGCCTGGTTGGCAGGCGGTGGGAGCGCTGCAGACCACTCCGGGTCAGGGCGACATTGCCCTGCCGGAATCCGACCTCACCACCATGGTGGATTCTCCCTTGCTGATGGGTCGCTACTTGACTCACGTGCCCTTCAAGCCGCGCGCCTTCCCCAATGCACCGGCGTTACCACACGCCCTGCACGTGGCCGGGGAACGGCAGGCGGCCGTGAAGATGCCGGCCGATTACAATGAAACCCTGGAGCGCCTGGTAGAGGAGGCGGGTCTGGTCTTTCAGAGTCGTCACTATGCCCATTACGATTGGCTGATTTCCCTGACTGAAGTTCCCCGTGGATTCGGTGGCTTGGAACATCACCAGTCCTCTGATAACGTAATGTCGGAGGATACCCTGCTGGAGGAGTCCACTCGCCAGGAATTGGCTGAATTGCTGGCTCATGAATTTGTGCATTCCTGGTGCGGTAAGTATCGTCGCCCGGCCGGTCTGCTCAGCCCGGACTACCTCAAGCCGATGGACGGCAGCCTGCTTTGGGTTTACGAGGGACTGACCACTTTCTGGGGAGAGATTCTTCCGGTTCGAGCCGGAGTCATGAAGCCAGAACGCTGGCGCGATTCGCTGGCCCTGGTGGCCGCCTCCTATGAGCATGAGGCGGGTAAACGCTGGCGACCGCTGGCCGACACGGCCACCGCAGCCCAGCGTCTGTATGAAGCTCCCGGCGCCTGGAAAGCTCTGCGTCGCAGCACTGACTTCTACGCTGAGTCCATTCTGCTCTGGCTGGAAGTGGACGCTCGCCTGCGTGAACTGTCCGATGACAAAGTCTGTCTGGACGATTTTTGCGCCAGGTTCTTTGGGGGTCCCAGTGGGGCTCCAGCCGTTAAGCCATATCAGGAAGAGGAGATTTACAGCACGCTCAACGGTCTGGCTGCCAATGATTGGCGCAAGCAGATTCGCAGCCGCCTGGAGGCCAAAGACGGCAAGTATTTCAGCGCGGCCCTAGAGAAGTCGGGTTGGAGGCTGGTCTATAACGACAAGAAAAACGAAGCCATGACCGCCGCTGACGGGCATTCCAAAGAAGGCTACAGTCGAATGCTGAGCCTGGGATTCTCGCTGGGTGGCGGCAATCGAGTGCGCGACGTGGATGAGGCCGGGCCGGCAGCCGCAGCCGGTCTGGCCCCCGGCATGACGGTGGTGGCCGTGAACGGGCGCAAGCTGAGCCAGAAGATTTTGGACGAAGCCATCGCCAGCAAGCAGTCTCCACTCAAGTTGCTGATTGAGAACGGTGATTATTATCGAGAGCTCAGTTTGAATTACAGCGGTGGACCCCATTATCCCCATCTGGAGCGTATCCCCAACACGCCAGACCGCCTGAGCCAGGTGCTCAAAGGGCGGGCTGAGGATAAATAAATCGGAATATCAATTCCAAAGTTACATTCTGGGCTGCTGATTTATCCTCCATTTATCCGCCGGGAAATAGCCTGTGCCGGTCAGATTGGGGAAGCAGAATGTTCCATTTATTTTCCCGCCGCAAGAGGAAGTCGGCGGTTTTGGCCCGCCCTGCCCGCGACCACAGCTGGAGCAAGGTCGATCAGGGCTGGCTATCGACGGGCCTGTCCTTGGCTCGCGCCAATGAGGTGATTCATGGACCGGCCGCGCAGTTTCATGCCGACGGTCAGTTAATTCGATTGGCCATTTACTGTGATGGTAAACGCTCCAAAATCCACAATCGTCTCGAGCTCGAGCACGGCATCCCCGAGGCGGCCGTGATCGGCGAGGGTGTGCTTTGCACCTTCTCCTATGGTTGGGAAGAAGTCCACCTCTGCTTCGAAGACGATTTGGAGGTGATCCAGGAGCCAGCCGTATGGGACGAATGGGTGCGAAAATGGATCGAGCAGATTTGCGCGGGCGAGCGCGTCCACATCATGGATTAAGCGAAGGTCAGGGCGGGGGAGGAGCCACCGACTCGATCATGACCTCGTCACCGGCCTGAATCGAGTCGCTGGCCCACGGTTCCAGAAAGATCCCGTCGCGAGCAGCCTCAATCACCTTGCCTCCGTTGACCTTGGCACCCTGTCGCTGAATGGAAATGATGCTATTGAGCGGCATCAAACCGTTGGTTCGGGCATACCACAGCTTGCCGTCAACGGGCCGAACCACCACCCCGCGGATCCGCATCCAGGCGGCATTGGGCAGTTGCATCTCCATGGGAATGGGACGCTGATGAGGCATCCCGCTGGCCGAGGGGGAGGGCGAAGGGGTAGAGGAGGGAGCCGGGTTGGTGGGGATGCTCCAGGCCTCCGCCACCAAGAACCCTAGCAAACATACAATCGCTTTGCGCACCTTCATGCTTTCTAGAGACACCAGCCTAACCCTGGCGGCACCTGAGCCGCCTCTCCGCGAGCCCCCTTCCAGCGTTGCGCCCCCTCCACCACCCCTGATAACCATTTTCGAGAATCGGCGCGGGCACTGGGATAGCGCACTTCTTTCCAGATTTCCTCGACGGTTTCGTCAGCGCTAAGCTGGCGCGGACGCCAGCTGGCTCCGGCCACATAGCGGGTCATCAACACCACTCCCAGAGGGACCGGCGGGCCCGGGCACCAACCAAGTTGCTCGGGGGTCCAACGTTGCTTGCGGGTCTTGGAGAGTCTCTGAAAGAGAGGCCGTGGGTAAGCGTGGACCAGACCCTGGCGGTCGAGTACGGCAAATTCATCGGACCAGAATTGGGCGCCCGCCCGCACCAACTCCAAAACCAGGCTGGACTTACCGGCTCGTGAGGGTCCCGGGAACACGACCGCCGCACCCTTCCAGACCACCACTCCGGCATGCACGAACAAATACTCTCGCGCCTCAGCCGTCAAACGCATCTGGACCTGCTGTTGCAGCCTCAAACGCAGCTGCTCCGGCTCTGAGAAAGGCCCCAGCAGCTCCTGACCGTCGCGCACTTGAAAATGGTTATCAAGCTCAAACCAGTGGTCGGCTTCCTGTCCCTGGGCGATCTCCCAGTTCGGCAGTAACACGCCCTCCACGGCCGCCAGGCCGGCCTCGTCGGCCCAGGCAAACCCCAGTCGATAACCAAATGCTCGGACCACCTTGATGTTCATCACTTTAAGGCGAACTGGTCTCGATCTTGACCTGAGCCTGGCGGTCGGGTGGAGCCGTTTCGGCCTGGGGCTGAAACTGGTTGAGGACCGGAAGCAGCTGGCCGAGCAGATCGTCGGTGACTTCCTCTGCCCGTTTTTGGGCCGAGCCCTGCTCGTCAAAGGAAAGAAAGGGCATGTCGCGCTGGCTCTGCACGGTCTGGCGAACCCGGCCCTGAGCGTCGGTTAAAGTCGCCTGCCCCTGAATATGGTCCTTGTCTGAGTAGATCTGAACGGAAATGATACAGTCCGGATTCTGGTCGATCAGGTCATACTGACTCAGGGCGCCCCGCAGTTTGTCCTTGATGGGATTGGCATTGATATAGATCTCGTAGGGCTCCTGCCAGGTGTGGTAATAGGCTCCACTGCCGCTGCTGCGAGTATTGTAGCCCGTGTAGCCCTGAGCCTGAAAAGTGCCCAGAGCAACTCTGAGCCGAGCCGGCACCAGCGTAATCTGCACCGAGGTCAGCTGCTCGGGAGGGACATTCACATCGCCTTCGGTGGCGTAGTGGCCTGGAGCCCAGGCCCGATAATGGTGGGCTCCGGCTTTGACATCCAGCAGAGCCGGAGTGGGCACAGCCGCGGCACCGTCCAGCGAGATGCTGAGTGGAATCCCTCCCGATTCGATTCGAAGATAAGAACCCTGAGCCAGCAATTGGACCTGCTGCCGGATCATCTGACCCATTTCCAGGTTGATCTCGCGTCTCACCAGCTGATGGTTGGGTTGCTGAACTTCCAGGCTGTGATGTCCCGGTTTGAGATCGATGTCGCAAGGAGTGGTGCCGGATTCCTGTCCATCCACCACCACCCGGGCTCCGGCCGGCTCCGAGCTGATCGAAATTCCCGTGCGCAGCCTTGCTTGCTTAACCAGGTTGGGGGCCTGCAAGGCCAGGCATTGGAAGGCTCCCTCCACCGCTTGAGGAGCTGAGCCGTAGTGGCGCACCAGATTATCCAGGCTGATCCGATTGCCCTGGCGGCGCACCACCGCCAGAGCCGGCAGTTCCTTACCGGTCAGTGCGAACTCGCGCTGCCACCGGGCAGCCACACTCGGGTCGGCCCAGTCGGCGCTGCTGATGGACAACTCCACCTGGTTCAGCCCATTGGCTTCACGCAGCCGGTAGAGCAACTGGCGGGCTTGCCTCGACAGTTTTGCCTGGCCTGGGTCCCGACTGTTGTAGAGCAGCGTCACGCCCGGCTCGGCCCAGGCCGCAGCCGTAAGCATCAAAGCCCAACACAAGGAACGCGTCATCCATCGGCTTTCTTTGGCTCGCCAGCGCGCCCCTTGTGCCTGATAACCAATTTCTCCGGGGCCTTCAAAAAATGGTTATCAGGCGGCGGCCACCTCTAGCGGGGCCGGTAAGGTTTGGGCCACCAGATCGAGAGCCTCGCTCAGGTCGGTCAGCAGATCTTGGGCGCCTTCCAGGCCGATCGACAGGCGAATTAACTGGTCGGTGATACCGGCCTTAGCTCGGGCCGCCTCGTCCATGGAGGCGTGGGTCATGGTGGCGGGATGGGCCACCAGGCTTTCCACTCCACCCAGCGATTCGGCCAGTGAGAAGAGCTGCAGGGCCTCCACGAAGGTGCGCACCTGCTCCTCGCCTCCCACCAGTTCAAAGCTGATCATGGCGCCGAAGCCATGCTGCTGGCGGCACGCCAACAGATGGCCCGGATGGCTGGTCAGACCCGGATAATAAACGCGTGCCACCGCCTGGTGCTGCTCGAAGAAGCGGGCCACCTTCAAAGCCGTGCTTTCCTGCTGGCGAATACGCACTTCCAGTGTGCGCAGGCCGCGCAGGGTCTGGTAGGCGTCAAAGGGAGAGCCGGTGTTGCCGATGCAGTTGGCCCACCAGGCAAAATCCTGATGCAATTCGGCGGTTTTTGAGATGAGCGCGCCCCCCACCACATCGGAGTGGCCGTTCAGATACTTGGTGGTGGAGTGGACCACGATGTCCGCGCCCAGCTCCAGGGGACGCTGCAGCACCGGCGAGAGAAAAGTGTTATCAGCGGCGCACAGCGTGCCGTAGCGCTTGGCCAGGGTACACACGGCCCGAACGTCAGTCAGGCGCAGCAGCGGGTTGCTGGGGGTTTCGATCAGGATCAGCCGCGGGGCCTCCTCAGCGAAGGCCTGCTCCAGCTTTTGCAGGTCGGTCTGATCCACCCAGCGCACTCGGAAGAAACCGCGCTCGGCCTTGCTGCGCAGCAGGCGGTGGGTTCCGCCGTAGCAGTCGTGAGGGGCGAAAATCAGCTCGCCCGGCTTGACGGCGTAGGTCAGCAGGTCCAGGGCGGCCATTCCCGAGGCCACCAGAACGGCGCCCGCGCCCCCTTCCAGTTTGGCGATGGCCGTGCCGGCGCAGTCGCGAGTGGGGTTGCCGCTGCGCGAGTAGTCGTATTGACGCTTGTTCTTGAAACCGTCGAAGGTGTAATTGCTGCTCAGATAGAGAGGCGGCATCACCGAGCCGTGGGCGGTATCAGTTTCGACGCCGGCGCGCGCGGCCAGGGTAGCGGAGCTCAACTTGGACATGGTTTTCATCCTCTCTCATTGCAGAAAACCATCGAAAACAGAAGAACCGGCTCTCCTGCGAGGCCGGTCCAAAAGATGCGTGGGCTCAAGGGCCCTCATTGCGATGCGCACATAAGCACAGTCGCCTCATCTCTCGGCTTGCGCCGCAGGAGTTGGCACCTTCCTCCGTCTCTCGACGGACAGGTTGCCCCAGCTTCACAGGGCCTGAACCCTCTGCTGGTCTCGATGATTTGATAGGCTCAGGGTAGGCCAACATGGCCGCGACTGTCAAGCATCATGAAGTTCATATTTCGGCAACGACCTGTTCACAAAGCTCGAAGCGCGACTCGAGTTGAGAACAGAGCTCGTCAAATTTGTTGAGACGCTCCAGGTCGATGTTCTTGGTCCAGGGCAGCTTGGTGAAGATCTGCGGCTGCAGTTCGTACCAGCACTCACACTCGGGGCTTCTTGAGCAGTCCAGGCTCAAGATGAAGGCGGGGGTTAACCAACCCAGTCCCAGCGGTTTGCGCTGAGCGACTCCAAAGAGCGCGCGTCGGGTTCGCTTCCAGGACGAGGGCAGGAGCGGCTCCTGGGTCAACGAGCGAACGAACATGACCGCCGGATCCTCCACGCCGTCCAGGATGGCCTGGCGTGCCGACTCCCAGCTTTCCGCGCTGTCAAAGCTGGCGCCCTTGACTCGCTTTCCATCCAGCTTGGCCTCCAGCTCGATCTCTTTCACGCGTCCCGAATCGCCGACTCGGGTGCGCGCTCGAAGCTGGGCACCAGCCCGGGCCAACTTCCCGTCGGCCGTATCAAAGTATTCGCTATAAAGCTCGAGCGTGGGTAAGGCGCGCACGCTGTAGCGCTCACTCCCTAATTCCAGCACCAGACCGTTCAGCTTTTCCTTGATCGAATCGTAACGCTCGTTCGGAACCTGATAACTTTTTTGCACATCCTGCTTGGCCGGACTCGGCGGCACCACCGGATGGGCCTGCAGCTCGACTCCCGGGAACAGGGCGCGCAGGTAGGCGGCCGCTCCCTCCAGTTGCTTCTGGCTGGGATGGTAGGTTCCAGAGTTGTTGTTGAGATGAAAGCGCAGTTGTTCGGTTTGGTCTGGAGCCACAAAGCGCTCGGCCCAGATCTCACCGGCATAGCGAACATCCGGGTCGTAAGCCGAGATCAGCACGTGCTTGGAAAGCACCCAGTCTGGAGCCTTGCTCTCTCCTTCGATGCGGGTGATGGAAATTCGGCTCAGGACCTTGGGCCCGCAGATAACCAAATTAAAGAGGATCGGGTCTTCACCCATAGCTGCAGCAGGAACCATTGCTTTAATTTGTCCCGGCTGATAGCTTCCCATGTCGTCGAAGTGAGCCGTCATGGATTCACGGATTGACTCAATCATCTCGCGCGAGAACATTACGCTTTTCAGACGGTCCACGCTTTTCAGCTTTCGACCCTGAGCTTTGGCTAGCGTGAATTTATCGACTAGAACTTCCGGTAGATATTCGTCGATGTTGATTTCCTCGGGGTCCGGCAGAGCTTCCCAGAGCACGTGATGGCCCCAGATCTGGCGAAAGACCATCCCCAGGTCTGAAGGTCTAGAATTGCGCACGCGGAGCGGTGCACCAGCCAGAACCGGGGTGTTCGGAGCGGCCACTGCTTTGAGAGCTCGGGCCGCCTTCAGGCTTTCGATCTCGGCTTCCGACTTCTGGCCGGCATCCCAGAGTTTCTCCAGGTAGCTGATCGGACTGCGACGCTCCTTGGCGAGCACCGCCTCGAAGTGCTCCTCGGCCGTCACCGGGGTTGTGTTCAGGATATCAAAAATCACCGGCTGGCCGCCAAACTCCAGGCCTTCCTTGATGATGCGCATGAAAAGAGCTTGAGGACGCACCAGATCTTCCAGTCCGGCTCCTCCAGAGGTGAACCCGGCCTCAGTCAGCGCGATTGCATTCGCTTGAGCGCAAGAGAACGACCGCTTGCCCCGTTGAGCCCGCAGCGCCCTCCAGAGGGCATCCACCGACCCTTCCGGCAGTTTGCGCGGGCGAATAAAAATGCCAGACTGCACCACCGACGACCAGACCATTCGCGCTTTCTTGCGGAAAAACATGAAGGCATCCAGCTTCTGATAACCATTATCCGCTGGCACCAGAGTAAAGACATTGGGCTTGCCAAATCCCACCACCACCTGGTCTTTGTCCAGAAAGAACTGCTCCAGCGAAACCACCTTGAGTTTGCCCACCGTGACTTCTTCCAGGCCCGTGGGATTGGCGTGGTCCCGCCCCAGGTAGACCACCGTTTGAGTCCTCTGGCTGAAAAGAGCCTCGGGACGTAAGTAGGAGCCACAGGCCAGACCGTACTGGGGATGGTCAGGGTTGCGCAGCCAGGCCCGGCGCTCGGCCACTACCTGCAGCTGGCGCAGTCCACCCGCCAGAAACAAGGCGTACCCGCGTTGGCCTTCATCTACGCCGAGCTCGGCAAAATGGTTATCAAGCGAAGTCGCCAGGTCGGTCAGCAGAGGCCCGGCCGGCCCCAGGCAAACACCCTCAGCCCTCGATTCCAGTGTGGGCCAGTCCAGTTCAGGGCTCTGTTGAACGAGGGCGCCCAGGGCAAAAGTCTGTGTCAGGCTCAAGGTGGGCCCCGGGAGCCGGCCAGGTAGTCGAGGCAGAACTTCCAGGGCCAGTTGCTGAGCCAGATAATTTCCCTGGTGGTGGTCTCGAAGGCCCCAGAGCAGGCCCTCGGCGGTAATTGGATGCTTCATTTCAACCGAATACCCGAGCCAGCCCGAGTGATAACCATTTTTTCAGGCCTCAGGAAAAATTGGTTATCAAGCGCCAGTAGGCGGCCAACCAGATCCAGAAAAACCGATTTAGTCCGAGTATTTTTGCGTTGCAAAGGTGGAAGCATACCCCTACCGCCAGGTAGAGCCAGAGCAGGCGGGGGGAGCTCCAGGCCAGCGGAAAGCTACACTCCCAGAGCAGCATCGGTAATGAGAGGAAGGCCGGCAGGCCGGTCAGGAGGGTGAGGGTCTTGCCGTTGCGCCACTCGGGCAGGCGTATTTTGACCAGTCCAGCCACGACATAGGACAGGGTTAACTGCACCGCCAGGTAGATACGTCCCCAAGGGAGGAGCAGCGAGCTGAGAATCACCAGGGTCATGTAGTCACTGCCCCCGTTGAGTGAGCCCCCGAAGCGGATGGCGCTGAGCAGAGTGATGCCAATCAGGATCCAGACCAGCCAGGGCGAGAGACTCCAGAGCAGGCCCAGGGATGCGGCCAGCCTTAACCAGAGCAGAGCGTGAAAGGCTTGATCTGAGGGAAACCAGCCTGTCTGGCGCCGGACCAACTCAAGCGTCCAGATTTTCCGGACTTGAGGCCAGATACGAATCAATTCAAGGGTCTGAAGGCACAGCACCAGACCCAGCATCAGAAGCTGGCCGACAGAAAGATGTCGTCGCCCTGCTGGCACAGCTTGAACCTGTGTGCGCCGCGTTCTCTGGCAAGGTTAACCAGCATGAGGTAACTTTCACAGTCCTGAATGGGCCGTGAGTTCTCTTCCAGGTCGGCGCACAGGGCGTGCACCAGGTCCCGGCAGGCCAGTTCCAGCAGGTCCTCCGGATTGAACCACAGCGCTCTGCGTAAGGGCTTCCAACCGGGCTCCCATTCTTCGTAACGCAACCACAAGCGTGGCGGCAGCTCGGCGTTTTCGAAGAAACGCCAGGAGGGCACCAGCACTCGCAGCAAGCGGCGCCAGCGTCCTCCCAGCAGCACGGGCAGGAGCATCAAGGCAAAGTAGGCCACGCCTCACTTATCGGTAGGAGCGGAGCAGGCTATAGCTTGACGCGCCGGGCCAGACCCGGCACCAGCAACCCGAGGCAGGCGATAACCAAAAAGGCCGCAGGCAGCCCCAAGCGAGAGGAGATCTCGCCAATCAGCGGCGGGCCCAGCAGGAAGCCGAGGAAGCTGATCTGTCCAACGCTGGCCAGAGCGTTGCTGGGGTCCTCCGGTCGGCTTTGGCCGGCCAACGAGTAGACCGAGGGCATGATGTTGCAAACGCCAATGCCGATCAGGACAAAAGAAAGGATGGCCGGTAGCAGACTGGGGAAGAGCACGCTGCAGACAAAACCGGACGAGGCCAGGAGTCCCCCAATCTGCAAGACCCTCACGCGCCCAAAACGACCGATCACCCGGTCCCCGGTAAAGCGGCCCAGAGCGGTCGTGACCATGAAGCTGGTATAGCCCAGCGCGCTAAGATGTCTGGGAGCGTGCACCACCTCGCGGAAGTAGACCCCGCTCCAGTCAAACATGCAGCCTTCCATTCCCATGGTGCAGAAACCCATCAGCCCCAGCACAAGCAGGCCTGGATCGAAGCGGCGCTTGACTGAGCTTGCCGGGCGGATGCTGACGATCAGGAAACGCTTCCCCCAGGGCACCAGGGCCACCACCAGTGCCGCCACCAGGGTAAAGTGCGCGGCCGGTGAGATGTCAAAAGATGTCATCAATAACCCCAGCGCGCCACCCAGAAAGCCGGCCAGACTCCAGGCCCCGTGGTAGGAAGCCATCAAGGGGCGACCGGCCTCTTTTTCGGTCAGAACTCCCTGGGTTTGCAGGGATGTGCTACCGATATTTCCGCACAGGCCAAAGAGGAGCAGTCCAAGAGCCAGCTGCCAGGGAGCCCGAGCCATTCCCAGGCAAGGCAGAACCAGAGCGTAGGCGCACAAGGCCAGTGGCATAACCCGGTGAGAACCGAAGTGGACGGCAATGCGACCGCTAAACTGCAGACTGATGAGTTGTCCTACCGGCATCGCGAAGAGCAGTCGACCCAGTTCTCCATCGGTCAGGTGCAGCGCACCCTTGATTTGCGGAATGCGACTGGCCCAACTGGCGAAGGTTAACCCGTAGGCCACAAAGCACAGACGGATCACCCAACGGGTCCAATTGCTCATCGCATGACCCTACTCCATCGGGGGGTTCACTGTCCTCCGACTTTAGCTCGCCTTTGAGGGATCTTTCATGATACCCCGTTAGGCTACCGCCCAGAATATAGAGACATAGAAGGAGCTACCACCGTGCACATCTCATCCCAGATTCCGAGCCTAAGGCCCCAAATTCGCAGCACGCCCTTGATAACCAATTCTTCTCAGGCCATCCAGGAAGCTTTTCTCCCCGGCCAGAGGCCGGAAAACGCTATCTGCCCGCGTTCACTGATGTGTCCCGGCAGCGAGGTCCGGGCCACCATCGCGCCAGCCTCGGCCAGCGAACTCAAGCAGGCCGCTCGGGCCGTCAATAACTTCAGCTTTGACCTCTATCGCCAGCTTGGGGCTGAGAAAGCTGGTGAAAGTTTCTTCGCTTCCCCTTTTAACGTAAACGGATGTTTGGGTATGGTCCTGGCCGGCGCCCGAGGTGAAACCGAGGCCTCGCTGGCCAAGGGCCTGCATTGCGAAGAGCTGCGCGGCGACCGCATCCACGCCGGAATCGCAGCCCTGAACTCAAGCGCCGTGACTCGGGGCGACGGGGTCAATGTCTCCATCGCCAACCGCGTTTTCGCCGATAACCAATTTCAGGTCGAGGCGGGCTTTAAGAATGTGACCGAACAAACCTACGGTGCTGAAGCTCGTAACCTTCCCATTCGTTCTAACAACGAGGCTAGCCGCCAGGCCATTAACGAGCAGATCGCAGCCGATACCAACGGTAAGATCCAAAATCTATTGCCCGAAGGTGCCCTTAACCACGATTCGGTGATGGTTGTGACCAGCGCCATTCACTTTAAGGGCGACTGGAAGACCGCTTTTGATAAGAACAACACCTACGCTGAACGCTTTGCTGGCAGCAAGGGTGGACAGGTAGACATGATGCACCAGACCAACGATTTCAAGTTCGCCACCATGAAGTTTGATGGCACTCGAGCCAATGGTTGGCATGAGGCAGGCGACTTCAAAGCCATTGAGCTTCCCTACAAGAATGAACGCTTTTCGATGGTTGCTATGGTTCCGTGCGGCGACCGCAAGTTGGAGGAACTAGAAGCCCACCTCAATGCCGATACCCTTGAGAATGTCAGCAATCAAATGGTCAAGTCGGAAGTGGATGTGGCCTTGCCCAGATTCAAAACCGAGTCCAACTTCTCTCTCAAGCCGTCCCTGCAGAAGATGGGTATGGAGAATCTCTTTGCGGGTGCCGACTTGACTGGCATCAACAAGGAAGCCGACTTGGTGGTCAGCGATGTGTTCCACAAAGCCAACGTGGAAGTGAACGAGGAAGGCTCCGAGTTCGCCGCCGCCACCGGCGCCGTAATCGGGCTGGAGTGCGTGCGTATGACGCCGGAGTTTAAGGCCGACCGCCCCTTCGTCTACATGATTAAGGATAACGAATCCGGTGCCGTTCTCTGCACCGGACGCGTCACCAACCCCTGATAACCAATTTTTCAGAGCCTGCCTAAGAAATGGTTATCAAGGGATGCGGACCATCTCTTGGCGCAGGATTTCGGCCTGTTGGGCCTTTTGAAGAACTGGATTGAACGTCGCTGGCCGGCTCATGAGGTCGGGCGGTAGCGGCATACCGGTGCCGATCTGCCCCCGCACATTCTCTGCATTGTAGCGAGGTGGGCTACCTGGGGGCAGGTATTTGGTGTTGAGGAAGTCGGCTCGAGCCTCAAGGTAGCGACGTTCGGCCTGGCGGTGAGCGTCGCTTGCTCCCACTTGCGGATAGGCGACCTGCTGCATTTGTGGGGTGAGGTCCTGGCCTGGCAGGGGACGATTGTTCCAGAGAGCCGCCTGTTGAGTTTGGGCCAGAATCGCTTCATTCTGCCGCTGTATCTGCTCGCGTTGCCGCTGCTGCTCGGCCAAGATGGCCTCATTTTGACGCTGAATCTGCTGATGCTGGGCGGCCAGGGACTCATTCAGACTTTGAATTTGCTGCTGGCGCGGGTCGAGTAGTCTCCCGGGTTGGGGTGGGGAGATAGCCGGACGGGGCGGGCTCTCTGGGAGCACGCGAACTCCCACTTTCATGGGGACTCGCCGAGGAAGCTCCGGGGCGGGAGGGGCTTCCCCTACCTCCAGGCTTTGCCGGCGAGGGTTGAGGCGAACCAGGGGCCGGCGTTGCTGCTCCGGACGCTGCTTCTGGGTCACAAGGGGACTCGGTGGGGCGGAGTTGGACTGAGGAGGCACCGAGGTCGATTGGCATCCAAGCAGGGCAAGGGAAAGAAGGGCCAGCGTGACTCTCATTCCTTCAGAATGCCCGACTGTTTACAATCTTGCAAGGTCTTGCAGAAATCTTTCAGGGTCATTGGTTAACCTCCACCTATGAGCAACGTAACCATCAACTACCAAGACGGGGGCTGGGTGCAGGTCACCCCTCCGCTGAAAAAATAGTTATCAGTAGCCGGGTGGAGCTTTCTCCTGGCTGTGGGTTATCTGGTATGGGTTCCCACTCGACTTCATACGCGACGGATCAAACGGGCTGGGCGGAACGGGTGCCAGCGCTCCCGGTGGCTGAGTCGAATAGAGCTTTGGGAAGCTTCTCTGCTCTTCGCTGTTGTAGCCAGGGGGAGAACCGCCCTCGAAGGGCAGAGCTGGTCCGCGCGCTCTTCGGCTGTAACCGTAGTAACCATAGCTTCGGTAGCCAGAGTAGTGGCAACGGCTCCCGCCCTTACCGCATGGGGTGGCCCAGACCAGCGAAGTCAGAGTCAGCCAGATAATGATTCGCACCAGCTCATCCTACCCGAGGCTTACGATTTTGCCGAGTGAAAAGTGTGCTTCGGGCTTGGAGTCGGTTTTCAACCTTCTTTCACTGCCTCGAGGTACAGTCGTGTCATGAAGATCAGCGCTCAGATTCCATCCCGTAACGATTGGCAGGCCGGAGGTGTGGCTCGCAAGCTCACTCCTGAGAATCTGGCTCGGGCCGACTATGTTTCGCTTTCGCTGGAAAACCCCGGAGCCGAAGACTCACTGGTCGCCTGCGGCATGGCGCTGGCCCAAGGTCGGCCCACGGTGCTTGAAGCTCCCGACCGCAGGCACTTACCCTGGTTCTTGCGTGAAGGTGACCTGTCCTACCCTTCGCAGATAACCATTACTCAGGGTACGACGCCCGTTCAGGTCGAGGCTCAGCCCGATCCGATAACCAATTCTTCTCAGCGCTTTGACACCTTCATCGGTTGTCTGATGTCGGGACTGAGCAAAGAGCAATACGCCGAAGGCCGGACTCATCTGCAGCAGATCAATACCGCGCTGGGAGGGTCCAATTATTGCGAAGGCATCTCGGTGGGCTCCACAGATACTTTCGGCACTCCCAAGCAGAGCCTGATCGCCGACCTGGCGGCGGTCAAGAGCGCCGATCGATGTGTGTTTTATCAGTATGACAACAGCTCGCGCCCATCAGGTATGTGGGTGGAATTGGGCGCGGCCCTGGCCTGGGGCAAAGATTGTACGCTGCTGACCCCCGACCTCAATGGCGTCCCGCCGGCGGTTAAGCAGGGGCTCCCGGGCCTGAAGGTCGTCCAATACGGCCAGCACGATCAGCTCTTGAGCGCTTTAAAGTCCTCATAGCGTTTGACGAACTCAGGATCGCGGCGGCGCAGGATCTCGTCGTCCACGCGGGAGCTGCGCGTCATGGCTTCGTAGCAGAACGGCAGGACATCCAGATGCATTCGGTCCCGGGCGGTTTCGAACCAGCGCTGGCTGGTATTGGCTGCCTCAATGAATCGGTCCACTTTGGGACGCCGGGTCGCCTCAAATTCAGCCAGATTTCCGCCTTCGCGTAACGTTCGCCAGAGAGCCAGAGCGTCTTCCATGGCCAGCTTTGTGCCTGAACCGATGGAGAAGTGGGCGGTATGCAGAGCGTCTCCCAGCAAGACCATATTCTCTGCCCACCAGTTCTGATTGTATACGTTCACGAATCGAATCCACTTACTCCGGTTTGAGAGCAGGGGTTGGCCGCCCAGTTCTGGCTCAAACACTTTCTCCAGGCGGGCTCTGGCACGTCGTTCCCCCAGGAAGCGCACACGTTCCCAGGTCGGCTCGTCCACTTCAACAATAAAGGTGGAGAGTTCGTCTGAATATTTGTAGGAGTGGGCCATGAACAGGTCGGGTCCATCCATGCGGAAGGTCAGGGTCAATCCCTGAAATGGGGCTCGGGTTCCATACCAAATGTAGCGGTTCTTTCCGAGCCCAAGGTCCGTCTTGAAGAGCTTCTTGTAGCGCTTGCGCAGCAAACTGGCAACGCCGTCTGACCCGACCAATACGTCACAGTCACGGAGCGAGGCAATATCTTTTATTTCGCAGCCGAAATTCATACGCACGCCCAGTTCGCGGCAGCGCTTGTGCAGGATCTTCAGGAGGTCGATACGAGCGATGCCGGAAAAACGATTTCCCGCTACCGATGTCAGGACACCGCGATGAATAATGTCCACGTTTTCCCAGGTGCGCAGGCTGCGCTTGAAGTCAGCATAGAATTCAGGGTCGGGTTCTTCGAAAGAAGCTACGGTCGCGTCCGAGAAAACCACGCCCCAGCCGAAGGTATTGTCTTGAGGATTTCGCTCCCAGACTTCGACCTCTGCCTTCAGCTGTCGGAGCAATAGGGCCAGAAATAGGCCAGCAGGGCCACCACCTAAAATGTTGACTTTCATGGCTTCCAAACTGGCGCGAGCAAACGGCGCCTTCCGTCTTCTGCCAGGGTTACCCCTGGCTCATCCAGATTCAGCCGGTCCCAGCATTGGCAGGTTACCTGCTTGTGCTTCTGGTCCAGGCCTTCACAGTAATTGGAGAATTTGCAACGACGAACCTCGTCACCGCGCCCCAGCGCCACCTTGTGGAACCAATCGGGATCGGCCAGGCTTTGACGGGCCGAGCCGATGATGTCGGCACTACCGTTACGCAACAACTCTTCCGCCTGGTTAAAACTGCAGATTCCGCCCGTCACCACCACAGGCGTTTCCAGGCCCGCGGAACGAATCGCCTGACGAATTGGCCTGGCGGAGGCCACATTGCGCCCCCACGGGCCCCGATCGTCGCTGATGTAGCTGGGCATGCACTCGTAGCCAGACGGGCCGGTGTAGGGGTAACTGGCCCAGCCCACGGCGGGCTGTTTGGCATCCTCGAATTTGCCTCCGCGACTCAGCGAGAGAAAGTCCATTCCGGCCTGTGCAAACTCAACCCCGTAGTAGCAGGCGTCGGCTGTAGAGTAGCCCCCAACGATACCCTCGTGCGCCACATAGCGGCATCCCACCGCGTAGTCCTGGCCAACCTGGCGGCGCACTTCCCGGAAGACCTCTAGTGGCAGCCGCACTCGATTCTCACGGTTGCCCCCGTATTCATCACCGCGGTCGTTGCGACCTGAAAGGAAGGAGGCCATGGTGTAAGCGTGGGCATAGTGCAATTCCACACCATCGAACCCGGCTTCTCGGGCACGAGTCGCGGCCGCACCAAAGATTCCCGGGAGCACCCGTGGCAGCTCCTGAATGTGGGGAGTGTCAAGGTCGGTCACTCGCTCGCGCCAGCCGTATTGCAACGATTCATATTCTCGTTCGTCCAGCACTTGCTTCCAAAACTCAGGTTTGCCGCCGCTTAGTTGATGACGAATTTCGTCGTCACTGGCTCCAGGGAAGTGTTGACGGTGACGATCTTTGACTTCGAAGAAGCGAGCGAAGAACTTTGCCGGCTCAGGTCTCCGCCGGATACCCAGGAAATCGATAATCTGGATCAGCAGTCGGGTGCGGCCTTGGGATGCCCGGCGCACCACCTCCACGAGCTTGCGTAGCCCTGGAATATAGCGGTCGTGTCCAATTCTCAGCAGTGGTCCGCTGGGAATATCACGGACCCCGGTGGCCTCCACCACCAGGGCGCCCGGGAAACCCATGGCATAGCGCTCGTAGTAGTCCAGTACATCCTGAGTCACCTCGCCTTCCTCATTGGAGCGCCAGGGTACCATGGCCGGAATCCAGGTGCGTTGTTCGAGCTTCAGGTTACCTGCGAGCAGTGGAGAAAACCAGAGCGAGTCACGGGCCTCCTCCGCGCTGGGCCAGTGGCCTTCAGGCAGGGCGTGTTTAAGGCGCTGCGGGGGAACCCACATCAGCTCAGCAGTCCTTTCGCTATGATCAGATACTGCACTTCGGTTGTCCCCTCATAGATCCGTAGAGCTCGCACGGCTCGGTAGAGGTGCTCGACCGGGGAATCGGCCAGCATGCCTTTTCCGCCCAAGATCTGCATGGCCTGATCGATAACAAATTGAGCCTGCTCGGTAGCCTGCGCTTTGGCCATCGCAACCTCGCGAGTATTGCGCTGCTGGCCCTGGTCTCGTTGCCAGGCGGCCCGATAGGTCAGCAGGCGCGAGCTTTCCAGTGCCAGCGCCATCTGGGCCAGCTTGGCCTGGATGAGTTGAAACTCCGATAGGCTTTGACCAAACTGGCGCCGGGTTTTTGCGTGCAAGATGGCTTCATTCAATGCGCGTCCGGCCATGCCGCAGGCAGCGGCCGCCACCGATACACGCATCGTGTCCAGGGTGCGCATCCCGAGTTTGAAGCCTTCTTTGTCCAGCAACCTGGCGGGGGAGTCGCGAAACTCCAGTTGACCCAGGGGATGAGGCGCGCTCAACACCTGCGGTCCAACGAAATGGACCGCCTCCTTCTCTACCAGAAAGCCTCCGATTCCCCTCGAGCCCTCGGCCCCTTCAAAGCGTGCGAAGACAACATAGAAGTCAGCCAGCCCGGCGTTGGAAATCAGCCATTTGCGGCCGCTGAGGCGCCATCGGTCGCCATCAGGACGAGCCAAGGTTTGAATATTGGCGACATCCGAGCCGGCCTCGGGCTCGGTCATCGCGAATCCCCCCACAGCTTCACCTCGGCTCGCTCGTTCCAACCAGGGTCCGTCGTATCCGCTCAGGCGCAGCGGCACGCTGGCCAGTCCCTGAATTGCAAAGACCGCGTCAGCCAGGGGGGAAACCGCTGCTACCGCTTCTCGAAACAGACACAGGGTGCGGCTATCCTGGGGCTGCAGCCAGCCGGCCCGACCCATCAGGCGAACCGCCTCCGGGGTTTGCGCGCGGGCCTCAGCGTCGTCGTGAGCGCTGGCAAACGCATTCATTTGGGTCTGGGCGAAACGGGTGAGTTCCTCGGCTACCCCTCGGTGCCGGCTTTCGAAGAAAGCTTCCAGACCATCGATCATGGCTGCGACTTTGCCAGTCCGCTGCCGCCTTCCTCCGCGGCTTTAGACTGCCTGGCGGGCGTAAAAAGCCCAGTAGTTCCAGTCGTGTCCGCCGCGGGGATTGATGTCCAGTCTAACTCGCGCGCCTCTCTCCTCCAGCAAGCGAGCCAGAACCCAGTGTTGATGGGTGAATGGTTCCGTCTGGCCCACTCCCAGGTGCACCTGCAAACCTCCCACACTGGGGAGGCCGGGCAAGTAGTGCAGTGGCGAATGAAAGTAGCTGGCCTTGTTCTTGTAGCGTCCTAGCCTGAAGGCCAGGTCGAAGACCCCGCTCATGGCCACCGTTTTCCTCAGGGTGTCCGGGTAGCGCAGAGCGAAATTGACCGCGTGATAAGCCCCAAAACTACAGCCCGCCGTCCCTAGATAACCACTTTTCGCTTGCATGAAAGGGACGACTTCCTGGCGTATATAGTTATCAAAGTGGGTGTGCTTCCAGATGCGAAACCAGGGCTTGATTCGAGCATACAACGACGAGCGGTCAAAGGAGTCGACGCAAGTGAGGCGCAGCCAACCCCGCTCAAGAGGTTCGCGCAGCCTGTCAATCATCCCGAAGTTCTCCCAGTCAAAGAAGCGACCCTTGGCGGTGGGGAAGACAAGCCAGTTTTGGCCGGCGTGGCCGAACTCCAGCAACTCTGCTTTCCTTTTCAGATTGGGACTATGCCAGCAATGATACTCTCGTCTCACTATTGCGCTGTCCAACCTCCATCAACCGGCAAGCTTGTACCGGTCACATTGTCGCAGGCCGGCGAACATAGAAACACCGCCCATTGGCCTAGTTGTTCCACACTGGTGAATTCGCCGCTGGGTTGCTTTTCCTTAAGCAGGTCCCGACGCGCTTCAGGCTCGCTCAGCCCCTGGGAGGCAGCTCGCGCGTCGATTTGCTTCTGCACCAGCGGGGTCAGCACCCAGCCAGGGCAAATGGCGTTGCAGGTGACGCCGCGGCCGGCCTGCTCCAGTGCTACGACCTTGGTTAACCCCACCAGTCCGTGCTTGGCGGCCACATAGGCCGCCTTGTGGACTGAAGCCACCAGTCCGTGAGCCGAAGCGATATTAATAATCCGCCCCCAACCCCGCTCGTTCATACCCGGAAGCAGTCCGGCAATCGTGTAAAAGGCGGCCGACAAGTTGAGCGCGATAACCTTTTCCCAGAGCTCGGGGGGAAATTGCTCAACCGGCGCGGTGTGTTGCATTCCCGCGTTATTGACCAGGATGTCCACCGGACCTAAGGTCTGCAGACCGGCGGGCGGGCCTCCGCTGAGGTCGGCCGACCAGAATCGGGCCGGCTGACCGGAACGCGCCTCCAGGTCAGCTTTCACTCGGGCTTGCAGCTCGTCATCTGCAAAGCCATTGAAGATCAGGCTCGCTCCCTGGTCGGCCAGGGCCTGGGCGATCCCCAATCCGATGCCGCTGGTGGAGCCCGTCACTAAAGCGGTCTTGCCTCTCACGTCGTCGCCACCGCGCATTCACGCACTGGTCCACCCAGGAACCGATGAGCCTGCTCGCGCCCGTGCTCCATTAATTCTTCCAGGAAGCGCGGGCTCCGATCGATTTTGCTCAGGTAATTGAGCTCCAATTCAACCGAGATCTGGCGCACGCGGATGGGGCGGTAAGCCGGGTTGACCAGGCTGCCCTCCTCCAGAAGTTCATTGATGCGAGTGATCATTCGAATCTCTTGGAACATGCTCAAATTGCCGGCCAGCTCGTTGCGTCGATCGCGAATCTCGTCCAGAGTGGTCGGCTCTTCGCGGCGCTGGGTAGGATTGATCTGCACCACCCAGATTTCGTCCGGTTTGGCCCGGGTCAGGTTGTGAATGGGAGGATTTTGCGAGAACAGGCCGTCCCAGTAGAGCCGTCCGTTGACATCGACGGCTCGGAAAAGGTTCGGGATGGCGGCTGAGGCCAGCAAGGCCTGGCGGGTGACCTCCGCATTCTGAAAGACGTGGAAGTCGCCGGATAATACATCGACCGCACCGATCATCAGATCCGGGCTGCTGGGTTCGAGCCACTCGGGGATCTTGGCGAAAGGAATATGGTTATCAAGGAGTTGGCCCAACTGCTCCTGACCCCAGGTCGGTATGCGATAGGGGCTGACCTCAGGTAGGGGCAGGAAGTTCATCATCTGGGCGTAGGTCACCAGCCCAAAATTGACCCAGCTGTCGAACAGGCTCTGAGCCGCGTTGTCTCTCCAGAAATCCGCCAGCAGTCGTCGGGACAGCTCCATATCGTGTTGCAACAGGCCGATCCAGGCCAGAGTGGCGCAGACGCCCCCGCCCGAACTTCCGCTAAGCGCCACCAGCCGATGGTCCTTGGGCCAGACCCTGAACAGTTCTCGTAATACCCCCGCGGTAAATGCATTGTGGCTGCCACCACCCTGACAGGCGATGGCGATCTTGGTCGCTTTCATATCAGAAGCTAACTCTCTCGGGATTACGAACGGGTTACAACCCTCGATAACCATTTCTAGAGCGGGTAGTAAGAAAAATTCTTGAGTGCTCGATTTCATCGGCCTGGATGCTTTGATTTAGTTAGTCAATTGTGCTCTATCTCTCGGTTTGAATCATTGCTTAAAGAGGATTGCGGGGGCTCTTCGGCATAATCGATAGGCATGCTCGCTGACACATCCAAAATTGGCCTGATCCTTCGCACTCGGAGGAGACAGCTGCGAATGACCCAGAGGCAGACCGCTAAAAGCGCTGGCTGCAGTCAGCCCTATATATGCCAGGTAGAGCGCGGGCAGAAGGCGCTATCAGTCAGGTTCTCGGCCATCCTCGAGGAGCGTCTGGAGCTGGAGCCCGGAACCTTGTCTGGTCTGCGTGTGCCTCGAGGACGCCCGGCTTTATGTGATGTCACGCGTTGGTCACGCCGCCAGCTTTATGATACCGAAACGCT
The DNA here is from genome assembly GCA_018266105.1 of bacterium. Taxonomy (GTDB): domain Bacteria; phylum Vulcanimicrobiota; class Xenobia; order Xenobiales; family JADMJV01; genus JADMJV01. The sequence continues at coordinate 48,615 of JAFEBA010000023.1, read as the reverse complement.
TCCCCCGTCACCCCGGGTGCGCCTCAGCTTGCACCCTCCGGCGGTTGGGCCCCCCGTCCATCGGGACCCATTTGGGGCTTTGGGTGAGATTTTTGGCGAGGAGGCAGCGCGCGAGTTCCGTCAGCTGGAGGAAAGCAAGGGGCCCGACCAGTTGTTTTGGCGGCGACTGAACCTTACGCACTTCGATTCCTGGCCGGAGAAGCGATTTCTCGTGAAGCTCGCTTCAACAGGACTGGCCTTGCAGTGGTTGAGTCCCTCTAAGATTGGTTGTGAGCTGCGTGTTACCGATCCCGTGACCGGGAAATCCTCAGGCCACCGGCGTCGCACCGCTCTGATTAGCCTCCGGGGAGATACTGTGATAGCAGCCTTTCCACAACTCTCGGTTTGGACGGGAGTGCAGTATCGTCGTCCCGATTTGACCGTGGTCGTCTCCCGTGGACAGAGCCGGGCGACCGGTGCTTTGGAGGTCGATGGTGACTTCTTCCATCAGGACCGGGCTAAAGAAGAACAGCGTGACCGAGAGTTAGGGATTCCGGTCTACCATTTGAATGCCAAGGACGTCGGGGATCCCGCCGCTCTGGAACTCTTTTACCAGTGGTGTGAGGGCCTGGTGGCCTGATCAGGGCCTTCTCAAGGGACACATATCGTCGCTTCTGTTCCCCTCTCGTCTGAGCATCTCAGCCGTTGATACTTGCCTCGCTTCCCGCGCATACCCTTGATAACCATTTTAAGGAAAATGGTTATCAAGGGGAGAAAGCTCCACGATGAACCTTGACCCCATCGCGCAGCAGACGATCCTGAACGCCGTTCGTCAGACTCAGAGTGCCAGGGTGGCCAAGACCGAGGCTCGCCCTGAGCCTCCACCTCAATCAGGGCCGCAAGAGACATTGGAGCAGGCTCGGAGCGAGGAGGTCGCTTACAACCCAGATAGGCAGCTACAAAATGCTCCAGCAGACAATCAGGCAGCCCTGGAATCCGCTTCGGCAGAGGTTCGTCCTCAAGGGGTTCCCTGGGGCATTTAAAGGATGTGGCCCGAGAAGCGATGAGCAGCCGCGGTCTGAATACCGAGTTCTCGACTGAGGCCTTGGAGGAGGTTCAGAAGATGGGTGGTCCTCCGCCCATCACGGGCCCTGGAGTCCGCGACCTGCGCAGCCTGGCCTGGGCTTCTATCGATAATGACGATACCAAGGATATTGACCAGTTGGCCTTCGCCGAGGATCTTTTAGACGGACGGACCAGGTTGCTGGTGGCTGTTGCGGATGTTGCCTCAGCCATGCCCAAGGATTCAGCTCTCGATAAACAGGCTCAACAGAATACAGTGACCGTTTACACGACTGGGAAGATCTTTCCAATGCTCCCCGAGCAGCTGTCCACCGATTGGACATCGCTGGGGCCAGACGTGGACCGGCGAGCTCTGGTCACCGAAATGATTGTGGACAAAGCGGGCAACGTCGAGTCCTCCCAAGTGTATCAGGCGGCCGTCAAGAACAAGGCCAAGCTGGCTTACAAGGGAGTGTCGGATTGGATGGAAGGGGGCGAAGCCCCCGAGAATCTTAGGAACGCCCCAGGGATGGACGATCAAATCCGGCTGCAGATGGAGGTTGGCCAACGTCTGGGGGAGGCCGCCAAACGTCGAGGTGCTCTCGAGTTTGAAGCTGATCGCGTGATGCCGGTGGTGGAGAACGATCTCCTGGTTGGACTGGAGGAGGAGAAGAAGAACCTGGCCAGCGAGGCGGTTGCAAACATGATGATCGCCACCAACACTGCCAACGCGGCTTTCCTTCAGAAAAATGGTTATCCAGTTCTTCAGAGGGTGGTGGAGGCTCCCGAGCGTTGGGATAAGATGCGCGAGGTGGCTGTGCATGCAGCTTCTCAGTTGCCGGCTGGGAAGGAAATGCCCAGTGAGCTGGCCATCCTTCCTCCGCAAGCCAGTCCGGCCGCCTTGAGCAACTTTCTCCGTGAGTTCAAGCAGCGCGACCCTCAACATTATGCTGATGTCAGCACCGGTATGCTCAAGCTCATGGGTGGCGGCGATTACGTTGTGACGCCGCCCGGCGCGCCTTTGAAGGGGCATTTCGGACAGGGAGTCTCCGGAGGAGAAAATGGTTATGTTCATTCTACTGCTCCCAATCGTCGTTTCCCCGACGTGGTCATTCAGCGTCTTCTCAAAGCAGCCGGAAGTAACGAGCCCTGTCCCTACACGCTCGAGGAGCTAAATGCCATCGCCGAGCGCTGCAATCAGCAGGAGAGCGCCGCCAGGGGGGCTGAGAGACAGGTATCCAAGGCGGCCGTGGCCCAGTTTTTGACCTCCCAAATCGGGGAGCGCTACGAGGCGACCGTGACCGGTCTGAATCCGAAAAAGGGCGTGTTTGTTAAAGTTACCAATCCTCCCATCGAAGGCAAACTGGTTGAGGGCCATGATGGTCTGGATGTTGGTGACAAACTCAAGGTTGAACTGCGTCGTGTCGATCCCAGTAAGGGGTTCATCGACTTTGTCGGAGCCGAATAGATGGACCCGATTCAACAGTTAGTTTCAGAAGGGCGCAAAGAGTCTTCCGGCAGTTTCACCATGGATCTGCTGGCCGCCCACCGCAAGCTGACCAAAGTCGCTCAACTGGAGCCGGGGTTGATGCTGGGCAAGATCATTCAGGCCGCGGTTGTGGCCCGCGCGGTTCAGGTGCGATTTGCCGTAAGTGCCAGCGACATTCAGGCTAAGATCAACTTTCCTGAGACGGCACGCACCGACCAGGAAGTCCAGGAACATATGGCCACAGCCTTCGCTCTGGCTCAAGGCCTGAAGCCGCGCGAACTCAGCTGGGCTTGCGGCGGCGAAACCCGCCGCTTCACGGGTCGAGACACGGGTCACGGGCCCTTGCGAACCGAGGGCCTGGCCGTCTTCCGTTTTGAGGGTCGGTATCCGTCCCTTTGGGAGGAAGTGCGCTCCTGGATTGTCGCACGCAGAGACGCCGCCTGTCTTTTGCGCGAACGTGCTTTTCTTTGTCCCATACCAGTCTTTCTGGATGCCTGCCGCGTCAACAGTCCGGAACTCGCAGGAATCAGGCCCGGCTGCGAGGTTGTCCAGTTGACCTTGCGAGGCGGGTTGGCGCGCGACCGCGTGATCGGGCCCAGCCCTTTTGCGGCCCAGGCTCAGAGGGTTCATATAGCTGGTGAAACCTACCAAGGTCGCAATTCTTTTGCTCGACCCGTCGATCCCCGTCACCCCCCCAAGCTTTTCATTTTCGAGGGGGCGGCAAAGCCAGAGGTTCAGTGGCGCACACTACGCGGGGAGGAACAATACGCGACCGCCCCCAGTCGAGCCGCTCGTGATCTGGGCGGAGTGGTGCTGTGCAACGTCATTCACTCCAGTGGTGAAATCGCACTGGCCAGCGACCAGGTTGAGTGGCACAATCCCCACCCCTACCTTAGTCCCGATACCAGCCTGGCCAGTTATTCGCCCAGTTTCTGCGCGCGTCGCTGGATCTCCATCTTTGATAACCAAAATAGCCCCAGCGAACTTTGGCCCATCCAGGACGGCTTGCTCCTGAACAAGCTGCCTCTACCCCGCTGCGTGCCCGGCTGTCGCGTCATTCTCCCGGCCAACGAAATTAACTTGGACCTGGATCAGCTAAGCATGCAACAAGATGAGGTGTTTCACGCCTTACAGGAGGAGTTGGTCCCTGAACTGGCCCGCCTGCGTGCACTCTGGGATGAGCTAAGAGAATCTGGAAAGCGAGCCACTACTCTGTGAAAAAATTGGTTATCATGCTGAGTCTGACCCTGGCAGCAGTTGCCAGGCCCTATATTCCTCAGTTAAGAGACGTCCCGGTCGACCAGTTGCTTGACAAATACGCCATGGTGGTGACTAAGGAGCCGGGCAACGCTCAAAATCACTACGTCTATGCCCGTCTGAATTCAATTGCCTACGCAACCCACAACCCGACCTTCCAGGTAACCAAAGATAACCAATTACCATGGTTCGGACCGATGGACCCGGGCTTCCCGCCTCCCTTGCCGGCCGATCCGAAGGTCGGGCGTAAATACTTACTCAAAGCAGTGAGCGAGTATGCCAGGGCCGTGGAGCTCGACCCCAAGTCTCAACCGGCGCGACTTGGCTATGGATGGTGCCTGGAGCAGGCGGGACGGAAGGCGGAAGCGCTTCAGCAATATCGCAAAGTCTTTGCTCAGGCGGTGGAAAAGGACCTCGATCCAGGCGGTCCCCACTTTGGAATGAGCCTGACTGAAGAAACGGGGCGATACCTGTTGGGGTTGCTGAATCCCAAGACGGATGCAGCCGAGATCGCCGATGTCCGGACCAAGCTGGAAAAGGCGAACAAGGTTCCTCGTGCGGTCACCCCTGTCTTGATCCCGCTCTCACGTGGCCTCGCCTTCGACCAACTGGTCAATCGGCGCGCCCAGGTCGCCTTTGATCTGGATGGCAGCGGGCTGACGCGGCGTTGGCAGTGGCCCACTCGCCAGGCCGGCTGGCTGGTCTACTTAAAACAGCGCCCTACCGTCACGTCTGGTCTGCAAATGCTGGGCGCACGCACCTTCTGGGTCTTCTGGGAAAATGGTTATCAGGCCATGGCGGCTCTGGACCGAGACGATGATGGCTGGCTGCAGGGCAAGGAACTTGAGTCCCTGCAGGTATGGTGTGACGACGGCGACGGTGTCTGCAAGGCGTCGGAACTACGTAGCTTGGGATCCCTGGGAATTCAGGCACTGGGCACTCGTGGGCAAGCCCACGAAGCGGGCTTTTACAACCCCAGGGGAATTCGTTATCAAGACGGCGGGACGGGTGCGAGCTACGATTGGATTCCCGTCTCTAGGTAGTGGTGCGTCGCCAGCTCTTAGGTCGAGATTTCTTAGGTCTGGCGGTCGCGCCGGCGATCATGGCCATCAGGAAGCGCCAGAGTAGTGTGCCTGCGCTGGCAGCGGCCGTGGAGATGGCCACGATCACAGCGCCGACCACAAAGGAACGAGAGTTCCAGGCTGAGGTATCGGTCCAGGCGCTAATGTCCCAGTGGAGGAAGTGGTGAGTGGCGGCAACGCCCGCGGCCGTTAAGCCCCCCAGGGCGATCAGAAAGAGGAAAAAGAGCCCTAAAAACAGTCGCATACTCATGAAGGATAGCGCATGTTCCCCTCGCTTACAATCTCCAGAAAATTGGTTATCGAACATCTGTCGAACATAGTAATATTCGCGTTCTGAGCTCCTGACAGGGAAGGGTCCGCTTGAGTACCGGGGAAGCCGGCGGCTATGTTCACCACCATCAATCCTAAGGTTCTCGGAAAACCCAAAGGCTACAGTAACGGCATGCTGGCACCCTCTGGAGGGCGCATTCTTTTTGTGGCCGGACAAATTGGCTGGGACGGGGACTGCAAGTTTGTCGGTCCCGGCTTTGTGGAGCAGTTCCGCAAGGCTCTGGAGAATGCACTGCAGGTGGTCAGAGAGGTTGGCGGAGGGCCCGAGCACGTGGGTCGAATGACTCTCTACGTGGTGGACAAGCAAGAGTATTCGGCCTGTCAGCGGGAGGTGGGCCAGTGCTACCGCGAGCTGATGGGAAAGCACTTTCCGGCCATGGCCCTGGTGGAAGTGAAGAGCCTGCTGGAGGCTCAGGCCCGCGTCGAAATTGAAATCACCGCCGTTCTCTAAGCCGATGATCAAGCCAGAGCATTTTCAATTCGAACTCAAGGAATCGGGTGTCGGTTTGATCACCCTGGACCGCCCGGACCGTCTGAATGCCCTTACTTTCGACGTTTACCGGGAGCTGAAGGAAGTTTTCCTACAGTTGGACCGGGAAGCAGGGGTGCGCTCCATTGTCATTACCGGAGCTGGACGGGCCTTCTGCTCCGGTGGTGATGTGGAAGACATTATCGGAGCCCTCTTTGCTCACAATTTCCAGGGTCTTCTGGAGTTTACTCGATCCACCGGCGACCTGATTCTGGCCATGCTCGAGTGTCGCAAGCCCATCGTGGGGGCACTCAACGGCACCGTAGCCGGAGCCGGCGCCGTCATCGCCACCGCCTGCGATTTCCGGGTGGCCGGGCCCAAGGCAAAAATTGCTTATCTCTTCACCAAGGTGGGTCTCTCTGGAGCCGACATGGGCGCCTCCTGGTTGCTCCCACGCATCGTAGGCATGGGTCGGGCCACCGAGATCCTCATGCTAGGGGATTTTGTCCCCCCCGAAGAGGCTCATCGGATCGGACTCTACCATCGTCTGGTAGACCAGGAAGAGGTCCTTAAGGCTTCGCTTGAACTGGCTACACGGCTGGCTCAAGGCCCCGCCTTTGGACTGGAGATTACCAAGAAACTTTTGCTCCGCGAAGCTCACATGGATGTGCGCTCGGCCATGGCCAATGAAGTTGAGATTCAGGCCGCCTGCATGCTGCATCCAGACTTTCGCATCGCGTACGAAGCCTTCAAGGAAAAGCGCCAGCCCGTCTTTCAGTAGGCTCCCAGAGGTCTCTTTCTGACCTGGCTTCGCCAGCGGGGTAAATGGTTATCAAGGGCAAAGGTCCGCCTATGGAATTTGTCAGTCCGTTTCAAATCCTGACCCTGATTGTGGCTCCGGCGGTGCTCACGAACTCTTCCTCGGTGCTCTCCCTGGGCACGAGCAATCGCTTCGCTCGCGCCGTGGACCGTTCCAGAGCCCTCTATGACAAACTGAAGGTCGCTGACAGTCTCACTCCCAGCGAGAAGGACATCTTCACCCGCCAGCTGCCACTGATCCGCCTGCGGGCCTTGTTGCTGGTGCGAGCCCTGACCGCTTTCTATACCTCGGTCGGGGCCTTTTCCGCCACAGCCCTTACCTCGCTGATCGGAGCCGGCACGGAAATGTATGGTTATACCAGCGTTTCGCGCTTCCTCACCGTGCTGGCCGTGACCCTCGGCTGCCTGGGAGTGGCCGGATTGGTGAGCGGCACCGGCCTGCTGGTGCGCGAGACCTGGTTGGCCTTCAAGTTCTTGGAGATGGAAGTGCATATGGGCGAGGAGCTGCCGGCCCAATGAAGGAGTATCTGGAGCGACTGGGGCTCAGCCGGGCGCCAGACCTTCCCGAATTGATGCGGGCTCATTTGCGTAGCATCCCTTTCGAGAATCTGAGTGTGCTGGCCGGACGCCCGGTTCCCCTAGATCTGGAGTCACTGGAACGCAAGCTGCTGCTGGAGAAAAGGGGCGGCTACTGCTTTGAACACAACACCTTGTTCGAGTCTATTTTGCGCAGCCTCAACTACCAGGTGGTTCCCTTGCAGGCGCGGGTGCGGCGCGGGGTTCACGAGGTCAGGCCGCACACCCACAAGCTCTTACGTGTAGTCTGGCAGGGACAGGAACATCTGGTGGACGTTGGCTTTGGGGGCGAAGGGGTAAGTCAGCCTCTGCCCTGGATCCCCAATCAGGAGCACGAGTTCTATCCCGGCGTGTTTCACCGGCTGGTCTGGCAAGATGAACTCTGGGTGCTGCAGTGCAGGCATGATCAGGGAGACTGGCTGGACCTTTATGCCACTGAGAACCGACGAACCTATCCCGTGGACGACGAAATGGGCAACTGGTATACGTCCACCTTTCCCGGCTCACTCTTCCGCAAGTCAATGCTCGTCAGCCTCCATCATCCCACCGGTTACAGCAGCTTGTTCGACGGTCTGCTCAAGCTCAGAAAAGACGGTCAGACCGTCACACGTCAGCTTCAACCCGAAGAAATCCCTCAGGTCCTCAGTGAGACATTTCAACTCAGAATGCGAGATAACCAATAATGCCTCCTCAGCCTCCGGCCCTTTTTGCCAAGTTCCTAAACTACCGAGTCTTCGACTACGAAGGTCAGCAGATCGGGATCCTCAACGGTCCAGGTCACGACTGCGCGGCTGTAGCGGCCGTCGTGCTCGATGCTCAGGGCCACCCATATATGGTTATCAAGACGGGGGATGCCCGGATAGCAAGGGTTCTTCGCCAGGATAACTATTTAAAATGGGGCTGCGTGGCCGGGCGGATGGACAAGCAGGGAGCCAGCGCTTCCAAGATTGCCCTGGCCGAATTGACCGAGGAAGTGGGCGGCGAAGTGGTGGCCAACAGCTTCCAGCCTCTGGGCAGCTGGATGACCCCGACTCAACCCTACGAATCCAGCGAGTGCGATGCCAACTTCTTCAGCCTGATCAGGCTGGGGGGCACGCCCAAGGGAGACGGGGGAGGTATGGAGGTTGAGGGCTTGATCGGGGCCGCTTTTCCTCAAGTTTCAGGACGGCTTTGAGGCCATGGAGAACGGGCCGGGTGGGAGATGCGGGACGAGCCATGACCCTGTATCGGCGTTGCTCTGATTGGATGGGCTACATCCCTGAACTCGACCGCTGGGTTTACGACCATCCGAAGTTAAGCGCTCGCTACTCGACCTTGGGTTTGGGGGAGCCTCAAGACCCCCGGCAGAACGGCCTGTCGGCCGCCATCCCCGCCAACTTTGTGCCCAAGGGACCGGCTGCCGCCATCGACGGGGCGGCCTGGACTCAGTTCCAGGAAATCAAGCTGGACGCTCATTCCAGGATGCTGGATGGGCAGACTCGCCATACCGCCGCTCGTCAACCTCAGGGCGAAGCCTTTAATAACCAATTGATGGTTTCGGATTACGACCGGGCTAAGGTAGTGGCCTACACAGTGGACGCGGAACAGGGTCCGCTGGTGCGCCTGATTCAGAGCCCGCGTCCCATTGCGGTTCTGAAAAGCACGGCGCTGAAGAGCGAGCATCAGGCGGACCGCAAGGAAAACGGAGAACTGATGCAGCTGGACGTTGAGGATGTCCGCTTCGCTCGCGGGGGTTCACCTCAAGATCAGTATGATACTCCGCTTCAGAAGCTGGGTGAGCCTTGCGGTGCGTCTTCGGGTCAATCCGATATCTACTATCATTTCTACGCCCGCCACACCAACAAAGCACCGGAAATGATTCCCATTGCCCAGGCAATCCAGCAGTGCCGCAGTGGGCAGGGGGATGCCCAGACTGAAGCCCTGCTGCTGCGGCTTTGCCGACAGCTGCACTGGATCCCCACCCTGGACTTGAGCCTGGAGCAGGCTCAAAAGTTACTCTAGGGCGTTTCGCGCCTGTTCATAAACGGTCACCAGTTCGCCGACCGGAGGGAGTCCAACCTCGGCCACATAGTGGTCGCGAAAGCGTTCAAAGGCACGGACCGCTTCGGCTGGATTGTTGCGCTCCAGATGGGCTCGCAGCAGGGCCAGGCAGGCTGGCTGGCTGGTGGGATCGATGGCCAGCAGCTTGCTGGCCAGGGCCACGTCGGAGCGTTGCTCCAGCAACCTCAGTCCCCCCTCAAGGGTTTGCTGTTCCAGCTGGCTGCGTAGTTCAAGAGCCCAGTTCGCGTAACATCCCGGCAGGTAGACTCCATAGAGTTCCACCGCCCGGGCCCAATCCTCGGCTTTCAGAGCCCGTTGCAGTTCCACCACGTCGTGGGAGCCCAGGAAACCAGGTGCCAGTTGCACCGAGCCGGTGGCCCGTAGCACAGAATCGGGAGCGCGCAGCACCTGACGGAGGGTCGAAATAGAGTAGTTGAGGTTGTTTCGGCTTTTGTCCTCGAGCATCTCCGGCCAGAATTCTTCCAGCAGCATCTCGACGGAGACCGGCCGTCCCCAGGCCAGGGCCAGCCTGGCCATCATCCAGCGCACCGACTGAGTACGCCAGGCCTTTTCGGTGATCAATTCGCCGTCCACTCGGACCTGGAAGCTACCCAGGGAAGTGACTTGCAGCCGACCCGCCGGTTGGGGCTCGCTGAGCATGCGAAATTGGAAAAGCAGATCGCTCAGTTGCAGCAGCGCGCCGTCCTTCAACACCACTCCCTCCGGGCCGACCGGATTGCCTTCAACCCAGCTTGGTCCCTGACACAGCAGACGCGGGGTCCCGCCCTCCCAGCGCAAAATTGCGTGTTCGCGCGAAACGGTCGGGTGACTCAGTTCCACTTCGTTCTTGCGCTTGCCCGGGCGCCCGATGCGTAATTCCTCACCCGTCAGAGCCCAGATGCGCAGATAGAACGGGTCGGTGAAACATTCCAAGCTGGCTTTGACCTGACCCGAGCGATCGTGCAGGCTGACCTGACCGCCATCCCAGCTCAACGTCTCGCCCACATTCAGAACCCCGCTGATAACCATTTCTCTGCGGTGTTCAACCGGCTGCGAACTCTGAAAGTGGACCTGCCCGTTCAGAACGCTGAAGCGAAGAGGATTCACATTGATGATCGTGCGATAAACGGGGAAGTGACGAACTTCTTCGCCGTTGCGCAGCGTTATCTCAAGATTTGATTTGAGAAAGACGCCTTCTTCGGCCACGTCGACCGAGGCTGTCGGGTCTTCTTCTAAATGGTTATCAGCGGCCAAGAGGTTCTCCCAGGGGTTGGTCACCCACGTAGATTTGCACTGGAAAATCACTCGGCTGGGCCAACCAGTACATCAGCAGCGGGATGGTTCTGTCCTTTTCCAGGGCGGGCATTCCGGTGGTGATGGACTGGTCGAACTTGCAGTCGCCGGCCTGGGGCACGGGCTGGCCCTGGGCATTGATTACACTGACCAGACCCTGCCAGCGGAAGGCGGAAACCCTCCGGCTGGGTCGCAAGGTCAGATGGGCGATTACATAGCGCTTGTCGCGCGTGTATTCCGGATTGATCAAAGTGCAGCGCACGCCCTGCTCTTCCCAAGTGTAGGGAAACTTCAACCCCAATAGCAACAACGCCCAGAACATCGGGGCGATTTTCGCCCAGGAATCGTCTCAATCCCCTGAGAATGGCGCCCCCATGAAAACTCGCGCAGCACTTGCCGTGAAAGCCGGCGCTCCCCTTGAAATTGTTGAACTGGACCTGGACGCTCCGCGCGCCAATGAAGTGGTGGTTGAGATCAAGGCGACCGGGGTTTGTCATACCGACGCATTTACGCTCTCGGGCAAGGATCCCGAAGGTTTGTTCCCCAGCGTGCTGGGTCACGAGGGTGCTGGCGTGGTGGTTGAAGTTGGCAAGGACGTCAAGAGTCTCAAGGTGGGAGACCACGTCATCCCGCTCTACATACCGGAGTGTCGGGAATGCAAGACCTGTCTCAGCGGCAAGTCCAATCTGTGCACGGCCATCCGCTCCACTCAAGGGCAGGGCTTGATGCCGGACGGCAGGAGCCGAATGAGTGTCAGCGGTGAGCCGGTTTTCCACTACATGGGTTGCTCCACGTTTTCTAACCATATCGTGGTGCCCGAGATCGCCCTGGCCAAGATTCGCTCGGACGCTCCCTTTGATAAAGTCTGCTATATCGGTTGCGGTGTGACCACCGGCATCGGAGCCGTGATCAACACCGCCCAGGTGAAACCTGGCGACACAGTGGCCGTCTTCGGGCTGGGCGGCATTGGTTTGAACGTGGTGCAGGGCGCCCGACTGGCTGGTGCCGGCCGTATCATCGGCGTCGACCTGAATCCGAGCAAGAAAGAAATGGCTGAGAAGTTTGGTATGACCGACTTCGTCAATCCCAGTGAGGCGGGCAGCGATCTGGTGGCCTACCTGCAGAATCTGACCGATGGCGGGCCCGACTTCTCATTCGAATGCGTGGGCAACGTCAAGCTGATGCGTCAGGCTCTGGAGTGTACCCACCGCGGCTGGGGTGTGAGCGTGATTATCGGTGTGGCGGGCGCTGGCGAGGAAATCGCCACCCGCCCCTTCCAGCTGGTCACCGGTCGCGTCTGGAAGGGCACCGCCTTTGGTGGAGCTCGCGGCCGCCGCGATGTGCCCAAGATTGTGGACTGGTACATGGACGGAAAAATTCAGATCGATCCGATGATTACTCATACAATGGGTCTGGATAAGATCAACGACGCCTTCCACCTGATGCATACGGGTGAGTCTATTCGTTCGGTGGTGATTTACTGATGCTCAAAGTTCACACGATTCCTATCCTGCAAGACAACTACTGCTTTCTGGTTGAAGATACCCAAGACCAGACCTGCGCCATTGTCGACCCGGGCGAAGCTGAGGGCGTGATCAAGGCGGTTAAGGAGCTCCAGCTCCGGCCCGTGGCGATTTGGAATACGCACCACCACGCCGACCACATCGATGGAAACGCCGGAATTCTCAAAGAGTTCGGGGCCCTGCCCGTGATTGGCTCGTCCGGTGACAAGGGCAAGATTCCCCAGCTCACCCAGTTTCTCAAGCAGGGCGACACGCTGGAGTTTGCCGGGGAAAAGGCCGAAATCTTGGAAGTGCCCGGACACACTCTGGGGCACATTGCGATTGCCTTTCCCGGTCACATCTTCGCCGGCGACCTGGTCTTCGGCTACAGCTGCGGGGCGGTTTTCGAGGGCACGATGGAGCAGATGTATCAGTCGGTTTCCAAGTTGCTGAAGTATCCTGACGATACGCTTCTCTACATCGGGCACGAGTATACGCTCAACAATGTCAAATGGGCCCAACATGTGGACCCGGAGAACCCCGATATTCAGCAGCGGGTGGCTTTGGAGACCGCGCCCCCCACGGTTCCGTTGCAGTTGGGCCTGGAAAAGCGCACCAATCACTTCATGCGCTGCCACGATCCCAAACTGCAGGCCTTCACCGGCAAAACTGAGCCGGCCGAAGTCTTTGGTGCTCTGCGCACCCACAAGAACAACTTCAAATGATGCTGCGCCTTAAAACCACACCCTTTCATCCTCGCACCGAGGCGATCATGCAGGCCAATCAGTGGCGTCGCTGGGGCGGCTACTCAGTGGCCAGTGCCTACGAGATGACTCACGATCGCGAGTATCTGGCGATGCGCAATGCCTGCGCCCTGCTGGATGTCAGCGCGCTCTACAAGTATCAGATTACCGGGCCGGACGCCCACGCTTTCCTGGATCGGCTGGTGACGCGGGACATCTCCCAAATGCAGCCCGGTGGAATGGCCTACACCCCCTGGTGTGATAGCCGCGGCAAAGTTGTGGATGATGGAACCATCTGCCGTCTGGACGAGGGCACTTTTCGTCTGACGGCTGCCGACCCCAACTACCACTGGTTAGAAGAAAACGCAGCCGGCTTCGAGGTGGTGATTGAGGACGTCAGCGAAGAGATCGGCACCCTGGCTCTGCAGGGACCCTGCTCTCGCGAGGTGCTGGCCGAGGTATTCGGGGATGCCATCCGCGAATTGCCCTTCTACGGCATCATCCACCTGGAGGACGACCTGCAGGTCTCGCGCACCGGCTACAGCGGAGACCTGGGCTACGAGGTCTGGGTTCCCAAGCAACGCGCCTTGGAGATCTGGGATCGAATTGTGGAGAAGGGGAGACGCTACGCTCTCCAGCCGGCTGGTATCTGGGCTCTGGATGTGGCCCGCATCGAAGCCGGCCTGATTATGCTGGACGTCGACTACACTCCGGCCAACAAAGCCACCACTCCCGCCCAGGCATCCACCCCTTACGAATTGGGTCTTGGCTGGTCGGTTCACCTGAAGAAACCCCATTTTGTGGGCAAGAAGGCTCTGGCTCGGGAAAAGGCTGAAGGTTCGGCCCTGACTCTGGTGGGCCTGGAGATCGATCACGACCGGCTTGCTCAGGAGCACGAGAAGATCGGGTTGCCTGTGCATTATCCTTTCGTGCCCTGGCGTGAGATTGTGCCGATCTTTGACGAACAGCAGCAGGTGGGTTATGCCACCTGCGGCAGCTGGTCGCCAACCTTGAAGAAATACCTGGCCTTAGCTCAGGTTAAGCCAGGCAGCAGCGAGAATCTGCACGTAGACATCATGGTCGATCGTTACCGCAAGCGTTTTGACGCCAAGGTCAAGAAGCTCCCATTCTTCAATCCCCCCAGAAAGCGAGGCTAAGCTCATGAAACATTACGATGCCATCGTCATCGGGGGCGGCCACAACGGGTTGGTGCACGCCGCTTACCTGGCCAAGGCTGGCCGTCAAGTGCTGGTGCTGGAACGGCGCCATACCGTGGGCGGCGCCACCATTACCGAGGAAATTCACCCCGGCTTCAAGTTCCTGATCGGGAGCTATTTGATTTCGCTGTTGCGCCCTCAGGTGATTCAGGAGCTGGAGTTGGCCAAACACGGCCTGGAGTTGCTCCCCCTGGAAAGCACCCTGGTGCCACTGACCAACGGCGACTACCTGGCTGACTGGCCGGATCACGATATGACTCGCCGCGAGCTGCTCCGCCACAGCCGCCGCGATGCCGAAACTTACGAAGAGTTCTCGCTCACCATGCGCCGCCTCAGTCTGGCCATGAAGCCCTTACTCGACCTCTTCCCGCCCGACCCCACCTCTCTGGCTCCTCGCGATATCGAGCAGATGGCTCGCATCAAGGGGGTGCTGGGCCATATGCAGCGCAAAGACTTCCATACGCTGTGCCGACTCTGCACCATGAGCATCGCCGACTTCCTGGATGAATGGTTCGAAACCCAGCCGCTCAAAGCCATCAAGTGCACATCCGGTATTATCGGCACCTTTATGGGCGTGCGCTCCCCGGGTACCGGCTATGTCGCTCTGCATCACTACCTGGGCGAAATCGACGGCGTGCGCCGTTCCTGGGCCTTCCCTAAGGGAGGAACCGGGGCTTTCGCTCAGTCGATCGCAAATGCCGCCAAAGCCTTCGGGGCCGAGATTCTGGAGAATGCTCCGGTTCATCAGGTTCTGATCAAGCACGGGGCCGCCTGCGGTGTGGTGCTGGAAGACGGCCGCGAATTCTATGCCGACCGCGTGATCTCCAATGCCGATGCCCAGCGCACCTTCTTGAAGCTGGTGCCCAAGGAGCATCTGCCCGACGACTTCCTTTGGGATATTCAGCGCTTCCGTTCAGCCAGCCCGGCCTGCAAGGTCAACCTGGCCCTGGACGGCTTGCCCACCTTCAGTGCTGTGCCCAAAGGCAATGAGCAGTTGCTGCGAGGCTCGATTGAAATCGCGCCTTCAGTGGATTACCTGGAGCAGGCCTACGATGACGCCAAGTATGGCGGCTGGGCCCGCAAGCCATTTATGGACGCCCTGATCCCTTCCTTGCTTGACCCTGGAATGGCACCTCCCGGTAAGCACGTGATGTCCCTCTTCGTGGAGTATGCCAGTTCGGAAATCGATTGGACTCCCGAGAAGAAGGCACAGTTCCTGGAGGTGGTGGTGGATACTCTGGCCGAGTACTCGCCCGATCTGAAGTCAAAGATCATCCACAAGCACATCATGACTCCTCACGACATCCAGGAGGTCTTTGGTATTACCAACGGCCATATTTTCCACGGCGAACTCTCGCTGCATCAGTTGCTTTTCCTGAAGCCCTCGCCCCAGTGGGCGCAGTACAAAACCCCCGTGCGCCACCTGTGGATGTGCGGTTCCTCCACCCATCCTGGCGGATGCATCACCGGTGCCCCCGGTCGAAACGCCGCGATGGAATTACTCAAGGATTGGTCCGCCTGATGAAAGTGTTGATCCTGGGCTCAACGCCCAACGCCTTTGCCGCCGCCCTGACCCTGGCCGACGCCGGACATACGGTGGAGATCGTGGAGACCGCCACCGTGGTGGGAGCTCCTTATGTCACCCAGGACGGCGGCGAAGCCGGCCTGGCTTATCCCCACTTCTGTCCGGTCTTAGGCAAACAGTGGGGTATCACTCTGCCCAGCCTGGCTCACACTGGCCGCAGCGCACGAAGGGCCGACGGCAGCTGGCTGCACGTGCGCCGCAGCGGCCTGATTGGGGCCACCGAGCACGACGACAAAGCCTGGCCCCATTTCATGACCCTCATGGGTCAGGCCGGTGAGCTACTCTATTACCTTCTGCAGAACCCGGAACCCCCGGCTTATCTGGCCGAGGCCTGGCGCGAGCTGGGACGACGCCAGTCCATGGAAGTCTTGCGCCTGCCCTGGATGAGTCTGCGAGATTTGTTGGACGAATGGTTCGAAGATCAGGCTTTGAAGGGGCTTCTGGCAGAAGTCGCACTGGAAGGTGTGGCTCAAGGTCCGTTCGCTTCGGGTACAGCCTTCCACCTGATCGGCCGCTGGGCCAATGGACAGGTGTTAAGCCCCACCAGTTTGCCGGGAGGCAGTGGAAGCCTGATGGCTTCACTCCAGGCGGCTCTGGAAGGGCGCCCGGTTCAGTTTCATCATGTGCCCGGAACGCCCGAACTGGCTCCTGACCAGCGCAGCCTGACGGTGGGTACCCAGGCTTTTGAGTTCGACTTTCTCCTGTCCGACAAGGATGCGCGCTGGACTTACACCCAGTTGGTCAACCCTCGCTACCTGGAGACCGAGTTCAACACCGCCATTCGCAATATTCGCGGGCGCGGCGTCTGGCAGCGCGGTTTGGGGCGCTGTGCCTATCCCGGCGACTGGCCCGAGCAAGCCCGCCTGGATTTGATCCACTGGGAACCCGGCTTAATTCGCCTGGAGAAAGCCTGGGACCGCGTCAAGCGCAACCTGGATGTGGAAGAGGGGCCTCTCCAACTCTGCTGGCCAGGCCTGCTGGACGAGAGCCGTCCGGCTGACCTGATTCAGGAGAGCTTCGGCTACGGCAGCGGCTGGATGGGCCGCGGGCCTCTGGATGTCACCGATCGCAAGTATTTCACCCCGGTGGACTACGAGCGCGACTGGCAGTTCACGCAGGGCCATCTCTTTGGCGGCGACCGCGACCTGTCGCAGTCGTTCTTCCTGCGACCGATTGCCGATTATCAGCCGCCTCTGGACAACCTTGACCTTTGCGGCAGCTCGCTGCATCCGGCCGACCACACCGGCAGAGCCGGTGCCTGGAAAGCTCAGGAGTTAATCCGCCGCTTCAGCCAGTCCTGAAAGATCAGAGTGGAGGCCACTCGGGCAACAGCAGGGGTAGCAAAAGCAGCAGAGTCAACCAGCGGTTGCGCGTGGAGAGATAGCAGATCGCGCTCAGGGGGAGGGAGGCGTAAGCCCAGACCTTCAACAGCATGGTTCAGTTCTTACCTACCGGGGTTTTGGTTTGGAAGTCGTACTGGTAGTGGAACACAGGGTGCAGATCATCCTCTAAGTTGACGTCGGCTTTGAGATCTTTGATTTGGCCGGTGGTCAGGTCATAGACCCAGCCGTGGACATGAGGAATGCCCAGCTTGGCGATTGACCTCTGCACCACCGGGGTTTTCAGGATGTTGCGCACCTGTGCCAAGACGTGCAGTTCAATCACGCGCCGTTCCCTCAAGTCGGCATCCGAGATGGCGGCCAGCTCTGCCTGGTTTTCGTCCACCACCTTCTTGATGGGATGAACCCAGTTGTCGATCAGCCCGAAGGAGTGAGAGCTCAGGGCTGCGCGCACGCCGCCGCAGCCATAATGACCGCACACGATGATGTGGGGAACCACCAGGTGTTCCACGCTGTACTGCAGCACCGACATCAGATTCATATCGTGCAGCGAGACCACATTGGCAATGTTGCGATGCACGAACAGTTCGCCAGGCTCGGTTCCGGTGATGACCTCGGCCGGAACCCGACTGTCACTGCAGCCCACGAAAAGAAAGGTGGGTTTTTGTCCGACCGCCATCCGCTCGAAATACTCGGGGTCGTTCTTTCCATGGTCTTCCACCCAGGCCTGATTGTTGCGCAGCAGTCGCTCATACTCATCCTGCATGGCTGCCTTTTGTTTGTCTGAAAAGCTGTCCATCAGTGCAATTCCTCCGAAAATAATCTCAATTTTTTTGTTGGTGGCCTGATCCTTATAGAGGCGCAGAAGATCGAGCACATCGTGGTCTATGAAGCGTGCTTCACTTCCGTCAACCTCCACGACCGAGCCTGGAGGAATCGACTCCAGCACTCCCGAGAGGCGGACCTTGTGGAAGAAGGTGACTTCCTGGTGCAGTCTGATTTGTGTGATGAAGCCGCTCTTGCGAACGCTGAAGCCTTTGGCAACGTGCAGGTTTCGCAGAATAAAGCAGCCTGAAACAATCGTGCCAACGCAAATCCCGACCAGCAGGTCGGTAAAGAGAATGGCCGTCACCGTGACCACGTAAGGGATCAACTGCGGCAGGCCGCGCCTGGCCATCTCTTTCAGATTCTTAGGATGCGCCATCTTGATGCCGGTGTGCACCAGCACCGCCGCCAGCGCCGCCAGGGGGATCGAGTTGATGCCCCCACGCAGGGCCAGGGCTGAAATCAACACCCAGGCTCCGTGCATAATGGCTGAACGCTTGCTGGTGGCCCCCGCCGCCAGGTTGACTGAGCCACGAATAATCACGGCCGTCACCGGCAGCCCGCCCAACAAGCCGCTGATGACATTGCCCACACCCTGGGCCACCAGTTCATCGTTGGGGGGAGTTGAGCGATGCTGGGGGTCCAGGCGGTCCAGTGCCTCAACCGAGAGCAGGCTCTCCACGCTGGCGACCAGGGCGATCGTCATGGCCACCAGATAGACCTGAGGATTTTGAAGAGCGCTCCAGTCTGGATGTAAAAAGTTATCCGGGGAAAGTTCGGGAATTCGCACCAGATGCTTTCCCGCCACGGCCAGGCCGGGGCCCAGCAACTGGTTGATGGTCACGGCCAGAGCCACGGCCACCAGCGACCCAGGTATGGTAGGAAAGCGACGGTTGCCGCCCCAGTCCCAGGCGAACAGAACCAGCATGCTGAGCACACCGATCAGCAGCGCTCCGGGCTCCAGCGAACTGACGGCCAGGGCCACCAAGCGGAAGGTATTGAGCCCCCCGGAAGGACCGCCTTCCACATCCTTATCCGTATCGCTGAATTCTTCCACGCCCATCGACTCGACGTCGAAGCCCACCAGGTGGGGAAACTGTTTCATGATCAGGATCAGGCCGATGGCTGAAAGCATTCCCCGGATGACCGGGGAAGGAAAGAGTCTGGACAGGCCTCCCACTCTGAATTTGCCGAAGGCGATTTGGATCAGCCCCGACAAGAAGACGGCCGTTAAGAAGGCCGGGAAAGACTTCAGAGTGGCCAGAGCAGCCAGAACGATGGTGGTCAGACCTGCAGCCGGCCCGGTCACGCTCAGTTGGGACTTGCTCAGAGAACCCACCACCAGGCCGCCAGTCATCCCGGCCACCAGCCCAGAGATCAACGGGGCGCCGGAAGCATGGGCGATGCCCAGACACAACGGGATGGCAACCAGGCCAACGGCCACGCTGGCGGCAATGTCTTTTTTCAGGTCAGCCATCAGGTATCAGGGTCTCCAATGCACATATAGAAAGCGTCAAGGTAGTATATAGAAAACTTGATACCTGATTCAATCCCCGGGAGTTCCCGATCTGGCGCCAAAGCAGCCCGCGTGCAACTGCTGGAAATGCCCGGAAACCCTGTCTGGGAGCTGGATTCGGCCCTGCTGGAGAGAGTTTCAGGCCTACCAGATCTGAATACTTATCCCGTCCAGCGCGAAGTGCTCCCCGGAGAGTGGCCCCCTTATTATCGGCCCCGAGGTCACTGGCGAGCCCTTTATCGTTGGGAATCCTGGGGTTGTCTGGCGGTCAAGGGGGGCGAAGCCCACAGCTCCAGCTTTGAGTCCATGCTGGACATCATGCAATCACAGACCATGATCTTTCATTATGGCTTCGGCGAACAACCCCAGAGCGTCGAAATGCCGGTGCTCGACCGCTTTCTGTTCTTAGAAAACAAATTCCCAGGAGTCGTTACCCTGCGCGAAGCCTTGGATGAGGCCGAGTTGGCGTCCCAATTCCAGGCCGCCCACCTGAAACGCTATGGGGAACTCGCGCGCGTGCCCCTTCCACTCCGTGTGCACCGCCTTGATAACCAATTAAATCAGGAGCTGGCCGAGCGACTCTGCCGACGCTTACCCGAACGCCATCACGCTCGAGTCCGCGCGCTTTTGCCGCTGGGCGTGCTGGTTTACTGGTATCCCACCCTGCCAGAACGAGTCTCACATATCCGACTGCCCCGCCAAGGACGGCTCCAGACCCTTAGACAGTTGCTCGACCCGGAGGCGACCATGAACTCCTGGATTCAGTTGGTGCACCGCTGTCTGGAGCTGGGCTGGATGCCCTGCGATCCACGCAGCTCGCTTCAGGGCATGTGTCTTGAACCGCAGAACCTGACTCTGGACGGCGGAATGGTCGACCTTGATAGCTTGCGTCCTCTTCGCACTTTTAGCGACGTGAACAAGGCCTATGAGCGCACCATCCAGGTGTTAGCCCGCTCCCTCTCCGAGTTCAGTTGCCAACCCCCCGATTTACAACAACTTCGCCGCCAGCTCCACCCTTGATAACCAATTTCTAAAAATGGTTATCAGAGGCCCGGACCCGTTGATAACCAATTGATCGGAAAATGGTTATCAGTGGATCCTGGCCCCGCTGAGGTGCCCTGCCGTGAGTCCCAGTCCGTCTCCTTGATGATCTCGCACTCCTCGTTCTTTTGGTCACGACCTGCCACGCCGGTCGCATACACCCCCGACCAGCCAACATTGGGGGCCTGGCGCACCTGGAATTTCGTCCCGAGAAATGGTTATCAGGCCCTGGTTGTGGTCCAGAAAACCCCGCCGGCACGATTTGAATAGCTGTAGGTCTCGCCGCTGCCTTCGTGATACCGGTAGAATCGGGGATGCCTGTTTCCGGGGAAGTGCGTGAAGAAGTCCGGTCGCTGCCGCCAGCCTGGCGCAGGCAGGTGAAAAACTACTTAAACTCCTCTTTGCGCCGTTTCTCCGTAAAGGCCCAGTTGCAGATCGGGCACTGATCCGGTTTGTGGGAGCGGGCGGGACAGTATTGGCGACCAAAGAAGATGATCTGCAGATGCAGCTTGTTCCAAGAATCCCTTGGAAACAGTGCCATCAAGTCGCGCTCGGTCTGCTCCACATTCTTGCCTTCGGACAGTCCCCAACGCCAGGCCAGTCTGTGAATGTGCGTATCCACCGGGAAGGCCGGCACGTCGAAGGCCTGAGCCATGACTACCGAGGCGGTCTTATGGCCGACTCCTGGTAGGGCCTCCAGGTCCGGCAGGTTGGCGGGCACCTGGCCCTGGTGGCGCTCGACCAGCAGTCTGGACATGGCCACCACGTTCCTGGATTTGCCAGGGGCCAGCCCCAGGGGGCGGATGATGGCCAGCACTTCATCAGGGCTGCGCCTGGCCATTTCCTGAGGGGTCGGGCCCAGCTTGAAGAGTGCCGGGGTCACCTCGTTGACCTTCTTGTCGGTGGTCTGCGCCGACAGCATGACGGCCACCAGCAAGGTGAAGGGGTCGCTATGGTCCAGGGCCGGGTCGACGGTGGGGAAGAGTTCTTCCAGTTGCTGATGGATGCGCCGGGCGCGGGCCTTCTTGGTCAAGAGCCGGTCCACATCAAGCCAAGCACGAACTTGGTCAGGCTTTTGGGCTGACTGAAAAAGGACCAGAGGATGTAGGCCACGGGCATGGCGGCCAGAAAGAGATTGATGCTTGCGATGGCCATGTCTTCCTGCCACTTGCCCAGCCAGATCATCCACAGCACGGTCACCACCATGGCCCAGCCGAACACCAGGAAGCTGAAGAGGTGCACGGTCAGGGGAACCACCACCAGCCATTGATCGGTATGAAAGACGCGCGTGAGCGCGTAGCTGGCCGCCAGGCAGACCCAGCCCAAAGCGCAGGTTGCCAGCGACCAGCCCTTCAGTGTCATATTTTCCAGGTCTTCTTGCTACGATGAATGTTCGTGATTTCGGCCGGAGTAACCGGCTCGGCGAAGTAGTAGCCCTGGGCCAGAGCGCAGCCATACTTGGCCAGGAATTTGACCTGATTGGCATTTTCCACGCCCTCGGCCAGCGACAGCAGACCCAGGCTGGAGGCCAGATTGATAGCGGCGATACAGACCGTTGAACTCTGTCGGTCGGTGGGGCAACCTTCGATGATTGAGCGGTCGATCTTGAGCACCCGAGTATAGGCCAGGTTGATCTTGCTCAGGTTGGAGTAGCCCACTCCGAAGTCGTCGATGGCCACACGAATGCCAGCATTGCCCAGGCGATTGATGACTTGATCCATCATTTCAGGGTTGTAGGTGTTGAAGCCCTCGGCGATTTCAACGTAGAGCACCTCCGGCGGGATGCCGTTCTGGGATAACTCGCGAGAAATACATTCCACCAGGTCAGCCTGCAGCAGCTGCCGCTTGGATAGGTTGATGGAGGCGAATATGCGCAGTCCGTAGCTGAGCCATTCGCGCATCTGAGTGCAGGTCTGGTTGAGCACGTATTGACCGATGGGAATAATCATGCCGGTTTCTTCGGCGGCAGGCAGGAAGTAGTCGGGTCCAACCGTACCGTCGATGCGGTGATTCCAGCGCAGCAGTGCTTCCACGCCCACCAGTGTGCCTTTGCCTTTGGCCAGCGAGACCACGGGGTGATAGCGGACTTCGAATTCGCCACGTTCCAGCGCCGAGCGCAACTGCATGTCCAACGAGAGGCGTTTTTCCTGACGCTGGCGCAGGTCGGAGGTGTAGAATTGGTGACGATTTCGGCCCGTCTCCTTGACGTGATACATAGCCGTGTCGCCGTTCTCCAGCAGTTGCTGGGGCGTCTCGCCGTCGTCGGGGCAGATGGCGATACCGATGGAGACGTGCAGATAGAATTTTTGGCCCTGGACCGTAAACGGAGGTCCCATCATTTGCATGACGCGGTTGGCGACCACTTCCACGTGCTGATTGATGGCCTTGCGGCGAGCCTCGGGATGATTGTGGTCACCCACGTTCAGCTCGGAGAGCAGGATGATGAACTCGTCCTCGCCCTTGCGGCCTAGGGAGTCGGTCTCACGAATGGCCTGCTGCAGGCGTTCGGCCACCTTGGCCAGCAATTCGTCGCCGGCCTTGAAGCCCATGGCTTCGTTGAAGACCTTGAATCGATCGATGTCGATCACCAGCAAAGCGGCGACGCGCCGGTAACGCACGCACTGTTTGACCGTGAATTCCAGATACTGGCTGATCAGGTTGATGTTGGGCAGGCCGGTGAGGGGGTCCTGGAAGGCAAGCCTCTGAGTTTCTCGATCAGATTCCTGAGCGCGCTTTTCGTGTTCAGCCAGCTTATCGCTCAGCTTTTTGTTTTCGACCAGAGCTTGATTGGCGCGCATTTCCGCGTCGCGGACGCGTTGCCACGACTCTTGCTGCTTCTGCTCGGCCTCGCGCATCTGTTGCTCAGACTGCTCGAAGATTCGGTCAGCGTCGCGGACCCGGCTCTCCATGCGTTCCAATCGATCCCTGAGGCCACGCACCTCGGATTCGGCAGCGCCTCCCCGAGACTGGTTTTCGGCCAGTCTGGCCTCGGCTTCCTGAGCTTTCTGCTGGAAGAGGGTGGCCTTTTCTTCCGAAAGTTCAAAGCGTTGCTGGAGTTGTTCCAGGCGCTGCTGCAGCAGCGCCGCCTTCTCCTGATGAAGCTGCAGGTTGTCCTGCAGACGGGAGACCTCGGTGCTGCTCCCGGCGGTTGCCGCTCGCATGCGGGCTTCTTCCAGTTGCTCACGGAGCTCCTGAATTTCGCCCAGCAATCGGTTCTGTTCTTCGCTCTGGAAGGCCGCTTCCTGACGGAATGCTTCCAGGGCCTCGCGCAGTGAATCGGTCTCGGCCAGGTCCTGGCGAGCTAGCTCCAGCTCCGCCCGCAATTGAGCGGCGTCGGCATTCTCCGAACGCAGACCTTCCAGGGCCTCGCGCAGTTGATGTTCGATCTGGCGAGCCGTTTCCAATTCGGCCTGTAGAGCCTCGTTCTGCTGAACCTGGTGCAGCTCTGCTCGCAGTTGCTCGAGCTGTTCCTCTGCATCGCGCAGGGCCAGTTGGGCCTGATCACGCTCCTGACGGGCCAATTCGGCTTCGTCGGTGGCCTGACGCAGTTGCTCCACCGAGTCTTGCAGTGCCTGGGATTGCTGAGCAGCCTGCAGCTCTGAGTTGAGCAGCTCAATCCTCTGCTCGGCCGCAGTGAGAGCTTCTTCGGCGTTGCGCCGGGCCTCGTCGGCCGTCTCTTTCTCCTGCTCCAGCAGTTGCACGTTGAGGCGTGCTTCCTCCAGCTTGCCCTGCAGTGCGTCCGAGGCACTGGAGTCCGGGCCCTGCTGGGCTTCGGCCAGTTGCTTTTCCAAGCGAGCAACGTTTTGCTCGGCCTCGTCGGCGCGTTCACGCGCACGCTCCAGCTCGACTTCCATCTGCCAGATCTCTTTGGTCGTCGCCTGGCACTGGGTCTCGGCTGTTTTAAGCCGCTTTTCTAGCTTGGTGATCTTTGCCTGAAGGGCTTCTTGCTCTTCAACCTGCACTTTTCACCGCCTCCGAGTCTGATCCATGGGTCCCATTTGACGAGCCTTTCCACCTGTTGGGGGGGATCTCCTAGATTTGTTAAAATTCTGTGTCAATGACTCGTAAATATCTTGCGTGCTTGGTTCTCCTGGCTGGCTGCCAGGGCGCCCCACCGCCTCCAACTCCTCCACAAGGCATGGTCTTGGTCACTGAGGGCAAGTGCATCCTCGGGGCCGACGACGGTCAGGCTTACTTCCTTCGCCACGAAGAGAATCTGCCCGCCTTTTATATCGACCAGAACGAAGTGACTCAGGCTGAATACAAGAAGTTCAAGCCCGACTTTCAGATCCAGCCGGGGGATGAAAACAAGCCTGTGACCCACGTCACCAAAGCCGAGGTGGAGGCTTACCTCAAAAGCGTGGGCAAGCGCCTGCCCAGCGCTGCCGAATGGGAGAAGGCCGCTCGCGGCACGGACGGGCGCCTCTATCCTTGGGGAAACGTTTGGGACTTCCGCAAGGGCAACCTGACCGAGAAAGGGCGCAGCGGCAGTTTCTGCAGCACGGGCCGAATGAAACCTGTAGGTAGCTTCCCTCAGGGCGATAGCCCCTACGGCTGCCACGATATGTGTGGGAACGCCTACGAATGGGTGGCCGACCTCAAGGAGGGCCGTCCCGTCATTCGCGGTGGCGCCTACGGCTATCGGGAACGAGACTGCCGTACCACCGCCTATGCCACCGAGGACGAGGGCTTTACGTGAAACGACGTCGGTTTTCGCGGCGCGAAAACTCCACCCTGAAAATTGATAACCAATATTCTTAAGTTGGTAACCTCATGTAGAAAAGCGGTAGTACTCTCCCTGCCAGGCTGGCTCTTAGGAGGTACTACCGCTGATGTTAGAGGATGTGAAGCTGAGCGAGATTCCCGCTCAGCCTTTTTATCTGGAACCGGTTAAGCGGTTTGCAGAGTCGCGTGATTTGGATTCTGCAGCTGCTCTTGAGAAATCAGATCCCCTTCCGGCTTGGTGCGACACTTGAGGCCGCCCCACAGATCCAGGGTTTTCTGAGTCACGGATGGGTCGAGGAAGTGAATGCGGCTGATGGTTCCGTGGGCAAAGTCGAAGATTTTCTGGGCCATAAAGGCTTCTTCGTGAGCCTGGCCACCCATCAGCACTGAGATCCGCTCGCCATTTTCGTTGGTGAAGTGACGAGCGTTGAAATAGTTGGCTGTGTCTCGTCCCGGCTGGTTGGGGTCTACGAAGGATCCACCCACGCGGTGCACGGTGAAGCCGGCCGCCTTCAAGTCCTTG
This sequence comes from bacterium, assembly GCA_018266105.1. Classification (GTDB taxonomy): domain Bacteria; phylum Vulcanimicrobiota; class Xenobia; order Xenobiales; family JADMJV01; genus JADMJV01. Next base: position 23,202 of record JAFEBA010000023.1, on the reverse strand, counting down.
GCGGTCATCTCTTCGTAGGGAGCCATTTTGGCTGCCTGCTCGCGCATCCCCTCGGCCTTTTCCTCGATGCGGGCTAATTGCTTATCAGCCTGCTTCTGGTTGATTTCGCCGTTCTTGAGGGCGGTGGCCACGGCCTCACGAGCCCAGCTCAATTGCTGTTCGCAGGCGGCCGTGGAATCGTTGAGCATGATCTCGCCCGGGGCCACCGCGGTCAGACGCATATCCAGATGGAAAGCGCCGGGCTGCTCGATCGGCACCACGTTCTTGGCGTCGAGACCCAGATCGGCCGCGATCACCTTTTTGATGTCTGCTTCCGACCATTCTTTGCCGGTCTGTTTCTCCAGCAGTTTCTTGGTCACGTGGAAGCTGTCTTTGCCCACCAGTACATAGCCTTCACCGTTCTGGCGGCTGCCCGTGTAGATGTTGCCGCCTTCAAGGTAGGAGAGGGCCTGGCGCAGGGGGCCCTGGGTGATGGTGCCGCGGGCCAGAGCGGCCTGTTGATATTTGCCTTGATTGACGGCGCCGTGATAAGCAAATTTGCCGTCCAGGCCGGTGCCCTTATAGCGCTGCTTGCGGCCTTCGGTGATGGCCTCATGAACCAGACCGCCACTGTAGCTATCGTTGAAGATCGCCGGTGTGATCTGACCCTTGTTGAGAGAGGGCTCGGAGTAGTCTTCCATCCAAACTTCGCCGTGGGGGATTTCCATCAGCGAGATATTCTCGTAGCCCTTGAGGGTGCTTTGGAAAGAACTCAAGCTGCCTCCGATGCCGGCCACAACATGGAAACCTTCGATCTGACCGATTTTAGAGAGCTGCTGAGCGTAGCGGGTGGAAACGTCGCTGGTGGAGCGCATGTACATTGAGACATCGGTGGGGTTGAGGGTGGCGTCTTTAGGAACCACCCGGTCTCCCGGCACCACGCCGTTTTGCAGCTGCTGTTCGCGCACCGCGTTGGTGTCGTCGATGGCTTTCTGCACCTGCTGATTGGTGACCACATAGTGTTGCGAGGGGGGCGAGGGGATGCGGGTGGCCTGCAGCAACTGCTCAAAGTTGACCGAGGCGATCTGTCCTTCGCCGGTGGGCATGAAGGTGCGAATTTCGTAGTGAGCACTGGGATACTCGCCGTGCTTCAGGTCACTGGCCAGATGGCCGGCCAGGCTGGCGTTGCCCAGCTTGAACTGCATCGGTTCTGGAAGGGACGGCTTCTCCTGTTGCTTGGGTCCGAAGATCCAATCCATCAGTCCTTTGTCGACATCATTGCTGCGGTCGATACCGATATCCTGGATGGAGACGCGTCCGCCTTCCTCCGACTCGCTGAGCTCTTCTTTGAGATGAACCGGTTTGGCATGACTGGGGTGAGCGAAGGGAATGCCCTTGAGGGGCGTCTGTCCGATGCTGTTTGACATGGGCACTGTGTCCTTATATGTGTTTTGTGTGTAGGACTGACACTAATAGTACCGTTTTGCAGAAAAAGGGACGAGTTGTTAACGCCTCACAAACTTGGCCAGCTCGGGCCTAGGGTCTGCTTGCTGAGCGTAGAAAACCTGCCTCTCGCATGCTCTATCCGTTGCTCGGGGTCAGCTTTTTTTATCTGGTGATCTTCACTGTGGGACTGGTGGCCGGCCGCCAGAAGGGAGCGGACACGGCGGCCGAGGTGTTGGTTGCGGGTCGACGCATCCCCCTGTGGATCGGCGCACTCACCATGACCGCTACCTGGGTGGATGGGGGCTATCTGAATGGCACGGCCGAGGCCGTTTATGGTCGCGGGCTGGCCTGGGCCCAAGCTCCGTGGGGATTCGGGCTTTCTTTGGCGTTAGGGGGTCTGTTCTTTGCCAAAGTGATGCACGAAAACGAGTTCCATACCATGCTCGACCCCTTTCAGCGGCGTTATGGAGAGAAACTCGGATCGATCATGTACTGGCCGGCCATGTTGGGAGAGCTGCTCTGGACCTCTGGCATCCTGGCGGCGCTGGGCACCACTTTTGGCATTTTGTTGGGCATCGATTTTCGCGTAGCCATTGTGATTTCATCTGCGATGACCATCACCTACACGGTGCGTGGGGGGCTGTGGTCCATCGCTTACACTGATGTGGCTCAACTCGCGATGGCCAGCGTAGGAATGTTTATGTGTGTGCCCTTCGTTTTTGCCCATTTCCCGTCCGTCAGCAGCATCTGGAGCGCATATCAGGCCAAGTTTCCTGGCAGCAGTGGTTTCCTGCCGGCCAGTCAGCACGGCCTTTGGTTCGACAACGCCTGCCTGCTTATATTCGGTGGAATCCCCTGGCATTGCTATTTTCAAAGGGTTCTCTCTTCACCGTCGCCCCAAGTCGCGCGCCGACTCTCCCTGGTCGCGGCCGGTCTCTGTTTGCTCATGGCAATTCCTCCTGCACTCTTGGGCATGGCCGGCGCGGTTTACGATTGGCATGGACATGCGCCGGCCGGCGACTTTCTGGTCCTGCCGCAGGTTTTACACGATATGGCGCCCCGCTGGGTGGGAATTCTTGGCCTGTGCGCCGTGGCCGGAGCGATCATGTCCAGCGTGGACGCCTCGATCTACTCCGCCGCCAGCATGTTCAGTTGGAACATTATGCACCGCATCATTCGTCCCAGCGAAGACCCCGGCTTGCTGGCTCGCACCAACCGTCGCGCCATCGTTGTGCTCGGAACTGTCGGCACGCTGATCGCACTGAATGTGCGCAGTATCTATACTCTCTGGTTTCTCTCAGCAGATCTGGTTTATGTGTTGCTCTTTCCCCAGTTGTTGGTGGTCCTCTACTTCCGCGGCGCCAGTGCTGGCGGCGTGCTGGCTGGCCTGGCTGTGGGGCTTTTGCTGCGCCTGGGTGGGGGAGAGGCAGCCCTGGGGATTTCCCCGCTGATCCACTACGGTCCGGATTTCCCGTTTAAGACTGCGGCGATGCTGTCGGGTCTTCTCACGACTTTGTTGATTTCTCGGCTACTGCCAGGAGGAACCCGCCCGGTGCCGTGGCTGGCCGATCAGGTCAGTCCGGCCAATTTGGCTGGATTGCGCACGATGAACAAGCGATCGATCAAGCCTGCCTGAAGCTGCGGCAGGAAGGCCGAGATCAGCACCTTGTCCTGAAACAGGAGCAGACAGGCCTGGCCGTTGCTCTCAACCATCTGCCAGTGCAAACCTGGCGGTGCCTTGCGTGCCAGTCCCAGCATGAAGGCGGCCCCCCTTTTCGCACCCAGAATGGGATGAATGGCCGCGGCAGCCTTGCCTCCGCCATCTGAGATCGAAACCGCATTCTCACTTAAGAGCTCGCATAGTGCCAGAGAGTCCCCTCCCTGGAGCGCAAGAATGAAGCGTTCCAGAGCGGCGGCCGCGAGTTCACCTGTCGGTCGCGCCCCATGCAGGTGCTTGCGGGCCTGAACCATCAGTTGGCGGCAGCTGGCTTCGGCTTTGCCCAGCACTTGCGAAACTTCTCGATAGCTCAGCTCGAGTGCCTCGCGCAGCACGAACACCACTCGCTCCTCCGGCTTCAGCCGCTCCATGATAACCAATAATCCATAGGCCAGAGAATCCCGACTTTCAAGCCGACTGAAGGGGTCTTGGGCAGGGAATAGTGTGTTATCCAGCACCGGCTCCGGCAGCCACTCCCCCGGATACGTTTCCCGCCGGGCCCGGGCTGATTTCAGGCGGTCCAGACAGAGCCTGGCCACAGTCGTGCGAGCCAAGGCTTCCAATTTTCGGGCCTTGGGGGCTGCTCCCAGGCGAAGATATGCGTCCTGAACCGCGTCTTCGGATTCCGACCAGCTGCCCAGCATGCGGTAGGCCAACCGTTTTAGTCGGGGTCGTATTCGCTCGAACTCTTCAGTGTCCAGCATCCAGAACTGCTTTCTTCAGAGAACCCAGGGCGATTCCGCTGAGGATCTTTTCTTTGACCCAGGCGCCGACACCGCCCCACAGATAGAGGGGCAGAATGGAGTCATCAGGTCGCACCAACTGCAGCAGTCCGCGCTGTCGGCCCAGGCTGAAGCAGCGACCCAGAAAACGTTGTCGGAACGGCTTGAGCGGCTTTCCCTGGAGCTGCGCCAGCAAGTTCCCCGCCACCGATTGGGCCATGGGCAAAGCGGTTGCGCAGGCCATTCGCTGGGCTCTGGGCGGGCAGGCGGCGTCGCCAATCCCCCAGATTTCCGGATACTGGGGAGAGCGTAAATAGTTATCAACCAGCACCTGTCCCAGGCCATTGACTTCTAACCCGGCCTCCGCCGCCAGCGGGCAGGCGCGAAAGCCTCCACAGTAGACGGCCAGGTCAAAATCCAGCGGGCCGGCCCGACCCGCTTCCACTTTTTCGATTCGCTGCTGGTGAATGGTCACGCCCAGTTGCTCCAGCGTGGAGCGCAGATAGCTCGCGGCTGGACGCCAGAGGTCGTGACCGGGATGGTGCGCCCCGGCCAGCGTGACCTTCAGGCCGGGATGGCTTTCCGCCAGCTCGCCGGCCAGTTCCACCGCCGTCAGGCCATCCCCGATAACCAATATTCGGCCCCGCTGCGGGAGGTTCTGGGCCAGTTTTCGAGCCGACTCGCCATCCAGGGTGTAACAGTGTTCAGCCGCCCCCGGCAGGCGATTGACGTCGGTGTGGCTACCTGACGCGATCACCAACTGATCGTAGGCCAGCCTTCGTTCTCCCTGCGTGGTGGCCACCTCAAGCAAGCGATTCCGGGGACGAATGGACGTAACCCAGCCCTGCAAGAACTGTCCAGGTAGGGAATGGTCCAGACGAAGTTGAGGAAGGGCCTCACCGGCGGCCACTTGATGCAGTCGGGTGCGTTCCTCAAAGTGGGGGCTGGGGTTGATGAGCAGGATGTCCGCGTGTTTCCGTAGCTTGAGGGCGCACAGCAGACCCGCAAACCCTCCGCCTAAAATGGTTATCATGTGAGCCTCGCTTTCTGAAAGAGAGACGAGGTAGGCCTCTATCCTGTGATCGACTGCGCTTTATCGATAATGAGGATCGCACAGATACTCGGAGGCCAGAGACAGGCCTTCCTCCTGGCTTTCGAAATCGCCGTCCACGTAGTCGTCCCGCAGTTGATTCAGAATTCTCGTCAGTGTCCGATGGTCCAGGTCGCCGAACTGCTCCAGCAGCTCCTCGCCGGAAACGGGCAGGCAGGGATTGGCCAGAAAACCTTGCTCGAAATATTGCTGCAGCAAAAAGTCCACGAAGTCTTTTTGCTGCTCCAGATGAATCTCGGTCTGGGCCGGGCCGCGGGCGGCCTCCACATCGGCCAGGGAGAGCAGGGCAAGTTCCGGCATGCGCTTGCCCACCGCCCGAAACATGGCGTGAATGCGCGAGGGCGGGCCGTCCACGGCCAGGTGAGTTTCCATGTGCTGAGCCACCAGCGCCACCAGTTCCCGCCGTTCGCAGTCGATCAGGCCCAGGCGGCGGGCGATATGCTCGCTCAGTTGAGCGCTGCCGCGTTCGTGGCCGATGAAGCGGATTCTCCCGTCCTGAGTGAAGGATTGCGTGGCGGGTTTGCCCAGGTCGTGGCAGTAGGCCGCCAGCAACAGCAGGGGCCCGTCCACGCACTCCTTCAACTTCTCCGCCCACTCGGGGAAACGTGCGAATCCGTCCGTAAGCATGCGCTGAACTCCAGCCACCACTTCCATAGTGTGGTCAAACACATCCGCGTGGTGATAACCATTTTGCAGGACTCCCTGGCAGGCATACAGACCCTCGATTTGCCAGGGCCCCTGACGCCAGCTGCCGGTGGGCTTGTCGGGCCTGGTCAGCAGGCCGCGCAGTTCCGCCAGAGTCCCTCGCGGCATGGGTCCGCCCCGGATCGAGCAGCGCGGGTGCTCGTAGCGCTGAGCCCAATCATAAATGGTTATCTCACAGGCGTAGCCTTCCACGTCGAGCAAGTGAACGTGCTGAAACTCCTGCTCCTTGGCGCGCACGATCACCAATTCTGGACCCCAGTCAGAGAGGGCGGCCAGCACGGCTTCCACTTCATCGCAGTAGCAGTTGATGTCGATGTCCGAGCCCTGGCGAATATGACCGGTCCAGACTGAACCGATGATGCGCGGCAACCATGCTTCGAGTCGCTCCATGACCTTGACAGCGGCACGGCGCATGGACTCGACTCGCAGCCTATGTTCATCGCCCTCCAATCGGCGAGCGATGTGTAGCAGTTGTTCGTGGATTTCCCGATTGCTGGGCAGGTGAATGGTGCCCTGACGCTTGGCGGCCACCCGCTTGGCCTGGAAATATTCGCGATACTCGCGGGTGTAGAGAAGTCGGGCCGCTTCCACGGCCACTCGGTGACGAACGCTGGCCCGATGGGCCGGTTCCCAGTGACTCATCTGATGAAATGCTTCGTACCACAGGCCCCGAAGCCAGGCACTGATTTGAGGTCTTCATTCTAGCACCCCAGGCCCGCGGCTGCCAATCCGCGAAGTCTCGCCTCATGTACTGGAACCGGATGACCTACTCGCAGATGCAAAGCCTGGATCGCTCCACCTGCATTCCCATCTTGCCGATAGGAGCTATCGAGGCTCACGGGCCCCATCTTCCGCTTTGCACCGATGATATTATCTCAGAAGGCATGGCCCTGGAGGCCTGCTCGCAGTTGCAGCAACACGGACTGCAGGGCCTGATTTTGCCGACCTGGAGCTTTACGCCGGCCGCATTCGCTCGAGAATTCTCGGGCACCCTCAGTTTTTCGGCTTCGACCACCCGGGCCATGTTCCAGGATCTGGGCCATAACCTGCGGGGGTGGCCGATGCTGGCCATTGCTAACTCGCATTTTGACCCCGAGCATCTGACCAGTCTTCGCCAGGCCCTCAGCGATTTTCCACTGGCGCTGGCTTTCCCGGATATGACCCGGGGCAAGAACGCCCGTCGTTTGAGCGCGGAGTTCCAAAGCGGGGCCTGCCATGCCGGCCAGTATGAGAGCTCAGTCGTCCTCTGGCGCTCTCCGGAACTGGTTGGGGACTGCGATTTGCCCGACGTTCCGCACTCCTTGCTGGATGCCATCCAGCAAAAGAAGTCCAGCTTTGCCGAAGCCGGAGGTCCCAAGGCTTACTTCGGGAGCCCGCGTCTGGCCACGGCTGAGGAAGGCCGCCAGACCCTGGAGATTCTGGGCCGGATCTTGGTGGAGAGCATTCTGGCGGAAATAAAAAAGGGGCCGGTCCTCGGACCAGCCCAGTGAGAAGTTTTATTTAGTTCTGGTGTTCGCTGTCGCGCTCGTGCACGTACATGTAGTAGTCGGCGTCAAATTGCTCCACCAGAGCCACGGGGATGGTGATCAACCCCTCGTAGGTTCCGATGCGAGCGCGGTCTCCGACCATTTCACGCACGCGCATTTCCTTGTGCTTGGGCAACAGCACGATCACGTGAGCGCCCGGCACCAGGTCCGAGGTCGAGGCTTCGCGGCTGCCGAACCACATTGGCTGTGAGGCTGGCACCTGGAATGAAAGTTTCTTGTCGTCCTCGGTGGTCAGGAAGACCTGACCGTTGAAGTAGGTGGTCACCACCGCCGGGATTTTGCCGGTCTCGTTCATGTCGATGGCCACGCCGGGTTCAATCCGGTCCACCTGCTCGCGATTCTGGAGATTTTCGGCCAGAGCCGGCCCGAAGAGAGCCGCGCTGACCGCGGCCACTGCCAGATAATTTTTCCACATCGTTCGATTCCTCCACACAATTCGCGATGCCGAGCCGGCACCGCCGTCCTCAGCATCATATGGGCCAGGGCAGCGATTGGCCTGGTATCGCGGTACCCGCAGCGAGGGATCAACGGATTCCACAGGCAGGACAATCTCTCCTAAGAATCCGGCCCTGTCTGGGCTAAGCTGAGCCTAGCAACGGGACCGCTTCAGGTCCGTTCAAGTGGAGGAAGAATTTATGAATAAGGTATTATTGACCACCATGTTGCTGGCGGGCTCGCTCTTGGGTGCGCCGGCGATCTACGCTCAAGACCAGACCACCAGTGAGCCGACCTACACCAATACAGCGGATTCGACGCCCGCACCGGTTGAGAAGACCGATGTGAACGTGAATTTGCAGGCTCCCGAGACGAAAGTGGTGCAGGCTCCCGCGCCGGATGTGAACGTTCACGTGGATAGCCCCAGCAGCGTGGCCGTGCCGACCAGCACCGAGAAGACCACCAAGGAAACTTCGGTGACCAAAATTGTGCAGACTTCGGCGACCGAGGATTCCAGCAATATGGCCTTCTTGCTGATCGGCGGAGGAATCGCGGCCCTGGCTGTAGCCGGACTCTACGCGTCCAGCCGTCGCTAAGTTCAGGCCACCCGCCTCCCGGAGGATGCCTCCTGCGTTGACCGCGCAGGAGGCATTTTCGTTTCAGTCGACGTGCATCACCAGTGGCGGTGGTGAAGGAGGCTTGCCGGAAATGAACACCCCGCCCTGAATGAAGGGCTTGTCCGCGTCCACATCATGCCAACGTTGCACCCATTCCTGACGCGGAATGGAGCCAAGGCTGCCCAGGATGGAGGGGTCTTCAAAATAGACATTCTTATCGTCGATACCCACCGCCACCATCCAGTGACCGCTGTCCCAAATGTCGCTCCAGGGCATGTTGACCTGGTCCTCGTTGCGCCAGGCCTGACCGGCCACCATGACGGGAACCCCGTTATCGATTGAAGTCTTCAGGTCGTCCAGGGACAGATTCTGACGGATTTCGGCCTGGAAGCCCAGGGAGCGAGCGGCTTCGGCCAGGCGCTCCGGCGGGGTTCCTTCTTGCGGGTCGGCCGAGCAGAGCTGCATCAGGTCTTGCTCAAAGTGCTCTTCTCCGTAATAGCCCAGAACCGCCTGAAGGGCGGTGGGACCGCAGGAGTAGTCGGTCGTCTGACGGACGTCGGGGAGACGCAGCAAGTTGGCCGGGAGTTTCATAGACTCAGGCTACTTTAAAGTCTGCTGACGGTGGCTAAAGAGTTGTAAACTCCGCTACGGATTGTGGATCACGGTTGGATTGGTGGTTTTGCCGACCCGCTTGCCGTTGACGAAGGCTTCCACTTCGAAGCGGTAGTCGCCGGCTTTTTCAGGAAATGGATAGGGATCGAGGGTGGTTTCTCGGGTCTCGCCGGGCGCCAGACGAGTCTTGGGCAAGATCATTTCTTCCACCGTTTTGTCCGGCCGGGTGACCAGCATGTGGAGTTCGACTTCAGCTTCCAATTTGCTGTCCTGGTTCTTCAAAACCAGTCTGCCCTGGCGCAGCCGATCGGTACTGGTGGGGGGCTGCATCTGAAGCGGAGACATCATCAGGAACGGTTGCGGATCTTGGGGATTGGCCGCGTACGGGTCAGTCACCGCTTGCGGTCCCAGGTCTGTAGTGCGCGGTTCCCATTGAGCCTGACTGGGCAAAGGTTCCTTGGCCAGGAACTGGGCATAGGCTTCATCAATGCGGTTAATGTCTTCCGGACCGTTGACCACATAAGGTGTCAGGGCAATGAACAGTGAGGTCTTCTTCTGCTCGTTGCGCAGTTCCCGGAAGAGATTTTGAATCAGGGGAATGTCCCCCAAAATCGGCACTTTATGGATGGTTTCGGTGGTTCGCTTGGAGATCAGGCCGCCGATGAGCAAGGTCTCGCCGTCTCGCAAATTCACATCGGTCTTCACGCGTCGATTGGAGATGAGCGGGATCACATAGCCGAAGCCGCCCAGGTTCTGATTTAAGAATTCGGTGACTTCCTGGACCTCTTGTTCCAGTTCCAGACGAATGGTCTGACCCTGAGAGATGTGAGGGGTGAACTCCAACTTGATTCCAACGTCTTTATAGTCGTAGGTGACGATGGGCTGGCCGGTTTGAGAAAAACGGGCGCCGGTGGCGAAGGGCACCACATTGCCGACCTTCATTTCCGCCTTCTTGTGGTCGGTGGCTACCAGTCTGGGCGAGGAGATCAGCTCAAAGTTACGATTGTTGCGCTCTCCCGTGAGGAAGGCGAAGAGGCTGGGCACCTGAACGTCGCGACCGCTCACATTGACCGTTTTGGAGCTACCTCCGCTGGCGCCGACCAAAAACTGGCCCGAGGTCAGGAATGAAAGCAGACCTTCCTCGCTGGCGCCACCGTTGAAGCTGGCCACCGGGCCGCTGGTGTCAAACAGTTGCAATTTGGAACCGGCATTCAGAAGGTCGGTCAGGCTGACTTCGGCCACCATGGCGTGCACCAGGATCTGCTTACGTTTGCGATCCAGGCTGCCCAGCAGGGAGCGGATGCTCGGGTATTCGCTGGGGCTGATGTAGACCAGCACGGCATTCAGTTCCGGGTCTGCGCCCACCCGGGCGCCCACATAGACCAGCTGAGAGGGGGCGTTGGGAGTAGCCCCGGTGACCGGAGTGGGAATCGGGACGGTAGGAAGGCCTCCGGGAGCGGCCGCGCCTTTGTCGGCGTTGGCGGTGCCGGCCGAGGTGGTATTGGCTGTGCCGGTGGTTGAACCGGCGGCCTGGCGGCCTCGGCGGTTTTCTTCCTCGTCCTGAGCGCGCTTGCGCTCGGTCAGCAAGTCCTGAACGATTTTAGCCACGTCCTCGGCCTTGCCTTGCTGGAGCTTGTAGACGAAGTAGCGAGGCTTCTCCACCGTAAGTGGTGCGGCTTTGGGGACATCCAGAGCTGCCACCGTATCCCGAATTTCTTTGAGCTGGACCGGATTGGCCTGAACCAGCAAAGCATTGGTGGGAGGGAAGGCGGCCACCAGAGGTTGGCTCGCGCCCGGCACCAGGAGAGTGCGCTGCAGCACGTTCTGCAGCACCGGCGCCATCTTCTCGGCTTCGGCATACTGCAGGAAAATCGTCTCGGTTGTGATCTTGGGGGTGGCCCGATCCAGCGAACGAACCAGGGAGGCGACCTGACGCAAGACTTCGGGGGTGTCCACCAGCACCAGGGCTTTGCCCGCGGCATAGGCCTGAGTTCCGTTGGGGTCGCTGATGTAGGGACGAATTGCAGTCAGAAGCTGAGTGGCGTCACCTTCTCGCAGCATAACCACCATGCTCGAGTTGCGCGAGTCGCGGCGCACATCCGCCATCGGCATGACCTGATAGATTCCGCCGTTTTGGCGCAGCGCAAAGCCATTTTTGCTAAGAACCCCTTGAAAGACCTGCCACAGTTCTTCGGAACTCATCTGGGAGCTGGCCAGCAAGGTGACTTTGCCCGTCACGCCCTCATCCAGAATGACGGTGCGCCCGGTCAATTCCGACACAATGCGGGCCAACACGCGAATGTCCAGGTTCTCGTAATTCATTGAAATCGGTCCACGCCGCAGGTTGCGTTGAGCATCCGGCTTGATCAAAGGGCCAGGCAGGGGCGAAGGCGGTTGGGCCCAAGCCAGGCCGGCGCTGAGCCCGATCATGCATAGACTAGTTTTCAATTTCACTCGGGCGTTTTAGAGTTCGGCTTAGCTTTTCCTTTTCTCAGAAAGCAGTATCCCTACGCCGGGGTGTGGAAACAAAATCGGTGGAAAGCGGTCGGCTTCGTCAAATAGGGCCTTATCGGCTGGTGCGCAAGCTGGGCCAGGGCGGGATGAGCAGTGTTTTTCTGGCCGAGGACGAGCAAGGTCAGCCCTTTGCTTTAAAGTTACTCAATTTGAGTTTGGAGTCGGAGCCCGAATTTCGCAAGCGTTTTCAGCGCGAGGCGGAGCTTACCCAGCGTCTCAGTCATCCCAATATCGTGAAAACTTTGACCTGGAAAGATGATCCGGATGTGGGCGTCTACCTGGTGATGGAGTATGTTGCCGGCGGTAACTTGCGTTCGCGGCTTGAGGACAAGGGCGAACTTTGGACCGTGGAACATTGCATAAGGCTCTTTGCCCCGGTTGCCTCGGCGCTGGATTATGCTCACCAGGAAAAGGTGATCCACCGAGACCTCAAGCCGGAGAATCTGCTCTTTCAAACTCCAGACTGTCTGAAGATCGCCGACTTCGGGGTGGCTCGGGTGGAGCAGGGTAGCCGCCTCACACGCACCGGGGTCCTGCCGGGTACTCCCGAGTATATGGCTCCCGAGCAATTCTCAGACCAGGTTGCGGGACCGGAAGCGGATGTCTACAGCCTGGCGACTATCCTGTATGAATGTCTGGTGGGGACCACCCCTTTTCGCTCCGACAACCTGGCTCAGGTTCTGCAGCGACAGGCCTTCGAGACCCCACAGTCCCCCACCCGACGGCGAGAGGACCTGCCTTTCTATGTGGACCGGGTTTTGCTCAAGGCCCTGGAGAAAAAGCCGGAACAGCGCTACTCCAGCGCCAGCGCTCTGATCGACGCACTGGCCAATCCGCCGGTGGCGAGCGTCGTTTCTCCCAGTCGGCCGGACGCGATTAGCGAATTACCCACCCGCCACGTCAGCTACAAGTCGGCGATGCCGGCTCGAGGCAAAGCTCTGCCTTGGAGCCTGGTCTGGCTGGTCTGGACGCTGGCGGGACTGGCCTGGTGCTGGCGCAGCCTGCCGCCTCCCCCTGCTCCCGCCTGGCTCGACCAGGCACTGGGTTGGCAGCCGGCGGCGGTCGGCCGGCAACTTTGTGGCTCCGTCCTTTGGTGCGGCATCGAAGTGGCTCTGCTGGCGCCCGAGCAACAGCTTCTGGCTCTGGACCGGGCCCGCTTTGCCTCGGGCCTGTGGGGGGATTGGTTGCACCCTGAGGGTCCCAAGAACCTGCGCGGGCTCAAAGAAGGGAAAGACTACGTAATTCGCGTTCTGGAAGGGGAATGGTTGCGAGTTGACTCCCAGATGGCCGCCAATCTACGAGCCACGCCCGAGCAAATCGGCGAGTATTGGCTGGCGTTGCTGCAAGATGTGCAGGCCATCCGGGCTGGAGAGGCCCCCAACGCGGTCAAGGACGTGGAGAGGCGGCGGCCCATCCGCCTGGACGGCACCCCTCCGCGCTACCCGCTGCTTGACCGACTCTACGACCGCTGTCGCATTCAGGACCGCGAAGATGGCATCGAAAGCGAAGTGATTGTCGAGGCTTTGAGTTCGCTAGGAAATCCCGATTACCGACGCCTGCGCGAGGCCGCCCGCTCGGTTCCGCTCCCCAAGCCATGATTCGCATCGGGCGCAACGCGGACTGCGATCTGGTGCTGGATAGCCCTCTGGTCAGCCGGTATCACGCTGAATTCGATCCGGAGAGCGGCCAGTTGCGCGATCTGGACAGCGCCAACGGAACCTTCGTGGCCGGTCAGCGAGTCTCACAGGCGCGACTGCAGGCCGGCCAGGGGCTCTATCTGGCCAATGTCCACCTGCGCTTTGATGGTCAAAAACTGAGCGAGGACGGAGCCCACAGCGCGGTCGGCATCGAGGTGGAGGACGTCAGTTTTCGTCCACCCACGGCCAAACGAACCTTGCTGGACCATATCAGTTTCGCCGTCCATCCGGGTGAATTTGTGGCTCTGGTCGGTACCAGTGGCGCCGGCAAATCGACCCTGATGAGTCTCCTATTGGGCCAACAGGCTCCCAGCCAGGGATCGGTTCAGATCAACGGGCAGGGAGCCTTCGCTCATCAGGAGCAATTTCGCCATCTGATCGGCTTCGTGCCCCAGGACGATATCGTTCATCGGGTTCTGCCTGTGGAAGCGGCTCTTGATTATGCCGCCCGGCTGCGACTGCCGGCTGACACCAGTCTGGTTGAACGCCATCGGCGCGTGGAAATCGCTCTGACCACGATGGAATTGGTGCATCGGCGTGATGTTCCCATTTCTCGGCTGAGTGGTGGCGAACGCAAACGGGTCAGCATGGCGGCCGAGCTTCTGACCGAGCCCAGTCTTTTATTCCTGGACGAACCCACCAGCGGACTGGACCCTGGCATGGAGAAAAAGACAATGCAGTTACTGTCTCGCCTTTGCCGGCAGGGACGAACGGTGATTTTGATCACCCATGCCACTCAGAACATTGTGCTTTGCGATAAAGTGGCTTTGCTGGCTCCCGGTGGACGACTGGTCTATTATGGGCCTCCCCAGGGTGCTTTGCAGTTCTTTGAAGTCCCCGATTTCGCCGAAATCTACCTATCCATTGGAGACGCGGACAGCGGCCTGGTCTGGCAAAAGCGCTTTCAGAAATACCGACAAGACTCCATTCCTCAGGTCTCCACCGCGACCGTGCCCCGACCGACCGGGGCGGCCCGTCAACCATGGGGCACTTCCTGGCGCCAGTGGTGGGTTCTCTGCGAGCGTTATGCGCACCAGCTCTGGGCTGATCGCTCCAACCTGATGTTGATGGCTTTGCAGGCTCCTCTGATCGGTTTTGTGCTCTCCTTGCTTTTCGATTCGCGGCTTTACGACCCACATCAGGTCACCGGCGAGTTCGCCTACCCGATTAAGGAAGGTCCCACTCTGCTCTTTCTGCTGGTCGTCAGCTGCCTGTTTTTCGGCTCCATCAATTCTTGCCGCGAAATCGTCAAAGAGTTGCCCATTTTGCGGCGCGAGCGACTGGTGAACCTGCGCCTTTTTCCCTACTTCATGTCCAAGGTGACCGTGCTCTCCTGGGTGGGCGCCTTCCAGGCCAGCGCTTTGTTGTTGATTGTGCAGTGGCGAATCTACCTGTGGCTTCCACTGGAGCTGCAGTTGATGTTGCTGGCCTTCCTGGTGGCTGCGGCCCTGGGCGGAACTCTGCTGGGGCTGATGTTGAGCTGTCTGGCGGGGTCGGCCGAACAGGCTTCGTCTCTGGTTTCCGTGCTGCTGATCCTGCAGCTCTCACTCTCGGGAGCCTTTATCAAGCCGGAGCAGATGCTGCCGGCTTTGCGTTTTATGTCCTGTCTCAGTATTTCGCGCTGGACCTTCGCCGGAGTTGGAACCGTGGCCGACCTGAACCGCCGCTTCATGGAGCTGCACATGGGCTGGATCACCAGCGATTTTTATTTGCCCGTCAAGCCTTTGTGGGGCGTCATTTTGCCGCTCCTGGGTATCCACGCCGCCATTGCCATGGCGGCTCTGCGCTGGCGCGAAGGGCAATCTGAGCGATGAGACAGTTTCTTTTGCTGGGCCTGATGACCAGCTCGCTTTGGGCCCAAGCCCCCGAGCGTAAGCTGGTCTTCTTGCGTTCACAGGGGTTCTCGTCCTGGGCCGAGAGTAGCCCGGCTTTCGACTATAGCTGCTACCTGCCGCGCCGCTACAGCTTGCGCGGGCTGGAAGAGAACCTGATTAAAGCCGTGGCCAGCAGCGGCGGCCTGCCCACCCGTTTGCTGGGAGTCTATCAGGGAGATCTGGTTCAAGTGGCTCCTCAGAGTCTGCGTTTGGAGCCTCCGCTGCTTCCCCTCAGCCTCAATGTGCGCAACCCCTGGCGGGGGGTGGTGGCTGTACGCGGGCGGAAAGAAATGGCCTGTGTGCCGGGCCAATGGCAGCCCTGCTTGGGGGCCACGGGGGAAGATGGCCTTTATCAGGTCACGGCCTGGAGCGAGGGTGGTCAGGTCCATCTGCAGGATCTGACTCCGCTGGGGCCTGTTCCGACCGCTACCGTGCTACAGGGGCCCCTGCGGGCGGTGATCAGCGAGGGCTTTCTGGACCGAAGTCTGCAACTTTATCGCCAGGCCCATCCGCAGCTTTTTCGGGTCTCCGATCCGGTCGTTTGCGAGATCGGCTCCCTGGGGTTAACCACCATTCCCGGTCACCTGCGCGCCTATGGCTCAGTCAACGGCCAGATCACCGGATTGGGTAAACTGGTGGAGGGGGAGTGGGAGGCGCCCATTCAGTTGGACTTAAAGGCTGGTTACGCGCGTCTCAAGCTTTCGGCCCAGGGCCAGAGCATGCGACTGACCAAACCGGTCTTCGCGGAGATGCCCCAGGCCTGGGCGGACCAGCTTAGCGGTCTGGCCCAAAGGATTTTTTCCAGCTCGGTCACTCTGCCCGTGCCCGGAGCTTACTTGCAGCCTTTGCTGGAGAGCGGCCTGGTGACACCGCCTGAGTTGGAGCAGCTGCGGATCCTTCCGGCGGGTTGGGGCGATCGACGCAGTGGTTGCCTGATGCTGACCAGCGGATCCGGGACGGGACCGCCGGAACAAATGGCTCTGGCTGCTCCAGACGGGTTTGCCCTGGGCCTGGGTGCCGACGCGCTCAATCGAGGAATCGCTCAATCCATCCGCCTGCCGGTGCGAGTGAATTTGCCGGCCGAGGGCATCCCCTCTCCGCGTGTTTTGATTTTCAAGGTGAGCTTGAAGCAGGTTGAGATTCAGCAGCTGAGTTTGCGTTATCAAGCCGGGGCCTTTCGCTTCGACCCTTGCGTGGTGGCGGTCGCCTGGGAGATGGGTCCGCTTTCTGGACTGGAGCCGGGGGCGCGTGTGGTCGGCACGGCCTTGCCGGTGCTGGAGAACGGTCGCCTGCTCTTGCGCATGAACATCGAGCAACTGGAGTTTCTCAGTCCGCAGCTCATGCAGCAATCACCACCCGAGCAACAGCGCATTCGACAGCAAATCCTGGACGGGCTGCAAAAGACCCCCCTGCCACTAGCCTTGCCGACGCGCCTGAGCACCGAGGTCCACCCTCAGGCCCAGCTCCAGATTACGGCGGTCGATGCTCGTGCCGATGCGCTCTGGCTGGCGGGCCGTTGGAGCGACTAAAGTCTATGCGCCAGGCGGTCCGGTCCAGGGGGGCACCAGGCTGTGGGGAATGGCCAGGGTATCTAGAACCTTCCCGACCACGAAGTCGACCAGGTCCATGACCGAGGCGGGCTGATGATAAAAACCCGGCATAGGAGGCATGATGATGCCTCCCATCTCGGTCACCGCCAGCATGTTTTTGATGTGAACGGCGTGGAGCGGCATCTCGCGGGTCAATAGAATGAGCTTTCGGCGCTCCTTGAGCATGACGTCGGCGGCGCGCGTCAGCAGATTATCGCTGAGACCGTGGGCGATCGCTCCGAGCGAGCGCATGCTGCAGGGGGCCACCACCATGGCTTCAACCGCAAAGGAGCCGCTGGCGATACTGGCTGAAATGTCATCTTCGCGGTGCACCTTGTGGGCCAGTTCACGTACCCGCGAAAGCTCCCAGTCGGGGTTTTCCAAGCGCAAACTCACCCCGCCCGAGCGAGTCATGACCAGGTGAACCTCAAATTCCGGACGCTCTCGAAGGAACTGCATCAATCGAATCCCATAGATGGCGCCACTGGCACCGCTGATCCCTACTACCAAGCGTCGCATCACGCCGGCTTCTCGCGCCGGCCGCGCCACCCCCTTTTTTTTCCTGGAAAAATAGGACTCTCGACACGGTTGTTTTGGAACAGACCTGTGCTAGGCTGAACCAGGAGAACCGGCCGAGAGGCCGCGAAGCGGAGGTCACCGATGCAGTTTGATAAAATTTTGAGCAAGTTTTCGGGCGAGCTTCCGCTCTTTCCACTGCCTAAGGTTGTGCTCTTTCCCGGAGCTCGCTTGCCGCTCCACATCTTCGAACCACGCTACCGGCAAATGGTCAGCGATGCCGAGGAGAATGAAGGCCTGATCGGCATGGTCTGTCTGCGCGAGCGTCGCAGTAAGTCAGACTCCGGCAACAGTCCGGTCCATTCGGTGGCCTGTCTCGGCCAGATTCGCAACTTGCAACGTCTGCCTGACGGTCGATATCTGATGCAGTTGCAAGGGATCCAGCGGGCCCGTATCCGCGAGGAATTGGACGTCGACAAGCCCTATCGGGTGGCTCGGGTCGATCTCGTGCCCGACATCGTCAATCCTCTTGAGCCCGAACCCATCGAGAATCTGTTTCAAAGAGCGCTGGAATCGTTTAATCAGGTCTTGCGCAATCTGGCTGACCTGCCCGGCTCGCTGGTTTCGATTCAGAAGGACGCGCCCACCGGCTTGCTGCTGGATGTATTGTCCTATTATCTGCCGGTGGATTCGCTGATCAAGCAGCGTCTCTTGGAAGAAAGTGAAGTTCACCAGCGCGCGCGTCTCCTGTCGCGCATCCTGGACGAACTGGCTCAGGTCGTGCCTGAAGACGATACCGTGCGCTTTCGTATCTTCCCCAAGCCTTGCAACAACTAAAAAAAATGGGCCCCGGCTGAAACCGGGGCCCATTTTTATGATTATCGGCGGATCACTTCGATTACGATGGGATCTGCCATGGGCCGGTTGCGGCGGTCGAGCATGGTGGTTGTCAGTTCCAGCCGCGTTCCTTTCCCGGCCCAGGCCGGGCTGATGGTAATGTTGTAGTTGCCGTTGACGTCGGCCTTGCCGGTATAGGTTGCAACCCTGTTTTTGTTGGGCAGAGGCTTGACCGAGACGCGCACAGTGGTGTCCGGAGTGGCGCTTCCCATCACTTTGAAGCTGGCATTGACGCGGTCACCCGGGTTGGGGGCGTCCACTCCAAAGTCCACTTCCGTGGGAGTTGCCTGGTTGTTTCCGTTGCCGTTGTTGCCGTTATTCCAGTTTCCGTTATTGCCATTGTTGTTGTTGTTGCCATTGTTGTTCCAGCCTCCGTTGGAGACCACGCTGAACTGCCAATCGGCCTGAACCACCTGGTTGTTGTTGGTTTGCCGGCCTTCAACGTGCACCGAGTGGGCGCCGGGATTGAGGTCGTAAGTGGGATTCCAGGCGATGCGGTTGCTGCTAATCTGGGCCTGATTGGTCACTTCGTTCTTGTCTACGAAGATGCGAACATTGTCCATGACCACGTTAAAGTCAGCCGACAGAAGCGGGCGACTGGCATTGACCTGAGAGTTTTGAATGGGGGCAAAGTTGCTGAAGCCCTGGGGAACATTGGAGTTGTTGTCCTGATTGGGGCGAACCTGGAAGGTCCAGTTCTGGGTGTAGCGGGCGCCCGAGGCGTAGTTCACCTCAAAGCTGACCTGATGGTTGCCGCGGGTCAGATCATTCTGCGGCGTGAAGGCCACGTTGCTGCCACCCACTCCGACCAGGTAGCTGACATCCTGGCCATCCAGGAAAGCGCGAGCGCTGCTGACGTTCTCGGGGAAGTCGGCGGTGATGCGCGGACGCACTTCGTTCACTACCGTCTTATCCAGCGGGTAGAGTCGGATTGCAGCCCCGCCCGACTGGCCTGGTGTGTTTCCGTTGGGATTGGCGATGGTGAAGGTCCAGGTTTTGCTGGTGGGCAGGCCCAGAATTCCAATGCAGCGGGCCTCTACCGTGTGGGTTCCGTAGCCGACATCGAAGGTGGGGTTGATGTCGATGCGGCCGCCGTTCTTGTTGGCGGCCATGGTCCATTCTTTGCCATCGATGAAGAGCTGCATGTTGCGAACTCCATTCATCCAGGTGCAGCCGATGTTGGGGCGCATTTGATTGATGGTTGAATTCTCCGGCGGGGTGACGATTTGAGACCAGGCTGGCATCGCCATCAACAGGCCGGCAATCAGGGGGCGTGTAAATTTTTGCATTGAAACCTCCAGGTGGATCGGAAAGATACAGGTTCTGTTGAGGTTTCGCCCGTTCTCGTGCAAGCAGGCCAAATCCCCCCTGGGCCCTAAATTGGGCGCTCCTATTCGTCGAGTTGATCCGGTTTTGCGTTCAGGAGCGCTGGCAGCATGATCACGCTGGTGATCAGGTTGGCCCCTACCCCTAGGACCATCAGAGTTCCAAAGCTGGCCACTCCCTTGTGACCCGCGCTCAGCAGGGTGGCGAAACCGATCATGGTCACCAGGCCCGAGAGCACAATGGCGGGTCCGGTACTGTCTCTGAACAAGCACTGATTGCGCGCTTCCAGCACATGAACTCCAAAGATGAGGCCGATTCCCAGCGTCAGCGGGAGCGATAAGAAGTTGATGGGGTTAAAGCTCACCCCCAGCCAACCCATGGCCCCCACCATCCAGAGCACTCCCAGTAGTTTGGGAAACATGGCGAGCGAAGCGGTGCGCAACGATCGAAAGTGAAATGCCAGCAAGAGGAAGATGACGACCAGCGCGTTGCGCCCAGACTGAATGTAAGCTTTGCGCATGTCCTCCAGATAGTAGTAGACCAGCACGGCATAGCCCGTGGCGTCTCGGTCAATGTGGCGTAGATTTTTGACGAACCGCCCCAAAGCTTCGCGATCCCAGCAGTTCTCTCGAGGGAAAACTCTCAGACTGATGCGTCCCTGAGGTGAAACCACCCGTTTAAGGAGTGCTTCGGGCAAGATCTCGATCAGGTTCGGTTTTTCGGCGGACTGTTGCTTGAGAAGCTTCAATTCAGAGATGACCTGGCCTATTTCGCGGGCCTCGAAGGCTTTCAACGAATCTTGCATCGGTCCCGGATTGTCCGTATCAAGAGCCCTGTCCAGTCGGTTCAGCCAGGTTTGGAACTGGTCGGCCTGCTCTCTTTTATCGCCCTGGCGCCAGACTCGAAGGGCTTCCAGGCCCTGGCCCCGTGCGGCTACGTAGGCGTTGTAAAGGCTTTCCATTTCCGCCGCGCTCCGAAGGTGAGGAAAAGCTGGCGTGTGCAGACCCTTCCCTTGAGCGATCAGGCTTTCCACCAGAGGGCGTTTCGCCTCGTACTGCAGTGGTTCAAAATTGGTTATCGAGGCCACGCGGCCGACGGTGGGTTGATCCTGCAGGCGTCGGCTCAGTTGCCGAGCCTCCTCCAGATTGTCGGCCACCACCACTCCGTACAGGGCAGAGAAGTGAAACCGCTGCAGATAGCGCTCCACTCCCAGGGCCGGGGCATTGTCCGCCTGGACATTCATCAGGTTGTAATCAAAGGGAATGCGATTGACGAAGCTGAGGCTATATAGACTGAAGATCAGTGAGAGCAAGAGGACCGCCTTGCGGCGTCTCAAGATCCAGGAGTTGGTCTTGCGCATCCAGTTCCAGTGGGGACAGAATTCAGGGCGCCCCTTGTCCAGCAGAATGAGCAGAGAGGGCAAAGTGGTGACATTGGAGAGGTAGCACAAGAGCATGCCTGAGCCGGTGACCAGCCCCAGCTCCCCGGCCGCGCGGAACGATGTGAAGAAGAGCGCCCAGAAAGCCACCGTGGTGGAGAGGGCTCCCACCATGTTGGGGCGCTCCATGCCCAAGGTCGTTTTCAGAGCCTGAGCGGGCTCCAGGCCGATCGACCGCTCCAGTTGATAACGATATAAAATGTGGATGCCGAAGCTCAGACCCAGGCCGGTCAGCATGGTGACATAGTTGATGGTCAACATGTTGACCTGGCCCAAAGTCCAGGCCGCCAGGGCCGAGGTCCAGCTGAGTCCCACCAGCAAAGAGAGCAGCACCGCCGCAGGCTTCAGGACCGCCCGAAAGACCAGGACGAGCAGCAGGCCTACCAGTCCTAGCGCGTAGCCGGAGGCTCGGATGGCGTCTTGAATCGCTTGTCGAGTTTCGTCGGCATTGATCACAGGCTCGCCGCTGACCATCACCTGAACCTCAAAGTGCTCGCGCTGAACCCTCTCGGCCAGGGCGCGTAGCCGGGCCATGGTGTGCAGGCTGGAGGTGAAGCTACCCGATGAATCGCTGGCATTGAGCAGCATCATGAAGCCGTGACCATCGTCGACGGTCAGGTAGAAGGTCTTCTGGCCCGGCTTCAGATGCAGTTCCCGCACCTCCGGAATGTCTGACTCAATCTCGGTCAGGAAGGAAGGGGCTACTGCCTCCCCGCGACTCTCCAGGCAAATCACCAGCGAGCGAAGCACTTTGTTGAGGGTCGGCAGGGAGCCCGCCAGACGGTTGGCCAGCTCGCCAGCCGATCCGGGACGGGCCAGTTCCCGCAACATTCCTTCCAGACCCGTCGGGGTGGCCAGAGGTTCCAGCAATCGATGAGCGCCTCTGACCTCAGCCTCCAGCGCTTTCAGACCTGGCAATGAAACGTAATAGAGCGAGGACTTGAGGAGCTCGGGCAGATCAAATCGATAGAGAACGTTACTGAAGGTCTGCGGCTCGGCTTGCAGGCGCTGGCCCAGATCCTCCACAGCCTTGCGGGCTTTCTCCGGATCGCCCTTGACCATGACGACGTAATCGCTGAGATTCCCGAACTCGGCCCGGTAGGCGCGCCAGTTGCTCTGGACCGGATGTCGCGGATCCAGCATTTCCGTGCGATCGACCGTAAAGCTCAGGTTCTGAAAGGCCGTCACCAGGCAAAAGAGCGCCGAAACCAGAGCAAATACCACCACCGTCCTGGGATGACGGGTGGACAGGCTGGCCAGTGCTCGGGTCAGCGAATAGCGCATTCATACCAGACAACCACCAGAGGTCAAGGCATGGTTTCCGATTGCGGGCCGAATTTGTACTCCGCTGAATACGCTTTTTTTGGGTATCCCGGTCCTACTTGGGCGGAACGATCATTTCCGGCGAACGCCACAGACGCGAGACCAGCAGTTCTCGTTCCATGAGGAAGTCCAGAGGCAGCTTGTTCTTCAGCGTGATAAAGAACTGCTCGTGGGCTACCGTTTGCGTCTTGAAGGCCTCCCGGTCCAGGGTTTGCAGCTTGTTGAACTGCTCCCGGCTGTAGTCCAGCCCGGTCCAATCCAGATCACGATAGCGCGGCATCCAGCCGAGCGGTGTTTCCACGCCATAGCCGTGGCCCTGAGCCCGCTCGACAATCCACTTCAAAACGCGCATGTTCTCGCCATAGCCAGGCCAGAGGAAGTCACCGCCCTCATCCTTGCGGAACCAGTTGACGCAGAAGATGAGAGGCAACGTGCTCTCCTCGCCTTCGACGAGACANNTCCACTTCAAAACGCGCATGTTCTGGCCGTAACCCGGCCACATGAACTGACCGGCTTCGTCCTTGAGGAACCAGTTGACCCTGAAGATACGAGGGGGCTCGGGGAGTTTGCGACCAATCGTCAACCAGTGGTCGAAGTATTCGGCCATGTGGTAGCCACAGAAGGGGAGCATGGCCATCGGATCTCGACGGAAGTCCCCCACTTTTCCAGCCGCCGCCGCCGTCTTTTCGGACCCCAGGGTGGCGGCCAGGTAGACGCCGTGGCCCCAGTTAAAGGCCTGGTAAACCAGCGGTTGATTCTGGCTGGCGCGGCCGCCAAAGATAAAGGCTTTGATGGGCACGCCATTGGGGTCTTCCCAGGCCGGGTCAATGGTGGGACACTGAGAGGCAGGCGAGGTGAATCGTGAGTTGGGATGAGCGGCCTTGCGACCACAGCCAGGGGTCCATTCCTGACCGGTCCAATCGATCAGTTTCTCGGGTGGATTGTCGGTCATTCCTTCCCACCAGACGTCCCCGTCGGGAGTTAAGGCGACATTGGTGAAGATGGAGTTCTTGGCGCAAGAGGCCATGGCCATGGGGTTGCTCTCCATGCCGGTGCCCGGAGCCACACCGAAGAAGCCGGCCTCAGGATTGATGGCGTGCAGAGCTCCATCCTCGCCCGGCTTGATCCAGGCGATGT
>JAFEBA010000022.1 GCA_018266105.1 bacterium | reverse complement strand
CTGGGCACGCTCATGACCACCGCCTCGCGCACGCCCGAGGGAACGAGCGAAGTCAGCCGCTGGCTGGAAGCCTGTTCGGCCACTTCCGAAGCAGCCCGCTCGGCCGTGGTCGTCCTCAACGCACCCGGACCCGAGAGAGCCCGGGAACTGGTCGGCCATCTCGGCGCCTCGGGACCCGGTCTGGTGGGGCTGCTGTCCAGGGCAACTCAGACACCCGAAGGACAGGCTCAGACAGCCAACCTGCTCCAGATCACAGCTGAAAAACCTGAAAGCGCGAAGGCACTGGTTCTGGCCCTCAGCCAGGCTGGCACGGAGAAGGCCGCCGCCTTCTTCGCTCAAGTGGCTGAACCCGAGCCACTGGGCCAAAACCTCAGGCAGGCCGCAGCCGAGCCCGAGGGCGCCAGGCTGGTCAAAAAGATGATCGCGGAGGTGTCTGCCGCACCCGAGGCAGCCAAAGCGATCCAAACGGCCTTAGCGTCGTCCGAGGCGTCAGCGCGAGTTCGCCAATCCAGCCCGATTAAGCCTCAAACGGCTCCGGATTCGGCCTCGACCGAGCCCCCCTGGGCGAAACAGGACCCCGCCCGGGAAAGCCTCACCAAAGCGCCTCCCCAAGTCGAGGTCGAACTTCTCACCCAAAGCGCCTCCTCTCCCGCAGCCGCGGCTGAACTGCTGAATCATTTAAGCCAGGCCAAAGCCGGCCCTGCCCTCTCACGGTTCCTGGCCAGAGCCACCCAAGATGCTGAGTCTTCCAACGCCCTGTTGGGAGTCTTGCAACAAGCTGAACCGCCGGAGGGATTGGCCCGAACCTTAAGTCACCCCGAAACCGGTCAGGCCGTCATCAAGGCGGCCAGCCTGGCCCGCCCGGCCACCGTATCATCCCTGACCGAGCGCATCTCCCAGGGTCAACTGGCCAGCGCGGCCTTCGTGAAAGTCGTGGCCCAGGCCCCGCTTGAATCGCTCCGCGGGATGCTGACCAATGTAGCTGGAGACGCGGGCGCCAGTTCCTCATTTGTCAAGGCGCTCTGCCAGGCGCCTCCGGCCGCGGTGCAGGTATTGTTGACCCGAGTTGTGGGCGACCAGGAAGCCTGTGAGGCGATGGTTCAGGCTCTGACCGTGGCCGCCGCCACCCCCGACGGGAAGGCAGCCGTGCTGAGCCTGAAGTCCGCACTGGCAGCCGTCATGACGGCAGCGAGCCCTGAGTCGACCCAGGAGCTGCGAAAATTACTGGACGAAGCCACCCCCTCAGCCGACAAGAAGGCCTCGGCCACGGGCGACAAAGCTTCGGCGGCAGGGAGCCTGGTCGTCCCCGCCACCACCCACGGGGCCGCTTCGATCACCAGAGTCTCCAAAGCAATGGAGGGGAGCGGTTCTCCTCTCAAGCTGGAGATCGGTCATTCGCTCCACAAACAGGGCCTGGGTCGTTATCAAGAAGGCGAGCGCATTTCCGGGCACCACCGGGTGAATGTACTGGTGGGTGGTTCCAAAACCATCAAACAGAACGAAGAAAGCGAAGAGTCGCTGGGGGTCGAGGAAGTCAAGAAAGCCGAGCGCCATCGAAACGCTCAGAGCGCCGCCCCAATCGAAGAAATCCAGGCCATCCAGCTCTTTGAAAGAGGTCAGCGGCGAGGCCAGAGCTGCAGTCGCTGTGGCTCCCAATTCGAAGGACGGGTGGCCAGTTGCCCCAACTGCCAGGGCGAAATGCTCGAACTCTTGGCGGTCAACTCAGTCAACTACCGAAGAGCAGGCTTCTTGATCAGCACCCAAACCGACCTGGTGGAAGTAACCGTAGCAGCTCGCGATTTTCTGGATACGGATCAGAGCAGCATCGCGGGGATGCGAAGTCCGCAACGGTTCGTCACCCTCCGGGACCTGCTCGCAAATTGTCAGCAGACCGTTGCCGGATACGCCACCGTGACAAAAACACGCACTCGAAGACCCAAATTCGACTGACCCTTGTACTCACAAATCGGTTATGCGGTATCGAGATACCTGCCCGACTTTGATCATTCCTGTATAACCGGCCCGGTAAAATCACGACAAGACACTGCATATCGAGAAGATGCACAAACAAATAGATAAGCACTGGCTCCAATCGATGCAAATGTTCTGACTACAAAAATACCAGGTTGTCGGGATTCCCTCTCCTCCATTTCTGTGGTATATGTGAAAAAGTTGGGGGGGGAAATATGGGCAATTCGCCATTCAGGCAGATCGGCCGGGCTATTGCGCGAGAGAACGACTCGCAGAGGCTGCTCGACCGTTGCGCCGATGCTCTTGGCTTGGCCCATGTGGTCCACTGGGATGACTCCAGAGTCGTGGCCCAGGCCACTGCAGGTAGCCCAAACGAATCGTTCGATCTGCCCTCCTGCCTGCGCGGACAGGGGACCTGCCAAGGATGTGGGCTGACCCAGGCCCGCCCTGGCAGCCCCGCCCTATTCCCCCTCCGATCAAGCCATCTGCACTGTCATGGAGCGCTCCTTCTAGATCCCGGTGATCATGAATTCTCCGACCTGGTTGACTTGAGCGAGGACCTGGCTCATGCACTGGCGCGGCTGGAGCGCCTGCACAATTTGTCTCACCGAGACGAGATGCGGCGGGAGTTCGAAGAACTGGCTCAACTGGGGGGCTGGGAACTTGAGCCGGTGACCTTGAAGGGCGAATGGACTGAGGGCCTGGCGCGCATCCACGGGCTACCCGATGACGCCACCGCCCCAGGTATGCTCAGCGGCCTGGAGTTGTATGATGAGGACTCTCGGCGCAGGCTCGAGCAAGCCTTGCGCCGGCTCCTCAAAGGGGGCCCCGGATATGATCTTGAGCTCCAGCTCACCACCACCGAGGGCGTGAAAAAATGGGTGCGCACTCGCGGCGGGCCGGTCTACAAAAACGGGCGGTTGGTGAAGCTTCGAGGACTCCTCCAGGACATCACTCAACGTAAAGCCACCGAGGTCGCCTTGCTGTCCAGTCGCCGCCGGGCCGACGCGATCTTTGAGCGAGCCGGCATCGGTCTGGCTGAATGCCACGCTCAGACTCGGCGTTTCGTACGCGTCAATCCCAAGCTTTGCGAGATTCTCGGATTCACTGCCGAGGAACTTCTGAAGAAGTGCTGGCCCGAACTCACCCATCCGGACGACCTGCTCGACGAAGAAGAGACCTCGCGTCTCTTCCGCCGAGGCCGTTCCACCCGGGCCAGCCTGGAAAAGCGTTTCCTGCGCAAAGACGGAAGCTTCATCTGGCTTCAGGTCACGATTTCGCCTCGAATCGAATCGGGCAGATTTATTCTGGCCGTGGACGATGTGCACGAACGACATCAGGCTTTACAGGCTTTACTCGAACAAAAAAGGCGACTGGCAACCATCTTCGATCTTTTGTTGGCCGGGATCACCATTATTCGTATATCGGATGGAAAAATTGTGGAAGTCAATCCAGCCATGGAGCATCTTTTGGGCTGGACGGCTCAAGAAATGCGAGGGGCCTCGGTTCAGCAGCTTGGCCTCTTTCCGGTGGCCGAGGACTTCAATCGGCTTCAGGATACCTTCGAACTCGGCCAGCTAACTCCGGTGGAGTGTCGCGTTTGCCGCAAATCCGGGGAAATGGCCGAGTTCCTCCTGACCGGTGGACCCGCCCTGATTGATGGAGAAGAATGTGTGATCGGGGTGTGGCACGACATCACCGAATTGCGCCGTAGCGACGCAGCCTTACATGAAATGGATCGGCAGGCCCGAATCATGTTTGAGCTGGCTCCGGCCGGGATCTCCTTGAGCGACCCAAGGTCAGGCCGAATTTTGGACGCCAATCAGAAATTCTGCGCCATAACGGGCTATGACCTGGAAGAGCTGCTGACAAAAACGGTCAAGGACCTGAGCCATCCAGATGACAATCAGCGCCAGCAACCCATTTATGAGTCTGTCGCCAGCGGTGAGACAGCAGAATACGCGCTGGACAAACGCTACGTCCGCAAAGACCAAAGCATCGCCTGGGTGCGTGTCCACGCCACCATCCTGCGCGACAGCTCGGGAACTCCAAACCGGGCCATTGCCGTGATTGAAGACGTAACCGCCAAACGCGTGGCCGAACAGCGCCTGCGCGAAGCCGAGCAACGTTCCCGAATCGCTCTTGACGCCGCCGGCCAGGGCACGATTCGTGTCGACCTTCAATCCCATCGGATCGAACTGGATGCTCGTGCCCAGGAGTATCTAGGAGAAAGCATCCAGCCGACTCTCGAGGGTCTCCTGCAACGTGTTCATCCCGACGACCACCCGCTGGCTCTGGAAACCGCCCTCAAAGCCACCGAACTGAGCCCGTATTCTTGTATGCTTCGCATTCATCGAAACAACGAGGTTCGCTGGCTGGCGGTCCACGGACTCTCGCTACCCAACAGCGACGGCAAACCGGTGACCTCGATCACGACCATCCAGGATATTACGGAAGCCAAGAACGTAGAGCAGGCCTTGCTGGCCGGTCAAAAGATGGAGGCCGTCGGCCGACTGGCCGGTGGGATCGCCCATGATTTCAACAATCTGCTGACCGTCATCCTGTCCTATACGGAGTTATCGTTGGAACAACTGGCTCCAGATGAACCCGTGCGCCAGGATTTGCAGGAGGTGCTGGGCGCGGGCAACCGGGCCAAAGAACTGACCCGCCAGCTCCTGGCCTTCAGTCGTCGCCAGGTGATGACCTTGGAAGTGCTGGAACTCAATTCTTTGGTGGTTTCGGTGGAACGAATGCTGGCCCGTCTGCTCGGTGAGAACATCGCTATCCTGGTCCAGCTCGAACATTCCCTGCCTCCAGTGCGGGCCGACCGAGGCCAACTGGAACAGGTGCTTGTCAACCTGGCCATCAACTCCCGCGATGCAATGCCTGGCGGAGGCCGTCTGACCATCTCAACCTCGGGCTGCAGCCTCGATGGTGAACGCGCCAAGACCCTTGAGGTGAGCCCGGGCCCTTATGTTCTGCTGACCATTTCCGACAATGGGAGCGGCATTCCTGAGGAGGTCCGAGCCCGGGTCTTCGAGCCCTTTTTCACCACCAAAGGTCAGGGCGACGGCACCGGACTGGGGCTGGCGATGGTCTACGGCATTGTGCGTCAGACTCAGGGAGCGATCGAATTCGAAAGTCACCCCGGGCAAGGGACTTGCTTTCACATTTACCTGCCCGCCAGCCCGGGGCCCCTGACCCCATCCGCAGTCCGCCGCCCCCCAGAAGCCCGCGGAGGCAGTGAAACCGTGCTGGTGGTAGAGGATGAACCGGCACTCCTGAAACTGGTCGTGCGCACTCTGAAAGAAGCCGGTTACCGAGTTTTGCGGGCCGCCAACGGCAGCGAAGCCTTGCGCCTGGGCCGCGAGCAAGGCTGTCAAATTCAGCTCGTGTTAAGCGATGTGATCATGCCCGGCATCAGCGGTCCGCAGCTGATTCAACAACTGCAACCACTCTGTCCGAATTCGAGTTTTCTACTCATGTCAGGCTACCCCAATGACGCGCTGGAGGGTCACGGAGTAAGGCATTATCTACGTAAGCCATTCGATGGTCCCACCCTGCGCAACGCGGTTCGAACCGTTCTCAATCAGTCCGCCGCTCTGACTCAGGCCAGGTGAGAGCTTTCGCTAGGAAGCCGCTTCTCCGAGGCTGGAATCCAAACAGGCCAATCGAGCCCAGTATTCGTGCAGGATCCGCAGGTCGCCCAGCAGACCCTGATAGCCGATGGGCTTGCGCACAAAGGTATTGGCCCCGGCCCGGTAACACTCGGACACATCCGACTGGCGGTTGGAAGTGCTTAGAACCACGACCGGTACGGTCCGCCAACGTTCCTCAGCCCGCAAATGACGCAAAACCTCAAGTCCTGAGTAGCCTGGTAAACTCAAGTCCAGCAAAACCAGATGAGGAAGTGCCACCTGCTGGCTTTGAATATGCTGCAGCGCCTCTTGACCATCGCTGGTGATTTCCAGACTCCAGGGTAACCCCAGTTCGTCCAGGCTCATCCGTACCAGTGCGTGGTCGGCCGGCTCGTCCTCCACCAGCCATATCTTAAGTGCCAGTGAGCGCTCCGCCATGGACCCTCCGAGGAAAGTGAAGTAGGAACGTGCTCCCCGTCAACCCGTCCGAAAGAACTTCGATACTCCCCCCGTGCTGTTCCATCACGCGTTGGCAGACAGACAGCCCGATCCCATCACCGGCATAAACCTCCCGGCCATGCAGGCGTTGAAAAACCTCAAAGATGCGCTGGCGATGTTGCATCGGGATTCCGATTCCGTTATCGCGCACATGCAAGGTCACTCCCTCCCGGCTGGAGGTCGACCAGATCCAGACCTCGGGAATGCGACCCGAAGAAACAAATTTCAGCGCATTCTGAAGCAGGTTCTGCAGCAATTGACCGAGCCCGGAAGGAGAGCCAAAGACCGAAGGCAATGGCCCCTGCAGATGAAGTGTGGCCTCCGGCCGCGACAAAGTCTCCCAGGTCTCTCTCACGACCTGCTCCAGGCTGACCAGCCGGACGGACTTGCTCGGTCGGCCCGCTTCGGCATACTGCTGGAGACAATCGACCAGACCCCGCAGCCGATGAGTAGCGGCCTGAATGGTGTTCAAGGTTGAAGCCACCTGAGGACCCGGATCGTTCAGTTGAGAACTCAATATCTCTGTGAATGCTGTCAGGTGACGGAGGGGGGCACGTAGATCGTGAGAGGCCACGTGGGCGAACATTTCCAACTCTTGCTGGCGAGCGCGCATCCGACGCTCTTGCAACCTTTCCGCCGTCACGTCGCAAATCGTCGCCACCACTTTGCCCTCGGCAAACTCACCGCTCAAAGCTCTCAATCGGAGGCATAAAATTCTGCAGCTTAGTTCTAAATCCACCGAATCCGAACGGCCTTCAAGCAGGGCGCAGCGCAGAAGTTTCACCTCTTCGGCCACTGCCGCAGGATCGGCTTCACACAGAACCTCCCAAATCGCGTTTCGATAATGGAATTCACCCTGTGCGTCGTAAACGGCCACGCCTTCGTGGGTGTTGGCCAAAACCGCTTCCAGCAGCGAGCGCTGCTGCTCCACCTTCTGACGCTGCATAAAGAGGCTGGCAAAGACACGCATCTTCCGCCGCAGCAACTGGAGATCGAATGGCTTGTCCAAACAGTCATAGAGACCGCAATCGAAGCAGTTCTGGCAGAGGTGCTGAGAAATTCCGCGGCAGGACGTGAATAGCAAGGGAATTCTGTTCAACCTGGGGTCTGAGCGCAGGACCTGAGTCAGTTGCATCGCGTCTTTCTCGGGGTTCTCCAGATCGCACAAAATACAGGCGTAGGTCCGCTCGTTCAAACAGACCAGACCTTCAGCGACCGAGGCGCACAAAAAGATTCGAAACTGATCCCGGGCGAACAGCTGACGGTAAGCGATGCGCTCCTCGGTTTGGTCGGCGATAATCAGAATCGGTACCAGTTCAGACATGATGACCCCCAAAAAATCCTGTTCACAGCCATGTTATCGGAAATCTCTGCGGCCAACTTTAGGCCTTAAGTCTCGAGGCGAGAGTTCCGATGAGCCCGGCAGGAGGCATCTCATGGCCAAGCATCCGATCCTTTTTGTCGACGACGAATCTAACGTGCGAGAGCTGTTTCGAGCTCAGGCGGAACGCCTCGGTTATACGGTGGAAACAGCTCAAGATGGTGTCGAGGCCATTCAACGAGTACGAGAACGGCACTTTCCGATCATCGTCACCGACCTCTACATGCCCGGCCTGGACGGATTGGCCCTGCTCGAATGCCTGCGCGGATTGAGCCCGGACTCGGTGACCATGATCGTCACGGGTGCGCCCGAAACCGAGCTTCCCCGGGCCGACGCCCGCGACTGCTCGCTGGCCGCAATTGTGCGCAAACCCTGGAATTATCACGAATTGGGACAGGTGCTGGAACGGGCTATTCAGCTTTATCAATCAGGCCGTCCCTCGGGTCTACCCGGCCTGGAGCGCATTCTGCTGATCGAGGACGATCCCGTGGACGAACGACTGACCATTGCACGCCTGAGCAAGGACGTTCCGAATTTTTCCGTCCATGTCGTGCGTCGCCTGGATGAAGCCGAACATTATTTATCCCATCAGCAAGTGCAGGTGATCCTCACTGACCTGAATCTACCCGACTGTCGTGGCGTGGAAGCTGTGGAAAGACTTAGACACGTCCAGCCTGGAGCGGCCATCGTGGTGCTCTCCGGCGCCCAGAGCGAGCAGATGGCGATTGCAGCACTCAAACAGGGGGCTCAAGACTATCTGCTCAAAGACCTGGCCGACGGTCCAGCCCTCAAACGCAGTATCCGCTATGCGCTGGAACGCAAGAGCTGCGAACTCAAGTTGCTGGACCTGGCCTACACCGACGCCATCACGGGACTGCCCAATCGAAAGCTTTTCCACGATCGCTTGCTTCGAGCAGTGTCGCGTGCCCGCCGCAATCAGTCTGAGCTGGCCCTGCTGTACATCGACCTGGACCGATTCAAAATCATCAACGACACCTTGGGTCATGAAGCCGGCGACCAGGTTCTGAAAGTGGTCGCCGACCGACTGCTGGCGAATTTGCGCGGAACCGACACGGTAGCCCGGCTGGGTGGAGACGAATTCGCCGCGCTTCTGGAAGGAGCCGGTCAACGCGACGTCGCTCGCCTGGCGGAAAAGCTGATCGCAGCCGTCTGCGAGCCGATCGAGGTGAGTGGCCGAAGCGTCAGCGTGGGTGCCAGCGTCGGGGCCTCCCTCTACCCGCGCCACGGCTTCACCGTGGATGGACTGCTCAGAGCAGCTGACGTGGCGATGTATAAGAGTAAGCACAACGGAAAAGGAAGAGTCTCCTGGGCTCAGGCCGAGGATGACGAGCAAGCGCGTGAACGCGCCGAACTCGAGCAGGACTTGCAGCAGGCTCTGGCTCGGGGAGAGTTTGAACTGCACTTCCAACCTCAAATGGAGCTGCGTGATTATCGAACCGTGGCCTTTGAAGCCTTGTTGCGCTGGCGGCGCCGCGGCAAACTGATTCCGGCCAGCCAGTTCCTGCCGGTGGTGGCCGAGATGAAAATGAACGAAGCACTGACCCATTGGGTGCTTGACCAGGCCTGCTCGGTGATCGCCTCCACTCCATCCCAAGCCTGGCGGGTGGCGGTCAATATCGGCGCCCCGGACGTAACCGAGGGATTACCTCTGGCCTTGACTCGCGCATTGCGCAGCCACAACATCGGCCCCGAGCGGCTTGAGCTGGAACTGACCGAAAGCGTGCTCTGTCAGGACAAGCAAAATATGGCCCACATTCTCAGCCAGCTGCACGAACTGGGAGTGCGTCTGACCCTGGACAATTTTGGCACCGGTGCTTCCTCACTGGTGGCTCTACGCCGTCTGCCGGTGCAGGGACTGAAGATCGATGGAAGCTTCCTGACCTGCGGCGAAAACGCACGCTTTGCTCGCTCCGTGATCGAGGTCGGGCATGCGCTGGGGCTGAGAGTGACGGCCGAGAAAGTGGAAAACCACGCTCAGCTCGACCTGTTAATCGCCTCCGGCTGCGATGTCATCCAGGGGTGCCTGGTGGCCGACCCCCTTGACCCGGCCCTGCTCAAAAACTGGTCACCCCTGCTGATCATCCGACGCCCGGAGGCTATGACCGCAACTCCGCAATGGCCTCGTTCAGACGGCGGACCTTGTCGGCCGCCGATGTCCATTCCTGACCGTGAATGGCCGTGGCCAGCTGCTCGAGGAGTTTAAGCGCCTCCGCGGCGTCCCCTTTCAGACTCGCCCGGGCTGGTGGCTCAGGCAATGCGCGATAAGCTTTCACGGCTTTGCGCAGGCACATGGCGGCCAGATTGTGATCTTTATTCTCCAGGGCTTTGACAGTCTTGCTCGCTTCGTGGAGCCAGTCCGTCCCGGTTGCTTCCTTTTCCAGGGCCTGGGGGTCGCCAGTCACAACAGGAGGGGAAAGCAAATGCAGAGCTTTGGTGGCGCAGGTTCCCATAAAATGAAAATCTCTGCTCTCGAGACCCTCGGCCAGTTTCTCGAGCTCAGAGTGGAGGCTTAGCTGTTCAGTTGGTTCCATTTTGGGAGGTTCGCTCCCGTCCAAATCAAGGCCTGCGGCAGCCTGGCCGGTTCCCCGGCCAGGCTGCCGTCTTAAGATCAGCGCGAGACGCCCAGGATGCTGGTATAGGAGGAGGTATAGGTGGAGTTGTAGGCCTGGACTCGGAACAAGTAAGTTCCGGGCGTCAAGGTCACACGATAGCTGGTCGCATTGGCGGCCAGAGCGGCTTCTCGCTTGAACACGCCCGGAGCAGTGTTCTGGTAGGCGCGCTCCACGTAGAAGCCATTCTCGTTGCTGGAGTTATCTTTCCAACTGAGGGTCAGGGTCGACCCACTGAGGGTCGCGCTCAGATTGCTGGGCGCATTCACCAGGCGAGGGTCCGGCTTCACGACCACGGTCAGACTGGTCGATATGCTGGCTCCCTGCGGGTCGGTCACACTGACGGTGGCGCTATAGTTGCCGCCGGCAGTGTAGCTCCGAACCACCTTGTTGCCGGTGGCGCTACCACCATCACTAAAGCTCCAGTTGTAGGATAGCGCACCGCCTTCCGGGTCGCTGGAGGCGGAGGCATTCCAGGTAATGTTGACGGGAGCCGCAGCCCCCAACGGACTGGCGGTCAGGTTAGCTACCGGTGGCAAATTCGGAACAATCGTCTGAGCCTTGCGCACAGCATTGAGTGTATTGAGTCGCCCCTTGCCAAAGACTTTGTCCTCGCCAGCCGTGCCAATGTCATCGCAGGCGGCCATCAGGTTGGTTTCTAACTGGCTCACGCTCAAATTGGGGTTGGCCGAGAGCATCAGTGCTGCGCCCGCGGCTGTTATGGGAGAGGCAAACGAAGTGCCGGCAACACTGGCATAACCATTGTTCAGAGTCGTGGTTACAATGGTTTCGCCCGGGGCCACCATGTCAATGGCGGTTCCATAGTTGGAAAAGGAACTGCGTGCATCGCTGGGGTTGGTTGCTCCCACCAAAACGAACGAGCCGTAGTCGGGATAGGTGGTGGAAACGTCGGCCCCGTCGTTGCCAGCCGCCATGAACAGCAAGGCGTTCTTGCTGCGAGCGTACTGAGCGGCTTGATCGATCGTGGCATACTGGGCTCCGCCATAGCTCAGGTTGATCACCCGCGCTCCGTGGTCCGCCGCCCAGCGAACACCGTTGGCCATATCAGAGAGGTAGGCGGAGCCACTGGCGTCATTGGTAACGCGCACGGGCAAAATCTTAACGCCAAAGGCGACGCCCGCCACACCTTGAGAGTTATTCCCGATGCCCGAAATGCAACCCGACACCATGGTGCCGTGCGGGTGCACGGGAGCCGTGTTGGTGCTTCCATCCACAGCGTTGTAGCCGGCCAGCAAGTTTGCACTCAAGTCAGGATGAGTGGCCAGCACGCCGGTGTCGCAAACCGCCACCGTGACGGTCGATTTTCCCCGCACCAGATCCCAGGCGGCGGGAGCCGAAATCTTAGGAAGATGCCACTGCTGACCATAATAGCTATCGTTGGGAATAAAAACCGGCTCCAGCTTGTAGTCTGGTTCCGCGAATTCGACCGCGCCGCTGGCCATCAACTGGTCGCAAAGCGCCTGTTCAGCTCCTTCGTGGGAAGGAGCGACCTGAAGTTGTTGCACGTTGTTGGGCAATTGGGCCTGAGCCACGGCGCCTGAATCGTCCAGAATTTCGGCGGCTTGCTGAGCCTGGTCGCTGGTCGGCTGATTGCTCATTTTGACCAGGATCGTAGCCGGTCTTGACTCAGGGACACCCTGAGAGTTGGTCGCGACGAAATCGCCGGAGGATCCGCAGCCCGCACAGAGCAGACCGGTAGCCATAAGAAATTTGCGCATACACGGGTCATCGGCCCGATCTGACCCGAGCCTAACGGAGGGTTTACCCCCTATGTTTACAATCTGGCAACATCTTGACCGTCAACTCGGCCGGTAGTGTCTTTGCAGCACCACCAGCGAGGCCAGATAAAAGAGCAGTCCGTCCGAGACCGCTCCGAGATGACGCACTCTCTTTGTATGAAGAAAGGGAATCTCGGCAACTTCCGGGGCCTGGAGCCAGGGGCGCAATCGATCACCTAAGGGGGGGCTGATGAAGGGACGCTTGGGAGTGGCCAGGACTTCGGAAGTCAGTCGAGCGGCCGCCAACTGCCGCAGTAATTGCTTATCGGGTCCCAGGACTTGGCTTGAGAGGCCTTTGACGGCCTCAAAAAGGACATGGTCAAGGAATGGCAGACGTAACTCCACACCGTGGGCCATATCCAGGCGTTCGGCGGCCAGGATGTAGTTGACGAAGAGTGACTTCATCCAGACGTAGAGCAGCACTTTGACCGGCTCCCGCCCGAACAAGCCTGGAGACAGAACTTGGACCAGGAAGTCTCGATAGGGGTCGCGCCCAGAAACCTTAGCCAGGGATCTCAAACAACGGATCTGCTCGAATAAATACTCAAACATCGGGGCTGGGAGCGGCAAAGCTTTGAGAAGCACCGCCAGAGTTGGGGAGATCTCTCGCAGTTCCGCCGAGCCAGGTGAAAGCAGGCGACGCAGCAGAGCCCACCAGCCCCCAGAACTGCCGGTTCGAGCTGCGAATCGGTAACCGGCGAAGAGTTCGTCGGCTCCTTCGCCACCCAGCACCACCTTGAAGCCCGCCCGATGGACAGCCTGGCTGAGCAACCAGCGGGCGGGTGCGTGACCGTTATAAATAGGAGCTTCGGCGGCAATTACGGTAGCCTCGAAAGCCTGCGACAGATCCTCCCTGCTGGCTGACACCTGATGGAAGACAGCTCCGACGCGATCGCACAGCCCCCGGGCCAGGGAGCTTTCATCAAAACCTTCCTGGTCGAAGGCCAACGTGAATGCATGCAGGGGTTGTGTTGCATACTGTTGGGCGAGGCTAAGAACGGCCGAGGAATCGACCCCGCCGCTCAGATAACAGGCCAGCGGGACATCCGCCCGCGTTCTGAGCCGCACCGCCTCATGCCAGGGTCGACTGATCTCTTCCAAAGCCTGGGGCTGGGAAATTGTGCGCGGCCGGGGGTATCTCTGGTCCCAGTAGCGGACGATCTGCACGCCCCTACGGTCAGCCAGGAGATAGTGGCCGGCTGGCAACTGACGCACACCTCGAAACATGGTCCGATCCTGATGGAGGCACTGATGCAGACTCTGATTGACGCCCTCCTCATCCCAGGCGCAGTCCCAGCCGGCGGCAAAGAGGCCCTTAATCTCTGAAGCCGCCCACAAGCGGCGGTTTTGACGGGCGTAAAAAAGGGGCTTGATGCCAAACCGATCGCGCACCAGCAAAAGTCGCTCGGCCGCGCCGTCCCAGAGGGCGAAGGCGAACTCTCCACGCAACCAGGAAAGGCACTCCAGGCCCATCTCCTGGTAGAGCAGGAGTACCACCTCACTGTCTGATCCGGTGGCCGGCCGATGCCCCCGGCCGCGAAGCCAATCAAGGGTCCGTTCATAGTCGTAAAACTCCCCGTTGGCCACAAGCCACAGCCGTCCGGAATGCAGAGGTTGACGCCCGCCCTCCAGATCGATCACCGCCAGGCGACGGTGCCCCAAAGCGCAAGGTCCATCCAGAGGGGCCCAAATACCCTGGCCATCTGGTCCCCGGGAACTCATCGCGCCCAGAGCTCGCTCCACCGCCTGACGCGCAGGCGGCTGCTGGTCATCATAAAGAGCCACGATTCCACACATCCTAGATGCGTCTCCACTGCAGTTGCAGAGGCCCACCGCACCAATGCTCCCAACGCATCCAGGTGGAACGGCGCAGAGCAGTGGCCTGGCCGGTGGGAGGCCGGAGCCAGGGGGCCGGGGTCAGGTAGCTCAAAGCCAGTCCCTGACGCAAGTGCCCCGGTGCGGGCCAGCTCTGCCCCTTGCCCGCCACCGTCACCCGGGCCTGATAGTTTCGCTCATCGATCCAGTCCAACAAGCGGTACTGTTGAGCCAGACCAAAACACCAGAGGGCCACATTGCAGTGGCGCTGCCAGCCCACTCCCTCCTCTCCCCCGGCAACCGAGCCAGACCGCCAGGAAGGCTGTAGCAACGAGCCCAGCTGAGAGCCTAACAGCAAAAACAAGACCAATCCCGCAAACCGGTCCGGCCAGGTCCAGCAACCGTCATGGCTGGGGTCGAGCACGACCAGACCGCTGGCCAGGCAGCACAGATTGGCGATGCCCACATCAAAAGTCAGCACCAGCAAAGTGTGAAAAGCAATCCACAGACCAAGCAGCAACCGACGAGCTGGACCGGGCCGCAACCAGGGGATCAGCGCAAACAAAGGTTCCACCAGTAGAGCCAGCCAGTTGAGTCCACGCCAATCCAGGCCGGCCAGAGCCTCGCCAAAGCGCGAACCCGGAAGCTGCATGACAGCCTCTAAAGCCATCCCGCCGCGCCACATCGGGCTCAGCCACTTGCTCAACCCGGCCACCAGGTAAAGCAGACTGAAATTCAGTGCCAGCATCCGTCGACCCGGCCCTTCAGGATGATGGAGAAGGACCAGAAGCCAGAACAGACTTAGATGCAACAGCTCATCGTCAACCGAGGCCACCAGAAAGTTCCAGCGGTAGCTACAGCAAAGGATCAGGTAGAGCAATCCGGCACAGAGGCGAGGGAAGATTCCCAGCCCCAGGGACAGACTCAACGCACAGGATGCGCTCAGCAGGCAACGCATAAAACCATCGGACTGACCTGGTCTAAAAAGCGGCTGCCAGAGGTATGGAAAGGTTGCTTCAGCCCAACCGTGATCTAAAAGACCGGAATTCGAATGAAAGCCCGGGACTTCCCAGGCCATCCGCGCAAAATAGAGGCCCGCAAGCAGGGCCACAGCCCGTCGGTAGGTGGCAATGCCTTGCACAGGTGGCCTTTCGGCTCGGGCGGGTCAGCCGCCTTGTAGCCTGCCGTGCTCAAGACTTCCTGGCCTTCTTGGGCATAGCCAGCCCACCGATGCTGACGGCCCCCGAGCTGACCTGAACCGGAGGGGCTGGTTGAGCAGGAGAGGAGACTCCGAGGTACTCCTGTATGGACTTTCGGAACCAGCTGGAGTTATGGATTTGCTCGCTATTGTAGGCCTCGTAGTGCCCATCTTCGTGGACGATTCCCAAGATATCTCGTTCTTCGTCCCAGTAGCAATGCTGCAGAGGCGGCAGCTTGATCTGCAGGCCGCTGGTGGCATCCCAGAGCTGGCCGCTCCGCCCCTGTTTGTCGATCGAAATCAAGTAACGGCTGTCAGCGGTTGCCACCAGGCGATCATGTTCCCTGGCATCCTTAATCAGGGTGAGCCTGGTTCCGTCTGAGGACTGACTGACCACTTGACGATAGTCGCGAAGGATTCTGGGCTGACCGGCCAGCTCTTGAAACCAGGACTGTTGGGCAATGCCACCCAGCTCCTCCGGACTCACCAGTTGCTTTTTCTGACCGGGCAAATTGAGTAAAAACCGCCCGTCCGGCTGGGCCTGCATCTTCAACACGGAAGGAATCACCATGCCCTGTCGGCTGGCCGGATCCCACACCCAGGCGTCACGTGCCGCTGACAGACTGTCGCCACTTTCTCCCGAAAGCACTCCGAACATACGCCCGCCAGCAGTCCAGGTGGCCGTCCCCTGATCTACACCAAAGCTTGCAAACAAACCACCGGCACTGTCTTCACGGCAAGCAAAAAGCTGGCCCAGATCGGTCAGACCCTGTCGCCCGTAGATACCTTCTTTAGTAAAACCCGCCGAATACTGGCCGTCAGGACTGCTGACGTCCTCGATGCCCCAGCGGTCCCACCAGGCTTTGCCGACCGGCACTGATTCCGCGAACTGCTCTCGTTGCTGTGGGCTCATTTTTTTGATGAAACCAGCCGGCTGATAGAATCGGGATTCCTCCATAAGCCCCAGGTCGGCCTGAGAGACTCTGAGGGCCTCGCTGCCGTCAGGCTTCACATAGTAGTAGTCGCTCCGGCTGCAGTTTCCATTTTCCAGCTGCACGCACAGTCCACCGTCACTGAGAACGCCAAAATTACGCACTCTGGCCGGGAAGCTCAGATACGGAAGCAAGGCGCCCGCCTCGACCTTCTTGATTTCATTGCCCTGACTGATCAGCAAGCTGCCATCCGCGGCGTAGTCAAGTAGTTCGCCCTGTCCCCCAAATTCGGCCAACACCTGGCCGCGGGCCGAGGAGAAAAAGCCAGTCTCCTGATCCAGATCAAATCGCTGGATCTGCCATTGATCGCCCGCCGGCATAAGCACCGCAGCCTGGCGATTGCGGTAATCCAGTGCCACGTCGCGCACTTGATCCAGACTGGTGGGCAGACTTTGCTGACTGCCGTCGGGCGCTGTCACGTCCAGGTTGTAGCGACTGTTCCCCGTGAGCGTAGTGCGGGTGTTCAGCTCCAGAGACGCGCCCGTCACCCGGTCCACATCCCCGTTAAAGCGGATTCCCTTTCGATAGTCATTGGCCCGGTAATCAATCTGACTGGTTTCTCCCGGTCGCAGGGGCAAATTGGAGACCTCGGCCATCTCCTTAAAAACCCGATCGGGCAGGGAACCTCGGTAGACTTTATTAGCACTAATTGTATTCATTTCCAACCGCCTGAACGCAAAGTTTTAAGGGTGCCATATGAGAACCCGGAAAGTCGCCCAGAGGGGCATGGATGAGACAGCGAAAGGCCTTCGACAGCATCTGGCCTGACGGCAATCTGCCCTCTCCAAGAAGGTCTGGTAGCCATTTGAAGATTGTATTCCCAGACTGGGGGGTGAGTCTGAGCAGGAGCATCGAGGGCTCCTGCTGGCAACGCTCAAGGGCTCTGGCAATCTGCTCCTCGCTCAAGACACTTCGTCCGTCCAGAATCTCCACACGATAGTCCGGCAGCGCCTGAGCCACCAGGCTTAGCAGCAACAAATCCGGCAGGTCTCCGAGCAGGGCGCCGGGCCTGCCCAGAAGCGCGATGTGAGCAACCCACTTCAGCACGCGTTCGAACATCGACTAATCCTCGTCTCTTTCGATTTTCTGACGGATGATCTCGGAGAGTTCATAGGGCAGTTGAGCCAGATCTGGAACCAGCGCGTGATCTTCATAAACGTCCGCCACCGGCTGCATTCCCTCGCCCACGCCAACCCCAAGAATGTGAATCTGTTGTTCGCGGGCACGCTGCTGGAGTCGCTTGACCTGTTCAGATTTACCGATTCCGTCCGTAATCACGATGATAAAGAGTTCATCTTCCGGTTCTGAGGCCAGCAGCAGGTTCTCCATACCCATCTCCAGAGCATCAGCGTCATTGGTGCCGTTCTTGGGAGAACCCTGAATGGAACTCAAGATGGTCTTGCGATTGCTGAGATCGAAGTTCTCTTGAATCTGCTTGTGGATCACCGGGCGATCCGAGAATCCCATCACTCCAAAGTCAATATCCAGGCTTTCCAGAGCTTCCATTCCCATGACCAGAGCCTTGAGAGCGGCCTGCCACTTTTCCCCGCCCATTGAACCCGATTCATCCAGCAAGAAGAGAAACTTTTGACCGCGCTTATTGGGATGAGTCCGATTGATCCAGACCTCTGGATCATAGGTGCCCGTCCGCTCGTAGGTCGCCTGGGAGGCCATTGCCGCCCGCATGTCCAGTTTCGCCCCGGAGTCGCGCAAGGGCCGAGCATATTTGGGACGAGTGGTCTCACGCAAATAGTTCTTCAGCTCACCGGCCAGCTCGTCGGCCATCACCGCTACGGGCGCATGGATTCGGTCGTAATCAGACTTAATGGCCTCCAGGTGAGACTCAAGCTCCTGCTTCTGGCGCACAAGTTGCTCTAAAGCAGGCAGATTCAGCTCAGAAGTTGAGCCACTCTGGGTTCCTTGCTCTCGGCCGGCCTGGCTCAGAGCCGGGCCGGCCGCTTGGGGAGAGAGATGATTGCGTTCTCGAAGCTGCTGGTTCAACTCCTGATGAACCTCCTCCAGAGCTTCCCGAGCAAGCTGGCGCGCTTCAGTCTCACTCATCTGCGGCAGATCCTGGCCCTGACCGGCGCCCTGACCCTGCCCGGCACCCTGGCCCTGACCGGCGCCTTGACCCTGACCGGCGCCCTGGCCCTGCCCGGTGCCCTGGCCCTGCCCCGCGCCCTGGCCCTGACCCGGCGCCCTGGCCCTGACCCGCGCCCTGGCCCTGACCCGCGCCCTGGCCTTGAGAAGCCTGCTCCATCGCCTGCCCTGCCTGCTCCATCTGAGCTCCGGCTTCGGCCATCTGTTGAGCCCCTTGAGCGCCTTGCTGCTGCATCTGCTGAGCCAGAGATTGCAAGTCCCGACCGGCCTGCTGGAGATGCGAGGCTGCCTGGGCGGGATCGGTTTGACTCAATTCCTTGGCGCCTTGCTCCAACCGCTCGGCGGCCTGCCCGGCCAGATCTTGGGCTGGACCGGGATTCTGCTGGCCCCATTCCTGCAAATGCTCGGCAGCGTGATTCAGAGCCTCACCCGTCTCATCCGAGGGCCTGGTCAGCTGACTTCCAGCCTGCTGAAGCTGCTGGCCGGCTTTCTGTAACGGGCTGCTCCCGGTCTTCTGGAGTTCTTTGCCAGCCTGCTGCAAATGTTGGCCCGCCCGAGCCAGGTCCTGGGAGGGAGCGCCCGCTGGCTGGCCTTGAAGGGCCTCGCTCAAATCGTCGATCTCCCCCTCCACCAGCTGTTGGAACTGAGGCCATAATTGCTCTCGAACAATTTGCCTGGCCTGCTGAGACTGGCGCGCTCCCTCCTGCGGTCGCAGGTCCTGCTGCAGCAGCTCGCGGGGAGCATCGGTTGCCTGGTGGAGATCACCAAGAGTGCGTTGCAATGCCTGGCGCACCGAGGGATCGAGGTCGGAATCAAGGTGCCCAGGGTTTTGCCACTCGTCCAGAACCCCTTTTGAATACTGAAGATGACGCGGCAAACGGCCCAAACGGCCGGCAGCAGCCTGAGCTTGTTCTCGCGTCAAGGTGCCTTTGGACTTCTCCAGCAGCTTCTCGGTCAGCCGTTCCTGGTAGTGCTGCTCAAAATGTTTCAGGTCGGTGCGCGCGGCCTCAGCCATGAAGTCGCGCGTGCCCGGAAATCGAGAGGCCATCAAGTTGCCGGTCCGAGCAGCCTCGACTGCGTCCTCGAGCACTCCGTATCCGCTTGGACGGGTCATTTCGGAATTGCCGCTCGGCCCTCCGTAGCGAGCCCTCGCCGCCTCCGCCAGTACTTTGCCGACACCGTAGTCGGCACTGTAGCGGCTAAGGTCTTCGGGCCGATAGGTGATGGTCTGGCGGCCATCTTCGGAAATCTGTTGTGACCACTGGCGACCCGGTTGAACCTCTATTTTGCCCTGAGCAAATGCGCTGGCCATCACCTGTAAGCTGTGCAGACGCTGGCTCAGTTCGGCCTGAAGAATCGGGTCAACCTGGGGCTCGACCCCGGCCAGAACCGGCTCGGTCCCGGCCCGAAAGGCGTCCACGGGCAGCGCGGACGGGCTGGCTGAGGGACGAGGAGTGCTCCTCGTTACCGGCTGTGAAAAGTGCGTTCCAATCCGCATATCGCCTCACAACTGGTTGGCTTTTTCGGAAGCCAACCGGGCGATCTTCTCGCGGTCCTCAGGATTGCGTAGACCCTCACCATAGTAAGCCATGGCGCCGCCGCGGAAGACGTAACCTAGGTCGCGCTCAACCAGGCCGGTTCCACCGGCCGGATCCGGACCCTTCTGTCCCAACAGGCCTCCGATGTAGTCAACCAGGCCCTTCAGATCACGCAAAGTGTATGCCTGGTAGCCATCCTTCTTGGCCGTGGTCAACTCAGGCGCGCGACCGTCGGGTCCACGCTCTGCCATCGCCCTCACCTGGTCGTGAAAAGCCACCAGTTGATTGGCCAGGGACTGTTTATCTACTGTTCGTCCGTTCGGCTCAATCAACTGCAGCGGCTCCAGCCAGGCGCTGACAATCTCGGCTTCCTCCTGGGCATCGGTGACGGCCGGCGTCCAGATTTCAGTGAAGCGATTGCGCATGGCTGGAGAAAGTTCTTTGCGGCCACCATACTCAGCCGTGGGGGGGTTCATCGTGGCGAAAACCCGGAAGTCGGGATGAGCCACCACCTTCTCGCCCTCGTGCTCGTCCAACACCAGAGCCCGGTCTGGATCCAGCAAGGAATTGAGCTTTTCCAACACGGCCGGGTCGGCCAGGTTTACCTCGTCCAGCACCAGCCACTGACCCTTCTTCATGGCCTCCACCACCACCCCATCTCGCCATTCGAACTTGCCGGCCACGGGCTTTTTGGTCTGAGGGTCAATGGCCGGAAAGTATCCACCGATCAACTGCTGGGTATCGGTGTAGTTGGAGAGATTCACGCGCCGAAACTCATTGCCAGTTTCGGCCGCGGCCCAGCGAATGCGAGAGGTCTTGCCAGCAGCCGTGGGGCCGACCAGCAGTACCGGTTCGTCGTGCTCGACGGCTCGAGCCAGTTGCTCCATTCGTCCACAGTTGGCTGAGGTTTCCGGCATCGCGGCCTTACCCAAGTCGGGCACGAAGGGACTTCGACTGACGCGCCTGGGCAGACTGGATTCGCCAAAAGCCACCTGGGAACCGGAACGCTGAATCCGACCCGGGCTGCTCTGGGAAGGCTGATTGGCCGCCCCAAGCGTGGCTTTCAAAAGCAACTCTACCGCCTGACGATCCTCGTCCTGCATAAAGCGAGCTTGGTAAAGATCACGACAGGCCAACCACATGTGTTGGCGCACATTCATTTCGGGATGACGCTTCTGGGAACTCTCCACCCGCCTGGCCACCTTCAGCAAATCGCGCAGGGTAAAGGGGTAAGGCCCGCCCTTCTTGCCCAGAGTCCGCTCCTCGCTGGCCTTGCTGATGGCGGCGTGGAAATTGCACAGGGCCATCAGGTCTTCCCGCCCGAACTGAGGCAGGCGGGCAGCCAGGACCTCGCAATTCTCTCCTGGCGGGAGCGCATCCACCCAGACTTTACGTCGAAAGCGGTTGAACATGGCCGCCGATAGCTCTTTTCGACCGGCGTAACTGGCCGGATTCATGGTGGCGAAGATACGACAGTCCGGAGAAACCTGAACTTTTTCCTGGTCTTCCTTCTCGGTCAGAACCAGGTAGCCATCGCCATCCAACAGAGGGTTGATTCGTTCTAAAACGGCCGGGTCGGCCAGATTGATCTCATCAAGCAAGAGCCATTGGCCTTTGCGAATGGCTTCAGTGACAACCCCATCCACCCAGCGAAAACCGCCCTCAGGTCCTGGCTTGTAACCGCCAAACAAAGAAACCTCGTCGCTGTTGCCGTCCAAATTCACGCGGCGGAGCGGATAACCACTGGCATCTGGCGCAGCCGGATT
Source organism: bacterium (assembly GCA_018266105.1). Lineage (GTDB taxonomy): Bacteria > Vulcanimicrobiota > Xenobia > Xenobiales > JADMJV01 > JADMJV01. The sequence goes on along the minus strand of JAFEBA010000022.1, from coordinate 53,707 downwards.
CACGGCCGCCAGGTGCTTAATGACGGCCGTTTTTCCAGCACCTGTGCCTCCGGTCAGCAGCACCGCATCGTTCAGCACGATCGCTTCAACCACCTTGGACATAAGGGCCAGCGTGCTGGGCGTCTCTACCAGGCGATGGGTTGAACCCGGAATCCAGACCGAATCGTCCGCCTGTGCGGCCGTGACCACCGGCTGGGGCTGAGGTTCGGCTACGAAAGCTGTGGTCCCAATGGAAACCATATCGGTGGCAAGGTCCGGCTTCGAGAGGTTCGGTCGCAGCGGGGAAGCTGTGAAAAGGGGTTGAGACAGGAAAATCGGGGCGGGAGAAATGGTGTTCATCGGGGTCCTCATTTGTTTGGATGGTTGACACCATCAAACTAAGCCCCCCCCAACCCCCGTTCATCAAACGAGCGTCAAAAGCCACGGGCCAGGTAAACATCAGATGAACAGTCAGTCGCTGAGAAAGCAAGAAGCCGCGGACACGGGCCGCGGCTTCCTGGGCATCTCGAGCCTGCGAAAATTACTCGGACTTGACCAGACCCGGCAGAACCTTTATCAGGCTGCGTCCACCGACCTTCTCTTCCCAAGCCACCACCGCACTGTTGCTCAGTCCGGCCGCGCGCGGCTCACGGCACACGCCCGGGGTATGCGAGAGATTTCGAGAACGAGAAAAACCGCGCCCATCCTGGCTGACCGACTGCCAGATGTCGGGCGCTTTCCGGCCGCTGGTGGTGTCCACCCAGGTTACGTACATCTTTCCGTTCGAATCAATGGTGAGATTAGGTGCGCTGGAAACGCCCGGGGTATGCGAGACGTCCAGCATCCTGCCAAAACGCCCCTGACCATCACCGGCCGCAAAATAGACATCGTTGCCCTGGTGGGTGGCACAATCTTCCAGCCAGGCCAGACAGGGACGTCCGTCTGGACGCAGCGCCACGGATGGATGAGTCGATTCTTCCGAAGTGGGGCTCAAATCGTGCTCCGGTGACCAAGTATCCTGCATTCCTCGCACCAGATGGATATCAGGAACACGGGCCCCCCGGCATTGATCACTCCATGCGATATGCACCAGGTCACCGGCGCCAACCGCAATGGCTGGTGCCCCCAGCGCTCCGTGGCCGCGAGTCACCTGCACTGCCTTGGTCCAGGATTTGCCCAAATTATCACTGGAACTATGGAAGATATCAGGACGGGAGCCCCCGCCGCTGGTGTCCGACCAGGCCACGTGAATCGAACCGTTGGGTCCGATGGCAAGGGCCGGGTAAGCGGAACGGCCGGGGGTGTGAGACACGTCGAAGGCGGGTCCAAAGCTGTGGCCCCCATCACTGGAAACGCTGACATAGATGTCGTTGCTGGAATGGTCCCGGCAATCCTCCAGCCAGGCCACCGCGACCTCGTTGCCGCGCGCAGCCACACAGGGCGCAGAGGACAGTCCGGGGGTGTTGGAGACGTTGACTTCCTCATTCCAACTGCGTCCACCGTCACTGCTCTGGCGATAGTAGATATTCTCGCCGGCCTGCAGGCCCTGATAGACCAGATGCACGCGTTCTTCGCTGTCGGTCGCGAGCGCCGGCGATTTTCCGCCGCCCACCGTCACCACCTGAGGGGCCGCCAGCGCTGCCGCCCCCACCAATAAGACCACCATCGGCCACATCTTCACGTCTCTTAAACCTCCCGAGGTATTGGAGCCCCGGGCTTCTTGCCAGCCTACGGCAAACCCTCCGCGGCAGAGGCCAGCAAAGGCAGGGTGATGCAAAACTGGCTTCCCTGACCGCGCACACTTTCGACCTCTAGACGGCCGGAATGCCCCTGAATGATCTTCTGGGCGATGGCCAGACCCAAACCGGTGCTCTTTTCCCCCGCGGTGGGGCGATTGCTGGTCCGTCCAAAAGGTTTGAACAGCGTCGGCAACTCCTCGGCTTCAATTCCTTGTCCCTGGTCCTCCACCCAGAGCCGGGCCTCACGCTCAGCCCGTTGCAGGCGAACGGTAACGGTCGTGCCCGGTTCCGAATACTTCACCGCGTTGGTCAGCAAATTGATCAAAACCTGTTCAAGTTTGGCCAGATCCACACTTACGACCAGAGGCGTCGGCGATTCTTGGACCAGCTTCAGTCCAATATTCTTGTTCTCGAAGAGTTCCTGATTGGCCTCGACCACTCTTTCAGTAACCTCGGCCAGATTGGCGGGAACCAGATGAAGCGTCAACTTGCCTGATTCCAACGCGGTTACGTCCAGGAGTTCCTCCACCAGATCGAGCATGGCCTGAGCCGAGGTCTGAATATGACTCAAAAAGCGCAGCACCTTTTGATCGGCCACCTCGGCGAGGCGCTTCTGCACAAAATGAGAGTAGCCCAGAATCACCGACAACGGGTTACGCAAGTCGTGGGCCACCATACCCAACAGAAAATCCTTATGCTGATTCAGTTGCTCGAGCTGCTGATTGGCCTGCCGCAGGCTCAGTCGCTCCTGCTGGAGGTTCCGCTCCAGTTCACGGCGGTCCGAAACATCGCGAAAAACCATAATGGCGCCGCAAGCAACTCCATTCTGATCGCGAATGGGTGAGGCGCTATCCTCGATAGGAACAGATTCTCCATCCCGCCGCCGCAGACTGACGTGTAACGGCAAGTGCACAGTCTGGCCCGAATTCAGACACCCCAGAATGGGATTCTCCACCTCTTCGCCGGTTTCAGAAAGAGACAAGGGCAGGACTTCCGATACGGGTCTTCCCATGGCTTCGGCCTGCGACCAGCCGGTAATCTGCTCGGCCACAGTATTGAGCAGGCAGACCCGACCGGCCAGATCGGTAGCCAGCACGCCGTCTCCAATGCTGGCCAGAGTCGAACCCAACCAGCGCTGGCTGAGCAGCACTTCGCGCTCGGCCTGATAGCGAAAAAGCCCGATTTCAATAGCGGTGCGCAAGTCTTTGTCGTCATAGGGTTTGAGCACGAATCCGGAAGGCTGAGCCTGCTTGGCCCGCTCCAAGGTGGAGTCGTCCGAATGGGCGGTCAGAAAGACAATCGGAACATCCAGGAACTTGCGCAATTCGAGAGCCGTTTGGATGCCATCCATGCCCTTACCCAGATTGATATCCAGCAGGATCAGCGAGGGAGACAACTCCTGAGCCACGGCCAGAGCCTGCTCGCCCGAGCCCACCGAGCCCGCTACGGAATACCCCAAACGCTGGATGCAACGCTCAATTCCTTTAGCGATCAGCCGCTCATCTTCCACGAGCAGGATGCGAACCGAGGAATGTGGTCCGGGCTGTTCAGACATGGCTAATCGGACAAAGTTAGCACAAATTCAAATCCGGGTCCAGCTTGAATTGCCGGGGTCCCGCCCAATTGTTCGGCTAATGTGAAGATCAGTTGCATGCCAAACGAGTCCGCCTGTGAAGCTTCGAAACCCTCGGGCAAACCCGGACCATTGTCCGCCACCAGCAGACGGCGCGAGCCATCCTGACTGTAGTCCAGGCAAACTCGAATCACGGGCTCAGCCACCGGCTTCCGGAAGGCGTGTTTAAGGCTGTTGGAGATCAGTTCATTCAGCATCAGGCCGCAGGGAACGGCCTGATCCAGAGGCAAAGACTGCCAGCCAATCCGCGTTTCAATCTGAACCTCCCCCTGGGTCACCTGATAGGTCTGACAAAGGTAGCTGACCAGGCCTTCCATGTAACTGACAAAATCCACTTTCTCCAGATTCTCAGAACGGTAGAGTCGCTCGTGAATAAGAGCCATGGAACGAAGCCGGGCCCGACTCTCTTCGAAACTGGCGCGGACAGACGGATCACTCTGGTGACTGGCCTGCAGATCCAGCATGGATGAGACCAGTTGCAGATTGTTTTTAACCCGATGGTGAATCTCCTTAAGCATCAACTCTTTCTCGCGTAAAGCGGCCTGCAACTGGCTCTCGTAGCTCTTTTGCTGCGAAATATCCAGAATTTGAGAAATGAAGTAAAGCGGGCGGTTCTGACTGTCGCGCACCAGAGAGACCGCCAATAAAACCGGAATCTGATGACCCTGCTTGTGCAGGTAGCGCTTTTCCATCCGGTAAGTGGAGATGTCGCCGTCCAGCATCTGCTGCACAAAGCCAAGGTCGGCGTCCAGATCCTCGGGGTGGGTGATGCTCTGGAATGTGAGTTGCAGCAACTCCTGCTCTTCATAGCCGAGCAGGGCACACAACGAAGCGTTGACCTTCATCCAGCGTCCATCTGGAGAAACCAGCGCCTTCCCGATGGGAGCGTGCTTGAAGGCTCCCTGGACGTGTCGCTCTTGAATCCTCAGGTTCTCTTCAACCTGCTTGAGTTGAGTAATATCGCGACCCTCCGGAATCAAGTAAATGACTTCACCCTTCGAGTCCCGGAATGGGGTCAAAGAAAAATCGACCCAGATCAAACTGCCATCCGGGCTCGGGTGCGAGGCTTCAAATCGGTCAGGACTGCCGGAGGCGACTCGCTGGACTGCAGTGCGCAGCCTTTCTTGCTGCTCGGGGTCATGGGACCACCATCCGGTGTCCCAGAAGTAACGTCCCAACACTTCGCTCTCCTCCACTCCAGAGGCCGCCAGAGCAGTCCGATTGGCCTCCAGAACGATCCCGGTCGGATCCAGAAGCCCGATAAACTGAAACTGGGAGTGAAAAATGGCTCTAAACCGGTCCGCCGAGCGCTCCAACTCTAAACCGCGTCGATGCACATCATCGGCCAGAGAGCGGCTATGGGACTGCAGCACCTCTCTGGCCAGAGCGTTCTCCTCCAAAACCGCCGCCAGAAACAAAATCGTCGTGCCGACTGCGGCCAGATAGACCTGCATTAATCCCAGCGAGAGGTAAAGATCGGTTTCCCAGAACGGACCGCCGGCCTGGGCTGCACCGCCGGTGGCAAGCAAAGAAACAAGCACCAGAGCGGCGGTTGCCCCCAGAAGCCTGAAGCGAAAGGTCACCAGAACCAGGGCCGGCAGGACCAGGTAGGCCAGCGGGGAGTGGGGCCGAGAAGGTCCCAGCACGCCGAAGCCATACAAAACGGGAATGGATAGCCCCAAAACGAGGGGAAGCTCGAATTTGGCCCCCGCAACGGGATGAACCGACCGGGCCCGACTGCTGCCCCAAACCAGCAAGAATGAACCGAAGATCAGGATGCCCACCCAATCGCCCAGCCACCACGTCTGCCAGGCACGAGGAACCGCCATCCCGTTCAGAGCTCCTGACCACCAAAGGCTGAAGCAACCTACACTGGAGGCAATTAAGCAGGCCGCCATACTCGACCAGATGAAGCGCAGAGCCCGGTTGCCGGAGCCCAGAGGTTCCGGACCATTCAAGCGCTGCAGTGCCATACCAGCCGCCAGAGCCTGCAGCGTGGAGCCGCAAGCGATTCCGGCTGAAACGGCGGCATTCGCCCAGCTCACGTGGTCCCACAGATTGGCCAGCAGAGCCCCCAGCCAGACACCCGGCCAGACCCGCGCTCCCCAAAACCAGATGGAGGCCAGAGCCACCCCTGACGGCGGCCAGATGGCGGTTGCCTTTTTTTCAGGGGGCAAAGCGAAGACGAGCCCGAGACGGGCCAGGGCCAGATAGCCCAGCGCGATAACCACAATCCTTAGCAGGTGGGTGCTGACCGGCGTCCTCTCCACCCCCCGAATTGTAGGGATCCCTTGTTAAAAATGATCGGGATCGCGATCCTGCCCGGGCGGGGGTTTACCCGCCTGAGCCGAGAGGGAGATGCCCGCTCCTCATTTGAGCGGGATCCAGCTATAGTCTGTTCAGGACCTCCCGCGGGTGACCCCCCCCGACCGCGGCGGTCCTTTTTAATTTTGTCCGAAATCCTGACGCGGCTTGGTGCGGCACTTGATTCCACCCGACATATCCAGCGTGATCGGGGTCAATTCGCGGTCCAAGAAGTGAATGCGCTGGTAGCCGGTCGGGATTTCCGAGAGCAATGTGTGAGCAAAAGCCTGCTCGGCCCGCTCGTCTCCACCCAGCGCGATCGCGAAGGTTTCCCCATCATCGTTTCGGCCCTGGCGCAAGTTGAAGAAATTCATCTCCGAATTGGCCTTGGTGGCCGGGAAGCAACCCGGAACTCGATAAACCTCCAGCCCCGCCTTCCGCAAGTCCTTTTCGACCAGGGCCTCATAGGCCGCCAACTTTTCCGCGCGCGCGTCGATGGCCGCCAGTTGCTTCTTCTTCCCCCACTGAAAAAATCGATGATGATAGTGTTCAGTGACCCAACCCTTCTGCAAGTCGGCCACCGCTTTGGAATCATTGAGCAAGACCTGCCCTGGGCCGGCCAGCGCCATGGCCATATCCAGATGAAATTCGCCCGGCTGCTCGACCGCAAAAACCTCGTCTTTCTTGTAGCCGTAGTCGCTGGCGATTTGGGAGAGCCCGTTGCGACGGGAGTGGCCGGCCTGACGTAAAATGTCTTTGGTGACGGCCAGGCTGTCCTTGCCGACCAGGGCGTAGGCGGTGCCATCCGGGCGTTTGCCCCCCATCATATTGCCGCCCTCAACGTAGCTGACGGCCATTTTGTAACCCTTGGCGCCGGTCGCCATCGCCGCGGCCAGGGCTTCCTGCTGGGTCCAGCGTTCGTTGACGGCTCCGTGCTGGCTAAAGTCAGCCATCTCGCCATCACCCTGGAAACGCCGCAGGCGATCGGCTTCGATCACATCGCCAATTGGGTAATCACTTTTGAGCATGGCTGGAATCACCATGACCCCATCCTCTGTGTACTCGCCGTGGTCTTCCGCCCAAACGTCCTGATATCCGGGATTTTCGACCGTGGTGAGATTGCTCTTCACTTGCTTTTCCAGCCTGGCACGTTCTCGACTGTCATAACAGCTGGCCACCACGTGGAAATCCTCCACCTGTCCAATAGCCGCCATCTGGGCGATGTATCCAAGACTGGCGCGATCGGCCGAGTCATAGACCATATGAAAGGCGGAAGGGTCGATGCTGGCGTCTTTGGCCACCGCAGGGGCGTGCTTGCCCTGATGGGGCCGGGCGATTTCCTGATTGCGCTCACGGGCCAGAGCCTTCTGCATGGTTTTGACTTCTTTGGCGCTCACCTCATCAACCGGCAAAGTCGGCGGGGTATGAGGCTGCAGGCTGTCGAAGGCAATCTGCCTCACGCCCTCAGGACCCCTGGTATAGGTATGAATCGTAGAACTGGACAGTCCAGGGGCGGGCCGAAAAAGCGACGTGATCACCACTCAAACCTAGAACAGGAGCCTGAAAAAACTGTGAAGCAAGCCGCTCACAGCTTTCCCATATGATTCCCAGCGAACTGGCTCCCCTGTTGGAGCCGCCTCAGACTTTCGACGCCCGCCCGGCCATTGAATGGCTGGTCCGCTACGCAGCCGAAGCCGAAGCCAGCGACCTGCATTTGCGTCCGGCCCCGGGCTCGGTTGAAGTTCTGCTGCGCCGCGAAGGGGTATTGAGTTGTTCTTTTGAGTTGCCCTCCGAACTCTATGGCCGATTGCTGGTGGGTTTGAAAAACGGCGCCAGATTGGCCTCCTATAAACACGCCACTCCACAGGACGGCAAATGGCGCGTAAACGATCAGGAAGTTCGAGTGGCCGTGGCCCCGGCTCAGTTTGGAGAAGTGGCCGTGCTCCGTCTGTTGCGGCCCGACCACCAACTGCGTTCATTGGAAGAGCTTGGCTTCTGGCCCGAAGAACTGGAAGAACTGCAGAGAATGGTGGACCAACCTCAGGGATTGGTGCTGGCCACCGGACCAGCCGGGAGCGGCAAATCCACCACCCTGCTGGCGGTGATGCGCTGGCTGCAGGGACAACACCAACAACGCCTGGAGCCCACTCCGGGCGCACGCCTGAACGTCGTTACCCTGGAAGACCCGGTGGAAGTGGTGGTGGCCGATTTCAATCAGACCTCCATCCAGAGCGGCGTGGGTATGACCTTCGCCACCGGCCTGCGCTCGATCTTACGCCAGGACCCCGACCTGATTCTGGTGGGCGAAATCCGCGATCCCGAGACGGCCGCCGCGGTCGTGCAAGCCAGTCTGAGCGGCCACCTGGTCTTCTCGACGCTCCACGCTCGGGACAGTTTGGGGGTCGTGCCGCGCCTGCTGGAAATGGGGGTGCAACCGTATCAGTTGGCCGCCAGCCTGAGCGGGGTCGTCTACCAGCGCCTGCTGCGTCAGCTCTGCGCAAACTGTCAAAACCAGGGCGAGCCGGTGGGCTGCCCGGTCTGCCGCCAGAGCGGCTTTCGCGGGCGTGCGGCCGTGCCCGAGCTTTTGACCGTCGACCAGCAGTTTCGTCAGGCCGTGCTCAGCCAGGCTCCCCTACCCCCACCCAAATTTAGCTTGATCGAGCGGGCCCGACTCCGAGTGCAGCGCCACCAGACCACCCGCAACGAAGCAATGCGAGTGATTCCGGGATTTTAGGCTGATGGAAGAAGAGTTGACACTGGACGCGACCATGGCCCAGGGGGCGGAACTGATCAGTCAGTCCAAGGCCCTTTCCGGCGCCACTGAGCCGCCCAAACTACCCGGTTACAGCCTGCAAAGTCGACTGGGCGCGGGAACCTTTGGCGAAGCCTGGGCGGGCGTGCAGCAAAGCACGGGTCAGAAGGTGGCGGTGAAGATCTTTTCGCGCCACCAGGCCATGGACTGGGAACTCTTCCGGGCCGAGGTGCAGCGCCTGATGGAGGTGGCCGAACATCCCAATGTGGTGACGCTGCTGGATGCCAATCTCGAGAATACGCCGCCTTTCTTTGTGATGCCGCTGCTCAGCGGTTCACTGGGAGAAATCCAGGCCACCCCGGATCAGTTGGTCATCTGGCTGGAAGAGATCTGTCGAGGGCTGAGCTACATTCACTCGAAGGGTATTTTGCACGGCGACCTCAAGCCGGCCAACCTCTTGCTGGACGGCCAGGGTCGCCTGCGTCTGGCAGATTTCGGGCAATCCTTCGCCACCCAGTCCGGGGGCTATAATCTCGGCACTTTGGGCTACATGCCGCCGGAGCAGATACTGCGGGCCCTGGACAAAGGCAATGCGGATCCCTCGGCCGCCTGGGACATCTATGCCCTGGGGGCAACCGCCTACCGTTTGCTCACCGGCCAGGTTCCAAGACTGCAAAATCGCACCCGCTCGGCCCTTGAGTCCTATACGATGAAGCAGCGTCTGCAGTTTGCTTTTGAGGTTTCTCAGAACCCCCTCTGCCCTCTGAGAGAACTGGCCCCGCAGGTTGACTCCGAACTGGCCGCCATTATCGAAGGCTGCCTGGAACCGCTCTCAGAATTTCGCTATGCCAGCGCTGACGAAGTCCTGACGGATCTGTCCAGACGACAACAGCAACTGCCCCTCAACATCAAACTCCCCTGGTCCCCCCTCTATCGAGGCAGGCTGTTCGTCAAACGCAATCCCCGACCGTTCGCGGTTGGAGTCACGGCCGTGCTGCTGCTCATGGGCACCATCAGTCTGGCCTGGCGCCAGCTCGACAAACAGCAAGCGCAGCTCAGCCAGCGCGAAGAAAAACTGAGGGCCACCGAAAAACAAGTGGAGGACTCTAAAACCGCCCTGAACGGCGAGCTGGCTCGCTTTGGCCAACTGGAATCCACGCTGGGATCCGTGGCTGACAGCAGGGGAAATCGCTTTGAAGCCATGCTCTGGTGGGCTCAAGCTCTTCAGCATGACCCTGAGTCCAAGACCCTGGGCGACGAGCTGGCCACTTACCACTATCCACTGACCCGGTATGAATGGGGTCCGCCCGCTCCAACCTCGTCCCTGGAGGCCAGCGCCGACGCTCAGGTGGTGGCTTTGGCCGGTCAGAACGGCCAGATTCTGGTCTGGCAAGACCAGCACCGCCAGCAACTGGCCCTGCTGCCCGAGGTGACCTGTCTGGCGGTGAGACCAGACGGCAAAGAACTCGCCGCGGCTGGCAGCAGTGGACAGGTAATGCTGTGGCGCAAACAGGCGGACGGCAACTGGATTTCGGCCGAATCCCACTGGTTGGCTGAGCCAGGCTCGTTGCTGACGGGCCTACCCCCGGCCCGACGCGTTTGCCGCCTACTTGGCTACAGCCCGGACGGCTCGCGGCTCCTGGCGGCCAGCCAGGATGGACACTGCAAGCTCTTTCCCGGCGGAGCTTCTTTTCAAATTCAGGGCACTCCAAGCCGGGTCTCCTGGTCCCAGGACGGAAAAAAACTGCTGCTTAGCGGCCGGGAAATTTCTCTTTGGGATGCCTCTCCACTCAGGCTCTCCCGCACTGCCTCAGGCCAGCAAGGCTGCCTGAGTCCGAACGGGAAGCGAATCTTACGAATCGACAAGACAGGTCAGGCCGTCGAAAGCGACCTGACCGGACAAACCATCCGAAGCCTGGGGCCGGCTCACCAGATCGCTTACTGCGGCGACCAACCTGTCTGCGACGGCTGGCTAACGGGTTGGTCGAAGACCAGCTTTTCCGCCGACGGAGGCTTTCTGGCCGTGAATTCGGGGCGGCGCCTGCAAGTATTTGATGTTCGCAGCCACCAGGCGGCCAGTTCCGTGCTGGAGCACAGCCAGCAGGTTCAGCAGTTTACCTTCTCGGCGGACGGCCAGAGGCTGGTCAGCAGCGACGGCAACCTGCGAGTCTTCGACAACCAGCAGGCGCCCGGCTGGAAGCTGGCCTGGAGTGTAAACTCCACCCGAATGCTGCTCAAAGACGGTCGAGTGGCTGTGCAGCAGGGCACCCAGGCCCACGTGCTGGATGTCCAATCGGGCCGCTCGATTCAGTCCGTCGAGTCACCAACCGGCGCGGGTTGGAGCTGGAATGAGAAGCAGGAACTGGATGTCAGTCCTCGGGGGCCGACCCTATCGGCTCTGAATTCCAGGTGGTTGGCCGAAGGCAAACGAGTCAGCTGGGTCAACGACCAGGGTGAAATCGAGTCCAGAGAATGCAGCGCCCCGGTCCTCGAGCTGGTGACACTGGGCACTGGCTACGTGGCTGTCACCCGCCGGGGCCTGGAAAGCCTGGACCACCGCTGGCTGCATCCGATTCAGCACTACATCTGGAACGGCCCGCGAATGCTGGTGGTCCACCGACGAACCTGGACCATGCTGGCCCAGGAACTGGCCATCATGGCCGAGTGGCAGGCTCCTTTCGAGCTGGCGGACATCGCCGGAGACCAGGAGCTGCTGTGTGCGACCAGTCAGGGCGAGTGCCAGTTGTGGAGCAACTTTGACACCGGTTATGCCGAGCCAAAACTGCTTGCCACCCTGAAACACCGCTTGCCGGTCAAGAAAGTCGCCCTTTCCAGGGACTCCCGCGCGGCTCTCAGCCTAGACTCGGAGCAACACCTGCACCTCTGGCTGCTGGCCGGCCAGCCCAAAGAGGCGGAGCTACCGACCGCCTTGAGAGGCCCGCAAGGACCAATCGAGGAGATGAAGATCGCCGATTCAGGTTCCTTTTTTCTGCGCAAGAACGGCAAACTAGAGCATTGGACTCTCTCCCGAGAACAGGTGACCCCGGCCAGGGTCACAGGCCAGATTCAAAGCTGGACCGGGGCTCGCCTGGACAGCCGAGGGCGCTTACAATTTCTCGATCCCGACCAGTGGAGCAAGTTGTGAAGAGAGCTTTCACAATGATTGAAATGATGATCGGCATTGCTCTGCTGGCGCTTCTACTCGGTGCCCAGATGGAGCTGATGGGCAGCTCCCAGGCCCTGCGTCGCCAGAAAGAGATGCTCATGGCGACCAGGCAAGCGGAAAAGCAGCTACAACGCCTGCAAGCGGTTCCCTTTGACCAGCTCCCACCGCAGGTGCTAAAACCGGACTCTCAGGGTTGGTTACAGCTTGGGCAGCCAGACTTTGATCCCCATTCTCTCCAGCTCAAGCCTCTAGAGGGGTCGCTGGCGGATTTGAAGATTGAAAAACTGGAAAAAACCAGCGGCCGCATCAAGGTGGGCAGCCAGCTGGCCGGGCAACTGCTCAGCCTCAATTACACCTGCTTTCTCAGCGACCGGGGAGAGACTCATCGGGTCGGTCCCAGTGGCCAACTCAGGCTGGACAATGGTCCGGCCGTTCGAATCGAAGCGATCCTGACGGCGCAGGGAGAGAGCTTGAGGCCCTTTACGGACTGGAACCTCGGACCCAAAGGTGACTTGCAGCTGGGCCCTTCGGCTGCTGGCAAAGTCTTGATGATCGACTATCGCGGCGCTCAACGGAGCAACCTTCTGAGCGGAACCTTTGTGGATGATCGATTGCGTCCTCAGGAAGCCCCTTCCAACCTCAAGCTACTGCGGCTTCAGGAAAACTATGCAGGCCACGGCCGAGTGACGGTCTCTACTTTGCGGGTGGCGCCTTGAGTAAACGCGCCTTTACCTTGTTGGAGCTCGCCATCGTGTTGAGCTTGATCACGGTCATTTCGACTGGATTCGTAGGCCTGATTCGAACCACCCTTCGTCACCACGCTCAGACCATGCGAAATGCAGACCGCCTGCAAGAGTGCCGACGGGCAGCCTTTCGCATCTTCAATCTTGGCCGGGCCGAGGCCCGTATTTTGCCGGACCAGCGGGGCCTCACGCAGCACGGCCAGGTCCTGGTGATCTACCGAGAGGGCAGCTTGCTATGCCAGGGCAGGCCGCTGCTGAGCGAAGGTCTGGTAGATTTTGCGGCTGTGCGCCGAGACGGACGGCTTCATCTGCTCTTTGAGTTTGAGAACGGCCGATTCGAGTTCGATCAGCCGGCCGCGGAGGAGCGATGAAAAGCCGAGGGATTTCTTTGCTCTGGACTCTCAGCCTGACCGCCCTCTTTTTTGCGCTGGCGCTGGCGGCGGCCTTGCGCCTGGACCAGGCTCGCGACCAGGTGCAACTGCAGGTGAATGGACTGCGCGCCCGGACCCTGGCCGCTTCCGGCTGTCGCTTTGCTCGAGCCCAGCTATCTCAAGGACTTTGGAAGGGCAACGAAGTTTTCCATTCGCCGGAAATGGACGGGAGTTTCGACTTGCATCTGCGTCGTTCGGGCCTCTCGGTCAGCATTGTTTGCCGGGGCCGCAGCGGGAAAATAGAATTTGAACAACGGAGCCACTTTCCGTGACCCGCTGGCTGCGTCTGACCAGTTTTTCCTTGTTGTGTCTGGCGGGACTGTTGGGAGTGATTTCACTGCTCCAGGGGGAGCAAGGTGACAGCTGGTCTTCCGCCATGCTCTTTACGCTGGCTGCGGCTTTCCTGGTGCAACTGCCCGGAGTTGTGACCGGCACCTTGGTTCCCCTGATTAAAAGGTCATCCTTGCCGACTCGACCGCGCCAGGGTTCTCAATCCCTCTTGCAGGCCCCCACCCAGTGGAGCAAATTTTATCGCCTGTTCGCCTCCTGGTGGGCGATCTGTTTGCTACTGGCTCTGCTCGACTCCGAATGGGCGGCGGTGCTTGCGTTGATCCCCTTACCGCTGCTGCCGGTACTTGTGCTCTGGAACCTGGTTCACCCCGGCCCCGGATCGGAGCGACGCCTGCTGGCGGAGCAACTGGCCTCCGGCCTGGAGGCGGAAATCCCACTATCGGAGCTTTTGGAGCAACTGCGATCAGACGCCCTGAGCATTTCTTCAACCCGGATTGGCGCTCTACCGGTGGTGCTGGACTGGTTGGCCTTCGATCTGCGTTGCGGAGCCCAGTTCTCCACGGCCGTCGCCAGCCAGAGCTACTTTCCACCCATCTGGAGCCGACTGCTGGCGGCCGGAGAACGCAGTGGCCGCCTGCCAGAGTGCCTCAAGGTGCTGGCCCGGCTGGAAGCCAATCAACCCCGTCGAGCCCATCTGCTGCGCCCCTTACTGAGCTTGCCGATTATTGTCTTGCTGGCCTTGCTCACAAAACAGGTCACTTTGGGGGACATGGGGCGACCCGGCTCCCACTCCACATTGCCCTTTACCATCCTGCTGGCTGTGTTCCTGGCTCTGGGCATTTTTAGCCTGAGTGCCCCCTGGCTTCGAGCCAAGGGAGGCTGGCTGGCGCTGCGCGACCGCTTGCAAAGCCTTCCCTGGATCTGGCCACTGGCCCGCCAGGAAGAGCAACTGATGCCTATCACCGCCCTGCTGGCCGGCATCCGCTTGAACTGCGATAGTGGGGAACTGGTGGAACTGGCCAGAGTGGCCTGCTCCCACTCGCGTTTTAAGAATAGCCTGGACCCGCAACGGGCCTTGGCCGGCGATCAGCTGGCCCAAATCCTCAGTTCAGCCTTCAGCCCGGAAGTGGTCGCGCTGGTAGCCTACGGCGAAGCCCATTCCCAACTCGAAGCCAGTCTAGAAGCCGCTCAAGGCTATCTGGAGGGACGTCTGGCGGAGGAGCGCCTGCGCCTGGAGCGGCGCTACCTCCAGGCTTTTCAAATCCTCACCGGCTTGCTGGTCTTCGCCTGCGCCTTGGGCGCCTACATCCCGCTTGAGTCTCTCTACCTGTCGATTCTGCAGGAGGGTCTATGATGCCGGGTCTAGCGCGTGAGCTCCGGAGTCTGGCCTTACTGTTGGACCAAGGGCAATCGCTGGCCTGGTGCTTGCAGCGGCTCGGCAGCCAGAACCAGCTCTGGCTGAAGGCCGCCAGCCAGGCCGAGGCCGGCGCCGGCTGGTCCGAGATCGCCCGAGGACTGCCGGAACCTATGGCTGCATTGATTCCCGAACGGGACGACTTTCCGGCCAACCTTCGCCTCTGCGCTGACCTGCTGGACGATCGCCAGAGGCGGCTTCGATTCTGGCGCAACGTCAGCATCTATCCCTTGCTACTTTACCTGGCGGCTCTGGCCCTGGGGCTGTTTGTGAGCCTGGTGAGCCGAGCTGAATCCTCCGTAATGGGCGAATCCATCGGTCTGATTCGAGTAATGCTGACGGCCTCCAATCTATTCTTGGGGTGTTTGCCGGGCTTACTTTGCCTGCCGTTGCTGTTGGCGGCTCTGCTCCGTCGTCCAGCTCTGCGCCAGCACGTCCCGGTGCTGGGATTCCTGGCTTCCATGCAAGATTCGGTGGCCTTTTTTCGCTGGCTGGAACTGGCTCACCGCCTGCAGCCCGGCCTGCCGGAGTCGATCGAGCTGGCCAGTCGCGCCTGCGTGCTCCAACCCTTAAGACAGGGCCTTGAGAAGCTTGCCGAAGAACTGCGCTCGGGTTCAAGCCTGGACCGGGCCCGGAGCGGCCTGCCTCCGCTGGCGGGCTGGGCTCTGCTGCAGGCTGAGAAACAACAATTCCGCCCCTCCCAAGTGCTGGCCCTGGTCGCTCTGATCGAGCGGAAATTGGAATTTTACCGGGAGTGGGCAGGCAGTCTGCTGACCTTTGGCGGCTATCTGGTAGCGGGGGGTATGGCTCTTTGGTGCAGCCTGTGCGTCTTGCTTCCCCTGCGAAATGTGGGGAACCTTTGAGTCAGCATTCTTTGGCCCAGCAGATTCGAAGTCTGGCCGCGCTGGCCCAGTCCGGCCAGCCCTGGGATGATTCTTCCCTGCCGCTTCCCCTGGCCACCCAGTATCAAGCCTGGCTGGAAGCGGCTCAGGGTAGCACCCAACCCCATCTGCTGCTGCAGCGACTGGCGAACTACTGCGACGAAATGCAGCGCCTTCGCAGTGAAGCCGGGCGCCTGCTCAGCTATCCCCGGCTGGTGCTGGTCTATCTGGCCCTGTTGCTACTGGGTCTGGGGGCTGGCATGCAGGTGCTGCATTCTCCCGCCCTGATCAAACTGGCCCTGGCTTTCCTTTTCGGTCTGACCCTTTGGGCCTACCTGTCCACCCGCAACCAGGATCTGGCCTGGTCCTGGCTGGGACAGAAGGGTCGGAGCCGCTTTGAACAATTGTTGTGGTGCAGTCACCTGGCCCAGATGCTGGACCTGGAGATGGACCTGCCCCGTGCCTGTCACTGGGCCGCCAAAGCCGTCTCCGACCGGATGGTGCGCCAGCAAGCAGAAGCCCTGGAAAATCGACTGCTGGCTGGTGATTCCCTGGCCCAGGCCCTGCGGTCATGTCAGTGGGACCCTCTGATCGGCTGGGCGGCCGAAGCGGCCGCCGACCATCTGGCTCTACCCAAAGCCCTGGCCGATACCTCACGCACTCTGGAAGAAAACCTGAAGGAAGACATTTCTCGGACCTTGGCCTGGCTCCAGCCGGCCGCCCTGGGCCTGGTCGGCCTCTTGATCCTGGCCACCATGGCTGTATTCTGGCTGAACTATCAGGCTTTGTGTTTGGAGGCCGCCCAATGAAACGAATGCTGATCGGTGCTCTATTGGCGATTCTGCTCGGCGGGCTGGGCTGGTTGGGCCGGGGAGTCCTGGCCGGGCCGGGTCCCAAATCTCCTCAAGCCCTGGTGGAAGGATTGAGCGGTTCAGATGCCGTCAACTGTTTTGCCGAGCTTCGCCAGAACGAGGACGACACCGTCACCTCCGCCATCGTGGCGGGCACCAAACATCCTCGATCCAGAGTCAGGGCCCAGTGCGCCCGGCTGCTTGGGGAACGCCAGGACGTCGCCCTGGTTCCTGTGCTGACGCCCATGCTGGCCGATTCCGACGCCAGCGTCAGTAATAATGCCGCCAAAGCCCTTCTGCCCTTGCTGGATGACGAGGAACTGCTGGCTTTGCTGCGCGACGCCCGGCTCACGCCGGCCAGTCAGTTGGTCATGGCCAGTACGCTGTTGCGCGACCAGTCTATGCTGGCAAACAAGGCTTTCCTGGACTGGCTGTTGGATCGAACTCACAGCCCTGAGATTCGAGCCGGAGCTTACGACGCCATCCGCCTTCGCCATTTGTCTTGCTATGGAGAGAAAAAGCTGGAAAAGGAGAATCTGGCGGCCGTACTGGAGGGCCGTCAGCGCATCAGCCAGCAGGCTCGCCAGGACGGCCTGGATGTCAACTGTGAGGAAGGCGTGCGCTGCAGCGCCCTGATCGTCTACGGCAAACTGGGGGGCAACCAGGCTTATCCTGAACTGGTGAAATTGCTCAAGTCCAGCACAGGCACTCTCAGGGAAGCCTCGCTGGTGGCGGTGGTGGCAACTCAGGATCCGCGCTCGGTGGCCCTGCTGAGCGCGATGGTCAAAAATTCCCAAGAACCCGATCAAGTCCGAGCCGTGGCCCTGCTGGGACTACGCGCTCTGGTGCTGGACGGCCTGGAGGACAAGAGCATTTGCCCCTTGGTCTGCCAACTGGCCCAGGATACAGGCCAGCCCCCGCAACTCCGAGCCACAGCAATGGGAAGCCTGCGCGCCTTTCGCTTCAATTCCCGGGCCTTGCAAATCGCCCGCCAGGGCCTGACTGACAAGGACCCCTTGATCCGAATGCGAGCCGCACAATCCGTGGCCGGACTGGGAGACAAGAATGCCCGCCTGGGTGAAACCAATTGTCTGGAACCCAGCCTGGCCCAGCTCAAGCTGGCTTTGGCTTGCGAGAGCAAACCAGAAGCCCGCTGCGCTCTGGAGTCGGCCGTGCGCACCCTCGAGGGGCGCATGGCCAGCCGGGGGAAATAGAAAGGCGGGGGCCGAAAGCCGGGCACCTGCGGAGGTGCACGTGAAGAGTCATTGGATCAATGGGCAATGGACCGCGTCCCAAGGGGGCGGTCAGCGCGATATTGTCAACCCGGCAACGCTTGAGAAAGTAGACACGGTGGTGGAGGGAACCTCGGCTGACGCCGACGCGGCCATTCAGGCCGCGGCTGAAGCCTTCCACCACTGGCGCAACCTGCCGGGCCTGGAAAAGGCCCTGCTGATGCACGAAATCGCTCGCCAGATGCGGGCCGACGTGGCCGAACTGTCCAGACTCTTGACTCTGGAAGGCGGCAAACCGCGCATTGAAAACATGGATGAAGTCGAGTGGTGCGCCGCTTGCTTTGATTACTATGCCGAGGTCGGGCGCAACTCCTACGGAAACTCGGTGCCGCCGGTGGCGGAGAATCAAATCAACTTCACCATTAAGGAACCGCTGGGAGTGGTCTCCTGCATCGTTCCCTTTAACTATCCACTGCTGTTGATGTGCTGGAAAATCGCTCCCGCTCTGGCAGCAGGAAACACCGTCGTGATCAAGCCTTCCGAA
This sequence comes from bacterium, assembly GCA_018266105.1. Lineage (GTDB taxonomy): Bacteria > Vulcanimicrobiota > Xenobia > Xenobiales > JADMJV01 > JADMJV01. The sequence goes on along the minus strand of JAFEBA010000022.1, from coordinate 35,747 downwards.
CTGACCCCACTGGCCAGCCTGCGCCTGTGTGAAAAGGTCTTCGGCTGCCTGCCGCCCGGCGTGCTCAACCTGGTGCTGGGAACCGGGGCCGAGGTGGGTGAGCGCCTGGTGGAACATCCCAAAGTGGCGTGCGTGGCCTTTACCGGGTCCACCGCTGTGGGCACCGACATCGCCGTACGCTGCGCCCGCCAGCTCAAACGCGTCAACCTGGAATTAGGCGGCATCGACCCCTTTATCGTCTTCGAGGACGCCGACCTGGACGTGGCCGCCCAGGGTGTGGCCTGGGCTCGCTTTCTCAATGCCGGCCAGGTTTGTACCTCGGCCAAGCGCATCTACGTAGTCAAGGACGTGGCCGAAAGATTTCTGGAGAAATTCCTGGACTACACGAATTCGCTGGTGGTCGGCAACGGCATGGATCCCAAAACCGACATCGGTCCGTTGATCTCCCAACGGGCTCTGGACAAGGTTCAGAGCCAGGTCGAGCGCACCATTGCCGGCGGAGCCAGGCTGCTGGCCGGCGGTAAGCGCCTGGATGTGGGTCCGGGTTATTTTTGGGCTCCCACCGTGCTGACGGAAGTCAAAACCGGGCTGGTCTCGGTGTCCGAAGAGCTCTTTGGACCGGTGGCCTCCATTCTGGCCGTGGAAGACGCCGAGGAAGCCATCCAGCTGGCCGCCACTTCAGAGTATGGCCTGGGCGCCAATATTTACACCAAGAATATGAGCTACGCATTCAAGGCCATGAACGAGATTAAGGCTGGCACCTTCTGGATTAACGATCCGCTCACCGACAACGACGCCGCCCCGTTTGGCGGCATGCGCAAGAGTGGTATGGGACGCGAGCTGGGCGAGGAAGGCCTGGACGCCTTCCGCGAAACCAAGCATGTGCACCTGGATTACATGCCCTCGCGCAAGTCCTACTGGTTCCCTAACGCCACCCGGGCCGGGGAGATTCCCCAATGAAAAAGGTCGTTCTGCTCGGGGGAGCCGGCGCCATGGGCGCCATCACGCTCAAAGATCTGGTCGAGACCAGCGACTTTGAAATCGTGGTTGCCGACTACAACCAGGAAGCGGCCCAGGCCGTAGCCCGATCCTACGGTTCGCCCCGTGTAACAGCCGCCTTCGCCGACGTGCGCGACCGGGCCGCCAGCGTGGACCTCCTGAAGGGCTGCTTCGCCGTCATCAACTCGGTTCAATACCAGCTCAACCTCGAGGTCATGGAGGCGGCCCTGGAGGCCGGCTGTCATTATACTGATTTAGGCGGCCTTTTCCACATGACCAACAAGCAGCTAGAGCTGCATCAACGTTTCCTGGACAAGGACCTGCTGGCCCTGATTGGCATGGGTGCCGCTCCCGGCACCACCAATCTGCTGGCCCGCATGGCCGCCGACGAAATGGACGAAGTGCACGAAATCCATTGCCAGGTGGCCGGCATCGACCTTAATGCCGCGGGATCCGACGGAGGTCTGGCCTCATCCTATTCGATCCAGACCATTCTCGAAGAAGCTTCCAAGCCGGCTGCCGTCTTCACGGGCGGCCAGATGACCTTCGTGGAGCCGATGAGCGGCGAAATTCCGGTTGACTTCGGCGCACCCGTGGGGGTGCAGTCCCCGGCCTTTACGATCCACTCGGAAGTGGCCACCCTGTCCACCTCCTACGCGCCCAAGGGCCTCAAGGAATGCACCTTCGCCATCGCTTTCCACGGCGACTTCACTTCCAAATTGCGGTTTCTGCGCGAAATCGGGGTCAATTCGCTGGAGCCGGTCAGTGTCAAAGGCCAGACAGTGGTGCCCCAGGATCTTCTGCTGGCCGTACTCAACCGCCAACCCAAACCGGCCCCGGATACGCGCCCGCCCAACCAGGTCGAAGTGGTGCGCTCGCTGGTGCGCGGAGTCAAAGACGGCAAGAAGGTCGGAGTGAATATGGACCTTTACGTGACCGGAATTCCCGAATGGGGCATGGGTTCGGACGTGGACACCGGCTGCCCACCTTCGGTGGGCATTCAGATGCTGGCCCGGGGCGAAATTACCGGCCGCGGGGTTCTGCCACCCGAGCTGTGCGTCCCGGTGGAACCGTATTTCCAGGAAATGGCCAAACGCAAAATGGTGGTGCGCCGCATCTATGAGTGATGAGCTCTTCGAGCAGGCACTGCAAGTAGAGCTCGTCAAACGAATCGACGCCGTATCCTCCTATACGAACAAGGACTTCGGCCACATTTCCAAGATCGAATGGGTCGTCTTTTTGCTTATCGGTCTGTTCATTCCCGGCCTGCTGGTGTGGTGGGCAGCGTGAGCATGACGATTGAGGAGCGTATCCGTGAGGAAGCCCTCTTCGGACGTCTGCCGCTGCTCAAAGAAGAACGTGAGTACTCCACTCGCGGCATTATCTCCACCGGCTTTACCTATGCGGTGGCCGCCTGGTGTTTTCTGATCGGCGGCTATTCCGCCAACGTGGTGGGAGCGGTCCAGGGCATCGTTACCCTGGTCTGCGGTTGCACCATCGGCGTCATCATGTCGGCGGCCGCCTCGGCCCTGGCCTGCAACCGCTACGGCCTGGAGCAAATCGACTACACCAAAAGCTGCTACGGCCAGCGCGGCGCCCGTCTCATTCTACTCTTCTACATCATTAACCAGATCGGTTGGACCGGTATGATTTTGGTGATGTTCGGCAAGGGCGTGACCAATGTTGCCTTAGGGCTCGGATTTGACGGTGGAGAAAATCTGGTGCGCATGTGCGTGCTGGCCGGGCTCATAGTCGGCTACTGGGTCATCAACAAAGGCGTGCACGTGCTCAACGTCTTTAACAGCATCGTCTTTCCTGGCCTGCTGATCGTCACCGGCTTCCTCTACTGGGCGATTTTCAAGAGCGCTGACTGGGCCACCATCTGCGCTCAGCCTCCCATTGCTCCTCAGGACCCTGGTCTGAACTACATTCTTTCCTTCGAGTACGGACTGGGCGCCGGCTTCTCGTGGTGGCCCGGCATCGGATTTCTGACGCGCAATACCGATACCCAGCGCAACAGCCTCTACCCCCAGGTGCTGACCATGGGCTTTGGCATGGGCGTGGTCTGCTGCACCGGTCTGTTGGCCGGCCTGGTTTTTCGCTCCTACGACCCCACCGTGTGGATGATCAAGGTGGGCGGCCCCCTGTTTGGCGTGCTTTCGCTGCTGCTGGTGGCCATCGCCAACGTCTCGGCCTCAGCCATGATGATGTATACGGCAGCCCTGGCCTTGCGCCATGTGGGGATGTTCCGGGCTCTCCCCTGGGGCAAGTTGACTCTGCTGGGCTTCATCCCGGTTATGGCCTACGTGGTCACGCCGAGTAAACTCTACGACGGGGGATCGGCCTTTCTGGCCTATAACGCCACCATGTTCGCACCCATCTCAGCCGTCTTGCTGGTGGACTACTTCTGGCTGCGGCGCGGGCGCATCAATGTATCCCAGGTCTTCGAAGATGATCCGGCCGGTCATTACTGGTTTTGGAACGGCTTCAACCTGCCCGCCCTCTTCTGTGCCTTCTTCGGAATGGGGCTCTACATCTGGTTGCTCAATCCGGTCACTTATGAAGCCCACGGACCGGTCCGTTGGTTAACTGCCTCCGGCCCGGCCACAATCCTGCCCATGCTGCTCTACGCCCTGCTGGCCTCCCTCTTTTTGGTCGGCAAAAAGGGGGGCTACGGGGAAACGGTCGAGGCGTTGCCGCTCAGGAAATCCAATCTGTAGGGGTTGCCCTTAGTGGTGCTCTTCCTCAGGAATGGCCTGCTCATATTTGACCCCGTTGATTTCCAGGGCGAATTTCCGAGCTCCCTCGGGGACCGAAAATTCCAAAACGGCCGGGATCTGCCCCTCGTAGACGGCCAACACCTTGCCCTGCTCATCCAGCAGTCGACCGGAGGATTCGATGCTCATGCTCTTGTCCACCAGCACCGCCACCATCTGAGCCAGGTCCGACATTTCCTCCGCAATGCGATGACACCACATATGGTCGATACCGCCATATTCGGCATGACTGATGGTCTCCATTTCCTCTTCATTGACTCCCGGGCCCACGCCCACGAACACGAAATTCAGAGGCGGTAGGCTGCCGGCGTTGATCTCGCCTGCAATCTGCTCATTATAATGCTTGACCCCCTCAAGATCGCTGAGCTGGCCATCGGTCACGATGATGGCGCAGCCTCGCTTTGAGCCCTCCTTGGCCTGCTGGCGCATATATTCCACGAAGTCTCGAAGGGCGGGCTCCAGGTAGGTGCCCGATCCAAACTCGGTAGGTCCATTGAAATGGTGCGTCTCGACATCGGCGGCGGTGAGTTCTCCGACCGATTCAATCTTTTTGCCATTGCCGCATGCCCAATAGGCAACTTTCAGGCAGCCGTTCCGGTCCTTGCTGGCCAGATACTGCAGCATCCGCTTGATCTGGGGCTCAACCTGGTTGGGGCCGCGCTTGACCTGCTGGCGCGTCAGCCAGCACCAAAGCTTATTGAGGAGGTGGGGCTCGCCGTACTCGTCCAGCATGCTGCCCGAGCCGTCCATATAGATGGCTGTGTCCAGGCCTTCCACACTGGGGTCGTGCAGCAGAGTGGCGCGGACTTTGCCCTCTTCGCAGTGCACATCGGAAAAAATGCCGCTCGGACGTTCTGACATTTCCGCTGATTCGTGAAGAGGACAGTAAACCATCTCGCGGAGGACGACCGTCCCGGGCCAGGCAGGGGATGGCCAGGCTAGAGTGATGTCACACGCAACGAATTGGATGGATGACAATGATGAAGAAGATGCTTAAGCCCCTGCTGTTGGCCTCGCTGATGGCCCTGCCCCTGGTTCAGTCGGCCTACGCCAGCCGCGTAGACGATCTGCTGGCGCGGCGCAAGGAAATCCGTCAGGAGCTGGCCGAGCACGAGCGCGAGTACAAAGACGCGGTTGCGTCCAAGGACTGGGATCGAGCTCGTGACGCCCTGCACGACGTGCGCGCTAGCGAACGCGACCTGACCCTCAACGGCGTTGAGCTGAAGGGATACAAGTCAGACCGCGACGACATCTCCAAAGCTTATTTGCTGCGCTGGGACAACGAGCCCGGCCTGCCCGTGCAAAATCTGGACTCGCACTAACATCGGCTCCCCTCCAGGCCGCCAGAGCCCTCATCCCGTCAAGGGGATGGGGGCTTTGCTTTCTGCAAGTCCAAGGTCATCATCTTTCTTTCCAGAACTGCTCGGGATGAAGAAAGCTCTCCTTGGGGTTGCCTTGCTGACCCTCACCGCCTGGGCTCGTCCCTACCGAGACGGGATTTGCGAGGCGGAATTTCCGGGGGCTTTCTCCAAGACCGGGCACGTCGCCAGTCTGGCTTTACCTCACCTCCAGCTGTCGATCATCAGCTGGACCACGCCGCCCGAGGAAGCCATCGCCATGCTCGGCCAGCTCTACCAGCACTCCAGCTACCGAGGTGTAGAGTGCGAATTCGTCAACCGTCAACGGGCCCAGGGTCTCCAGCTGGTGGAGAGCCTGCCCTTGCAAAGAACGCAGAGCCAGTTCTTCGTCACCTCCGGGGTCTGCTATGAAATCCGCGCCTGCAGTGACGACCAGGGTAAGCCTGCTGAAATCGAGCCGTTTTTTGCCTCCATTCGCTTTCGCAGCCGCACCGTCAACCTGAAACAGCGGCTGACCGGAGGCCCTCAACCCATCCGCTACGTTTACCCAAGCACCGCCCCCAGTCCCCCACCCCGTCCCGCCAACCCTTACGAATTCTAACTATCTGGCTCAGGATCCAGATCACCACCGCTCAGTATCCCGTCCACTGAGCAGAGGTGGGTGCGGAGCGTATTCTATATTCAAGCAAAGACTCAAAAAGATCGGATGGATACAGATATGCTTCGAATGGCTCTATTGTTCTTCTTGATTGCCCTGGTGGCATGGATGTTTGGCTTTGGCGGCGTGGCCGCCTTCTCGGCAGGAATCGGCAAGACGCTGATCGGCGTGTTCCTGATTGTGGCCATCTTGGGACTGCTCTTTTTCGGCGGATTGTTCTCGCGAGCCTGACAGCCACACGAATTGGACGCTTAAACAGGCCTCTGCCGGCGCAGGGGCCTGTTTTTCTTTGTCCAAGCCACATCCATGTTCGAATTGACCACCGCTCAACAAGGCCTGATGCTGATTCCTTTTCTCCACGGATTGGGCATCCTCTCGGCCCTGCACGCCGTGCTCAAGTGCCGTACTTCGGAAGGTGCCATCGCCTGGGGCCTGTCGCTGGTCTTTTTCCCTTACCTGGCTCTGCCCGCTTATTGGGCCTTCGGGAAAGACAAATTCACCGGCTATGTCCGTCGCTTCAAGAAGCACCAGCAGGCTCGTCGTAACGAGTGGCTGGAGCAGGTACGCGAGGCCGGTCCCACCGTAGCACCTCTGACTCCAGAGTTGGACCAGGCCCGAATCGGCTTTGAACGCCTGGCCGACTTTCCATTGACCCACGGCAACCAGGTCGATCTTCTGATCGACGGTGAGCAGGCCTACCCGGCCATGTTGGAAGCCATCGCCTCCGCCCGGACCTATATCCTGGCCGAGTATTTCATCATCCTGGATGACGGCATCGGCAACAAATTCAAACAGGCCTTGATGGAGCGCGCTCAGGCAGGGGTCAAAGTCTATCTAATTTACGACGAATTTGGCTGCCTGGGCATCAGCCGTTCCTTTTTTGCCGAGATGAGTGAAGCGGGGGTCGAAGTGGTGGCCTTCGCACCCGGGGGTTGGACCAAGGGCAGACTGCAGATCAACTTCCGCAATCACCGCAAAATTTTGGTGGTGGACGGTCGCCTGGCCCAGGTGGGCGGTCTGAATATCGGCGACGACGCCCTGGGGCTCAGCGATTTCTATGGTTACTGGCGCGACACCAACGTCAGCCTCACTGGACCAGCAGTCCTGGGCATACAGGCTGTTTTCTGCCGGGACTTCTACTGGGCCTCTGGGGGCCGGGACATTCCCGAGATCGACTGGACCCCCAATCCGGACCACAACGGCCCGGACGCGGCTGTTTACGTGGCCGCCGGACCGGCCGACCAGACCGATACCGGCACGGCCATTTTTCTCAACTCCATTGCTAGCGCCAGAAGACGCATCTGGCTTGCGACTCCCTATTTCCTACCGACCGAGCCGGTACTTTCGGCTCTGCAGACGGCCGTACTCAGAGGCGTTGAAGTCAAGGTCATCATGCCATTCAAGCGCGACATTCTGCTGGCTTACCTGGCCGCCTTTGTCTACCTCCCCGAGGCACTTCAATGCGGAATCGAAATCCACCGTTTTAAAACGGGATACACGCACCAGAAAGTCATGCTCATCGACGACGAGCTCTGCTGGGTGGGGAGTTCCAACATGGACGCGCGCTCCATGGACCTGAACTTCGAAGGCAATCTGGTGGTCTTTGGGCAGCGCTTTGCCAAGACCGTGGAAAAGATGCTGGAATTAGATTTCGAACGATGCCAAAGAATGAAGCCCGAGGATTGCCCCTCGGGCTTACTGTTCCGATTTGCCGTGCGCTTCGCCCGGCTTTTTGAGAAGATCCTGTAGACTACTTCTTGCTGGGAGTGGAGTGGGCCGGGGTGGAAGACTTGGCCGGCTGATCCTTGTGGTAGTAAACGCCACTGTTAGGATTGTTGGGTTTTTCCGAAACCCGCTGGAAACCGGGTCGAATGTTGTTGGAGCCGATCAGGGTTTTGGCGCCTTTGGTCCCTACCAGCTCGGTATGGCCACGGGAGGAATTCATCCAGACATCGCCCGGTTGCGCATCGGCACCAGACACTCGATGGTAACCCTGCTTGATGAGGGCCTGCTCCAACGCCTTCACGCCAACGTAGTGGCCTTTCAGGCCGCCCGTGCTTTCCAGGGCCGAACTCACAAAGTCCGCGCAGTTGTTGGTTTTGCCGCCAGCAGCCGTGAAATGGTCCATCACCCCTTTCAAAGTGTAGGAGTCGCGTCCAATGAACTGGCGAGCGTAATCAGCCGCGGCCCGGTTGCCCTCGCCCTGAGGCTTGGTCACCGGTCCACTGGGTGCGGCCGGACCGGCGTCGCCGGCACCGTTGCCGCGGCCCACCGGGCCGCCTCCACCCACCGGGCCACCGCCGCCAGCGGGGGCTCCTCCTCCGCCAGCCGGGGCTCCTCCGCCGCCAGCCGGGGCTCCGCCGCCACCAGCCGGGGCGCCGCCGCCACCGCCCGGATCACCGCCAGCGCCAGGTTGCTGCTGGTTGGGATCTCCACCCATCAACTGCTGGAGCTGCTGTTGCAATTGCTGCAGCTGCTGCTGAAGTTGTTCCGCCAGGGGCTGATTGCCTGTGGCCTGGGCCTGTTGCAAGGCCCCCTGGGTCTGCTCAATCTGCTGCTGGAGCTGCATGATCTGGATCTGCTTGGGGTCGATCTGTTGCCCGTTCATGCCGCCCAGAGCCTGCATCATGGCGCCAATGTCTCCGCCATTGCCCATTCCGCCCATCATCGCCTCATTGGAGAGTCCGGCCAGGTCGCCCGGCCCGCCCACTCCCGGCACTCCGGGGGCAACTCCCACCGGCCCACCTGCGAGCGGATTGGCTCCCCCCATCGGTCCAAGTTGGTTCGGACCTAACATCAGCGGATTAATCACAGCGGCGACTCCTTGCAAAGCTTTCTTGGACCATTGTGCTTCACAAGCGAAGGCCACGGGGATGGCCCAAGTTAACGAAAAGTAAACCTTGTTACCAAATTCCCGCCGCCACCATCGTAACCCGGACACAACCCGCCAAGATTTCTGAATGCCAGGCCATCCAGCCCCAACTGCCGAAAATGCGGCCATGTCGCTTGAAGCGTTTTACCAATGCGTACCGGCCCACTGCCAGGTGCTCAAGCGCTCGATCGCCGATGAAGAATACGGCCAGTTTCTGGTCTCCAAATATCGGTTTAAGGCCGAACAGCCACATCCGATGTGGGAGGGCCAGGACGCCGAGTTTTGCCAGGACATGAACGCCATGCTCAAGGCTCATCCCGGCCTTCACGCTCGCAACCTGAGCCTGGGTACGAGCTGGGACATCCTTGAATACTACATTTCACCAGCTCGAAGGAGCGAGAACTTTGCCCAACCCGACCTGGGACGCAAAGCCATCAATGGCGAGAATGAACTGGCCCCCCATCTGTTCTGCTCGCAAGGAGTGCCCCTGCGCCTGACGCCTCCCGAAACGGTCAAAAAGATTCTCACCTACCTGATGCAGACCAACTTCAAGGCCAATTTTGATCTGGACAAAATGCGTCAGGCGCAAGTCTACAAGAACTCAGAGGATTGGAAGCCCGAGACCTTCGGGCCCTTCATCCAGGGCCTGCTCGACCAGTTGACGGCCTTTTACCGTCAGGCCTCCATCTCCAACGAGGGCGTGCTGGTCTGGGTGGACTAGCCTCCTCCCAGAACCTTTTTCCACCAGGGCCGCGGCTCGGGAGGCTTGCTGGCACGCCATTCCACGTTCAAAACATCACCGTGAATGTCGAGCAGCACGCAGACTTCTTTGCCGTTCTCGGGCGCGGCCACCAATTCCCAATGCATAATGGGCGCGCTTAATTGGCGCCCCACAATCGGACGAGGAAAGTTGAAGCCGTGTTCTCGGGCAGCCTCAATGGCCAGTTGCTCCAAACGAAAGTTGGCTTCAGACAATTCTGCCCCAACCTAAGCCTTGCAGGCTCGAGAGATCAACTCCAACAGGACCTCGCCATCGTCAGCCAGCAGCCCGTAACGACGCCACTGACCCGGACCCAGATTGTCCTCGTCGTCCGCCTGAGCCGAACGCAAACGGGCCACTTCGGCGCAGCGCGCCGTTTCCCGGTCCTCCATCCAGCGGCAGCTGGGGAACTCCAACGTATGAATGGTTTCGTCGGCTGCAACCAGACGCACATACAGTGAACCCGAAGACAAATTGCGCGAATAACCATCCAGGCGTGCTTTGACCGGGAGCTCCAACACGCTGGGCAGGGCAGCCTGTGGTGCGGTCGCTGAAACCACTTTAGGAACCGGCGGAGCAACTGGCCCCCGCGGCGCCTCGGCCAACCGAGCCTGATTGAGCAGCTTTTCTAACCCGGAGGTGGCGCGTTCCTCAACGAAACGAGACAGGTCTTCAATATCTTTTTGCTGCTGCCCATCCTTGGGCAAGAACCGCACACCGCATTCGTCCTCACCGGCGCGCGCCACTTCCACCGGTATCGCCAGCGTATCCAGACGGAAGCCCTCGAGGTCGAGATTGAGCACAAACCTCAACTTCTCTTTGATACGACCCGCCAGCTTTAGTTGCGCCCCACCTCGGCTGAGATCGGTGACGGTGCCTTGAAACCCGGGCAGTTCTTTGGCGCGGGCTCGAATATTGACGTTGATGCGCCGACCCTGGCGCAAGATGGGATCGTGGCCGTGAAATTCCAGTTGGGCGGGAAGCTCGGTATCCACCAGCGCCCGATAAAGAAAGACTCCGCCCGCCAGGGCCTGCTCCGACTCAATGACAATAGGAACCGTGACCACTTTTCCAGTCCCAGGGGGCAATTGCACCCGAACCTTGGTCCGCGTACCCGGTGCCAATCGTTGTCGTGAGCGCAGTGTCAGATTGCCGTTGCGCAAATCCAGAGCTTCAACCAGGCCAATTCGAGAGAACACGTTATGCCTTTCGCCTCAACATCTCCAACTGATTGGCCGAAATGCCCCAGCGCACGGCCAGATCACCCAGCAAACTCAATTCGGCCGGCTGGGATTGCCCGTCCGCAAAACAGAGCTTGACCAACGCTTCCATGCATTCCAAACGCTCGTGTTCGCTCATAACCGCCTCCATGGAAATGCTGCTGGGAGGTTGACTCAAACCTTGATCCATCCAGGCCAGACGCTGAGCCAGTCCAACCCCGCGCTTCTCTAAAAGATCGGCGATGATATCCACTTCACTGGCCTTCACCTGGCCATCCGCCCAGGCCAGACGAAAGAGCATTTGAGCGACTTGCGATTGCATGGCGGGGCCTTCGGTTTGTGCGCGCGACACCCTTCGAACAGGACCTCCGAGGTCGAGACCAACCGTGCTCGAGGAACTTCGAACCAAAATCCGAACGCCAGAATGATGACTCGAATTATTTTCTATTTGTGGCTTCTGACCGGACTGGCGGCGGCAGATGTTTTGGGCGGGCGCAAAGGTTGCTTTTTGCTGATTGACCTCAAAACCAACAAGATCGTGGAAGAAGTCGGCAAAAATCGCCGCCTGCCACCCTGCTCGACCTTCAAAGTGCCGGCCGCCATCATGGCCTTTGACGCGAAGATTCTCAGCCCGCAGCGAGTCTTCAAATGGAATGGAGTCAAGGATAGCCGCCCCGAGGTGAACCAGGACCAAACCGCCTCAACCTGGATGGATCGCTCGGTGGTTTGGGTCACACAGATTCTGACCAAACAACTGGGCATGGCTCGGGTCAAAGACTATCTGGCCAAATTTAAATACGGAAATCAAGATTTTTCCGGGGGTATCGAGCAGGCCTGGCTGTGCAGCACCCTGCTGATCGATGCCCGGGAGCAGGCCCGTTTTATGTCCGACCTGTGGCGGGAAAAATTGCCGGTCTCGCCCGAGTCTCAACGCTTGACGAAAAAGATTCTGGTGGTGCAGACTTCGGGCCAGAGCCGACTCTCGGGCAAAACCGGCAGCGGAACCTGGGAGGGGACCGACCTGGGCCGCTACGTGGGCGTGCTGCAGTGTCGGCAGGGCGAGTTTCTGGTCGTGCTGGATTTTCAGGGTCAGTGCCAGGGACCCGGTGGACTGGTGGCTCGAGGCCTGGCCATCGACCATCTCAAGGAGTTGGGGGTGTGGTGAAGGCCGGGCTTCAACGAAGGGTGCCCGCGGCTTTGTCAGAAGATGTCATGCCGGGCAGGGGTGCTTTGGATAGACTGCTCGAGGAGGTTCATTGAGAATGAAATGGTGTTTAGGAATTGGATTGCTGCTGGCCCTCACCGGCCTGGCCTCAGCCGACGAGCAGACCGAGCGGATCTTCGCACGGGCTCGCACTCTGAACCCGGGTTTGCAAGACTTCACGGCTCAGATCGACATTAACATGCAGGCCGACATGGGTCCCATTCACTACAAACCCAAGCTGCAGGGAACCTATTACTTTAAGCAGGCCGATAAGCATAAACTGGACCTGAACGGAGGTCCCAAGGAACTGCGTAAATATCCTTCGATCTTCGGTTTTAACTACCCTCAAATGGAGCGCTTCAATTCAACCACGCAGGGAGAGGCGGTTCTCAACGGACGACCCGTGTTTCGCTGCCATCTGGAACCCAAGTGGAACGGCGATAACATCAAATCGGTGGACTACCTGGTGGACAAGGAAAACTACACGGTGGCCCAGGCGGTAACCAATTACCGCAACGAGGGTGTGCTCACGCTCGATTTCGAATACACTCGGGTGGGCAATTTCACCGTTTTCGAGAGTCTAAAAGCCTCGGCCGACTTCCCTTCCATGGCCGCCACCGCCAATGGCGAGGCCCGCTACAGCCACTACGCCTTCAACCAAAATTTGCCGAACTCACTCTTTGGACCGGCCGGGAAGAAGGTCTCCCTATCCGTTAACCAGGTCCAGGGCCGCCTTTAGCTTTCCGCGCACACGCGCCAGGCTTGCGGCCTTGCAGCGCCCGGGCAGGCTTTCCCGGTCGCCGTGCCGCAGGCGTAAATTGCTCAATTCATTTTGCAAATGGGTCTGCTGAGGCATCAGCTGAAGGCCCATTTCCAGCAACTCCTGAGCGTCCTCCAGTTGGCCGGCCTTTTCCAGCGTGCGACTCAGCACCAGAAAGCTGTCCACATGCTGGGGGTCCTCGGTTAAGGCGCGAGAGAGACTATCCACCGCCTCATCCAGACGCTGTAGCTCCAGATAGTTGCGGCCCAGGTGGTAGTGGTAGCGGGCTTCTTCAGGGGCCAGGCGGGTCAATTTTTCCCAGTAAGGCAAAGCCACAGCGTACTGCTCTTGATAGGCCAGGGCCGAGGCCAGACCAGCCAACGCGTCCACTCGTTCGGGTTGCTCGGACAGAATCTGGTGAAATCCCTCGACGGCCCGGGCGTGATCCTGTCGGGCAGCGTCCAAACAGGCCCGCGTCAAGCGCGTCTCGGCCGTCTCCCCGGCCGCTTCGGCCCGCTGCAGCAGCTTCTCCGCGCCCTCCGTATCGGCGTCCGCGGCGGCAATCCGAGCCAGCGTCAGCAAAGCCTCGGGGTCATTGGGCGAGATGAGCAGGCGCGCGGAAGCTTGTTGGCGGGCCTCATGCACCTTGCCCAGTTGTAGCAGTTCCAAAAGAGGGCTCATGGTCATCCCTTCTGGACCGGGCGCTTCTACTCTTGCTTGGTCAGCTTGAGAGCCCTCCTGGCAGGCTGAGCCGACCAACCTGCGAATGCGAGAAGATGAGCGAAACACAATCCCCTGCAGAGCTGATCGACGGCCGAATCAAAGAACTGGCAGACTGGCGTGGGGAAACCCTGGCTCGAGTCCGCCAGCTCATTCACAAGGCCATTCCTGAGGTTGAAGAAACGTGGAAATGGCGTGGCGTGCCGGTCTGGGAGAGCTCGGGTATCCTCTGCACTGGAGAAACCTACAAAAACTACGTAAAACTGACCTTCGCCAAGGGCGCCCAACTCTCCGATCCAGCCAGGCTCTTTAATTCCAGCCTGGAGGGCAATGTGCGTCGAGCCATCGATATCCACCAGCATCAAACGCTGGATGAAGAAGCCTTCCAGGCCCTGGTGCGGGCCGCCGCCGAACTCAACCGGACCAAGAAAAAGAAGTAGGCACCCGTTCCAGCAGCCCATCGCCAAAAATCTTTTCCAGCCTCAGTTGGGGTCGCTGAACGTAGCCGATGTAGCAACCACAACTGGCATTGGGGCAGGAACGCGGCCCCAACTGGCTTTCAAAGTCGGGTTCATAAATATTGGCCAGCACCTGGCCCACAAAGTGACAGCGCCGCAAATTTCCATCGCCGTCCACTGCAAAGCTGCTCTCTCCGGCTCGGCAAGCGCTGTTGAAGCTGGGGTAGCGATGCAGATTGTAGGCAAAGTAGGCATCGATGCTTTTCAAAAAGTGAATGTCTTGAGCACTGTAGTATCCAGTTTCACGCTTATAGGCATTGACCCAAAGATAGCGTTGAGCCGGTAGCTCCTGACGCAGGCGGGAAATCTCGGGAAAGTGCTCCTTCAGGCCCACCACCCCTACGCAATAGCTTAAATTCATCTCCTCCAGCCGTGCGCACTGGCCCAGAAAACGAGCCTGACTGGTCTGGCCCGGATGATATGTGGCCCACAGCGAAAGCCTCGACGAAGCCTCCTGAAGGTCGTCCAGAGGAGCGCTCAGATTGGTCTGGATGGCCACCCGATCGATGTTGGCCTGCTGGGAAAGCTCCACCAGGGCCCTTCGGTAGTAGCCGTGACCCAGGGCCTCCCCCCAAGGGGTAAACAGCACTCGGATCCGATTGGATTGAGCGCGGGTCCAGGCGCAGAAACGCCTCAGTTGACTGCGATCGCGGGCCAGCTGGGCGCGAGTGTTGCGAGTTTTGGCAAAGGGACAGTAGGCGCAAGTATAGTTGCAACTCGAGAGCGAGCCGCGATAGTAAATGCACCAGTTCATCTCAACTCATACTCTCGCATGGCCGACTGGACCGGCTGAGAATAAAGCCAGGGCCCGATGGTGTCGCTCCAGGCCAGCCCCTCGGGGGTGAGACGGAAGGGAGAGGATTGGGCCAGGCCCAGTTCGGTCAGTTCAACCAACTGCGGAAGTTGCGGGTCGAAATCGAGTGGTAATCCTCGCAACAAGGTTTTGAGCAGCCTGCGCAAATTCTGTTCATGGAGGTCGAGCGCGAATCCGTAGTCAGCCAGGCTGAAGTCCGTACGCTGACAGAAAGCTTCGATGATGGCTCGCACACCGGGCTGCCCGACGGCGTACTCGCTACTATAGTGGAGGGCTCGAGTGTAGGAACGAGCACCCGGCCCCAGTCCCACCATTCCGTCTTCCTGACAGCAGTAGTCGGTATCCAGGCGCAGTCCGGGCAACCTGAACAGGCGCATGGATACTTGCTGGTAGCCTTCCGACAGCAACAGTTGGCGCGCCAACCGGTAGAGCGACCGGCGCCGTTCCCCCGGCCTGCGACCCAAACGATCCAGATTGGTCAGCTTGCCCACGTAAAGAGGATACAGGTAGAGCTCCTGGGGCCGCCAGCGCAGAGCCTGGCGCAGGCTGAATTCCCAACCGGCCTCGTCTTGAGCCGCGTTACCATAAATCAGGTCAATATTGAAGACCTCAAAGCCGGCCTCAGCCACGCTGGCGCAGGCGCGTTCCAGCTGACCTTCGGGCTGAGGTCGCTTGAGGTCGGCCAGATCCTCGGGGCGAAAACTCTGTACCCCCAGACTGAGCCTGTCCACGCCCAGGCGGCGCAGTAAGGCCAGCTTGGCCGCGTCGACGGTACCCGGCGAAGTTTCAAAGGACACCGGAATGTTGGAAAAATCGACCGGCCAGTCACGAGCCAACCCGTCGAAGAGCCGCTCCAGTTGGGCATGACTGAGGTAACTGGGGGTGCCGCCACCAAAAGCAGCCTGAGCGACGCGTCCCGGCTGAAGGGCCCGCGCGGTCGCGGCCGATTGACGCGCGATGGCGGCCAGGGTGGCCTCCACTCGCTCCTGGGCCGGCCGGATGGTGGTGAAAAGATTGCAAAAGCCGCAGCGCATTTCGCAAAAAGGTAGATGGGTGTAGAGGAAGAGCCGGTCCTTGGGCTCCTCAGCCCAGGCCCGAGCCAAAGGAATCGGTGGATCAAGCGGCCGGTATGCGGTCTTATGCGGATAAGCATAGGTGTAGCCGTCATAGCTCTCAGCCTGCATCCGTTGGCGCAGATTCACGGACGAAGCCCAAACTCGGCGTAGGGCACGGTCCAGACCTGCTCGTGGCCGACCCGGTGGCCCCAGTAGCCGTCCTCCCCGTAAGCTGTGCCATGATCGGAACAAGCGATAACAAAAGTGGGCCTGGACACCTGCAACAGCGGCGCCAGAGCCTGGTCCACCGCCACCAGGGCGGCGGTGTGGCTCTCCAAATTGTCCTGGCTGGCCCCGCTATAGAAATGATTGGGCTGATGGATGGCCGAGATATTGAGCAGAGTGAAGTTGGGACGAGCGTCGCGGCAGGCCAGAGCCTGAGCCACCTGGTGTTGAGGCGAGCGTGGCTCGGTAACTCCCAACTCGGGGCGCCAGTGGCTCTCTTCGAAGAGGTCCGGGATGACCCGCGAAAGTGCATTCTGCTTGTTGAAGAAGCCGGTGCCGCCTATGCAGACCGTTTTATAGCCTCGGGCTCCGAGGGCCTGGGGCAGGCTGGCCTGCTCAAACACGAAGGTATCAGAAGTTGTGGTCAGGCTGCCGCGGAACTCGGCCGCAAACAACCGGGCGTGGCGGCCGGGCTCGACTGGAGTGGGCAGGAAGCCGGCCAGAAAAGCCTGGTGGGCAGCGTAAGTAAAGCTGGCGGGTGAATGTCGGCGTTGCCAACCGGCGGGCCCGAGATGAGTCCCAAGCACGAGCAGTCGCCCCTGATTCCAGGCCGTTTGGGCGGCATCGTAACGCAGAGTATCGAGAGTGATCAGCAGAATGTCGGCGCCTTGCGCCACCCATTCCTTCACGCCACTTCCCGCAGCAAGATGGCCTCGTAAGGGCATTCGCCCCGATGGCGAAGGTTGGGTAGCAGGTCGCCGAAGGCGTTGATCTCCCCTACCAGAGGCCGCCCTTTGAGATCCAAGAGAATGTCCACGCCAGCGTAAAGACATCGGGGGAAGCAAGCGGCGGCGCGCTCCGCCAATCGCAGGGCGGGCCCCAGCCATTCAGCCAGCTCTTCTTCGCAGCCGCGGCGATTGCCCAGATGAAGATTGGTCATCGGCGAGTTGCTCTGGCGTACCACCCGGTGCCGTGCCTCGCCGCCCACCACCAGCACGCGCAAGTCGGTCGCCCCACCCCTCAGGCTCAACTTAGGAATCCATTCTTCAGCGATCATCCCCTGCGGAATGAGTCGGTCCAGAATCAGGTCGATGTGCTCATCCTGCTCGTAGGTTCGCACCTTCAGACTGTTATAAAGCTTACCGCCAGCCAGCTGGATGGGCGCGATCAGCTGGCGCCGGTCTCCCTGCCAGCGCAGAGCGCATACCCCGGAAGCGGAGCTACCGTGAAGCGGCTTGAGAAACAAACGTCCCGATCGCCCGCTCAGCATTTCCCGAGTGGCCAGCCGGCTGGCCGGCCGCGGCAAGCCGGCCGCCACGAAGCGCTGGTGGCATTCCCACTTATCAAACATGGTGGCAATCTCGGCGGCGGCATTCTGACTGGGCTGGCCTAGCCGCTCCAGGGCCCAGCAAAAGCCCCGATGATATTCGGCCAGAAAGGCGATTTCGCCGTGCTCCAGCTCGACCCCCGAGGGACCACCGCCGGCCTGAATCAATAAGGCGGCCACCTCGGCGTCTTCCCCCGGAGACTCGATCCGCAACCGCTCCACCGGCAGCGGACGCGGATCACGCAACCAGTCCTTCCACGCAAAGCAGGCTGGGCGACGCCCCAAACGTTCGGCCACCCTCACATACTCGAGCACGCGACGATTCTCCAGATTACCCAGCAGACCGAGCCTATTCCCCGACGGCGACATACCGGTATTCTTCGTCTTCGTCCATATTGGACGGATTGGTGGCGTCCAGGCTGAGGGGCAGTTCCTTGAGCTTGCGCACCAGTTCGGCACTGATGTAGTGATGGTGAAGGCAAAGACGTTTGAGCGGAGCCTGGATGGTCAGCAAGGCCTGAGCCCCCTCATCCGAGAGCGTCCCCAAAGACAGGTCCAGAGTGTCCAACTGCTGCAAAATCGGGGCTTTGACCACGGCCCGGGCGATCGCGTCGGCTTGATCGCTGTTGCGCAGTCCCAGATATTTGAGCTTGGGGAAAAGCTGACCGTTGAAGATGGGCTGCAAATCCTCGACGGTGACGCTGGCTCCGTAGTCTTCGGTGCCCAACCAGAGTTCCAGATACTCCAGATTGGGCATCTCGGCCTGACTCAGCGAATGCACCACCTCGGCCCGCAACCCACCTGACTCCAAGGCCAAAGCCCGCAATCCGGCATGCACCGGGTGCTTGATCGCCAGACCTTCGCCACCGCGGGTTCGCAGCAACTGCAGCTGGGGGTAAGCTTGCAGCAAAGGGGACAGGTCGCTCTGCTGAATCCAGGACATTTCGCATTCCTCGTAGGTGATATCGCCCAGGTAGAGCGCCACCAGCCTGGGGAACCGATCTTTCAAGCGTGCCAGCGTTTCAATCACGCAAGTGGAGTCGGTTCCCGTATCGTCTCCCTGCCAGCAGCCGATGACCAGAGCGCTGGCCTGAGCAGCTGCGGCAGTCTGAGCGAAATGCTCAAGATGCTCTTGCCAGTTGTCTTCCTCGTAGTCGCTTCGGAAACGGTAGGCCACGTCGCTGCGGGCCTCCTTCTCGGGATCGTAGTTGACCACACGCTGCCCCACAAAGGTTCCGGCATTGCGCTGGATCTCGTCTTTATGAATGACGCTCGGGAAGGCCACAGGCAGCAGCTGCCCGATCTGCGGCGGCTGCTCTCCCGCGTCCACATAACCCTTGCCCAACTTTTCCTTGACCAGCTTCTCAGCGTCTTTGCGGGCCAGTTCCTCACTGGCAAAGCTCTTGGTGGCGCTCTGGCCGGCCGACCCGATGCGCCCGTAGGTGACGGTATGGGAACTGCCCTCCAAAGCAATGTTCCAGAACTTACTGGACTTAGCATCCATATAAATCAGTGAGCGTTTCATGGGCGGAAACTTTGTGCTGGTTTCGCTCCAGCCCTCCTCGGTATGTTTACCTTTCGGCAATGCAGCGGTCACACGCTCTCACTAGAGTGCGGCCAATATGAACGTCCAGAAACAAATGCCGGCTCGAGTCAACGCCTGGCTGGCCCAGGCGCGCCAGGCCGACGGCAGCCCCGAAGACCGTGACCACCGCCCCAACCAGGTGAGCCTGAGCGGGACCCCTTCCCTGGACGAAGACCGACTGATTGAGGCCGAAGCCCACTTTGACGACCAGGGCGCGCTTCAAGCCAGACTGGTGGTGGACGCCCACGAGCACCCCTTCTACTCGAACGAAATCACCATTCGGGTGCGGCGCCAGGGCGACTTGGAAAAAGTGTCTCTGCGCTCGCACCACCCCACCGACCCTCAATTCTTTGACTATCGCGCCAGCTACGCTCGCGACCTCAAGAGCGGGGAAATCCAGGATTTCTGCTTGCGCCCCGGCCCACCCCAGGGCCTGGAACTGGCGGCCGAGATCTTCAGCCATCGGGAGTGTCAGCTGACCCTGGCCGGCAGCGCAGTCTTGGGAACCGTGAGCGGCCTGTGCACGGCCGCTCTGACCGGGCTTCCCGCTGGCACCGGCGCTCTCTTAGGTCTGGCGCTGGGGAGCCTGGGCGGCTTCGGCTTTTGCGTGCAGCAAAGGGCTTACGGGGGCTAGACTCAACCAGAGTGATCGAACAGTGGCTGCGGTTGCGTGATTTTGGCCTGCGAATTCATCAGGAACGAGTGCTGATGGCTCAGGATGTGGTCAGGTTGAGCCAGAAGTTCGAGAAAGCCTGCCTTAACCACCAGAAGGCCGCGCTTCACCTGCAGCAACTGCGGCAGCTTCGAGGTGAGCCACGTCCAGTTCAGGAACTTTGGGAACTGGACGACCTCATGCGGATTCACGAGGGCAAGCGGCGAGTCTACCAGCGAGCCAGCCAGGGCATCTACGCCATTCTCGGGCTCAATCGACTCATGCAACTGATGTTAGCCGAAATGGCGGAGCAGATTCATCACGCCCTCCACTCCAGCCTGGATATCCTGCGTGACCTGGCGGCCGGTCGAGAATTAAATCGATATACTCAACGCGAGTTCGCCCAAGCCTGCGGGCGACTGCGCAGCTATCGAACGCTCTATGACCAGCAGGGAGGCCCCCGGCCAGGGCTGGAATAGGAAGGAATGAATAGGATCATCCCGCTTTTACTGCTCAGCTCCGCTCTGGCGGCGGAGGAAATTCCCGCCTCTCAGGTCCTCAAAGTGGACCATCGGGAGGGTTTCACCATTCAAACCGATCACGGCCACACCGCCAGCGAAGCCCTGCTTCGCCTTAAAGGCTCGGATAAGCCCTTCTTCGGATTGGTGGTCGAGGGTGGCGGCACTCATTACTACACCATTTCCAGGCCAAACAAGGACCAATTGGTGGGTGAGGGCAAGGACGTAAAATACGTCCTTGACCAGAAGGCCGGAACCTTCACGGTCATCCGCGCTGGCAAACGAGTGGTGGAGAAAATCACCACCACATTAGATAGTTGATCCGGGTCGGTCCCTCCGGCTGGGCCGGCCAGGGCCTGTTTGCCACCGAGACCATCCCGGCCGGGACCCGGGTGCTCCCCTATCAGGGCGAGCGCATCAGCAAGGCTGAAAGCCAGCGCCGCAAAGCCAATGGGAACAACTACATCTTTCGTCTCAACTACGCCTGGGATATCGACGGTTCCAGCCTGGAGAACACGGCTCGCTACCTCAATCATAGCTGCGAACCCAACTGCCGTGCCGAAATTGACCGGGAAACCATCTGGCTGGTCGCCGAGCGCACCATCCCACCCGGAGAGGAACTCTGCTTCAACTATGGCTTCGACCTGAGCGACTATGAGCGCTTTCCCTGCCGCTGCAAAGCAAGAGTCTGCTGCGGCTACATGCTGGCCCGTGAGTTTTGGGGGCAAATCCCTCAGCCGCGCGGCGAAGGGACTTTTTCGGCCTGGGGGGAAGGCAGCGACCGTGAGTAATGAACTGATTTCCGCCCTGTTGACGGCCTTAAAAGTCAGCCCCGAGAATGAGCCCCTGCGGGTGCAGGTGGTGCGCGAACTGCTCAAGGCTCAGCGCTTTGAAGAGGCTGTGGAGCAATCCGCTCCCTTGAAAATCGGAGCCAACAAGGGCATGGTTCAACTCTCGGCAGCCTATCTGTCGCTTTCGGCCGGTGCCCTGGACGCGGCTCGGGCCCTCTACCAGGACGCCGTCAAACTCGACCACACCCTGGCCGACCCCAAGCTGGAATCCCAGTTGAACGGGCAGGTCGCTCGGGTGGTCGTGACCGGCAATCAGGTCGATGAAGCCAAGGAAGAATTCGAGAACGACAATCGCCAGCGCATCACCTTCGCGGATATCGGTGGCATGGACGCTCTCAAAGAGAAAATCCGCTTGTCTATCCTGTATCCGTTGCAGAAGCCCGAGATTTACGCCGCTTACGGCAAGAAAATCGGCGGCGGCCTGTTGCTTTATGGCCCGCCCGGTTGCGGCAAAACCCACCTGGCTCGGGCCACGGCCGGCGAACTGGGGGCCAATTTCTATATTCTGTCGCTGAACGAAGTGCTCAGCATGTGGCTGGGAGAAAGCGAGAAGCAGCTTGCCAATCTGTTCGCCACCGCCCGTAACAACGCCCCTTCCGTCATCTTCATTGATGAAGTAGACGCCCTGGGTGGCAAGCGCAGCGACATGCAATCCCACTCCACCCGGGCCATTGTCTCCCAGTTCCTGGTGGAGATGGACGGCATGGTCAATAAGAACGACAAAGTCATGATCCTGGGCGCCACCAACATGCCCTGGAATGTGGATTCGGCCCTGCGCCGCCCGGGACGCTTCGACAAGGTCCTGTTCGTGCCGCCGCCCGACCGTCCGGCCCGGGAGCAGGTGCTGGGAATTCACTGCAAGGGGCGCAAGTTGGACGGCACGGTGCGGCTGGCTGACATCGCTTCCAAAACGGAGCACTTCTCCGGGGCCGACCTGGCCCACGTGGTGGAACTGGCGACCGAGCGCGCCTTGTCCGAGGCTCTCCAGACCGGAAACATGCGCGATATCAACAACAATGACTTTCAGTCCGCCCTGAAAGAGACGCGAGCTTCCACCATGGAGTGGCTGCGCCGGGCTAAGAACTACGTCAATTTTGCGAACCAGGACGGCATGTATGACGACCTGGACCAGTACCTGGAGAAGGCGAGGATTCGATGAAAGAAGTCGAGGGAGATCTGGGAGGCGAATCCTCAGCTTTCCGACGGGGAGTCATGCTCTACCAGGCCCAGCATTACAAGGAAGCTCAAGGCCAGTTTGCCGAGCACATGAAAGAATTCCCGGATGACGCCCTATGCATGGCCTACCTGGGTCTGTGCCTGCTGCGTCAGGGTCGCAAGAAAGCGGCCACCGAAGTGGTCCAGCAAGCCATTAAGCTGGACCCAGATAGCGTTTTCGCCCACACCGCCCTGGCCCAGGTGTTTCGTATGCGACGAATGGTGGCCGAGGCCCGCACCGCCATCCGCGAGGCCCTGCGCATCGATCCCGGCCGCTCCGACATCCTGGGGCTGTCGGCCTTCATCTCCTGCGACCAGAAAAAATGGCAGGAAGCCATCGACCTCACCGCTCAGGGCCTGACCTTCAATCCGCGCGATGAAAACTGTCTGCATGCGCGCAGCTGGGCTTTGATCAACATGGGTCGAGCCGATGAGGCCCGAGCACTGCTGGTGGAAATGCTGGCCGACAAGCCCGAAGATTCCGACGCAATGGCCTTCATGGGTTATGCAGCCTTGCGCCAGGGGCGCCGCGAAGAGGCCCTGGAAGCCTTCAGTTCGGCTCTGCGCAATGACCCGGAAAACGAGCTGGCCCGAGATGGATTTCTGGATGCCTTGCGCATGCAGTATCCCTTCTACGGCCTGATCATCCGCTATCTGCTCTGGCTCTCCAGTCTGCCCAACAACATCCGCTGGTTAATGGTCATGGCCGAGCACTTCACTGAGAAATTCCTGCGCGAAATGGCCAAACGTCACCCCGCCTTGCGTCCGCTTATCGCGGGCCTGCTCTGGATCTGGTCGATCTTCAGTTACCTCAGTTTCGTGGCCCGGCCCCTGGGCAACTCGCTGCTGCGCTTCAGCAAATACGGCCGCAAAATCTTGCGCGCCGACGAGATCATGGAAAGCAACTTCGTGGCCAGCTCGATGCTGGTGGGATTGAGCACCTGGGGGCTCTACAAGCTGGACGGTCGCGTCTGGCAACTGGTGGCCTGTCTGATCTACTTTACCATGGTGATCCCGCTGACCAACATGTATTCCTGCTCGGCCGGCTGGCCGCGCAAGCTGATGGCTGGCTTCGCCCTGACTCTGTTCGTGCTGGGCAACCTGGCCATCTGGGGCTTCTACGACAGCCCGCTGACCGGTGGATCGGGGGTGGACTGCATTCGCTTCTACTTCTTGCTGCTGATGGCCAACCAGATCGTGGCCAGCCAGATCGAAAAGGTGCAGTCGGACGGTTAGATTTTTTTCAGGATGGTGTGCCATAATAGGCGAGTCAGAGGATACAGATAAGTAGTCAGAGGAGCAAAACAATGGCGTTGAACATCTTTCTGCCCACCCAATATGGTCAAGGACTGAACCTGCAACTTGGCGACACTAACGGTGACGGCAAGCTGGACTTCGGCCTGGGCGTGCGCCAGTATCAAGGCTACGGCAACGGCTGGGGCGGCGGTTACAGCGCCGGCGAAGTCGGCTTCAACACCGGCCGTGGCGCCTACCTCGACGGCTACAATGGTTTCTCCAACGGCGTCTCCAGCCAGAACAACTACTGGGGCTTCGACACCAACGGCACCAGCCGGGGCAGCTCCACCTACGCAGACATCTTCGGAAACTACAACAACAACCGCTATGCCAACGACGTCTGGGGCAACTACTACCAGGGCAACACCCAGGCCAACATCTGGGGCTACACCAACAGCAATGTCGGTGGCAATGTCTACAGCGGCGCCAATGCCTGGAACTACCAGGCCGGCAACGTCTTCGGTGGCGGTGGCTACGCAAGCGGTGGGTGGTTCGGCTACTAGTCGACCTGACGCTGGCACAAAGGGGAGCCGTTGGCAACACACACAGACCACGATTCGCCGGCCCTGGCCGCTCTACGCAACTGCTGGCAGGCGGTTCAGGCGGGTCAGGCCTCTCAAGAAGATCTAGAGTTGACCCTGCAGGCCTACTCGGACCGAGTCCAGTTCGAGTTGAACCGCCTGGAGGGTCAGGTCTTTCACGGGCATTCTTCCTGGGACGACCCCATCTTCTCGGCAATTTTCGAGGGTTTTGAGCAACAACTGGAGGCGGTGGCCAAGTGCTTTGAAGGCGACATGGTTGGTGGCCTGGCCATGGCCCAAAGAGCCAACAACTTTCTCATGGCCGCCCACCTCAAGCTGATGGAGCGGGTGGAAGCGCAATCGCGGGTCAACTGCCCCTTTTGCAACACCGTCAACGAGCGGGGCAGCGAGCGTTGCAGCCACTGCAACCGGCATCTGGCCGAAGCCCAAACCGGAAGCACCCTGTCGGTCGTTCAGGATGAAGGCCTGACTCAAAAGAACCGGCCCATGACCGAAAACGCCCTCAAGTTGGTGCGAGCCGTGGAAGCCGAACTGAGTTTTGAGGAACTCTATGTCCTCATGGACGAGATCGAAGAGCGTCTGGTGGGCCACCAGGAGAACTATAGCGGGCCCTTCCATGAAGAAACCGTGGAAGCCCTGGAACGCAGCCTGGAAGCCCTGGACGAGATGCGTTGCGGCGAAGGGCACGTGGCATCCGGCCTGGACAAATTTCTGTCCGCCTCAGACGACCTCTTAGCCCTGCTTGCGCGCCTCGAGGCGAATGACAACTGACTTGTAGGCGGGCGTATTGCTGCCGTGGGCCGTCTTTTCAAGCGGCACCAGGGCATTGGCCTCGGGAAAGTAGGTGGCCGTGCAACCGGGCGGGATCGGGTATGTGACCACCGTGAAATTGTCGGCCCGCCGGTGCTCACACAAAAGATCCACCACATCTCCCGTGCGCAGCCGGAGTAAAGATGCGTCCTCTGGATTCATCAGGATGACCCGACGCTTGTTATGAATGCCTCGATAACGGTCGTCGTTGCCGTAAACCGTGGTATTGAACTGGTCGTGCGAGCGGATGGTCATCATGTAGAAGTGCCCCTCGGGCAATCGCAAATCCGGGCAGGTCAGAGGCGTAAAGTGCGCCTTGCCATCGGGCGTGGGAAAGACCCCCTGGCGAGGCAAAATCGGTAAGGCGAAACCGGAAGGGTGGCGCACTCGCCGATTGTAGTCGGAAAACCCCGGCACGACGGCTTCAATTTCGCTGCGAATCTTATCGTAGCTGCGCTTATAGAGCGACCAGTCGGTGTCCACCAACTGGCTGGCCAGATCGCAGACAATCGCCACTTCTGACCTCAATTGGGGACTGGCCGGCACCTGCTTGCCCTGACTGCGATGAACCACGCTCATGGAGTCTTCCACCGTCACGAACTGATGACCGTCTTCTTCGGTGCGTCCCAAACAGGGCAGAATCAGAGCTTCCTCGCCCGTCACCAGGTGCGAGCGGTTGAGCTTGGTCGAAATCTGCACGGTCAGTCTGGTATTCTTCAAGGCCTGTGCCGTCAATTCAGTATCCGGACAGGCCGAGAGGAAATTGCCACCCAGGCAGATCAAATTGTCGACCTTGCCCTCCAGCATGGCCTGAATGCTCTTGACCACGTCCAGCCCTGGTTTCTGAGGTGGATGAAACTTAAAGTGCTGACCCAGTCGGTCCAGGAAAGCCTGCTTTGGATAGGTAGTAATACCCATGGTGCGGTCCCCCTGGACATTGCTGTGGCCGCGGACCGGGCAGACTCCCGCGCCCGGGTGACCGATGGCTCCCCGAAGCAAGCAGGTGTTGACGATGGCCTTGATGTTGTCGACCGCATTCACGTGCTGGGTCAGGCCCATGGCCCAACAAAACACAATTCGACGCGTCTGCGACAGCCATTCCACAAGCGGCTGCACCTGGCGCTCGCAGAGGCCCGTCCCCTCCAGAGTGGCATCCTTCACGGCGTGGCGAAAGGCCGCGTAGCCGGCCGTGTAGGCTTCGATAAAGGCGTTCTCCTGTTTATTCTCCTCGATCAACCGTCGGCAAATCCACTGAAAGAGAGCTACGTCGCCGTTGATGGCCACCGGTAGATGCAGATCCGCCATGAGAGTGGACTTGCTCAAGGCCTTGAGCGGGTTCATAAAGTCCTGAGGGTTCTTAAAGCGGCTCAATCCGGCCTCGGGCAGAGGATTGATGGATACGATTCTGGCCCCGTTCTGCTTGGCGCGCTGCAGGGCTGAGAGCATCCTGGGGTGATTGGTGCCTGGGTTTTGGCCCACCACCACGATCACCTCGGCCTGGTAGAAGTCGTAGAGCGTGACCGTCCCCTTGGACACGCCCAGGGTCGAGTTCAAGCCCACCCCTGAGGACTCGTGGCACAGATTGGCGCAGTCCGGCAGGTTGTTGGTGCCGTGCCGGCGGGCCATCAATTGATAGAGAAAGGCCGCCTCGTTGCTGGTGCGGCCGCTGGTGTAGAAAATATTGCGATCCGGATGGCAGCTTTTCAAATGATTAGCAATTTTTGAGATCGCCTCTTCCCAGCTAATCGGCTGGTAGCGCGAAGAACCGGCGAGCAAGACCAGAGGTTGGACCAGACGGCCCTGCTGGTTCAGCCAGTAGTCGGACTGGGCGCTCAATTCCTCAACCGTATACTGTTCGGGGTGAGCTCGCTTGAGGGTTCCTTCATCGGCAACGGCCTTGGCGCCATTCTCGCAAAACTCGGCAATGGATCGATGCTCCGGGTCGGGCCAGGCGCAACTCATGCAGTCGACTCCACCCTTCTGATTCAGGGTGCGCAGCAGGGTCAGGGCCTTCTTGGGCCCGGCCTGGCCGATGGCGTGACGCAGACTGGACACCACTGCGGGCAGCCCGGCCGCGGTGCTCTCCGGGCCACTCAGTTGATAAGAACTGGACTCGTTATCAGGGGGTTGGGCCGCGACCCGGCGCTGATTCAATAGACGCGCTCTCCGTTGTTCTCATAGTTCACCAGGATTCTGCCTGACTCCACTCTGGCCCAGGCCAGGCCGTCCTTTGTGGGAGGTCGGGTGGTTACCTGGGTCTTACCCAGGCGATTGAGTTCAATGGTGAAGGGTACAAAATGACCTCGCGCGCTCACCAGTCGCTTGCGCAAGAGGCGAGCCGTCTGCAGCCAGCTTTCGTAGGGGTCCAGGCGGGGATCCCAAAGCACGGCGTGCACCCTGGGTTCGGCCAGGAAGTGGGGGCCGTAGAATTTGATCAGATCCTCATCGCTGAGTCGGGCCTGTTTGAGCAGCAATTCGGCAGCCGAGTCGGTGATGTGCACATCCGCGGGAGCGCGCTGCAAAATGACCGCGCACAGCGCATCAAACTGGTCCAGTTCGGGGTCCACCGTCATCAGAATTCGATCTCGCTCACACAAGGTCAGAAGACCACGGCGGGAGACATCGATCAAAAACAGCTGGCTCCAACAAACTCGGGCCAGCTTGTGAAGCCTCCAGTATAGCTCAAGGGCCTCGGGACCGTAGCACAGGGAGAGCCCACGCCAGTACAGAGCCGCCACCGCCACCACCGCGCCCAGCCACAGGTAGGGCCAGGGATGATCCAGGCTGAGAATTCCCAGAGCAGTGAGCAGACAGGTCAGGGCCACCCGATAAAGATGGGTGCTGAGGGGATATTTCAGGCGTGCGGTGGCCGGCAGAGTCGGGTTGTCGGCCACTCTTTTTCCCCTCAAGCGCGGGGGACTCTGAAACAAACCCAAAACGTCCAGGTTCACAGAGGAACTTTTCGGCACGGGTGCAGCATTAGCCTCGCTATGAAACTGACCAAACTCTTAGGAATCACAGGACTCATTCTTATGGCGATAGGACAATCCACACCGGCCAGCGCGGAACGATGCACATTTGGAGGCGGCTGCTTCTGGTGCCTGGAAGCGGTCTTCGAGGACCTGAAGGGGGTTTCTTCGGTCACCAGCGGCTACGCCGGCGGCCACGTGGAGAATCCCACCTATGAACAGGTCTGCGGCGGACAGACCGGCCATGCCGAGGTGGTGCAAATCGAATTTGACCCCAAGGTCATCTCTTACGCCACCTTGATGAAAATCTTCTATACCATCCACGACCCCACCACTCCCAATCAGCAGGGGGCCGACCGGGGCCCGCAATACCGCAGTATCGTGCTCTATGACAACAACGAGCAGAAGAAAGCGGCGGAAGAGGCCAAACACACTTACCAGAAGGACTACAAGAACCCGATCGTGACCGAGATCGTGCCCCTGCGCAAGTTCTACGCAGCCGAAACTTACCACCAGGGCTACTACAAAGCCAATGGCAGCAAGAATCCTTACTGCTCGATGGTGATCTCTCCCAAGGTGCAAAAAATGCACCACCTCTTCGGCGACCTTCTCAAGAAGTAGACGAATCGTTGGCTATTCAGGCACTGTGGCTGGCTAGACTGAAATTTGGAGTCGGTGATACATTCGGGTCCATTTCAGCAGCTGGTCGCGGTGCTCTGGCTTGAGCTCGTTCGGCTTTAGGCGCCACTGCCAGTTGTCGTGGGCCCGGCCGGGGAAGTTCATGCGGGCCTCCGTGCCCAGGTCCAGCAAATCCTGGAGCGGGATGATGGCCCACTGAGCTGTACTCTGCATGGTCGCCCGGATCAGTGTGGAACTTACGGCTTCCTCGGGGCTCCCGAAGTATTCACGGCAGTAGTCGCGCTCGGATTCCGTTCCGCTTTCGAACCAACCTCGCACCGTATCGTTGTCGTGGGTGCCAGTATAGGCCACAAAACGAGTCGACTCGAAGTTATGCGGCAGGAACGGGTTGCCCGGGTCAGAGCCGAAGGCGAACTGCAAAATCTTCATTCCGGGGAACTCAAACTTATCCCGCAAAGCGGTCACGTCCGGGGTGATGTCACCCAGATCCTCGGCCACGATGTTGCGCTTGCCCAAGGCGGCTTCCAGAGCCTTGAAAAGATCAGCCCCGGGCCCCTTGACCCACTTGCCGGTCTCCGCCGTCTTGGCGTCGGCGGGCACCCGCCAATAGCCGGCAAAGCCGCGGAAGTGGTCAACCCGCAGAATGTCATACATTCCGAAAGCGGCTTTGACGCGGTCAATCCACCATTGGTAACCCTCTTCTTTATGGGCTTTCCAGTCGTAGAGGGGATTGCCCCAGAGCTGACCGGTGGGTGAGAAATAATCCGGCGGCACACCGGCCACGGCCAGCGGCTGAAGGTCTTTGTCGAACTGGAAAAGATGGGCGTGGGCCCAACTATCCGAGCTGTCCATGGCCACAAAGATGGGAATATCGCCAAAGATCTGCACCTCGCGCCGGGCCGCATAGTCGCGCAACTGCTTCCACTGCTTGAAGAACAGCCACTGGATGAACATCTCTTGCTGAATAGCGGCCTGGTGAGTCTCCCGAGCCTGCTTTAAAGCCTCGTCCTGACGCTGGCGAATGGCCTTGGGCCACTGGTTCCAGGCCTGATTGTTCTGCTCGTGCTTGAGGGCCAGGAAGAGCGCATAATCCTCCAGCCATTTCTGAGACTTGCACCACTTGCTAAACTCAGCCGGGGCCGACTTGACCTGGCGGCGGGCCATCTTGTGTAAGAGCGGCAGTTTCCATTCATACAGGGCGCAGTAGTCGGTCTTGCCCTCCGGCAGCTCGGGCGCGCCCTCCAGGTCGGCCTGCTCCAGCAGGCCCTCCTCCAGCAAAGGCTCCAGACCGATCAAGTAAGGGTTGCCGGCGTAGGTGGAGAGGCTCTGGTAGGGGCTGTCGCCGTAGGAGGTCGGCCCCAGTGGCAGCACCTGCCAGATGCTCTGACCTGAATCCGCCAGGAAATCCACCCAGGCGTAAGCCGAACGATTGAGACTGCCCACTCCGTAGCGGCCGGGCAGACTGGTGACGTGGAGAAGCACTCCACTGGCGCGTTGGTTGCTCATCATAGCGCCTACGCGGTGGGGCCGGGGGGTCCTTTGAAAGCCTCCTCAAGATTTCCAGGTTGGGCACTTGGTGGAGGCTGATCTCGGCTGACTTGAGCGCAATCTGGGTAGACCTGAATTTATGCGCAACTGTCTCTTCTTCACACTCGCTTTTGGGCTGGGCTTCCTGGCCCATTCCTCGGCCGAAAACTCCGCCCGCGTCACCGGCATCGGTGGAGTCTTCTTTGAATCCCAAAACCCCGAAGCCCTCAAGTCCTGGTATGAAAAACAACTGGGCATCAAAATGGACGATCACGGCCACATGTTTGAGTGGAAAACTCTGGACGCCAAATCAGGCGTGACTCAGTGGTCAGTGATGCGGGCCGGAAACAAATACTTACAGCCTTCCAAATCCCACTTCATGATCAACTACCGGGTCGAGCACCTGAAAGAACTGGTCGAGCACCTGAAAGCCAACCGGGTCAAAGTGCTGGACGCCATCGAGGTGACCCCTTACGGAGATTTCGTGCACATCCTGGACGCGGACGGCAACAAGGTCGAACTGTGGCAACCGCCAGCTGAGTGAACGCAAAGAAGCGTCACCCCAGCACGAAAAGAAAGAAGCCCCGGGGTTAACCGAGGCTTTGTTTGGTGGGCGTAAACGGACTTGAACCGCTGACCCCTACGATGTCAACGTAGTGCTCTAACCAACTGAGCTATACGCCCAAACTCTATGGAGGCGACGAGCAGAATCGAACTGCTGTGGACGGTTTTGCAGACCGTTGCCTAACCACTCGGCCACATCGCCATATATGTTTAACTGGAGCGGGAGACGAGGTTCGAACTCGCGACCCTCAGCTTGGGAAGCTGATGCTCTACCAACTGAGCTACTCCCGCGAACCGCTGGAGTATAATACAGCTGGCTAAGTCTGTAAACCTGTTGACAAAAGTAAGCGAACACCATAGAATCCTGCGGCTTACCGCATGCGAGGCTCTCAGGTTTCGCAAGCCATATCTAGGAGGTGGCCGCAATGGCCCAAGTCGAACTCGCTTCGAAATTTCGTAAAGGCACCGGCAAAGGGGTGGCCCGCAAACTGCGCGCCGCCGGCCAGGTTCCTGGTATCCTCTACGGCCCTTCCATGGAGCCGATTGCCCTGGAGCTGGACGAGAAAAACGTGCTTTCTCTGGTCCAGAATCACGGCCTCAACCGCATCATCGCCCTGACCGTGGACGGTGCACCGGGCGAAACCAAGCACCTGTGCCTGATCAAGGATATGCAACGCGATGTCTACCAGCAGCGCGTGGTGCATCTGGACCTTCGCAAACTCGACCTCAACGAGAGCGTGATTGTTTCCGTGCGCCTGCACCTGGAAGGTGAACAGACCATCCGCTCTAAGGGCGGCATCGTCGAGCAGATGGTTCGCGGCATTCGCGTGCGCACCAAGCCCGCCGACATTCCCAGTGGCTTCACGGCCGACATTTCCAATCTGCGCCTGGGACAGACCATCACCGTAGGTGAAGTGAAGCTGCCTGAAGGCGTGGAACTGGTGGACAACCCCGACTCTCCCGTCGTCAACATCTTCGCTGCCCGCGGCAGCGCCATGGCCGCCAAGGACTGAACGTCCCCGAAGCCAGTTGAAGGCCCCCTCTGAGGGGCCTTCTTCATTTCCGGCGATCCAGGCTGGTCGCCGCAGCCAATAAGGACTCACAATGGGACATCGTGCATTGGTAGGATTGGGCAACCCCGGTTCACGCTACCAGGATACTCGTCACAACGTCGGCTTCATGGTGCTGGACCTGCTGCGCAAGCGTTGGGGCGCGGCCTCCTGGAAGAGCAAAGGCAACATGGAATACCTCAAAGAGCGGCGAGGCCAGGACGAAATCCACCTGCTCAAACCCCAGACCTACATGAACCTGTCCGGCCAGGCTGTGAGCGCCTTGCGCCGCCAAACACCCATCGAACCGCAGAATGTGCTCTGCATTGTGGATGAGTTCGCACTCAAACTGGGACAACTGCGCCTGCGCGCAGACGGCAGCGCGGGCGGCCACAACGGCCTGAAGTCGATGATCGCTGAGCTAGGTACGCAGGCCTTCCCGCGCCTGAGGCTGGGCATCGGCCCGGTTCCAGAGCAATGGGATCCGGCCGATTTCGTGCTGGGGAAGTTCCAAAAAGAAGAACAAGAAGCGCTCGAACAGATGCTGGAAAGGGCCGCGGATTGCGTGGAAGCCTGGCTCGATCAGGGCCTCAACCCGGCCATGAATAAGTTCAACCGTTAGCCGCTTCACTCGTGCGCAGAATCAGATGAAGGCGGACTCGCTAACCATCCCAGAAACAGACGCGATTGCCCCCGCCGGTGCGGGCGGTATCCAGAGCATCCATGGCGCGCTTTTGCAGCATCTCTTCGTTGGTGGCATCGTGAGGCACGCCGGCCACGCCTACTGAAGCGGAGAGCTTGATGGGGATGGCCGGCGGTCCGAACATGGTCGAGGCTACTGCGGCCCGAATGCGCTCCCCCACCGCCTTGGCACGGTCGCGGTCGGTGTGCACGCACAAAATTCCGAAATCGTCATTCTCGATACGGCAGGGCACGTCTGTTTCACGGGTGGCGGCTCGCACGATCTCGGCTACGTCCGTCAAAATCTTGTGAGCGCCGGCTTCGCCAACCTTTTCCATGGCCGCCACGAAACCGTCCAGGTCCAACAGAATCAGACTGACCGGGTAGGTGTAGCGTCGACCACGCATCACCTCTTCCTTCAACCGCTCCTCCAGATAGAGCGAATTATACAGGTGAGTCACCGGATCGTGCAGGCCGCGCTGAATGTGGCGCTGATATTCCAATGAGTTGCTGAGGGCCGAGCCGGCCAGATCGCAAATCCGCAGCAGTAAATCTTGCTCTTCAGGCGAGAACTCATTGGCATCGGTGCGGCCCAGGTAGATCGCGCCCAAGACATCCTGACCGGCCTTCAGGGGGCAGATGAGGGCACTCTTTTCATAAGGCGTCAGCGTGGACAGGGTCATCCCCTCCACCGCCACCGAGCCGTTTTCAATACGCAGAGGCCGCACGCGGGCCACGCACCAGCCGGGCGCTTCCTCCCCCATCTGGAGAATGCGATTGCGAAATGCATCGGTATAAGGCGAGGCGGCGACCTCCGGATAAAGCTCGCGCCGGCCCTCGACCTCGTCTACCAGAAAAATGACACAAGACTGCGAAGGCAACACCGTCTGCAACTGATTGGTCAAGGCCAGCAGAGTGTCGCTTAGAGCCAGGGTGCCGGTCAGGTCGCGTAGCACCAGCAACAGACGGGATTCGCGCTCCAGACGCTTCTGCAATAAAAACATTTCGCGCTCGGTCTGAGCCTTGTAGCGCTGAAGCTCACCGGCCATCTGCCCTTCGCGCTGCTCGGAAGCCTGGCCAATGTGCTCGCTGGCCATTTTCAGACGGTCCAGGTCCTCCACCGCCTGCAACAACTGATCCTCCAGCTCGATCTTCTCGCGCTCCATGCGCTTGAGTCGAGACTCCAGTTCAGTGGCCACCGTCTCACGCTGACCCACCTCGGCGTAAATCTTACCGATATCCTGGGTCTTCTTCTGCATCTCTTGATAGAGCAGGTCTTTCTCCTGGTGCATCTCCTCCACGAACTGGGCCCGCTGACGGGTCTCCCCCAGCGTTAACGAGCAGAGATACAGCAAAATCAGAGAGAAAACGCCTTCCACACCGATCAGTTGCAGACTGGCCTGGGCGGTGGTATCGGACTGGTCTCGCATGCTGGAGAGCAGCGGCAAACAGAGCACGGCCGCATAGAAAACGCCGCCAATCATAGCCAGGAACAGTCCGGCCGAAGCCGAGAAGAAGCAGGCGGCTTCCAGGACAGGCAGCGTAAAGCCCAGCAGCAAATAGGGAGCGCCGAAAATCCGACCCAAAGCAAAGCCGATGACGGTATCCAGCAAGACCAGCACACCCGCCACCGCCCCCCGGGCCAGGTGACTCAACACGCAACCGAGCAGCTGGTAAAAGATGATGGCTGCAGTCAAGATTCCGACGTAATTTTTCAACGGCTCGGGCATGGCGGGAGCGACCTTGTGCATTTGGGTCAAACTCAAGCCCAGCACGACTCCCCCCAGGCGAGTACCGATCAAGAACAGCCGTAAACGGTCGGTGCCATCCTGCATCGCGCTCGATGTTCTCTAGTTTCTGGCCCTACACCTTGGGTATGAGAAGAAATATGCTCCAGACAAGTCAACAGATTCTCTTGCCGGAATGGCAGTCGGCCCTCTCTCTTTTTGAGAAACTCCCACTCACACAACAACTAATCCAACGTTTACACGGCCGGCAGCCTCTCAGCTGCACCGGCCTGGTCGGCTCCTCTCGGCTCCTGTTGGCGCTCGCCTGCCGCGCCCAGCACCAGCTCCCCGTGGTCTGGCTCACCCCCGGCTCGGAAAGCGCGGAACGCCTCACCCAGGATCTGCGCGCCACCGTCAGCGACCCCAAATCCATTACCCATTTTCCGGAACAGGATGAAAGCCAGGAAGCGATCATTGACCCGGCCCGGCTGGCCATCCTGGATCAACTGGATAAGCTGGCCAGTCCGCTGATCGTCACCTCAATTCGCGCCATGCTGCAGACGACTCTTAGCCCGGACGAGCTGAAACGCGGTCGATTTGAGATTCACGTAGGCGAATCCGTCGATCGCGACACGGTGGTGGAAATGCTCGCCGCCGAGGGCTATTCGCGCACCAACATGGTGGAAAGACGGGCCGAATTCTCACTGCGCGGCGGTATTCTAGACGTATTTCCAGTCACCGGAGATCCGGTTCGAATTGAATTCTTTGGCGACGACGTTGAGTCCATTCGCATCTTTGACCGCGATAGCCAGCGCAGCCTGCTGCAAATTCCCAAAGTGGAAATCTTGCCGGCCAAGGAAACCGAGCGCCAGGGCAAACGACTTTGTGACTTTCTTCCACGAGGCACTCTGGTGGTGCTGGAAGAGCCCTCTCAACTGCGCCTCAACGCCATGGAATGGACTCACGAAGGCTGGGGCGGACAGTGGGGAGACGTCCTGGCTCTGCTTTCCGCATTCCAACCCCTCTATTACAGCAGCTGGACCAATCCGAGCTGGGATACCATCGCCAGACCCGAGCACAACCTGGAATACCAATCCCAGGCCCAGGTGGGATTCTCCGACCGCGTGGACGGGCTGCTCAAGCACCTGCCCAAGGTTCAAACCCCGGTGCTGCTGGTCAGCATGCAGGCCAGCCGCCTGAAAGAATTGCTGGCCGAGCACAACCTCAAGGCCCAGGTTGTACACGGCTCGCTTTCGGAAGGCTTCCGCCTGGACGACTGCCTGGAAGTCTTCTCAGACAAGGAAATCACCGGTGCCGTGCGCCGTCGCCGGCCGACCGAGAAAGCCGAACGCGGCTCTTTGATCCGCCTGGAAGAACTGGAATCTCATCAACTGGTGGTCCATCTGCAACACGGCATCGGTCGCTATCTGGGCGTCAAATCGCTGGTCGTGCAGGGCAATGCCCGAGACTTTCTGCACATCGAATACGCCAAGGGCGACGGCGTCTTCGTGCCGGTCGAGCAGTTCGACCTGGTGCAGCGCTACCAGGGCATCGATTCCGAGCTGGCCCGCCTCTCGCGCGTGGGCAGCGGTGAATGGACCAAAGCCCGGGCCAAGGTTAAGGAAGACGCTGAAAGGATGGCTCAGGAGCTGATCAAGCTCTATGCCGAGCGAGAGACGGCACGCTCCAATCCCTATCCGCCCGACACCCCCTGGCAACAGGAGATGGAAGAGGCTTTCCCCTGGACCGAAACGGAAGACCAGCTACGCGTCATCGCTGAGGTCAAAGACGACTTGGAGCGCCCTCGGCCTATGGACCGGCTGGTCTGCGGCGATGTGGGCTACGGCAAGACCGA
>JAFEBA010000021.1:415-122298 GCA_018266105.1 bacterium | reverse complement strand
CACCTTCCTGGGTGGCTTTGACCGCCCCAATATCCGCTACAATATTCAGTTGCGCCATCAGGAGAAGCAGCAGGCCCAACGCTTCCTGGAGCGCCAGCCAACGGACGCCAGCGGCATCGTCTATTGTCTGTCTCGGCGGAAAGTGGAGGAAACGGCACAGTGGTTGACGATGCAGGGATTTCGTGCCCTGCCTTACCACGCCGGGCTGGACTCTTCCATCCGTCAGCAACACCAGCGTAAATTCCAGACCAATGAGTGCCAGGTGATGGTGGCCACAATTGCCTTCGGAATGGGCGTGGATAAGCCGGACGTGCGCTACGTGATGCATTTGGATATGCCCAAATCGATCGAGGCATACTACCAGGAAACGGGGAGAGCCGGGCGTGACGGCCTGCCCTCGGAAGCCTTTATGCTCTACGGCTTAAATGACTCGGTGACGCTATTGCAAATGATGGAGCAATCTCAGTCGCCTCCGGCCATCAAACAGCTCGAGCGCTTGAAGCTGCGTTCGTTACTGGGCCTTTGTGAAACCATCCGGTGCCGGCGTCAGGTGCTGCTGGAATATTTTGGAGATAGCTGTGAGCCCTGCGGCAACTGCGACACCTGTCTGCAGCCGGTCGAGAGCTGGGATGCCACGGTGGTGGCTCAGAAGGCCCTGTCGGCCGTTTATCGCACCGGTCAGCGCTTCGGGGTCGGTTATCTGTCCCAGCTGCTGCGAGGGCAGCTTGAGCCTCGAATGCAGAGTAACGGTCACGCCCAGCTTCCGACCTTCGGAGTGGGCAAGGAGCTGAGTGATAAGGAATGGCACTCGGTTTTTCGACAGTTGGTGGCTCACGGTTTTCTGGAAGTGAACATGGAAGGCCACGGGGGTCTGCACTTCACTCCCAGCAGTGCCGCTTTGTTGAAAGGGCAGGAGTCGCTTCAACTGCGGCGTGACGCTCAGGCCAAGGCTGCTTCGGCCAAGGCCCTGGCCCCCGTGCGCCAGTCCAGTCCGCTCTTTGAGCGATTGCGGGAGACCCGATTGCGTCTGGCCCGTGAGCAGAGCGTGCCCCCCTATGTCATCTTTCACGACTCGACTCTCTACGAGATGGCCGAACGCAAACCCGGCAGTCTGGATGAGATGCGCCGCATCAGCGGGGTGGGTGAATCCAAGCTCAACCGCTACGGCGAAACCTTCTTGCTGGCCATCCACCAGGACGATCTGCCCAGCGAAGACTAGAGTGCGGGCGCCCGAATTCTTAAAACGTAAATCTATAATCGCTGGGGTGGCAATCTGGCCCAGCGCAAGGCCTTCCTGGCAGACGCTACCCGAGTGTTGGACCCGCAGTTTGGCAAGCACGCTGGATACGCTTTGGGCTGCCTCGATCTGGCCGGCTACGCAGGCGGTGGTGCCAGTCAGGCCGAGGAGGAGTTGGGCAGCCTGAACAAGGCTGCGCTCCGGCGCGGAATGCAGAACCTGGCTGACCATTTCCCATTTTCCCACTTATATCCAGGCTGGGACATCCGTTTCACGGCTCTGCACGCCACCGCGGATGACAAAGCCTACCTGCAGAAACAGGTCAACCGCTACGGAAATCGGCTGGACGCCGCGCTTGTTCGACCGCTCAGACGGCCTTAGAGCCCACACCTGGGATGCTCGGCCTGCTCAGCCAAGAATCGCTTCGGGCAGATTGAGAGATCGAGCTTTTGCCGATTCCTCCGGCTTCATGACCACGGATTACAGCCACCAGGTGGGAGCAACGTCGGTAATTCAGGTTCCCAGGGCTAGAGCGCACCCGCCGCCGCAGCAGGTTTTTCCTCAGACCAGGCCAGCAGCGCATCCAGGGCAGGGCACAGGGACTGTCCCCAGTCGGTAAGTCGGTATTCGA
Organism: bacterium; assembly: GCA_018266105.1. Lineage (GTDB taxonomy): Bacteria > Vulcanimicrobiota > Xenobia > Xenobiales > JADMJV01 > JADMJV01. The sequence goes on along the minus strand of JAFEBA010000021.1, from coordinate 120,430 downwards.
CCTTGGGCGGGACCATCGGATGCACGACGCGCAGGACCATCCCGTCCTTTTCCAATTGGCGTAATTGCTGGGCCAGCATCTTTTGGGAAACATCTGGCATGAGCCGCTCCAGGTCCGAGAAGCGCTGCACCTGCCCACCGAAAAGGTGGAAAAGTATCAACAGCTTCCAGCGGCCGGAGAGCATCGAAAGGGCGTGCTCGACCCCTTGAGCCGCGCTGACAGGGGTGTAGGTGCCATTACTTTTTCGTAAGTGGCTTACTTTCTGGTGCGTTCTTGTCATTTTGGCCTTATACCGTCATGCTGTGGAAGCAAAGCGCTACGCCCAGTTCACCTTAGGAGTTTTCCATGTTCCTTGATTTACCTGAGCCTGTGGCCGCCTATTTTGCGGCCGATCACGCATCCGCTGATTGCTTTCATAAGCATGGCGTGGTGCGCGATGAAGGTAGCACCTACCAGGGCCGCCCCGCGGTTCGCCAATGGCGGGAGGCAACGGCTCGCAAATACAACTACACCAACCAGCCGCTGGCTGTGGAACGGCACGATGAAAAATGGGTGGTCACCAGCCGGGTCACCGGCAACTTTCCCGGCAGTCCCGTTGAACTCCAGTATTCCTTCAAGCTGGCCGATCACCAGATAGTCGAGCTTGAAATCTCGTGAGCATCGATTTCTTAGGATTGAAAGATCGGCGTGCTTTGGTGACGGGAGCCACTCAAGGCGTGGGCGCTGCGGTTGTGGAGGCTCTGGTCGCGGCCGGGGCACGGGTGGTGGCTGCGGCTCGTAACGTGCCCGCCTCTCAGGATGCCATTTATGTGGCCGCTGACCTGTCCACTCCAGAGGGTTGCCAGCATCTGTGCGACCGCCTACTGGAAACATTGGGAGGAGTCGACATTCTTGTCCATGTCCTCGGGGGCTCAAGCGCTCCAGCGGGTGGATTTGCCGCGTTGCAAGATCAGCACTGGCATCGCGAATTCGATTTGAATTTGATGCCCGCTGTGCGCATTGACCGCAGGCTTGTGCCCGAAATGCTCAGGCATGGTGCCGGAGTGATCATCCACGTCACCTCGATTCAGAGCAAGCTGCCGCTGCCCGGGTCCACGACGGCTTACGCGGCCGCTAAAGCCGCTCTGTCCACCTATAGTAAGAGCCTCTCCAAAGAGGTAACCCCTCAAGGGATTCGGGTGCTTCGGGTTTCCCCGGGCTGGGTCGAAACTGAAGCTGCGTTGCGACTGGCTCAGCGCCTGGCCGACGAAGCCGGGACGGACTACGACGGAGGCAAGCAAATCATTATGGACTCGCTGGGAGGAATTCCATTGGGAAGGCCCGCCAAGCCGCAGGAAGTGGCCGATCTGATCGCCTTTCTGGCATCACCCAGAGCGGCCGCTATCACGGGCACCGAAGTGATCATTGACGGGGGCACCGTGGCCACTGTCTGAGTCCCCTGACCGAATTTGAGCAAACCCTTCACCTGTATCCACGGCCCTGACGCCCCCTACCGTCGGTTGGACGCTTCTGGCAACCTAAGTCGTCCCCGATAACTTCATTCTGTCCAGAAACTTTGGGATGGGCCGCGGACTGTTCTCCTAGTATCTGATGAGATCGTGAATGGCCTTGCTGATGGTCTCCACTTGCGGCAGCTGCACGTCCTCCACGTTGGGAGCGTAGGCTACGAAGGTATCGGTGGCGCCGATGCGGCGCACCGGGCCGTCCAGATATTCAAAGAGCTCATCGCTGATGCGGGCGGCGATTTCGGCGCCGTAACCCCAGGACAGACAATCCTCGTGGGCCACGATGACCTTGCTGGTCTTTTTGACCGAGGCGGCAATGGCATCCCAGTCATAGGGATTGAGGGTGCGCAGATCCAGGATCTCCACCTCCACCCCTTTCTGGGCGGCTTCTTTGGCGGCCACCAGGCTGCGCTGAACCAGCGCCCCATAGGTGACGATGGTGAGGTGCTTGCCTTCGCGCACCAGGTTGGCTTTGCCGAAAGGAATGCAGTAGTCGTTGCCCGGATAGCGACCTTTGTTGTAGGTCTGGCGATAGAGATGCTTGTGCTCCAGGAAGAGCACCGGGTCATCGCAGCGGATGGCCGTGCGCAGCAGGCCGGCTGCGTCTTCGGCGTTGCTGGGAAAGACCACATGCACGCCCGGGGTGTGGGTGAAGAGCACCTCTCCGCACTGGCTGTGATAGGGAGCGCCGCCTTTGAGATAACCGCCAATGGGAACGCGCACCACCATCGGGGCCTTGAAGGCTCCGTTGGAGCGCCAGCGCATGGTGGCCAGCTCATTGCGCAACTGCATGAAAGCGGGCCAGATATAGTCGAAGAACTGGATTTCGGGCACGGGCTTCAGGCCGCGCACGGCCATGCCGATGGCGCGGCCGATGATGTTGGCTTCAGCCAGGGGGCTGTTGAACACCCGCTGGGGTCCGAATTTACTCTGGAGACCGTGGGTCACCTTGAAGACGCCGCCCTTGCCCTTGCAGTGTTCCAAAGCCTCAACCCGGCTGGCGTCAGCTACGTCTTCGCCAAAGATACGGATGTCCGGGTTTCTCTCCATTTCATCGCGCAGACAGGAGTTGATCAGGTCCACCATGGTGGTGGGGTCTCCCTGGAAATGAGGCTGGCTGCTGAAGTTGGGTTTAACCTCCGAAGAATAAACGTGGTGGTAAACCGTGTCGGTCCCCGGTTGGGGAGAGGCTTCGGCTTCTTCAGCGGCTTTCTTGACGGTGGCTTCAACTTCAGTTTGAATCATTTCGATTTGCTCCTGGCTCACGCCTTGAGACAAAAGCAGCTTCTCCATCCGCAAGATCGGGTCGCGACGAGCTTCGTCTTCGCGCTCGGCCGGGGTCTTGTAGTTGGCCTCGTCATCCGACAGCGAGTGGGAATAGGGGCGCACCACTTTGGCGTGCACCAGCGCCGGTCCCTTGCGGCTGCGAACATGCTCGACGGCTTTCTGCATGGTCTCGTAGCTCTCCAGAAAATCGCAGCCGTCGCATTCCAGGTGGAAGAGGTTGGGCCAGTTGCCCACCAGCTTGGAGATGCTGCCGCCGGCCGTCTGCACTTCCACCGGCACCGAGATGGCGTAACCGTTGTCTTCAATCAGGAAAAGCACGGGGGCCTTGAGTGTGCAGGCCGAGTTCATGGCTTCAAAAAACTCGCCCTGACTGGTGGTGCCGTCGCCGCTGGTGACCAGGGTCACGTCGTCGCCAATGCCCTTGAACACGCTGGCCTCGGCGCAACCGACTGCCTGCAGAAACTGTGTGCCGGTGGGGCTGGAGGTGGAGACGATATTCAGGTCTTTATGACCCCAGTGGCTGGGCATCTGGCGTCCGCCCGAGTTGGGGTCGGCGGCAGCGCCGACGGCCGAAAGCAGCATCTCCAGAGGGGTCATTCCCAGCGTCAGGCAAAGGGCGCGGTCGCGGTAGTAGGGGAAGAACCAGTCGTGACCGGCTTTCAGGTGTTGGCCAGCAGCCACCAGCACGGCTTCGTGGCCGGCCCCGCTGATCTGGAAGAAGATCTTGTTCTGCCGCTTCATCTGCACTTCGCGGTCGTCGATGCGGCGCGAGGTCAGCATGAGCCGGTAAGCCTGCTTCAGTTTTTCAGCGTTGAGCTCTTTAGGAAGCTTTTTGGAAGGGGCGGCCGTCGACATCGAGATCTCCTAGGTTGAATATGTGGGAAAGTTCTTTCCCCTAGTCTTCCTTTTTCACACTCCCGGCCCACTGAGCCTGGCTGACCACGGATTCGCGCACCAGGCTAATTTGCTGACGCAGCCGAGCCGGTCCGGCGAAGGTCAACACCACCGCGGTATTGCCCTGCATCAGCAGCACCATTTGGGCTTCAAGTTTGGTGTTGGGGTCTTTCCCCTCGCTTTCAGCCAGGATGATATCGACCTGTTTGCCGCCTACTTCTACATTGTGCCGTCGTTGGTAGGAGACGTAGCCATTGGGAATATAGTTGGCCACCCAATCGCGCGAGGTCTCCGGTTTGGCCTCACGCAGGGAGTTCATAATGATCATGACCTGACCATTGCTGAATTTGCGACCGCTGCCACCAAAGCCGCCGGGGATTTTGACGATCAACTGGCCGCTGGGGTCGCGCACCTCGCGCGCCTCTCCCCCGGCCGACATGATGTCCGGGGTGAACTTGATGGAATCTCGCAAGTTGCGAAAGAGTTCGGCGCCTTCATCCTTGGGGACATTGCCCAGGGCCATGGTCCAGGCGAAGTTATAGTTGCCTTTGTGAACGATCAGATGAATAAAAGTGCTGTTGTTATCGGTGCGCGTGATCAGCGTGCCGCGGGCGCCGTCGACCTCGATGTCTTCGCTTTCCTTTTTTCCGTTGGCGGTGGTGGGAGCCACGCTCAGCACAAAGGGCTTCAGATCCTCACCGGTGGCGTATTCCTCGCGCATGTCCAGCTGGATGCCCGGGTAGTTGCCCCAAATCATGCCTCCGTGAGGCACCAGATTGCTGGGAACGTCGAACGTACAAAGCCCGCGTGGGCTCTGAACCGGGCGAGCCAGGGCCAGAGCACTCAGGGTCAAGAACAGAAGTAGTTTCTTCAGCATGGATGTGGGTTCGAGCCTCAATACGTTTAGCCCCGCATGGTTTGGGCAAAACGCCAGGAGCATCTCTAGATAGGAAAACATCAATGTCCGAGCAAGCCACTCTCTCACCCCTTGGGGAAAAACTTCAGGCCTCCAAAGCCCACATCATGCAGAAAGACTTCCGCGGCGCCTGGGAGATGCTCCAGGCCATTCGTTCTGAAGCCGCCGATGCGACCCCGGGTGAGCAGGAGGAAATGCTCTATCAAATGGGCGTCTGTCTCAACGGCCTGGAGAAGCCGGCCGAAGCCATTGGCTTCTTGAGTCGCAGCCTGCGACTGGCCGAAGCGGCCGGGGACTTGAGTTCCCAGGCACGCAATGTCGAAGAGCTGGGCGGCGCCCACCACCAACGGGGTGAGTTTCGTCAGGGTGAGGCCCTCTACGATCGGGCCCACAAGCTATACACCAAGCTCGAGGACAACGCAGGCATCGCTCGCGGTTATCGCAACCTCGGCGGCGTGCGCATCGATCTGGGGCACACAACCCAGGCCGCTCAAGATTTCGCAACCGCTCGTAAGATGTTCTCCGAGCAGGGTGACACTGAGGGCGTGGCCACCTGCGTCACCAACCTATCGCTGTTGATCTATCGGCACAAAGGCCGCCAGGCTGCCATTGCTGACTACGAGTCTCACCTGGCTCAAGGCGACGCCAACCACTTTTTGGTGTTCAACAATCTGGGCTTCCTGCAGTTGATGGAAGAGCAGTTGGACCAGGCCCGCCAGAACCTGAAGAAGGGTGTGGACGACTGTCTGGCGCGCAAGGTCGAAGACGACAACATCGGTCTGCTCTACCTGAACCTGGGCGTCATCGATGTGATGGAGAACAAACTGGACTCGGCTCAGGAATACCTGGACAAAGCCGCAGCCTGCTTTGCCCAGTATCCCGTGGGCAAGGCCGTGCTGGTCTGCGCCCTGCCTCCCGAGGCCAAGGAGATTGGCCGCTACATGATGGCCGAGGATGGCCACAAGATGGGCGTCACCTTCTGCAATAGCGCGGTGGTTGCCCTGATGCGCGGCCAGAAGGAAGAGGCCCAGAACCTGGCTCAGAAGGCCGTCGAACTCGACAAGGAGCAGGGTTACCCCTACGCTGTGCTGGGTTGGGTCTACAAAGTGAACGGCGATGCTCAGGCTGCCGGACACGCTTTCCGCCGGGCCGTGACCAAAGAGCCCAACAACCCGGCCTTCAAGGCTTCCCTGGACTGCACCAATCCTTACCTCAATCAGAAGCTGGGCCGTAACGAGCCCTGTCCCTGTGGCAGCGGTAAGAAGTTTAAAAAGTGCCACGGGGCCGGTTAGGATCACCTGTGGACAAGCCTCGCTCGCACTCGAAATCGGCCCCTCAGACCGAGGAAGCCCCGGAATTACCCAAGCGCCCGGTCACTCTCAAACCGCTTGAGCGGGTTGAGAAGGTGCTTAAAGGCGAGGCGGCCGACCGCCCACCTTTCTGTCTTTACCCTGCCTACGATCTCGAGCTTTTGGGTGGCGACGTGCTGGCTCAGGCCATCCAGGTCTTTGTCGAGCGGACCGAGACGGACGTGGTGGCTGTTCCGGCCTGCTTTGGTTACACTTTGGACGCTAACGTTTCCCTGGATCGTCCAGAGGATCTGGCCAAGATCGAAGCCGTCCACGGCCGCCACGGGGCCTGGAGTCAACAGCAGGACGCCATTCGCACGACCTGCCGCACCTACTTCGGCAAGCGAGCCGTGGTGGCGGTGGTGCCCAGCCCCTTTTTGCAGCTGCAGAAATTGGCCGGACAGCGCCTCACCCTGGAAGCCCTGACTGAGAAGCCCGGATTCTTTGGCCAGGCCATCGAGAACCTTGGCAAGTCGCTGGTGGCCTTCGTGAAGGCCGCCGTGGAAGCGGGTGTGCAGGGGATTATCATTGAGGAGAGCGGGGCCAGCCACGAGGTTATGGAGCTGGCCGTTTATAAAGAACGCCTGCTTCCCTCTCTGCTTAGCCTGATCGAAGCCTGTAAGCCAGCCTGGAGCGTGGTTCAGTTCCTGGGGCGCCGCATCTACTGGGAAGAGCTGAAGCTGCCCAGTCAGGGGCTGGGCTGGCCGGTGGCGGCCGGGCCCAATCTGGCTCGAGGAGCTATGCGTTGGCACGGTTTCACCTGGGGCGGATTAGATCCGGAGGGTTGGAGCGATGCCTCCACCGCCTGGCTGCGGGGGAGCCTGCGTCAGCAGATGGGCGAGATCACCACTCGTCCCCTGATTCTCACAACGCCTGGGGGTCTTCGCGGTTTATCCCTCGATCGAATTGAAGCTCTGGCTTTTGGTCTGCGTCGGTTGCCCAGTGTAGAGCGCTTGCGCGAGACTCCGGCCGACCTCGAAGCACGGCGCGCCGCAACACCACCCAGACCACGTAAGCATAAAGGGGAGTATGAACGACCTGCTCCACCGTTGCGTGAAGCGCCAAAGCCTTTACCGGGAGCCCGGACCAGACTGCAAGCAAAGGCGACACCAGAAGAACCTTTATCCCCACCTGTGCCAGACCTATAGAGACCAGTAACGTCCACGGGTGGAGCAGCAACCTGTCCCCGCTGCGTGGCGCCAGCTTCAGGTAGATCATCACGGGTAACATGCCGGTCAGTCCGGAGGTCACGGTGAAAAACGGATTGTAGGCGCCGCCCGGCTTGAGTAGAAAGGCGACCAGGTCGGCCAGGGCACCACACCAGAAGCCTCCCGCCGGTCCCAGTAAGAAGCCGGACAGAACGATGGGAAAGCCGTTGAGCTTGAATATGCGACTCCCGGCAATGGTGGGCGTGATCAGCCCAAGGGCTCCCGACCAGGCGGCCAGCAGGGCCATCAAGGTGATACGCAGAGTGGGTCTCACCCTGGTGACTTTCTAGAAGCGTTTGCAGGCCCTCTTTTCCGGGCGCAGAAACCTTTGGGCTCTGAAGAGGAGGGATGTTCGGATGGCTAGAGATCCTTGGTTTGATGGTCAGGGGATTGACCTGTTGCGTGACGATTTTATCGAGGGGCACCCCCGTTGGCAGCGCTACATCGCGGACGGCCAGATTACGGCCGCCGAGATCCTGGAGCAGGAAAACTGCATAATCGGGATGCTGGAAAAGCTGGAACCCACCTTGGACGACAAACAGCACGAGGCACTGACGAAAGTGCTGCTGGAATACGAAGTTTTGATCAACATGGCGCTGGTCCACTATCCCTCGATGATGGACGCAGACCGTTACTACAAACTCAATCAACCCATCGAAGAGGAATAGTTATGGCCAAGAAAGCGTATGCGGGGCTGGATTTCGAGGGCAAGGAGAACGATCCGCTGTACAAGCGGCGTCACTCGCTGGCCCATATTTTGGCGCAGGCGGTACAGAAAGTGCGGCCGGGCACCAAGTTGGGCTTTGGCCCGCCGGTAGAAAACGGCTTCTACTACGACTTTCTGTTTGCCGAGCCGATTAGCGATGAGGATTTTGGTGCCATCGAAAAAGAGATGCGCAAAATCATCAATGAGAAGCAGACCTTCGAGCGTCGTGAAATGACGGCCGCCGAGGCAGTGGCCATGCTCCAGGAGCAGGGCGAGCACCTCAAGGCCGAATATTGTCAGGACCTGGCCTCGCGCGGCGAGGACCTGAGTTTCTACCGCAATGGGCCCTTTGAGGATATGTGCGCTGGCCCCCATGTGGAACACACTGGACAGATTCCCACCGACTGTTTCCAACTGGACGCTCTGGCTGGCGCCTATTGGCGCGGTGACGAGAAGCGCGAGCAGTTAACTCGTATCTATGGTCTGGCCTTCGACAACAAAGCCGAGCTCAAAGAGTTCATTCGCCTGCGCGAAGAGGCCAAGAAATACGATCACCGCAAGCTGGGCAAAGAGTTGGAGATCTTTATGATCTCTGATCACGTGGGCCCTGGCCTGCCTTTGTGGATGCCGAACGGCACGGTGCTGCGTGATGAGCTGGAGAATCTGGCCAAGGAGTGGGAGTTTGCCGATGGTTATCAGCGGGTGGCCACCCCGCACGTGACCGACGGTAAGCTTTTTGAGACCTCGGGACATCTGGCTCACTACAAAGAGGGCATGTTCCCCGCCATGGCGGTGGACGAGAACCGCGAGTATTACCTCAAGCCCATGAACTGCCCGTTCCATCACCTTATTTTTGGCCATCGGCCCCGCTCTTATCGCGAAATGCCGATTCGTCTGGCTGAATATGGCCAGGTGTATCGCTACGAGGGTTCCGGCGCGCTGGCCGGACTGTTGCGCGTGCGTGGGATGTGCATGAACGACGCCCATATTTACTGCACCCCGGAACAACTCAAGGATGAGTTCACCAAGGTGCTGGACATGCATAAACGTTACTATGAGCTGTTCCGCCTCTCGGCCTTCTGGATGCGGCTGTCCACCCACACCCCCGAACGTCTGGGCGACAAATACGTCAACATGCCCGAGGATTGGATCAAGTCCGAGGCCGTCATTAAGGAGATCCTGGACGACATCGGGATCGATTACCATATCGGTGAGGACGAGGCGGCCTTCTATGGTCCGAAGGTCGACTTTCAGGTGCGGAATGTGGTGGGTCGCGAAGAGACCGCCTCGACCAACCAGTTGGATTTCGCCGTGCCGGCTCGCTTCAATCTGACCTACATCGGAGCTGACGGGCAAGAGCACACTCCTTACTGCATCCATCGAGCACCGCTCGGAACCCACGAGCGCTTTCTGGCCTTCCTGATCGAGCACTTCAAGGGAGCCTTCCCCACCTGGATGTCCCCATTGCAGGTGCGAGTGGTTCCGGTTCATCTGGAGAACTTTGGCGACTACGCTCAAAAGGTCGCGCAAGAGCTCTTCAAGCTGGGTTTCCGGGCCGAAGCCGACCTGGGTACGGATTCGTTTAACAAGAAGATCCGCAACGCAGCCACTTCCAAGATACCCAATGTCTTCATCGTGGGTGAGCGCGAACAGCAGAACCAGGAGGTCACCTGGCGCCGTTACTGCGTCAAAGAGCAGCACACCGTGTCGCTGGCCAGGGCTCTGGAGTGCCTCAAGCTGGCCCGCAGTCGGCGCGTGATGGACAACTTCGCTGACGTGGAAGTGCTCGACCTGGCCTGAAGTGTCTGAGGTTGATGGGCTGATTCAGAGTCTGCATCGGGAGGGGGTGCTGACCTCGGAGGGTCAGTTCACCATCAGTCTGGAGCGGGCGGCCGCGGCACGCAAAAAGCTGCTACAGGTCAGTCCCGCCTGGCCATACTTACAGCTGGTTCGTCAGGCCTATCGGTTGGGCGGTTCGGTCCAGCTGGACAGGCGTAGCAACTACCTGGGCTTTCGTCTCAGGTCCTCGAGCCAGCCGGATTGGTGGGCGGCTGTCAATTGGCTGGCTCAGCGCCCGGTGGACAAGCCGGACTCTCTGGTGCTGGCGGAGGTCACCCTGGCCCTGATCGCCAGTGGCGCCGAGCGCCTGGAATTGGTGCTGACGGGTGAGTTTGACAATGCCAAGCTGACCTGGGGTGGTCACAGCAACCATTTGGACCTGTGGGGGTTTTGTCCAGACCCGACTCAGTTGCATCTGTCCGTGTTCTTTCCCAAGTCTGGCTGGTTTCAGGCCGGGCCGGACTACCTGGGTCGGGTGGTGGCCGAGGTCGGGCAGCGTTGCCGACATTCTACTCAGCCGGTCCGCGTCGGCGACGAGCTGGTCAACGATGCCAACTGGACCACATTGCCCGGTCTGAGCTATTTGGAGCCTGATGTCGCGGGCTTTGAGCACGCCGTGGAGGAGTTGGAACTGGGCGGTCGTGGGTTTATTGCGCCCTCAACTCGAGTCGTCCGTCCACGGGAATTCTTGGTCAATGATTATTCTCTGGTTACGCCTGACTCGCAGCAGTGCAATGCCTTGATGGTGTCTCTGCGCATCTCCGAAAAGGGCACGATCAGCAGGTTCAATTCCTACGGGACGCTTCCCGGCAATCAATGCTGCATTCCATTGCATCCGCAGCTTCTGGGAGAGCGCGCGGCCAGCCAGGATTTTCTTCTGACCGAGCGGGATTGTCTCAGCCGGGTCCTGGCCCGCAATTGCGGTTATGTCGATTTACAGACCGAGGCGGCTGCCTATTTGGAGGTGAGCCGCCGCCTGATCTTCCCTTTGCGGGCGCCCTTTGTGGGTCAAATTTGCGTGATTCAGGAGGGCGTGGCGCTGCAGTCCACCGATTGCGACCTGGGAATTCCTGGCTGTGTGGCGATCGTCCACGATCCGCAACTCCTGAGCGACGCCGACGGCCTGAAAGTGGTGCTGGACGCCCGCTGGGAGGTCATTCGCCAGCAATTGCGTCAGCGCTTTTCAACCCTGGCTGGCCTGCTTCGCCAGCGTCTGGCCGACCCGCATCTGACTTTGCCGCCCGAGCTGCGCAAGGACCTGGAAGAACGTCTTCAGTAAAGGTTCAGCTGGATTCAGGTTCGCCCTTCAGACGCTCCGTCTAGATTAGGTTCATTCAATGGATTGGAACTGATCGCTGATGACGACTCAGGAAGAACTGTTTTGGGAAGAGCGCGACTATGTGCTCTTCGCCGTCTATTTTCTCGTCTCGCTGGCCTGCCTCTACGCCATCTCCTAGCCTCGCTGGTGGTTATAAGAAAGTGCGCCCGGCGGGTTATCCCGCCGGGCGCGGAGTTGGTCGTTCAGGCCATCAAGAGGCGCGCACCTGAACCACGCTCAGGCCTCGTCGTTCCAGGTCGGGAAGCGCGATAGCGAAGACTTCGTCCAGGTGGCTGACCGGGTGGAATTCCATCTCGGCCCGCACGTTCTCGGGGAGCTCTTTCAGATCGCGTTCGTTGTCTTTGGGCAAGATGACGGTCTTGATGCCGGAGCGGCGAGCCGCCAGCACCTTTTCCTTGATGCCGCCCACCGGCAGCACCAGCCCGGTCAGCGTGATCTCACCCGTCATGGCCACGTCTTTCCGCACCGCAATGCCGGTGTAGGCCGACAGCAGCGAGGTTGCCATGGTCACCCCGGCGGAGGGACCATCCTTTGGAATGGCTCCGGCCGGAACGTGGACGTGGACGCCCTCGGTGCGCGGTAGTTTGTCGGGCAGGCCGAAGCTGCGAGCGTTTGAGAGCACATAGCTTTGGGCGGCCTGGGCCGACTCTTTCATCACGTCTCCGAGCTGGCCGGTCAGAGTCAGACCTTTGCCCGAAGGCAGGCTGATGGATTCGACGTAAAGCACGTCGCCACCAACCTCGGTCCAGGCCAGACCGGTGGCCACGCCCGGATGTTTTTCCGTGCGGGCCGACTCCGGAAGGAAGCGCTCGGCCCCCAGCAGCTCCACGGCTTCGCTGGTGGAGAGTTCGATGGCCGTGGGTCCTTCGGCTTCGGCGAAGCGCAAAGCCAGTTTGCGCACCACTTTGGCCAGTACCCGTTCCAGTTCGCGCACACCCGCTTCGCGAGTGTATCGGGCAATCATGTGGTTGAGAGTTTCGTCGCTCAGTTTCAGCGAGTCCTCGGAAAGACCAGCCTCTTTGAGCACGCGGGGAATCAGGTAGCGTCGGGCGATCTGGTGCTTTTCTTCTTCGCTATAGCCGCTGAGTCGAATCACTTCCATGCGGTCGAGCAAGGGTCGTGGGATCGAATCGGTGGTGTTGGCGGTCAAGATAAACAGCACTTTGGACAGGTCGAAAGGCAGGTCCAGATAGTTGTCGCGGAACTTGTCATTCTGAGCGGGATCGATCACTTCCAGCAAAGCCGAGGCCGGGTCGCCCCGGTAGCTGTTGCCCAGTTTGTCGACCTCGTCCAGCATGAGCACGGGGTTCTTGACCCCGGCTCGGCGCACGCCCTGAATCAGGCGCCCGGGTAAGGCGCCGATGTAGGTGCGACGATGTCCCCGCAGTTCCGCTTCATCGTGCAGGCCGCCCAGGGAGAGCCGCTCGAATTTGCGATCCAGGGCTCGGGCAATGCTCTGACCCAACGAGGTCTTACCCACACCAGGCGGTCCTACCAGCAAAACGATGGGGGCCTTGGCTCCAGCATTGAGCTTCATGATGGCCAAATGCTCAAGGATGCGTTCTTTGACGGTTTTCAGGCCGAAATGGTCCTCTTCCAGAATGGCTCGGGCCCGTTTCAGGTCGTGATTGTCCTCGGTGGTTTTGTTCCAGGGCAGCTCGGCCAGGAGTTCCAGGTAGCCGCGAGTCAACGAGTGATCTGGCGAGGAAGGGTTCAGTCGTTCCAGACGTTTCAGCTCTCGGTCGGCTTCCTTGCGAGCCTCTTCCGGTAGCTCGGCCTGGTCCAACTTTTCGCGCAGCAGTTCCAATTCGGCGCGGTCGCTATCGTCCTCGCCCAATTCGTTTTGAATGGCACGCAGCTGTTGGCGCAGCAGGTAGTCCTTCTGTTCTTTGCCCAGCTCGTTTTGAACCTGGCTATGAATGCGCTGGCGAACCTGCTGCACTTCCAGCTCGTGAGCTAAGAACTTGTGGATCAATTCGAGCGCTTCCATGCGGCTGCTGGCTTCCAGTACCTGCTGTTCTTTCTGGATGTCCAGCTTCATAAAGCCGGCGATGAAGTAAGCCAGTTGCATGGGGTCGGTCAACTGGGAAGTGAGTTGGTCCAGCATGGCTTTGGCTCCCTGGCGCTGGGTCTGCCCGACCAGGGTCAGCAGTTGGGCGGAAAGGTCAAGCACGCTACGATGCAGGGCTTCCACCACCGCACTGCGGTCTTCTTGAATGGGGAGCACCTGAAATCGCGCCTGCAGATAGGGCTTGCCGGGTTCCAGCTTGACCAGTCGCACGCGTTCCACCCCCTGGAGCACGATTTGGAAGCCGTTCTGCCCGCGCGTGGCTTTCTGAATGGTCACGCGTGTGCCGATGTTGTAGAGGTCGTCTTGAGTCGGCTCTTCTACGGAGAGATCGCGCTGAGTCACGACGATCAGCGAGCGATCCCCCTCGAGAGCCGCCTCGACGGCCGCGATGGAGCGGTCCCGTGACGCCGTAATGGGGGTCACCATATGGGGAAACAGAACCGAGTTACGGATGACTAAGAGGGGTTGAACTTGTGACATAAGTCAAGCATACGCTTAACTATTCAGCGTAACGTTAGTGGAATGTTTGAGAAGTGTTGACGGGTCTAAAGTCTTAGAGGTGGCCTGGAACTTTTTTCAAAGACCTCCGCACTATGATGAAGCTTTATTACTCGAAGCAGTCCCGAGCCACCCGGCCCCGCTGGGTCATGGAGGAGCTGGGCCTGGAATACGAGATCGTCCCGATGAATTTGCAGGCGGGCGACCAGCGCAAGCCGGAGTTCAAGGAATTGAATCCGCTGGGGCAAATTCCCGTGCTGCAGGACCACGAGCGAGTCATTTGCGAGTCTGGGGCCATCTGTCTGTATCTGGCCGACCGATATCGCCCGGGTACGATGGCCCCGGCCCTGGATCAGCGTGGGGATTATTATCGCTTCTGCTTCTATGTCTACAATACGCTTGAGCATCAGCTGATCGAAATCTTTCTGCATACCCGCTTCCTACCCGAGGATCAGCGCAAACCGGAGCGGGTGGCTCAGGCCAAGGAACTGCTGCAGGCACGCTTGCAGATCATCGCCGACCATCTGGCCACTCGAGAGTTTATCGCGGACGGACGCTTCACTACGGCCGATGTGCTGGTGGGTTCAGCTCTGGATTGGGCTCACATGCAAGGCCTGCTGGGAGGGTTCCCCAGCCTGGTTGGCTACGTTGAGAAGCTGAAAAAGCGGCCGGCCTATCAGAGAGCCCACGAAACCGAGGTGGCCCACTCGTGAAACTGTTTTTTGCTCCTCAAACGCGCGCCGTTTCCTCGCGCTGGGCCCTGGAAGAATTGGCCGTTCCTCACGAGCTGGTGCAGTTGAAGTTTCCTGAAGAACTGGTTCATCCAGAACTGCGGGCCGCCAACCCCTTGGGCCAGGTGCCTACCCTGGTGGATGGCGACCAGGTGGTCACTGAATCCTCCGCCATTGCCCTCTATCTTGCGGATCGCTTCCCCGCTGCCGGACTGGCTCCAGCCCAGGATCGCCGACACGAATACTACCAGTGGGCCTTCTTTGTGGGTGCGGCCATGGAGCCCCACTTGCTCGAGTATTTTTTGCAAACCGTCCGCTTCAGCGAAGCCGAACGCGACAGCGCTCGGGCTGCCTCGGCCAAGGAAAAGTTTGAGCGAGTCCTGCAGATCGTCAATCACCACCTGGCCGACCGTCAGTATCTTTTGGGCGACCAGTTCTCCATGGTGGATGTCATTCTGGGCTCGCTGCTGGGATGGGCCAGCATGCTCAAGCTACTGGATGGGTTTGAGCATGTGGGCGCATACTACAAGCGAATCTACTCGCGTCCGGCTTTCCAAAAAGCGGCTGCCTGAACCCGCCGACCGGCGGGTGAGAGCTAAGAGGGTCAGCCACAGTCCCCTTGCTTTTGCAAGGGTCGTTGCCACTCGAAGAAAACCTGACGAGCTTTGTCCTGACCGGCAGGGTCGGGAGAGATTTCGACTCCGCCCAAAAATCCGGTATAGGCGCCCTGGCTGGTGCGACAGATGGTGTCGACCTGGGCTTTGCCCAGCCAGCGCGGAATCTGTGCGTTGGTCACGGTAGTCTGGCTGGTTTCGGTCTGACGGGCTAAAAAGCCGGCCGGGGTCAGAGCCACTTCGACCTTCTGCTCGCCCTGCGTAAAAGTGACGAAATCCGGCCGTGGGTCAGCGTCCTGGGTCTGATTGTCCAGGCTCTTATAGAGCTTGTAGGCGTCTTTGGCGCTGGCCGGGGTCTGGCGGTTGGGCAGACTGATTTCCATGCCCTTGGAGTCTACCCATCCAGGCCGAAGGAAATCTGAAAAATGGCTCAGAAGTTTCACGTGAAACAATGAAAGTCCCATTTGCTGAGCTGCCCCTGAAAGAAATTCGGGCCAACCCTCTTCAGCCGCGACGTCGCTTCGACCAGGAAAGGCTGAGTGAACTGGCGGATTCGATTCGTCTGCACGGAGTTGTGCAGCCAGTGGTGGTCACCCGCGAAGCCGAGGGCTATCGTCTGGTTGTGGGTGAGCGCCGTTGGCGCGCTTCCAAGCTGGCCGGATTGGAAAAGATTCCAGCACTGATTCAGGAGTTCGCTCCCCAAAATCTGTTGGAAGTGGCCCTGATCGAGAATCTGCAGCGACAGGATCTCAACCCGGTGGAGGAGGCTCGCGCCTTCCAGTTCCTCTTGCGCGAGCACAAGTTGACCCAGGAAGAATTGGCGCGACGCCTGGGCTGCAGCCGGCCGGCGGTGGCCAATGCCTTGCGTCTGTTGGGACTTCCGCCCCAGATTTTGGGTGATCTGGAGGCCGGGGTGTTGAGCGCGGGCCATGCCCGCGCTGTACTCTCTCTAGAGGGAGAACGCAACCAGCTGCGGGCCTGGCACGAGGTTCGCGAGAAACAGCTGTCGGTGCGGGCCACTGAGGACTTCATTCGCAAGCTGCATGAGCAGAAGCCGAACCGGAAGGGCGGGCGAGCCTTGAGTCCCGACTGGGAGCATATTCAGCAGCAGTTGGGCCAGCAATTGAACGCCCTGGTGAAGATTCGACCCAGCACCAAAGAGAAGGGCAAAATCGAATTGCACTATCGCGACCAGGCTCAACTGGAAGAGCTGATGGAAGCGCTGATATCGGTTTCTGAACGCCGCGGCTGATTAAGAGTTGGCCACTTCAAAGCCGCCATCGCTGTCCCAGGGGGTGGTCTGAGACCAGAACTGGTCACCCAGTTTCTGGATGACCTGGCGCTGGCCAGCGGCCGTGGTTTCGAGAAGACTCTCCCGCTCGCCCCAGCGCAACACCTGGCGATGACCGGGGGAGGCTTCCCACCGGTAGACGGTGTTGGCCCCTTTGACTTTGACGGTCCACTCTGAACCCAGATGAGGCGGGCCGCTTTTAAGCCGGGGATCGGCGAATCCCGTCACAGGATGGGCCAGGCCAGATTGACGCAGCGCTTGCAGGAGCACATCGTCCACTCGCTGAGTGGATTCATCCAGCTTTTCACTGTCACCCGCATCTCGTTGTTTTTGGGTCCGACCCTGCTTTTCCAGGGCTTGGGCCTGCAGCTGCTGAGGTACGCTCACCATGGCCGCGCCCATGTTCAGTTGGGGACCGCGCCACAAGCCATGGTTGGAAGCGGTTGCTCGTTCAGCCTGCTCGACGCCGCCCTCCAGGGCCTGACGATCCGCATCTTTGCGGTTTTCCAGCTGGTCATCTTTGGCTTCCTGGGTGGCTACATTGCCGGTTTCGGCTTCGGCGCCAGCCTCGGCGTTCTCCTCAGCGGCCTTTTTGTCGGTGCCCTCTTCCTTGTCTTCGACCTCTTCGTCTAAGAACATGCGGAATGCATTCTTTTTGCCCGACTCCTGGGAAGTGGTCTCCTGGGATTTGCCGGTGCGAGCCACATCTCCCAGGAAGACGGACCGATCCAGGAGCCGCCGTTCCCCTCGGTGAACCGACTCTTGTGGCCCCATGGCCATTTAGAGCTTCCTCAGTTGGCGAAGGTTCAACAACAGAATGACGGCCGCACCCACGCAGTAGAGGATGCAGTCGTCGCGGGTGAGATCGGGGTTAAAGGCCGCCATCAGCGGGCTGAGCTGGGCCAATCGCAGATCTCCCAGCATATAGGCCTGGGGCAGCAGCAGCACCACGACCGCGCTGATCACACCGCCTTGGAAGGCCGAGGCCACTCGCGGGCTCGAGCGAAACATGAAAGCAACCCAGATCAGGGCGGCGATCAGCAGCAGCGGGCCTTTGAGCACGCCTTCCAGCAAGGCCCAACCGACCAGCGTCATCAGAACCGCCACTCGAGCGTTGTTGCTGGCGCGTTCGGGCTCGCCCAGACGGCCGCCGATCCACAGTCCAAGAGAGCAGAAGAAGGCCAGGGAGGTCAAACCGACCGCCACGAATCGCAGCGGATTCCAGGCCTCCACCGGGACACCGAGCAGCCAGAGCAGTCCCACCAGAACCCCGAACAGACCCCATTCGAGCAGGACCGGAAAAGATGCCACCGCGGCTTTGGTGGCCAGCAGGCCCATCAGCCCACCAGTGCGCGGCAACTGGCGTACCAGTTGCACGGAATGATGCTGAACTTCCTCGGCCATGCTGGCGGCGCAGTTGGTGCAGGCCCGCAGGCAGGTCAGACCAATCAGCCAGAATCCAGCAAGTTCGAATGAGGCGCGACGCTCGGGAAGAAACTCCAGGCGGTAGGCGGCCAGGGCCTGATGAAGCAACGGCAGGCTCAGGGCGATGGCCGCCCAGAAAAGCCCGGGATAGCCTCCGCTACGGCCCGGGGCTTTCCGGGCCATCTGGAGCTTCCATTCTCTCTGCAACATGACCGTGCTCAATGGCTGGCTACTTCCTTCTAAAGGAGGAGACGCGAAGCTCCTCAAAAGAATTCCATCTTATCATGATTTTTCTTGGACTCTATTGCAACCTGCCAGTCTAGAAAGTTTGGTCGCAATCTATCTGACTCAGCCTGCCGCTGTAGAGTTTTGTCGGCATTTCCTGGCCACGATTGAAGATAGCCTGGCGCGCTTTGACTACGGCCGGGCTCTGGAGCTGGGCGGTGCCTGGCTCGACCGGTTGGAGTTGGAGGCAAGGGGAGACAAGCATCTGGCCGACCAGAAGGCGGCCATCCGCTTGTGGCGCTCGGAGCTTCTGGTACAATTGCAGCGCTGGGATCAGGCCTCACAGGAGCTGGACGGATTGCTGTGTCGGCGCAATTCCATTACGCTCAAGCCTTTGTTGGTGCGAGCTTTAATTTTGTCGGCTCAGATTCACGGGATGTATGGGGAGCAAGAGCAGGCCCAGCAGACTCTGAAACTGGCCCGCGAATGGGATCCGGAGGGTCAGTTCGCTCAGGCCTGGCAGCTTGAGTCGGCGCGGCTACTGGTGAGGGCTGGTGAGCTGCGGGAAGCGCTCAAGATGTTGCCCCCGCAGGGTGACGATGAGAGCGACATCGAGCGCGGGCGCGTGCTATTTCGTCTGAATCGTTTTTCTGAGGCGGAAGAGGCCTGGCTGCGGGTGTCGGAGCGGTCGCGTTTACGGCCTGACCGCTCTCAGGCTGAAGCCTGCCGCCTGTTGGGTTTGCTCCATCAGGAGCAGGGCGAACCCCAGCAGGCGCTGGAGTACCTGGAACAGGCTTTACGCTCCTTCTGGCATCTGCAGATGTGGATTGGAGTGGCCAAATCCTACGAGGGGCTGGGTCAGATTTGCAGTGACCTGGGCAAGATTTCCGAGGCTTTGCATTTCACCTACAAGGCCGAGCGGCTCAGCCGACGATTGGGTGCCGAATCTGAACTGGCCGTAGTCTACGGTCGCCTGGGCAACCTCTGTATGAAGTTGGGAGATTACCCTCGGGCCATTCGCTTTCACCAGTTGGACGTGGAAATGTGCCGTCGCTTCGGGAACTATCGTGCTCTGGCCTATGCCCTGAGCAGCCTGGGTCTGTCTTACCGGGCGCAGGGAGATAATCAGCGAGCCTGCGAGCTCTTTTCCGAGAGCCTGGAGCGCTTTCTCCAGCTCGGCGAACGCAATCCCGTGTTGCGCGCCCGCATCGAGCGCAGCCGCACTCTGATTGAGCGAAACTTGCTGGAAGAAGCCGGCCTGGATTTGCAAGCGGCCGGCTGGATGCTGGGTCAGGGCACGGGCCCGGCTGACTCAGCTCAAATCTACATTCTGACGGCTCGTCTGGAGCGGCTGCGAGGCAGGCTGCACGAGTCCAATCGTAATTTGGTGCTGGCCCTGGAGATGCTTAATCAGGTGCCGAAGGACGCGCCGCTACGGTGTGAGGCGCTCCGAGAGCGCGGCTACCTCTGCCTGGCCCGAGGTGAGGTGGATGGGGCGGCTCAGGCTTTTGCTCTGGCCGCCGCTTCGGCGCGCAAAGGAGAGCAGCAGGCAATCTGGATGGAATGCCTGGAGCAACTGGATCGATTGGATGAATTGCAGGGCGCCGAGGCAGTGCTTGAAGGCCTGCATCGCGGGGCCCGTGACAGCAGCGAGATGACGCTCTAAGGGGCGTCGTCCGGGCTGAGAGGTTTGGTGGTGTTGACCGCGGGAGCGTCGTCGGGTTGGAGCTGGGTGGTGACCCGGGGTTCGGCTGTTTCGGTGAGGGCGGGCGCCCCCGCCGGCTCGATCAGGCCGTGTTGAAGCCAGCCACGAAAACTGACGCTGGGGACTTCCAGGGTTTTTTGAGTCAGCGCATTGGGGGGGATATCATTGCCTGCCATCAGCATTTTGAGCATATCGTTGGTGAGCGGAAACCATTTGAAGCCGCCTAGAAGACCCGCCGCCGTACTCATCAGCACAGGCGGCAGAGAGAACAGGCTGGTTTTGAATTTGCCCGCCTCGCACAGCAAGCGCAGCAGGGCTTTGTAAGTATAGACTTCCTCGCCCCCGACGTGGATGGCTTTGCCGACCGTTTCCTTGTTTTCCAGGCAGCGCCTGACCGTCTCGGCCAGTTCCCAGGTTGAAACCGGGGCCAGACGATATTCGCCTTTGCCAAAGTAGGGGAAGATGGGGGCCTTGGACAGATTGTCCTGCAGCATTTTGACGAAATTTTCCCGATTGGGATTGCCGCCATAGACCACCGAAGGTCGCAAAATCGTCCAGTCCAGGCTGGAGCTGCGTACCGCCTGCTCCGACTTGGCCTTGGACCTCATATATTCGGTGGTGGGGTTCTTCTCGACCCCGTTGGCGCTGATGTGGATGTAGCGTTGCACCCCGACTTTACCGCAGGCTCGTACCAGGTTGAGGGTGGCCTGATAGTGCATTTTTTCAAAGGTGACGCCTTTGTCTGGAAAAGCCCGCAGGATGCCGATGCAGTGCACACAGGCTTCCGCCTCGCGCAATTGAGGTTCGAAGCTGTGGGGTTCCAGGATATCTCCACGCACTTTTTGCACGCCGCTGACGTAGAGATCGTCGGGGTTTCGGCACAGCGCGAAGACGTCGTGGCCGGCTTGTTGCAGGTGGCGAACCACCTCGCGGCCGACAAATCCGGTTGCTCCCGTGACAAAAATGCGCATACAGGCCCGCCTTATCCTTGTTGACTGAGATCTTCCACCCGGCGGCGGCCACGAAAGGCCCGCCCCAGTGTGACTTCGTCGGTATAATCCAGATTGCCGCCGGCCGGAAGACCCTGTGCCAGTCTGGTCACGCTGGTTTGCTCGCCGAGCTGGCGCGACAGGTAGAGGCAGGTGGCTTCGCCACCCACGGTGGTGTCCAGAGCCAGAATCACTTCCTGAATTCCCTCCTGACGGACCCGATCGACCAGCTCCTGTATGCGCACCTGACCGGGACCGATGCCGTCCAGGGGGGACAGCAGCCCACCCAGGACATGGTAGCGACCGCGGTATTCCCGAGTTCTCTCCAGGGCCACGATGTCTTTGGGCTGGACCACCACGCAAAGCAGGTCTGCTCTGCGGTTGGAGTCGGCGCAGATGGCGCAGACATCCCGATCAGAGTAGTTAAAGCAGCGGCAGCAGGGGCGAATATCGCGGCGGGCGCTGCGGATGGCCTCAGATAAACGCAAAGCCTTCGGCTCTGGGGATTCCAGCAGCCAGAAGGCCAGGCGTTGGGCGGATTTAGGTCCGATGGTCGGCAGCTGCTGAAGCGACTCGACCAGTTCTTCCAGGGCTTCGGGGTAATCCAATTTGAGCTTAGAAGAATCCGGGTGGAATCGGCAGTCCCTGCGTCAGTTTGGACATCTTGTCACCAGAGAGGGACTTGGACTTTTCGATGGCGTCTTTGACGGCCGTCAGAACCAGATCTTCGAGCATGTCGACATCTTCTGGGTCGACGGCTTTAGGGTCGATTTTGATCGACATCAGCATGCCATGGCCGTTGACGGTGGCCTTGACCATGCCCTGGCCAGCCGTACCTTCAACGGTGACGTTTTCCAGTTCTTCCTGGATCTGCCCCATCGAAGAAGTCAGCTTCTCCTGCATTTTTTGCATTTTGCGCATCAATTCACGTTGCATATGAACTCCTAGCTATTAGTTGGCGGGGTCGGGGGGCTCTAGCCGGGCTTGCTGGCGAAGACTTCGCGAATGGCTTCCACCAATTCGTCCAGGTTAAAGGGCTTCACCAGGTAGGAGGTGGCTCCCATCTGGTAGCCTTTCAAAATATCGTTGTGCTGGTCGCGGGCCGTCAGCATGAGCACAGGCACGCTGGCGGTTTCAGGGTCGTTGCGGAGCTTTTCCAACACTTGGAAGCCGTCCATGCCGGGCATCATCACGTCCAGCACCAGCAGATCTGGCTTTTCCTGTTGGAACAGGGTCAGTGCCTCAGGTCCGCTCGAGGCGCTGACCACGTTGAAGTCTTCCAGCTCCAAATACTGACTCAGAGAGCGAAGAATGTGCTCATCGTCGTCCACCACTAAGATTTTCGGGGTATCGCTCATTGGCTCTCTGCTCCTAATCCGACCCGGTGTCATTCGCCGCATCCAAGATGCGACCTCCGAACAAGCCGGAGGCTTTCTTGACCAGGCTTTCATGTTCTTGTTCCAGGACTGGAGCCTGCTGAGCTCCATCCATTGTTACCTCGATGCGGACCTTGCTTTGCATTAGCCCGCTACTTACCTCTTCCAGCAGGCGCACGTTGCGCGAGATATACTCATAGTGCACTTGGTGAGTGGAGGGAAGCGTGATCGTCAGGTTTTCCGGGCTGAAATCGCGCAGCTTGGCGTCCATCATCATCGCTTTGAGGCGTCGGTCATTGAGCGACTGGAGCAAATGGGGCCAGAACTCCTTGGCCTGAGTGATGGCCTTGCCACCATTCGGCAGTTCCACGGCCGGTTTGGCAGGCGGCGGCGTGGGCGGGCGTCGCGGAGGCTCTTCGCGAACCGCCGGCATTTCTTCGCGGCTCGGCTCCGGTCGACGCACGGGTGGGGTCGGATGCGCTTCCTCGCGCACGGGCTCTGGACGTCGAGCCGGTGGTGTCGGCTCGCTGCGAGGAGGTTCGGGGCGCCGCGGCGGCTCATCGGTCGGCTCCGGTCGGCGCGCCGGAGGCGCCAGCATCAGGGATTTGACCTTCTCATGGAGATCCTGGACCTGGCGGGTCAGTGCCTCCAGTGCCGGCGCCGCCGGTGAGGCTGCGGGCTGGCTTTGAGCAGCCGGAGCGGCAGCGACCGGCGCGCACAACTGCACCAGGCAAAGCTCCAGAGAGATGCGGGCCGGTTGGCCGTCGCGAATGGCCTGCTGCAGATCGACGGCGCCTCGCAGCCAGTTCAGAATCTGGCCCAAGGCCAGGTTGTGTGCCTGGGATTGCAGGGCTCCTCGATAAGCCTCATGGAGTTCGTTGAGGCCGGCTTCTTGGGCGCCGACTTTGGTGAGCATCAGCAGGCGCAGGTGGTCCACCCAGAGGTCCACCGCCCGCACAAAGTCCTGACCGCCGCGGTGCATTTCTTCCACTGCTCCCAGCAGTTGCGCCGCGTCTCCTTGACGGAGAGCCTCAACCCAACGTCCCAAGGTCTCCTGAGGCAACAGGCCCAGCATTTGGACCACATCTTCGGGTCGAACAGCTCCCCCGCTGTAGTGCTGGGCCTGCTCAAGCAGCACCAGGGCGTCACGCATGGAGCCCTGGGCGGCGCGAGCCAGCAGTTGGCGAGCCAGCGGGTCCAGCTCAAGCTTTTCCTCCTCCGCAATGTGCTGCAGGTGGTCTTCCACTTCTTTCAGGGAGAAGGCGCGGAAGTCATAGCGCTGACAACGCGAGAGGATGGTGGGCAGGAGCTCGTGGGGGTGGGTGGTGGCCAGCACGAAAACCACGTGGGCCGGTGGTTCTTCCAGCGTTTTGAGCAGAGCGTTGAAGGAGGAAGTCGACAGCTTATGGACTTCGTCGATGATATAGACCTTAAATCGAGCCTTGGCGGGTGCGAAATGGACCTTGTCGACGATGAAGTCTCGAATCTTCTCTACCTGGGTGTTGGAGGCAGCGTCGATTTCGAAGACATCCATGCAGATGCCTTGCGCGATCTCCCGGCAGGTGGAGCACTGATTGCAGGGTTCCAGGGCAGGACCCTGTTCGCAACACAAGGCTTTGGCGAAGATGCGTGCGGTGCTGGTCTTGCCGGTGCCGCGCGGGCCGCAGAATAGATAAGCGCGAGCCGGCGAGCCACTGGCCAGCACGTTGCGCAAGGTTTTCACCACGGCTTCCTGGCCGACCAGGTCGGTGAACGCTTTCGAGCGCCACTTTCGGAAAAGGGATACCTGACTCATAGATTTCCTCTTCGCTTGGGCTTAGCGCTTACCTACGGAGTCCTCAGCCCGATAATAGCGAGGAACTTCTCGCACCAGTCTGCGAGTCAGGCGAAAGGCGTTGAGGCGAGCAATCAGTCCGCACAGCCCGCCGACCACCAGGGACACCATGGCTTTGGTGGCCTGGTAGTTGGCGTCAGCTTGAGGGGGGTCGATCAAAGTTGCCTTACAGAACCATTTGAACATGGGCATTTGGGTCCAACTGGCGGCGCCCTCAGGCCAAAACCAGAAGATCAGGACCCCCAGTGCGAACGAAGTCAAAAATCCCCATTGAATGAGCAGGCCCTCTAGCTTTTGGCCGGATACGCCCTGAAGGCGTTGATGGTAGCAGTGAGCATAGGCCAGGAGCATACCAAGCACAGGCGCCATGGCCAGAACGATCAGGAAAAAGACCGTGGCGCCTGTCACTTAGTTGCCCTTCAGGAGCGGATCCAGCCCACCTTTGGCATCCAGCGCGTGCAAGTCGTCGCATCCGCCAATGTGCTGGCCGTTGATGAAGATCTGTGGCACCGAGCGCTTGCCGCCTGTGCGTAAGGCCATCGCGTCGCGGGCTGCTTCGTCACCATCGACGGAGATTTCTTGATAGGCCGCTGCTTTGGAGTCCAGCAGGGCTTTCGCTCTGCGGCAGTAAGGGCAGGTCTGCCAGGTATAGATTTCGATTTTTGGATTGGACATTGCTTCTTTCCAGTTCTGTCAGTAATGGCGAACACGAAATTTTGTTCTAAATGGAAGGTTCCTCCAAGGGGCCATCGTATCATAGCCGGACACCCGCGCCAACTAAGGCTGTGGGTGCCCTGATGGAAAGGTTGAAAGGTAGCGAGGGAATGCGTGAGTCCTCCTTCGAACTAGCGTCCCGCCTGAGGTCTGAAGCCGAGGCGTTGGAAGAGCTGTTTCTCGAAGCGGAGAATAACAATTCCTACCACGCCCGCGTGGAGGAAGAGAGTCGGCTTGAAGAGTTGCTGGGTTTGGCCCAGGACCGACTGGCCACACTCCGTTTAGAAGCTCTACAAGAGGCGCTGGAAGACGTGGAGGCCATCGTGCGCGGCCTGCGCGATGATGAGACGCGGCGCACCGAAGAAGGACGTCCCCTCGGCCTGATTCAGAACTTTATTCGCCTGGCGGAGTCCGAGCGCGTGCGCCTGCATCACATTATTGACGCGGCCGTGCGGGCTGAGGAAGAAAGCCGTCGGAGTCGCGAGCGGAGCCGCGGCTGGGGGAGCGCCGAGCGTTTTTACAGCGGCGAGCGGCCCGCACGCAGGGCTGAACAGGTCTCCCGAGAAGTCCCTCCACGCCGTGACCGTGAGGCGGCCAAGCCCAGGAAAGTTCGTGAGGTGGTCAACGAATTTAGCGACCTGGATTCGGCCTAAAGGTTTTGTTATAGAGTCCGGGGCAGTGATCTCGGACGTTCGGACCAAGGGAACTGGAGTCACATATCGGCGGTAGCGTAAACCCCCTGGAAACACCAGGGTGTTTGCTTTTTATGGCGTAGCGTGCCGCAAAACTCGTATGGCGGAGTATCAAGGATCAAACCTACCGGGCAGGCTGCGGCAGGCTGCTTCCTCATTTGAGGGAGCGGTTGATCCTGGCTTGCCGCCTTTGGCACGGCGCAGTCGCGAGACCAGCGGACTGCAGGAGATGGTTAACTATGCAGCCGACCGTCTGGCGTTGCTGCGGCTGCAGAATCTGCGCGAGAGTCTGGCCGACGTCGAGAACATCCTGCGCAGTCTCAAAGACGAGCTTGAAGTGCGACGCCAGGAAGGCCGTTCGGTCAAACTCACCGAGCAACTGGTTTGGGAGGCCGAACAAGAGCGGGCTCGCCTGCTGGGCCAGATCTCGGCCGCTGTGGAAGTTCCAGGGATTTACAGTGAGCGGCGGCGCCGTTACGAAACTGAAGAGTCCTTCGAACGCATTACCGACCCCCGCACCCGGATTACTCAGCATTTTGCTCAGTTTCATCCCTCTTCCGAGGAGTTTACTCGAGAAGACCACGTGCCGGTGGGGGACCGCGCCAGATACTACCGGGACCAAGATTACGAGGACGATTCCCCTTACTACTATTCCCGCAGTCAGGAGGCTCCCTCATTTGAGCTGAGCAGTGGCGGCCGGAGTCTGAAAGAGAGTCAGCCAAGGTCCAGCGAGACCCCCAGCTGGATGTCGGTTCGGGTAGAGCGAAAGACCCGCACACCTCAGCCGGCCTCCGAGCTGCGCCTGGATGGGGATGGTCCCCGTAAAGCCCCCACTCGCTCGCGTCCCAAGCCCGAGCCCCTGCAGCTCGGTCGTCCCGATCCCAGTCCTAAGAGTGCCCCGGCCAAGCCCAAGCCGGCTGGCGGCCTGGCCTGGTTGGAAGGTGCGGCCCGCAGGGCCAGTGCCCGTCCGAGAATGCTGGAACCTCTCGAGGTGACGGCCGAAGATCTGCCGGCTATTCCTGAGGACGATGAACTGCTGCTGCAGGATGATGCTCTGCTTGATCTGGATCTGGGTGATGACGAACTCGGCGATCTTGAGGTGGCCGATCTCGCTCTGGATGAGGTTGAGGATTTTGACCTTGGCGACCTGGATCTGGACGAAAATGAACTGCTGGCCCTGGAGGAGCTGGATCTTGGCCTGGACGAGGCCGAAGCCGATCTGGTTGACGATGAGCTGGCTGAACCATTCCTGGATGACCTTGATCTGGAACTGGAAGACGATCTGGAACTGGCGCCAGCGG
Organism: bacterium; assembly: GCA_018266105.1. Classification (GTDB taxonomy): domain Bacteria; phylum Vulcanimicrobiota; class Xenobia; order Xenobiales; family JADMJV01; genus JADMJV01. The sequence goes on along the minus strand of JAFEBA010000021.1, from coordinate 93,921 downwards.
TCGAGAATGCGGTCGACGACCTTTCTGAGGATTATGATGAGCTAGAAGCTCTGGCCGAGCAGCCGGTGGCTGAGCTGGCGGAAGCCGAAGAGATCGAGCTTGATGATCTGGATGACCTCGATGATTATGGCCTGAGCGCCATCGATTTTGAGGTTGAGGATGAGGAACCGGGCGACCTGGGTTCGCTGGCCGAGATCGACCTGGATAACCTAGACTTTGACGCCCTGGATTTAGACGAACTCGAGCCCGGCGAGGTGGAGATGACAGAATCTGTCATCGAGCCTGCCGTCACGATTGAAGAGCCGATTGCGATTGGTCCTCCAGTTGAAGTCGAGGATGTCGATACAACCGATTACGACTACGACTACGATTCCGAGGGTCTGCTGGATCCTCCGGTGGATCCGGTGGAAGAGTCTATCGTCCCGGATGCTCCCTCTGAGGTTGAAGAGCCGGTCATCGACGCGTCTCTCTCCGAGGTTGAGGAGCTGATCGAAGAGCCCATCATCGATGAAGCTCCCTCCGAGATTGAAGAGCTGATCGAAGAGCCCGTTATCGACGAGGCTCTGGCCGAGGTCGAAGAGCCCATCATCGACGCAGCTCCCTCCGAGCTGGAAAAGGTGATCGAGGAGCCGGTTATCGACGAAGCTCCGGCCGAGGTTGAAGAGCCGATCGAAGAGCCTATTGTCGACGAAGCTCCGGCCGAGGTTGAAGAGCTGATCGAAGAGCCTATTGTCGACGAAGCTCCGGCCGAGCCGGAAGAGCTGGTCGAAGAGCCGGTTATCGACGAAGCTCCGGCCGAGCTGGAAGAGCTGATCGAAGAGCCCATCATCGACGAGGCTCCCTCCGAGCTGGAAGAGGTGATCGAAGAGCCCATTATCGACGAGGCTCCTTCCGAGCTGGAAGAGGTGATCGAGGAGCCCGCCGTTCAGGAGGCTCCGGCCGAGCCGGGAGATGAGCTGTCCGAGCTGAATGGCCCGGCCGAGTTGTCCGGACCCGCTGATCTTTTCGAAGGTCCCGATTTGACGGTGACAGAACCTGTCTCGGTTGAGCCAGTGACGGAAGCTGTCGTTGAAGAGGATTTGTTTGCCGGTCCTCCCAGTCTGGAACCTGTTCAGAACGACGACCTCTTTGCCTCCAGCGAGCCTCTGGCGGTCGAGACGGTCGGCCCCGCTTCGTTGGAGGATGGCTTACTGGGAGGCTCGAGTGAGGGCATCGACAGCGGAGACTTTTTCGCCGGTCCGGCCAGCGTCGAGACTTCCTGGCTGGACGAAGAACCCGCCGTGGCGCCCTCGGCCGAACTGCAAAGCGCTGTCTCGGAAGCCACGGTCGAGCCGGTTCAGGGAACCAGTCTCGAGGATGTCATCGAGGAAGTGGCCGCCCAGGAAGCGGTGGCCGCTCCTCCGCCCGCGGCCGTCGAAGCCCCTCCCGCGCCTTCGCAAGAGAGTGGAGCCAGTGCCCAGGAGCGCCGACGACTGGTTCGTCTGGCTTGCGATTTCGATACCAGCGCTTACCTGGAAGGTCGCCCCGTCACCGTCAAGCTGGTGGACATCTCACTGGGTGGTGGAAAGCTGCGCGGGCCCCAAAGTAGCTTCCAGCGTGGTCAGTTGATCCAGGTCTCCAACCCTCTCCCCGAGGCTCGCGTCAACGAGCCGGTCACGGCCCGCATCGTGTGGATGCGTGCCAGCCGAGATGAAGAGGGCAAATACGACATCGGTCTCCAGTTTGAAGAATCGCCTGAGGTTTTGGGCAAGTCCTGGGTCATCACGGTTCTCAACAAGATCGGCATGCAGTCCAAGGTCTTCAACCAGCGCAAGTACACCCGCGCCGTAGCCAATCTGCCCATTGAAATCGATCTGAAGACCAAGGAGCGCACGCCTGGGACGGCCCTCGATATCGGATTAGGTGGCGCCCTGCTGGCCGTCAATCGTCCTCTCAGCCCGACCACCCGCTTCACACTGCACATGGGTCCGCTGGGCAATCACGCCAAGTTAGAGCTCAACTGCGAAGTGATCAGCTCGCGACTGGATGAGGGTGGCATTGGTTGGACCCATAGCGCCAAGTTCGCGGAAATTTCCACCACCCAGACCAAGTTGCTGGGCAAATACGTGGTGGATCTGCTCAAAGCCGGCGGTTCCGTCTAGGGTCTTGGCCGGATATCCTGGCCCTGACTACTTGAGGGGTTGTTTGGCGGGAATCCCCGGGCGCCTGGGATAATCCTTGGATGTTCCCGAGGTTTTTTCGACAATAACGTGGCAGTAGCTTTTCTCAGCCAGATGGTAAGGCTCGATTGCCAGGGTGCGGCCGTGCAGGGCCTTGAGGGCCACAGCCGCCTCGTCCACTTCTTGTTGGGCCTGGGGCCCCTTATAGGCCAGGAGCTTGCCCTTGACTTTGAGGAGCGGCAGGGCCAGTTCCACCAGCACCGGCAGGCTGGCCACGGCTTTGGCCACGACCATATCAAACTGGGCGCGGTATTGAGGTTGATGAGCCACCGTTTCCGAGCGGTCCTGAACCACCATCGAGGGCAGGCCTAACTGTTCCACCACCTGGCGCAAGAAGCCGGCTTTGCGCCCATTGGATTCGAGTAGAAAAAATTTTGTGTCGGGTCGTAACACCTGCAGAACAATGCCGGGGCAACCACCCCCGCTGCCCAGGTCCACGATCTGTCCGTTCTGAGGCAATTTCTCGGCGGCCGAGGCCGAATCGGTGATTAATTCGCTCCATATCGGCTCAGGAGTGCGAAACGCGGTCAGGCCCAGACGGTCCCCTTCTTGCAGTAAAAGTTGAACATATTGCTCCAGCAGAGCGTGTTTTTCGGGGGCTAAGGAGTGTTGCATAGTCGAGCCTGTTTCAAATGAACCAACAAAGTGGCGATATCCGAGGGCGAGACGCCCGGAATGCGAGCCGCCTGTCCCAGGGTGCGCGGGCGCTGCTTGCCTAATTTTTCGCGCGCCTCCGAAGAAAGAGTGCGCAGGGCGGAGTAATCGAGATTGCTGGGAAGTTCTCGGTCTTCCATCCGTCGGGCTCGGGCGACTTCGTCGTCCTGTCGCTTCATGTAGCCATCGTATTTGACCCGGATCTCGACTCGTTCCAGAATGCGCTGGGGGAGTTCCTCCAGCGCTTCGAATCGACGAATCTGGCTCAACTCGATATGCGGCCGCTTGAGCAACTCATACAAGCTGCAGCCCGGTTTGACCGGGGTTTTGAAGAGCTCGGTGGCGCGCTCGGCATCGGCCGGCTTCAGCCGGGTGTTCTGCAAGCGCTCGTATTCGCGCTGGCTGACTTCTTGTTTGTCACAGAAGGCCCGATACTGAGAGCTCCCCACGCAACCCCACTGGTAGCCGAGTTCGGTCAGGCGCTCGTCGGCATTGTCCTGACGCAGCAGCAGGCGATACTCGGCACGTGAGGTGTGCATTCGGTAGGGTTCGCTGGTTCCGCGGCTGACCAGGTCGTCGATCAACACGCCCAGATAGGCCTGTTCTCTTCCCAGTTCAACGGTCTCGGCCCCAGAGGCGCGACGGGCTGCGTTGATACCGGCGAAAATGCCCTGAGCGGCGGCTTCTTCGTAGCCGGAAGTGCCGTTGATCTGGCCGGCCAGGAAGAGGCGTCGCAGTCGAGTGACTTCCAGGCTGTGCTGCAATTGGGTCGGGTGCACAAAGTCGTATTCCACGGCGTAGCCGGGACGAAGGATGGTGGCCTTTTCCAGGCCGGGGATGCTGTGCACGATGTCCCATTGCACGTCCAGGGGGAGGCTGGTGGAAACGCCCTGTAAATAGACTTCGGGCACATCGAAGCCTTCCGGCTCCACAAAGATTTGATGGGTGTCTTTGTCCCCGAAGCGCACCATCTTGTCTTCGATGGAAGGACAGTAGCGCGGGCCGGTGCCTTCGATCAACCCGATGTACATCGGGCTACGGTGCAGGTTGGCCAGAATGGCCTGCTTGGTTGCCAGGGTGGTTCGGGTCAGATAGCAACTGAGCTGGCGTTCCGGCAACGTCAGCGGGGAGCGTTCCGAGAATACCAGAGGGGTCTCGGTCGGAGTCTGTTCCTCCATGGCCTTCCAGTCGATGCTGTCACGGTGCAGACGAGGGGTGGTGCCGGTCTTCAGGCGCCCCAGTTCCAGCCCGCAGGCGCGAAGAGAGTCGGAAAGAGCTAGAGCCGGCGGCTCTCCGCTGCGCCCGGCAGCGAAGGAGGTCTCCCCCATGTGGATGAGGCCACCCAGGAACGTTCCGGTGGTGAGCACAGTCGCGCCGGAGCGGTAGACGGTTCCGGTGGCTCCGGTGGCTCCCACGATCTCACCCTGATGTCGATGCAACTCCTGAATTAGATCCTGGTGAATCTGAATGTTGGGGTGGGAAACCACCTCCAGTTTCACTCGCTCTGAATAGCGCGGCCGATCGGCCTGGGCGCGCAGCGCTTGCACGGCCGGACCCTTGCTGGTGTTGAGCATCCGAATGTGGATATGAGTCTCGTCGATAGCCTGACCCATAATGCCGCCCAACGCGTCCACTTCTTTGACCAGATGGGCCTTGGCCGGGCCCCCGATGGAGGGGTTACACGGCATGCGCGCCACTTGTTGCAGACTGGCCGTCAGGATGGTGACTTTGCAGCCCATCCGGGCTGCCGCCAGGGCGGCTTCGCAGCCAGCGTGGCCGGCCCCCACCACCAAAACGTCGGTCTTGATTTCCATTGGGCGATATTAGCTTAAATCAGCCATCAAGCCAAGGGCGGTCGATGGCCTCACTTGCCCAGGCAGAATGTCGAGAAAATTCTGTCCAGAATTTCTTCGCCCACGTCCAGCCCTTGAATTTGCCCCAGGGCCTGCACGGCCGCCCGCAGATCCAGGGCCAAAAACTCGGCCGACAGACCGGCCTCCAGCGTCTCGCCCAGACTTTGCAGAGAATCTCGCGCCCGCAGCAAGGTTTCCCACTGGCGGTGGGTCAGGCGCATGACGTCACTCTGCTCTCCCACCAGTTCACGAACCAGTTGTTCCAGGGCAGGCCAAAGTTCGTCTGCCCCCTGAGCCAGCGAAATGGGGAGCCCGATCAGGCGTCCCTGGTCATCGGCTGTCCAGGGGGCCAGACCCAGGTCCTTCTTGTTCAGCAGCAGCAAATGTGGGCGCTCAAAGACCATCTGGTAAAAGTCTGGATCAGGTGGTTCGGTGGCGTGGCCGTCCACCACCCAGATTAAGAGATCTGCCTGTTCGGCTTCCTGGCGCGAACGCTGGATGCCCATTTGTTCGACCAGATCCTGACTGTCGCGGCGCACGCCGGCGGTGTCCACCAGCAGTAGCGAAACACCGGCCACCACCAGCGGCTCTTCCAGTGTGTCACGCGTGGTTCCGGCGATTTCGGTGACCAATGCTCTGGGTCGACCGAGTAAAGCGTTCATCAGGGTGGACTTACCGGCGTTGGGGGCGCCCACAATGACGGTGCGCAATCCGTCGGCCAGAATCTTGCCGCTCTGGCCCTGCTGGAGCAGCCGGTCCACCGCTTCATAGGCTCGACCCCAGCGCTGTAAAGACTGGTCCAGCGGCAGGCCGGGCACCTCGTCCCCGAAATCGATCTCGGCCTCTAGCAGCGAAAGCCAGTGCAACAGGTCCTGGCGCACCCCCTCAACCTGACTGGAGAAATAGCCGGTCAGGTTACGGCTGGCCAGTTGGGCGGCGATCTGGCTGCGGCTTTGAATCAATTGCTGGACGGCCTCGGCTTGGGTCAGGTCGAGTTTGCCGTTGAGGAAGGCTCTCAATGTAAATTCGCCCGGCTCGGCCAGGCGGGCTCCGTGGATCAGGCAGGTCTGCACCACCAGTTGGGCGAGAGCCTGGCCTCCGTGCAGATGGAGTTCGGCGACCTCCTCCCCCGTATAGGAATGCGGGGCCTTCATCCAGGTGACCAGACCCTGGTCCAGCACCTGTCCATCTGCCTGGACAATGGGCCCATAGTAGAGCTTGTGGGATTCCCATTTGGGTCGGACGCGGCCATGCAAACGCTTGAGAAGCATCGGAGCCAGGGGTCCGCTCAAACGCACAATCGCCACTCCGCCCTCACCGGGTGGAGTGGCGACGGCCACAATAGTATCGGTTACCGGAGTTGCTATTCTGCGTCTCCCGGAGAGATAACCACGCAACGATCGGGTTCTTCTCCTTCGGAGTAGGTCTTGACGCTGCTGTCTCCGGCCAGCGTGAGGTGAATCACGCGGCGGTCGCCAGGAGGCATGGGGGAGAGCACAATTTTGCGCCCTTCCCGGTTGGCCTTGAGGGCCGAACGACGGGCCAGATCGCGCAGTTGCTTTTCGCGTCTCTCCCGATAGCCTTCTACGTCGATGACGACGCGATAGTCCACCAGGCTGCGGCGGGCATTGATCACGCCCACCAGGAACTGCAGGGCTTCCAGAGTCTGACCGTGACGGCCAATCAGCACGCCCAGTTCTGGTCCTTCGATGTGATAACGAATGTGGTCGTCGCGTTCTTCGAATTCGATCTCGGCTTCGATCCCCATCAAATCCATGATGTCAAAGAGCAGATCGGCAATCGGATCCTCTTCTTCATCATAGTTATCATCCGCCGAGGCGGACTTGCTTCCCGAGGAGCGGACGGGCTTTTCGTCCTCTACCACATCCTCGGCATATTGTGCGTCCGACGAGAAAGTTCTCAACGTGACGACCTCCCTTTTTGGTTTTAAGTTTTGCTGGGTTTGATGATCTCCACCTTTGGCGGTGTGGGCAGGGCCAGCACCTTCAGGATCCATACTTGCTGCAGCACGCTGAAGAACTGGAAAGAACTCCAGTAAAGGATCAGGGCGCAGGGCCAGCGGGTGGACCACATCATCCAGGTGAAGAATACGCTCATATAGAGGCCGATGGCCTTCTGCTGAGGGTCGCCCTGACTGGGCGTGAACTTTTGCGAGAGCAGCATCATGAAGCCATAGAACAGCACCATGGCCAGGTCGGCGTCGGCCAGGCTGGAGGCAAAGTAGTGAGGGAACAGCCCCTGCAGCGTGCCGGGGTGGATCCAGAGGAAGTAGGCGCTGCGGTAGGTGTCCGGGTTGCTGGTGATGGCTCGGAAGATGGCAAAGAGAATCGGCATCTGCACGAACAGAGGCAAACAGCCAGCCAGGGGGTTGACCCCGGCTTCACTGTACATCTTCATCAGTTCTTCGTTGAGCTTCTTCGGGTCATCGGCATGCTGCTTCTTGAGAGCTTCCATCTTGGGCTTGATTTTTTCCATGTCCTTTTGGGACCGATACATCTGCAAGGTGGGCTTGTAGAGAACGAGCTTGATGAGCGCGGCAAACACAACCAGGGTCAAGCCGTAGTTGCCTGTGAAGTCGTTGATGAAGGCCAGTGTGCGGCCCATGAAGTCTGCGATAAATTGGATCATGGTGTTAAAAGCTTTACGGTACGGGGTCGTGTCCCCCGGGATAGAAGGGTTGACATCGACAGATTCGCTTCGTGCCCAACCATCCCCCCTTGACAAGCCCATATTTTTCAATTGCCTGTCGAGTATACTCCGAGCAGGTGGGTGTGAAGCGACACATGGCCGGCCGAAAGGGTGCGGTGGCCTGATAGCAGCGGATGCAAAACAGGCTAAGTCTTGCCGGCAGGCTGGGCTTGCTCACTCCAACATCCTAACCGCTGGGCTTGCTGCTGAAAAGCCTGGCGCAGGGACCAAAAATCCCGTTCGGCCGCATCGCTGCGGGCCACCAGCACCAAGTCCCAGCCCGTGCGGATTTCTCCTAAAAAGAGTCGGCAGATTTCGCGCAGACGACGACGCAGGCGATTGCGCACGACGGCGCAGCCGACTTTCTTGCTGACGTTGAAGCCAAACCGGGCGTGCTTACGGCGCGTGCGCATGCCGTACAAAACAATTTCGCGCCCTGGAATCGACTTCCCGACGCGAAATACTTGCTGAAACTCCCAGTTTCTTCTCAGGGTCTCCAGGAGCTTTGCTGGAGAGCGTTTCTTTGACTGCAAAACTTACTCCTCGAAACGACTCCTCGCGGGCAAAGCTCCTGGCGAGTCGACTTAGTAGGAGAGACGAGCCCGTCCCTTAGCCCGGCGACGCGACAGGACCTTGCGGCCACCCGGCGTGCTCATGCGCTTGAAGAATCCATGCTCGGTTTTGCGAGTCTTCTTTTTAGGTTGATAAGTGCGTTTCATTCTTCTGTTCCTCCGCCATGGCTGGCTGCTGAGCGGACACTATACTGAGTACGCGCCCGCGTTGTCAAGTAATCGGGCTTAGGCGCGTACTTCCTGGCCTTTGGCAAAGTAGGCGAGCACGCGCTCGGTTAACTGTTCGACCGGCAGCAGAATCAAGTCGGCCGCGGAAATGCCCTCCAAAACCGCGTCCGTCCATTCCGCGTCGGTTTCCAGCACCTGGCTCTTGATGTCTTCATAACGGCCCGACAGGTCGCGCAGGAGCGAGACTTTGTGGTCCAGGGCCAGCTGGTCATGAAGGTCAAGGTGCAAAAGGGCGAGCTTTTCCACCTGACCGCGCGGAGCGCTGGGCACAATCATAATGGGGCACTTGTCTTTGCGCCCGCGGCCGATGTAGGTCGAACCGCGGCGCACGCACCATTCCTTGGTGCCGACCAGCACGTGGGATTTGTCGGCGCGGCTGCGCATGTTGGCGGCTCGCCCCAGTTTGGCCAGGACTTTGACGGTCGAGGCGGCTGTGACCTCGCCCATCGTGCCCAGTCCGTCCACCTGGTAGCAAGTGATTCCGGAGACCTCGCGCACGGCCTGGCTGACCACTCGAAGCGTGACCAGGTCGGCATAGGGGACCGAGTCTGGCTCGATGGAGAGCTGGCGCAGGGCCTCGAAGAGGGGACCGTCGTAGCTCTCTTCCAGGCGCGAAATGCCAACCGTGACGGTCTTGGCCTGATGTTTGATGGCGTCAATGGGACGGCTCAATTCGGCAATGGCTTGCGACAGCGCCTGGACCAGGACTTCTGCCACCCCTCCCGCCGTGGGCGGCGCCTGGAAGTCGGCCGCAAACTGGCGTAGCGAGCTGGCTCCGGTAAAGTATTGGAAAAGTCCGCCCAGTTTGGCGCCCACCTCAAGCGAGAGGCTGCTGTTAAAGCGACCGCGCCAGAGTTCATCCTGGAAGCGGCGCCCCAAATCACGCACCTGGCGTAGCAGGCTGGGCGAAAGCTCGATTTTTTCGCTTTCGGTCAGCACCTGAACGGCCAGTGCTCGGGCGTGCCTCAGTTGCTCGGCTCCGCGGTCGATCGCGCCGGCGCAGAAGTAGCCCCAAAGGTGCCCGACCAGCGTGTTGAGCAGCACCGACGCGGCTTCTGAGCTTTTGGGGACGTAGAGCACTCCGGCCGCATAGGGTTCGAAGGCGGTGAACCCTTCGGTGGTAATCACGATGGGGACTGACTTGTGAGCCTTGAAGATGGCGACTTCCTTGACGGCGTCCTTGAGGGCCACCAGGGGCAGGCCAGCCGCGCAGACCAGGGTCAGCGGTTCGGAAGACAGGTCGATGTGCTTTTTGTCCTCGATGTAGTCGGTGGCGATGGATTTGTAGCAGAGTTCGCTCAGTTTGATGCGAATTTCATCAGCCGCGGCACGAGTGGGACCGCTGCCCACGATGGCCCAGTCGCGTCGCACGGGAGCCCAGGTTTCGGCGAACTCGCGAATGCGGCCAGGGTCAGCCAGCACGGCCTTCATCAGGTCGGGCAAGCGCAGCAGCTCGGAAAGCTCACGATACAGCTCTTGCTGCTCCATCAACTGGAGCACGCTGGCCAGGTGGTAGGTGACCAGATAACCGGCCACCACCTGGCTGTAGAAGGCTTTAGTTGACGCCACCGACATCTCGATGTCCCGGCCGTCACTGGTGTAGAGCACGCCGTCCACCTTGTAAACCAGGTCGGAATTGCGTCGGTTGACGATGGCCATGACCGTCGCTCCGGCTGCCTTGGCCATGTCCACAGTGCGATTGGTGTCGGTGGTGGTGCCGGACTGCGAGATGGCGATTACCAGTGCGTCGTCCAGCTTCTGGTCCATGGAGTAGCCGGAGAGCTCGGTGGCCTTCATGGCCTGAACTGCCAGTTTGGAGCCCAGCACCCGAGCTGCGATGGCAGCCACCGCCTGACCGGCCACCGCGGCCGTTCCCTGACCAATGAAGAGCAGCCGCCGGATCTCTCCTTTGCGCAACCGCTCCAGGAATTCATCGGGAATGACCTTGGAGTCAAGGTTCATACGGGCCGAGCGTTGCTCGGGGTCCAGATGGAACTTGCCGCGCAAGGTCTTGCGGATGGATTCCGGGGCTTCGTTAATTTCTTTGAGCAGGTAGTGCGAGAATGAGCCGCGGTTGATGTCTCGGGTCGTGATTTCGGCCTGGTGAATCTTGACGTTTTCGCAGGGTAGTCGCTCTCCGTCGAAAGACCAGAGCTCAACGGCCGACATTTCGCCGGCCCCGTTGGACTCCAGCACCACCACCTGTCCGGCGCTCTCGGGTTTGCCCGGCACGCGTTCGGTGGTGCCGTCCACGCGGAAGAACTTTTGGGTTTGCTCCACCACTCCATAGAGTTCGGAGGCGAAGACATAGCCGTAACGGCACAGGCCTACGAACAGGGCCTGACCGGAACCGCGCAGAGCCAGGTAAATGCGGCGGGGCTCCAGGCTGTTGTGCATGATGACGGCGATGGAGCCTTCACACTGCTGCACCGTCTTCACGAAGGCTTCGCGCATGTCCTGACACTTTTGAAAGTGGTAGTCCACCAGCACCGGAATGATCTTGGTGTCGGTGGTGATCTTGGCCGGAATGCTGCGTCCGGTTTCGGAGCCGATGCGGGCGCAAAGCTCCTGGTAGTTGTCCACGTCCCCGTTGAGGCAGACCATGATGCGGTGAGGGGAGGGAGCGCCACTGGTCTTGCCGTTCTGCTTCAGGGTGAGTTCGGAGATCGGATGGCAGTTCGGTTCGCTGATGATGCCGTTGGATGCCCAGCGGGTGTGAGAGAACACATTGACGCGACTGGTTTCCGGGGCCAGGGCCAACCACAGCAGCTCGTCTTTCTTCATCTGCGAAGAGATCTGAGCCACGTTGTCTCCGAGTGCACCCACTTCCTGAGCCACTTTATAGACAAAGATGAGGCTGGCTTCGTCCAGCACGATGGCCTGATCGACCAGGTCGACTCCCTGCAGACGTTGGTTGAGCTGCTGCTGCTGTGATTCGCTGAGCTTGTCGCGCCAGACTCCAAAAGAGGCTCGGTCGGGGAAGGAGACCATGACCGAAAAGCCCAGCGAGTCTCGGCCGCGCACTTCCATTCGGCCAATGTTCTCCAGGGTCACGGTAAGCTTCCAGGCTTCGAAACAGGCCTTTGTGTTTTCGCGCCAGGCGTGGGGTAGCAGGCTGGCGCAACGACGCAGCCCCCCCAGAGCGTCTTGCTGGAGTGTCCAGCCGATGTCGCGCACCCGGACGCTGATGGCATTCCAGGTCTCCAGCAGTTCGATGGAGAGATCCGAGGCGGTGGTGGCTTTCTGGAGCTGCTGATCCCAGAATTCCAGTCCGACCGCCGCCTGATTGAGCTGATCCTGGCGGCTTGGGTTGGTCCAGAGCTGACTCAGAATCGGCCACTCGCGAATGTCTCGAAGTTGCTCCTCCACCGAATCAAGCAGGGGGAAAACTGGGGCCGGGTTGTTCCAGTCCGGCGCGTGATTGCGCAGGAGGTTCAGGGCCTCTTCAAGAGCGGGCCAGTCTTTGACCGCCGCGTTCGAATTGTATTCGTATACTAAACCTGCGATACCGCACATCCTGACTGACTCCTCGCAATTTCAAATCCTTCCCCCGTCTTCTCGCCCCCCACAAGGAGTCCTGGAGCGCGGATAGTGCGCGAATAAGCCAGGACTAATGAACTTGACATCAAACAATCTGGGAAATGGCCGCACCAACGCCGAGCACTGCACCGGGGGCACCTGGCGACTGGCGAGCCAAGGTCACCGTGCCCCCTCAGGCCCTTTGTATCTTCAGCCGCCAGCTGGCGACGATGCTCCGCAACGCCGTGCCCATCGTGCAGTCGTTGGAGACGCTTTCCCATCAGGAAGAATACCCCAATTTCGGTGAGGTGATTCGCGATATAGCGGAGAAAGTCTCGCAGGGTCACGTGCTGTCTTATCAGATGAGCTTCTATCCCAGGGTTTTCAGTAAGATTTACACAACACTGGTTCAGATCGGCGAGCGCACGGGCGATTTGGACAGCTCCCTGGAGCGCCTGGCTGACTGGCAGGAGCGCGACAACCGACTGCGCGAGCGCATCAAGTCGGCTATGTCCTATCCTTGTTTCGTGCTCATCCTGTCGGTCGTCTTGACGCTGTTCATGTTTTACACTGTCCTGCCCAGTTTTCTCACCATTTTCAAAGACATGAACGTACCCTTGCCGCTGATCACCCGAATCGTGATGTTCATCACTGAGGCGGTGCGTCAACCGGGGTTCTGGTTGCTACTGGTAGGCAGCATCGGCGTGTTTTTTACAGCCGGACGGGAGTTTCTGAAGACCCAAAAGGGTCAGGTGGCTTTGTGGCGATTCCTCAGGCGTGTTCCTCTGATCGGCGCCATGTTGGTTAAGGGGGCCTGCGCGCGCTACTGCATGTCGGTGGAGGCCATGCTCTCCTCGGGTATGGACCTGGCTCGCACCTTGCGCATGGCTGCTGGGGCCAGCGGTAATCCCGAGTTTATTCTGGACGCTCCGTTCATGGAAAAGACCATCACCGAGGGAGAGCCCGTGTCCGACCACATGGCCATGAATCCCGACATCTACCCGCCCTCACTGGCTCATATGGTCATGGCCGGCGAACAGGCCTCTCGCATGCCGGAGATGTTCGGTCGAGCTGGAGCCTACTACGATCTCGAGATGAACTACGCGGTGGATGCGATGAGCGCGGCCATGGAGCCGCTTTTGTTGGCCAGCGTGGCCAGTCTGGTGGCCACTGTAATTCTCTCGATTTTTCTTCCGCTCTACTCGTTCCTCAATCAGATCGGGTAGCGCACCACGGCCACGAAGCTCCCGGGCGGAGCTTGTAGCTCCAGTTCCCAGCCCAGCCGCTCCACCACTGCCGCCACCAATGCCAAACCCAATCCGTTTCCCGGTGTGCTGTTTCCTGTGGCCCTGAAGAAGGGCTCACGAAGCTTCTCAGGGTCAAGGAGCGTTTGAGAGTCTCTCTGGTTTTCGATCTTGAACTGTCCAGGGCCAACCTCTACCAGGATCTGGCTGTTTTGGGAGCGGTGTTTGTCGGCGTTTCCGAGCAGGTTGCGCAGAAGAACCTCCAGCAAAGGTTGGTTGGCCGAAACACGCGTTTCGGCCTGAAGAAAGATAACTTGGGTGTGGGCGGGTAAGCTGGTCTCCGGAAAACACTCATTCAGGTCGATGACTTCGCTGGCCGTGGGGGCATAGTCCAGGCGGTTGAGCAGCAACAGCGCTTCAATCAGTTGAGTCAGTCGTCCGGTTTGAGTCTTGCACTCCTCCAGCACTTTGCAGTAATCCTCTGGAGTGCGGGGGCGCAGCAGGGCCAGTTCCACATGGCCTAGCAGCGCCTGCAGTGGGGTCCGCAGCTCGTGGGAGACGGCCACGTGAAATTGCTCGCGTCGAGCCGAGCGTTGGTGGAGTCGACCCAGCAGCTGATTCAAAGTGGAGACCAGGTGGACGAGTTCTCCATCCTGGGAGGGCGGAGCCAGCAGAGTTGGACCAGAATTTCCGGCGGCCTGGTCGGCCTGATTGGCCAGTTCCTGAATGGGCTTTAGAGTCTGGCCGACCACCCAGTAAGTGGTCAGACTCAGCCCCCCCCACACCAGTGCCCCGATCCAGCTTAGAAAACGTGCCTGACGGCCCAAGGCTTCCTTACTTTGGTAAATGGGAAAGCCGAGCACTACCTGGCGCTCATGCACGTTCAGTCTCTGGATTTCCCAGTTTTCTCCGTCCGCCGGTGGTTCGTGACCGACCAGTTCAATCAGGTTCGGACCCTGATAAACCGCGATGGAGAGGGGTTGAGGTTCCTCTCGGATGAGTTCGCGCAGTGGAATGTGGTCGCGAACGCCGACCAGAATTCGCTCCCCGGCTGCCCGAATGAGGTCCTGGCTATGATGGATAGATTGGCGGGTGGCAAAGTGCTGCAGACCCCAGAGGCCGAGCGAAAGCAAGGCGGCCAGCAGTAAGCTGATCAGTCCGGTGAACCGCCAGCGCAGGGTCATGAGAGATCCAGTCGGTAGCCCACGCCGCGCACGGTATGGATGAGTTTGACCTCTTCGCCTTTGTCGATCTTGCTGCGCAGGTAGCTGATGTAGACCTCGAGCACATTGTCCTGGCCAGCGAAGTCGTAGTCCCAGACCTGCTCAAGTAGTGTAGCCCGAGTCATCACGCGTCCTCGATTGCGCATCAGCACTTCCAGCAGAGCGAATTCGGTTGAAGAAAGCCTTATAGGGCGGCCTTTCCGATGCACCTGACGGGTGGCCGGGTCCAGTTCCAGGTCGCCCACCTGGTAAACCGTCAACTCACTGCGGGGGGTTCGACGCAAAAGGGCGCGCACTCGCGCCAGCAGTTCGGCCAGCTGAAAGGGCTTGATGAGATAATCGTCGGCCCCGGCATCCAGGCCGGCCACCTTGTCTTCCAGGCGGTCGCGGGCGGTGATCAGCAAAATGGGCACGGAATGTCCCTGGCCCCTTAACTGCCGGCACACTTGCAGGCCATCCAGGCCAGGCAACATCACGTCAAGTAACAACAAGTCGTAACCCGGGGCCTGGCCGAGGGTGGAAGGACCATCGCTGCAATGATCGGCCTGGTAACCTGCTTCGCGCAGGGCGGCCAACAGGTAAGAGGCCACTCCGGCGTCGTCTTCCACAATCAAGATCCGAGCCATAGGGAGGTCCTTCCAGAAAGAAAGTGGGGCGTCCCTCTCCGGGAGGAACGCCCCTGTCGGACTGGCTGGCCCCAGCCCTGCGCGTGCAGGCCAGCCGGCAGTTATTTGGTCTTCTTGAGCGGGGCTTTGGCGGGTTTGGCCGTCTTGGCGGGCGCGCTCTTGTGGGTGGTCTTGCTGGTGATGGCGGGCTTGGCGCCGGGCTTGGCTGGGGGAGCGGCGAAGGCGGCTCCCATCAGCGCGGTGGCGACTGCCAGGGTGGTGAAAAGGTTTTTCATAACTTCCTCCAGTTTTGCGGTTCGGGCCCGTCCGGGCTCCTGAGGCTCAATATGCCGGAGCCAGCTTAGAGCAAGCTTGTGGAAAGCTTAGAAAGTTCTCAGCTTCCCAGTGATTGGAAGTCCGGGGTCGCCTGCGGGAGTTTCAGCGGGGGCAAAAATCGCTGAATCTTCTCCCGGTGAGGCTCCAGCCAGCTCGGCAAAACCAGCTTGCGGCCCAGTTCTTCAAGCGGTTGGTCGACCGTGAATCCGGGTGGGTCGGTGGCGATCTCAAAGAGCACGCCACCGGGTTCACGGAAGTAGATGGAGTGGAAGTAGTTGCGGTCCATCACAGGCGAGACTCGCAGTCCCTGGCCTTGCAGGCGCTCCAACCAGAGTTCCTGGTGGGCATCGTCGGGCGTACGCCAGGCGATATGGTGCACTGTTCCAGCTCCCATGCGGCCGTTCGCGCCCGGCGCGGTCAGGGTCTCCATCCACGAGTGCTGGCTGCGGTAGAGTCGCCTTTCCGAGTCCTCCGCGACCAGTTCAAAGCCCAGAGTTTCGGTGAAGAGCCGATGGCTCTCGGCGGGTCTGGCCAATCCCAAGACGACCCCGGCAAATCCAGAAATACCGTCTTCTTTCGAGTCTTTGTCTTCTGAAAGGGCCAACTGTAGCCCATCCGGGTCGGTGAACTCCAGGCGTTGCTGTCCCCACACCTCCAGCTGTTTCACGGGAAACCCGGCCTTTTCAAGTCGCGCTCGCCATGTGTTCATGGTTCCGATAGGAACCGAAAATACGGTCGTTGTCGCCTGGCCATTGCCGATGCGGCCTGGGATTGCGCCCTCACCTGCGAAAAAGGTCATGATCGTGCCCGGGCTGCCCACGCTGTCCCCGTAGTAGAGGTGGTAGCTGGAGGGGTCGTCAAAATTGACGGTCAATTTGACCAGTCGCAGACCCAAGGTTTGGGTGTAGAAGTCGTGATTCTTCTGGGCGTTGGCAGTGATGGCAGTGACGTGGTGCAGTCCGGGTAATGCAGGTTTCATAAAAGGTTTCCTTTCGGCGCCAGCAGGGCGCGGCAATAAGCAAGCTGGTCAGCGTTGATCGTGTGGGGCAGACCGGGGTAGCGTCGGGCCTCCACTTGAGCCCCCAGGCCCGCCAGGAGTTCGGCGCTCGCCTGCACCCTTGCCCAGGGGACGTGCGGATCGGGATCGCCTGAACCTAAGAAGACGGGAGTGCCTTTCAAGTCACCGTCGTGGTTGAGGCTGATCAGGCCTCCCGTCAGTGCCATGATGGCCGCATAGCGGCGAGGGTGGCGAGCGACATATTCAAGTGCCAGGCAGGCACCCTGAGAGAACCCCAGGATGGCCGTGTGCTCGGACGGATGATCGCCAATGGTATCGTGAATGGCCCGCAGAGAGCGGTCCAGGTCGGGCTGATTTTGCTCGATGGGGGCCAAGAAGCTGTAGGGGTACCAGGTGTGGCCCGGGGCTTCAGGGGCCACCGCCTTCCATTCACTCAGGTCGAGGTGGTCATAGAGGGGCAGGATACTGGCCGCGCTTGCGCCTCGGCCGTGCACCAGCACCAGGGTTTGGGGAGCCGACTGTGGGCCGGCTCGCAGAGTTTTCATGGAGTCTCCTTTGTTGGTTTAGATGTAAACTAAGTTGTCAAAAATTTTTGTCAGATGGACTGGTCCAGGCTGCTCAGCAGCCCTCGCAAGGTTTCGATCTGTTGTTGGTTCAGGCAGGCCAGGGTGCTTAGAACCAGCCGGTCGTGTTCGGGCAGCACTGCTTCAATTTTGCTGCGTCCGGCCTGGGTCAGATGCACCCGGTTGCTGCGGCCGTCCTCCGGATCGGGGCGACGCTCCACCAGCTCGAGCTTTTCCAGCCGGTCCAGTAAGCCCACCACGTTTCCCTTGGTCACCAGCAAGGTTTCCGCCAGTTCCTTTTGGGTCACCCCCTCGCAGTAGTGCAGGCTGGCCATCACATCGAACTGAGCCACGGTCAGTTGTTGGGCGGCCAGGCAGGTCGAGATTGAGCGCTCGATTCGGTAAAAGGTGCGCGCCAGTTGAACCCAGGTGCGCAGTCGAATCGTCTCGGCGTCTTCTCGAACCGGTAGTGGATGGAACATAGTTTATATATAAACTAATTTGCCCTGGAGGTCAAGAGGTGTGGATCGGAAAGCCCTCCCCTATGAACGTTCACGCCCTGCAGTACAACATTCAATGGGAAGATAAATCGGCCAACTACAGCCAGCTTCAGGCTTTGATCCAGCAGCTGCGTCCGCAGCCCGAGGATATGGTAGTGTTGCCCGAGCTGTCCTGCATTGGTTTCACCATGCGCAGAGAAGGCCTGGCCGAGGAGCCCGAGGGTGAGACCTCCCAATTCTTTGCCCAACTCGCTCGCGAACACGGGATCTATCTGGTGGGCGGCCTCAGCTGGTGGGGACACGGCGGCCTGGGGCGCAACATGGCTTTAAGCTTTGGCCCCAAGGGTGAGTTGCTGGGCTCCTACGCCAAGCAGCATCCGTTTTCGTATGGGGGGGAGAGCGAGCACTACCAACCTGGGGAGGGGTTTCTTCACTTCGACTGGCACGGCTGTAAGGTGGCTCCTTTGATCTGCTACGACTTGAGGTTCCCCGAGACGTTTCGGCACCTGGCCTATCAAGGCGTGGAGTTTTACCTGGTCATCGCCAACTGGCCAGCCGCTCGCGTGCATCACTGGGACTCATTACTGCAAGCGCGAGCCATTGAAAACCAGGCCTACGTGCTGGGAGTGAACCGTTGTGGCGAAGACCCGAAAGTGGCTTACCCGGGTTCAAGTCGTCTAATCGATCCCCACGGTAGAGTGCTGTCCAGTCTGGACAGCCAGCCCGGGCACATTTCGGCCCGGCTGGATTTAGAAGACTTACGCGCCTATCGAGCGCGCTTTCCCGCTCTCAATGACCTGCGGCTTGAGCAGCTTGGGCTTTCCTCAGCTCGCGTTTAGCTCGTTTCCTTTTGGTCGTGGTTAGATTCAGCCACTCCACCGAGAGCGAAAAGAACATCGCGAAATAGATATAGCCCTTGTTGATGTGATGTCCGGTGCCTTCAGCCACCAGCATACAACCGATCAGAATCAAAAAGCTCAGCGCCAGCATCTTGATGGATGGGTGGCGATTGATGAAGTTGCTGATCGGTCCGGAGAAGATAATCATCACGAACACGGCTAAAATCACGGCCGCAATCATAATCTCCAGATCGTCGGCGATGCCCACGGCCGTGACCACAGAATCCAGTGAAAAGATGATGTCGATCAACACAATCTGGAAGATGATTTTGACGAAATTGGCGTGGGCCGGGGCCTCCATTTCGTCTTCATCCTCCTCCAGCTTTTCGTGGATCTCTTTGGTGGCTTTATAGAGCAGGAAGAAACCGCCACCCAGCAGCACCAAATCTCGAAAAGAGAGGGGGTGTCCGGTGAAGGGTACGGTCAGACCCGTGGGATGAGTCAGGTGGGCCAGGTGAGACATGGTGGCCAGCAACATGCAGCGAGTAATCATCGCCAGTCCCAGGCCGATCCGCCGGGCCGCCGGTTGTCGTTCCGGTTCGATTCGGGCCACCAGAATGGCGATGAACACCAGGTTGTCGATGCCGAGGATGACTTCCAGCACCGACAGTGTGGCTAAGGTGGCCAGACCATTGGCGGTAAAGAACGCGTGAAACATGGAAGGCGGTCGTTCGGGTCAAGAAAAAGGACTTCCTGGTCAAATATTTATTCGAATCTGGACTCGCACTCCACCTCGAACAGTCGACTCCAGGGCAGACGAAAACTGCAGTGTGCCGGCAGATAGGTCTGCAAACGCTCGCGCAGGGCCGGAAAAATCTCGCGTTCCACCCGGTTGACCTCGTGTTGGCTTAGGGTCAGTCCGGGGTGGCCCAGTTTTTGGGCTGCTTTCCAGCGGAAATCGGACTGGTAAAGAAGGTCGTCGGCCACGCGCTCGGCCAGGAATTCCCGGCTGGATTCCAATGCCAGCGTGGCCAGGCCGCATCCCACCCGGTTCCCGAGAGTGTTCCAGGCCGAATAGCCCGCCAGTTTGGACCATAGACCGCGCTCTCGCAAGGCCTGGCCTAGAGAGAGGTCGCCCCCGTTGGCGAAAGTGAGATCCACCAGCACGATGCGGGCTCCCGCCTCCAGGGCGGTTTCCAGGTAGGCCAGCCAGGCCCCATCCACCTCAGCGTACTGCTGGGAGCGCGCCTCGATTTGATGCTGATGAGGCCGACCGTACAGCCAGAGCTGATCATCTGAGGTCCCCTCGTGTAGATCGGCTGCTTCCATTTGAGCTTTGAGCACGGCTGCAGCCGGCCGATCCTCATACAGTCCTTGCAGATGCCGCAGGTCCGGGTGCGACCAGTCCACCTGGATGATACGCTGTTTGGCCAGGGCCCGGCAGAGCAGCAGCAGGCCGGTCTCATCGGTGCCCGGCAGAGAGTTCACACTGCCCAGGGAGTTGAGTTCGGCCAGGTTCCAGCCGGACGTCTTGCTGTCATCCAGGGCGAAGACCAGATAATCGGTGCGCCATTCGTTCTGAGCCATTTCACGATAGATTCTCAGGTTGCGCTGGCGCACGCGCATGTATTCGTAAAGAACCTGGGAGGGGATGGCCGAACGCAGCACTTCGTTCTCCGGGTCTTGGGAGAATTCTACGATGGCTTCGGCCCATTCCATCTCCTCGGTGGTGGTCTGGGTGGGAGCATTGCGCATGATGGTTTGGAAAGCCAGAATCCTCAGATCGTGACGCTGGCGGATTTCCCAAAGGCGCTGAAGTCGTTGCAGGGCTTTGCGCAGGTCTCCGGTGGGATGGCGGGAGGCCACCAATCCTCCCCAGAGCAACATATCGGTGGCGATGATGGCGCCCGGCGCGCCTGATGCCTGTTCCTCGAGCCAGTCGAGCAAAGCGTCGCCGTCACCTGGTTCCTGAAAGTTCCCCAACAGTTCTTTCGGAGGCATTTCCAGGCTGGCCAGACGCTGGGGAAATTGCCAGCAGCAGGGCCGGTCGTCCAGTGGGATGTAGAGCCAATCTCGCATCAGCGACTGTTCACTGGTTGGGCGGTAGATCCTCGATGTGCTCTGCAAAGCCTCGGGTTGCCTCGCGCAGACTCTCTTCGTCCAGCCCGGTCACCACCGCGCCAATGGTTAGCCCAGCGGCGCCGACCTTCTGCAGCGCACCCACCTCGTGCGGCTTGACCGCCTTTTGAGTGGGGATCAGCACGGGCATGTTGCTGGCCTGGGTGAGCCGCAGGTAGGTGGCCAGGTCCACAAGATTCAAGGGAGTGCGGTATTCCGTCTTGGGGATAACGGAACCCTCGATGATGTGGATTCCGATTTGCTCCAGCGCCTTCATCAGGTCCGGGGTCCAGCCACTGTCGACCGCCACCATGCGTCCCATCGAGAGCTTCAGATGGCCCGGGGGAGTGAACTTTGCGAACAGGTCCCAGAAATCAAAGCGCTGCTGCTGGATGTCCAGCAGGTCGTCGGCCTCGGGCTGGGTTTCTTCACCTGTGACGATGCCGACCGGCACCTCTACCGCTGCCAGCACCTCCAGAATGGCCTTACGTTCCTCTTTCCAGGACTTGAAGGTGGTTCCGCTGGCAAAATGGTGACAGTTGATGTGCACCTTCAGGCATTGAGCGCCGGCTTTGACGGCCGCCTCGGCCAACCGGGCTTCGTTGCGCGGCAGACTGACCATGAGGGCGAACTTGCGCGAGAGCAGTGAGAGCAGCTTAGACATTGACTTCTTCTTTCTGGGGAGCTTCGGTGGGAGCGTATTCCCCATCCTTGGTCAGCTTGACCGAGAGAATTCGGCTGACACCCGGTTCCTCCATGGTCACGCCGTAGAGCCGGTCGGCAAACTCCATGGTTTTGCGGTTGTGAGTGATCACCAGGAACTGCGAAGAGCTTGAGAATCCACCCAGGCGACTGGCCACTCGCTCCACGTTGGAGTCGTCCAGGGGTGCGTCCAATTCGTCCAGAATGACGATGGGGCTGGGCTTAATGGTCAGCAACGAGAGCAGGAAGGCCATGGCCGAGAGGGCACGCTCGCCGCTGGACAGCAGCTGCAGGTTCTGCAGGCGCTTGCCCGGCGGGCAGGCCACGATTTCCACGCCGGATTCCAGCAGGTCATCGGGGTTGCACAGCTCCAGGCGGGCGTTTCCGCCCTGGAAGAGGTCCACGAAGACCTTGGCGAAGACCTCGTTGACCTTGTCATAGGTTTCTTTGAACTGCACCACGGTAATGGCGTCCAGCTCGGCCATAATGGCCCGCAGACTGGCCGCACCTTCCTCTAGATCGTCCACCTGGGATTTCAAGTCAGTGTGTCGTTCCAGCAGGCGCTCGTGGTCTTCTTGAGCACCCAGGTTGACCGATCCAAAGTTTTCCAAGAAGTTGCGCAGTCGGTTCGCCCGCGCCTTGGCTTTGTCCAGTTCGGCCGGGGTCATGGGATTGGTGGGCTTGACCTCCTCGCCTTCAGGCACGTCGCCCAGGCGCTCCAGGGCCTCCTCGCGGCGCGCTTCAAGTCCGGCCAGTTCAATTTCCACCTTGGTTTGTTGGTTCTGGCGGGTGCGCAGATCATCGTCGAGCTGGCGCACCTGCTCGGCCAGAGCCGTCCAGGCGGCCTCTCGCTCCAGGTTTTCCAAACGCTGTTTCTCCAGCTGCTGCTGGCGTTCTTCAAGCTCGGCTTCAAGAGACTCCAGCAGGGTTTGCAGGCCTTCGCGCTCGGAGTGCATGCCCCCCAGCAGTTGACGGCAGCGCTGGGCCTCCAGCTCGGCCTGAGCCTGGTCGTCCACCAGCTCTTGCTTGCGCTGGCGCACGCGCAGTTGCTCGCCTTCTAGCTGTTGATGGGTCTGGCGGCGTCGCTCATAATCCAGTTCGCATTCGCTCAAGCGGCTCTGCAGTTCTTCGCGCAGAGCCTGCAGGCGGGCTTCTTCCTCCTGGAACTGGGTCAACTGACCCTCTAGCTCCGCCTTTTCCACGCTCCACCCGGCCAGCTTCTCTTCCAGTTCATCCAGCTCAAGATCGGCCGACTGGGAGCGAAGCTGGAGCATCTTGAGCTCTTCCTCGGCTTTGTCCAGACCTCGTTGCAAACGTTCGCGATCCTGATTGCGACGTTTGCCCTCGGCCTCCAGGTCGGCCAGTTCGGCCTTGAGCGAACGGAATGCCTCGCGGGCCGCCTGCAGGGTCTGGTCGGCCTGGGTGCGTTCGGCCAGCAGGCGTTCCTCCCGGTCGCGGCAGCGCTGAAGCTCGATCTCTTGTTTTTGCAGTTGTTGGCGGGCTTCGTCCAGCAGCCGCCGTCGAGACAGAAGTCCCGACTGATTTTGACGAGTGGCCCCACCAGTGAGGGCGCCGGACGGATTAAGATATTCACCCTGGCGGGTGACCAGGTGGGGGCGGCGTCCGCGACATCGATCGTAGAGGTGCAGAGCGGTGGGCATGTCCTCCATGATGACCGTGCGGCCCAGCATTTCGCCCAGCACGCTCTCGATTTCTCGTGGAAAGCCCAGCAGTTCCATAGCCAGGCCGACCACGCCCCGTCGATCAGGGAGTTGAGGAGGCGGCGGAGGCATGCGTTCCAGGTCCAGCGGCCAGAAAGTGACGCGGCCGATGCGCTCCTGCTTCAGGCGTTCAATCAGGTTGGAGGCCACCCGGCGGTCGCGGGTGATCACATCATTAACGTGCCCCCCCAGGGCCGCCTCAAAAGCCTGTTCCAGCCCGGATGGAACTTTGACCAGCTGGCCCAGCAGTCCCATCATTCCAGGGTCTTTCCATTGCAGCACGGCACGCACGGCCGGAGGCAGGCCGCTTCCGTCATCCAGCAAGGCCTCCAGCTCGGCCAGTTTGCTGACCAGAGGGCGGCGCTGGCGCTCCAGCTCGCGATGCTGCTGCTGGACTTCCAGCAGTTGCTGTTCCAATTGCTTCTTCTCGATTTCAACCTGGGCGGTCAGGCTGCCCGCTTCTTGCAGCTGTTCCACCAGCTCGCCGTCCATTTCGGCTTCATTGCTGGCTTCCATCAGCTCCTTGCGGGCTGCTTCGCGCTGCTCAATCAGCTCCAGGATGCGCTCGTCGTCGGCTTCCTGTCGAGCGCGCAGGGTCTCGCGTCGGCCCAACCCCTGGTGCTGCTCTTTCTCGAGAGCGGCCAGGCGCTGGCGCAGTTGAGCGTGAGGGCTGTGGCCCTGCAGCGGCAGTTGTTCACGATCCTGACGCGCCTGCTGAAGCTTTTCACGCGCGCTCTCCAGCTCGCTGGCTGCCTCGGGTAAGGCTACCAGAACCGCCTCCAGCTCGCGTTCGCAGTCTTGCATGCGCTGTTCGGCCGAGGCCAGACGGCTTTCAGCGTGTTGGGCGGAGTGTTCCAGCTCGTCGCGGCGCTTGACCAGCGAGTCCAGGTTGGCCCGGGTGACGCTGGTTTTCTCGCGCAATTCGGCGCAGCCCCCCAGCAGACGCTCGCGCTCGGCGTCACGGCGGCGCTTTTCCATCGAGGCTGCTTCCAGGGCGTGGCGAGCCTGTTCCGACAGTTCTTCCAGCTCGGCCACTTGAGCTTTGGCCTTTACCAGCTTGGCCCGAAGATCTTCGATTTGCTGTTGCAGCCGGCTCCATTCCTGAATGGCCAGCTCCAGCTCCAGAGCTTTCAGTTCGACTTGAGCTTCCTTGTATTTCCGGTAGCGTTCCAGCTGTTTTTCGCTCTCTTCCAGCTGCAGCTCCAGTTCGCGCAGAATGTCGTAGAGCCGGGTCAAGTTGGCGGCGGTCTTTTCCAGCCGCCTGGAAGCCTCGCGTTTGCGGAATTTATAGCGATTGACCCCGGCCGTCTCTTCCAGCATGCTGCGACGTTCTTTGGGGTCAGTGGAAAGCACCATGTCCACTTCTTTGCCGCCCAGCACCGAGAAGCTGCCCGGGCCCACACCGCTGCCCATGAGCATTTCGTGGATGTCGCGTAGCCGGCAGGCGGTGCGATTGATAAAAAATTTGCTGTCGCCGTCGGCTTCCAGGCGACGCGTAATGGCGACTTCGGCCAGGTCCAGAGGCAGCACCTGATCGCTGTTGTCAAAAATGGCGGTGACTTCAGCATAGGGCGCGCCTTTGCGGGTGGGTGAACCGGCAAAGACCAGTTCCTCCAGCTTGGTGGCGCGCATGGCCTTGACGCTATGCTCGCCCAGGCAGAAGCGAATGGCGTCGGTCAGATTACTCTTGCCGCTGCCGTTGGGACCCACCACGGCCAGAAAACCGCGTGTGAAATCGATCTCGGTTTTCTGCGAGAAGGTCTTGAAGCCATAGAGTTCCAGGCGTTTAAGGAACAAAATTGAAATCCTTTGGCGGGGTGTGTTGAGTAATTTTCAATAAACACAGGCTTTCCTGCGAAACGTCTGTTCGTACGAGGGGTGCCCTGACGAATCCTGCCGAGGAGATTTGCTTGGCTCGCCTAAAATAGGTGCGCGATGGCACGTTTCCACTTTCAAGTAAGCGACGCCGAAGGCAAGATTCGGCGGGGAACGATGGAGGCGCAGAGCCTGGCGGATGCCCGTGAAATTGCCCACCGCAGAGGCTACACCGTCATTGAGTTGCGCGAAGCCGTGGATGGTGCTCCCGAGCCGGTGATTAAGGTGCAGTCTCGTCCCGCGAGCACCCGGTATCACGCTGGCCCGGCCGAACGTAGAGAATTCCGCCCCAGTTTGGGCCAGCGCCTGCAGGACATGTTCCCTTCCCAAACCGTGAAGGGTGTTATGGGCCTGCTGATTTTGATTGGGTTGGGCTGGATGGTGGTGGGCTGGCGCACGCCCGGAGCGCCGGGCCGAGGGTCCGCGGCTCGACCGGCCGCCACTCCCAACCTGACCGCTCTCAAGTTGCAGGTGGAGGGCTCGGTTGAGATCGAGGGTTCCAATAATGTGAACGACGTGCAGGTTACGGTTGACCTGCCCGAGATTCCCTATCAGCAGACCTTCGACTGGTCGAAAATGAAACACCCGCGGGCGGGTCACTTCGTGGTCGAGGTGCAGTTTGAGTCCACGCGCAAGGCGCGCCAGCTGGTCGTTCATGCTCGCAAGCCCGGCCTGGGTGAGGGCTCGACCGACATCGTTGCGATTGCTCCTGAAGGTGGTCATCGGGGTGGATTGAAGATTTTGATCAAAAAGAGTTCCAAGCCCTGATCCAGAGCTGGCGATGCTGGAGCCAGAGTTGTCTGGCCTGGCCGCGCAATAGTTCCTGAGGCTGGCCCCCTCCCCAGACCCAGCCGCCCTTGCTGTCCAGACCCCAGGACAGGCCATCCCAATCCGATGGGTTGAGCACCAGCCCGAAGCGCGCCGTCCCCTGGTGATGGTAGATCAGCTGATCACTTGCGACTTCCATCCAGCCCTGCGCCCAAAAGCATCGACGCGGTTGATCCTCGAGGCTGAGCACGCATTGAAAAGGGGCGCAACCCTGGGCGAGGCGGAATCTCTCCAGCAGCGGATCCTGATCGTGGCTGCAAAGCAAGGCAGCCTGGTTGGTGCCCTGGCTCAGCCATACGGCTGGACTGCGGCCCAGCCAGAACCACCGCACTCTCAGCGTTTCTGAGGCGGGTGGCTGGATCAGGCTGAAAAGGGCCAGGCCAGCCGCGCCGGCGACCGTCACCAGGCGCGGCCCCATCCAAACCAGCGTGAGGAAGAAAAGCCAGGCCAACCAGCCCATCGGGCCGGGGTCGGGAACCTGGATCTGTGGTGACCACAGGGCCCAGCGCCGGGCTGAGGCCAGAATCAGCCAGAGCCAGGGCTTGAGTGGCAGGACGGCCAGTTGGCCCAGGCGCGGTTCGAGCAGGTCCAGCGCTGACAGCCCCAGGCCGACCGGCAAGAGTCCCTCGACCAGCGGGGCCATCCACAGGTTGGCCAGGGGCGATAAGGGCTGAAGGGTGTGGAATACAAACATTGAGCACGGCATGACCCCCAGGGTGCAGGCCAGCGAGGCGGCCAGAGCATTGCGCAAAGGCATTTGGGGAGGGAGCCAGTCGGCTACCGGACCGGTCAACCAGGCCAGGCTGGCCACGGCCGCAAAACTCAGTTGAAAACCTACGTCGAAGATGAAGTTGGGGTCCCAGAGCAGGACCCCCAGGCTACCCAGGGCCAGGCAGCGTCCAAGCGAGACGGTATGGCCGCTCCAGCGCGCCAGCAGCGCCAGCCAGCCCATGGCTCCGGCTCGAAGCATGGCCGGGGCGGCTCCAGCCAGCACCACGTAGGCCGGCACCAGCCATAAGCAGAGGCCGGCGCAGCGCACCGGGCCCCAGCCGGCCCGAGCCCCCATCCAGCAGACAAAGCCCACAAATACAGCCACGTTGCTGCCGGAGGCGACCAGCAGATGACTGGTCCCGGAGCGCCGAAAATGGTCCTGAACCTCGCCGCTCAGCCGACTGCCGTCTCCGTAGACAATCGCGCACAGCAGAGCGGAGCCCTCCCCTGGCAGGCGGTCGGCCAGGCGTTGAGTCAGTCGGTAACGCCAGGCTTGAAGTGGGTGGTCCGGGCTGGGCCGAAGAAAGCGCGCCTGGCTGATCCGAAGATGTTGGGTTACGCCACGGCGGCCCCAGTAGGCACCGCTGTCCCAGTCTCCGGGGTAGGCGGGCGGGCTGAAATCCACCAGCACTCCCTGCAGGTGCCAGAGCTCTCCCAGTGCGACTTCGGAGGCCTGGCCGCCCTTCCAGTCCACCAGCCAGCGACCATTGAAGGCGTCCACCCGGTCCGTCCAGTGGTGGACTTCGGCCACAAAGCGACAGCCCTTGGGTGTACTCACCGGAGCTTCGCAGATGCGGGCTACCACCTGGGCCCGAATGCCTTCCACCTGGCTGAGCGGGTCGGGCGGCGCGGGTTGAATTCGCCAGAGGCACCAGGGTACCAAGAGGCAGAGCAGAAGGCGCTTGCGGCCTCCCAGGGCCAGACAGAGCACCAGAGCCGTCCAGCACGGGCAAAGAACGGTGAGAGCTACGGCGGCGAGCGCTAGATAGGGCCAATCCATGGGTTGAGCCTAGGTCAAACGGCGTGCCGAGTGATGAACTGAGTTTGGCCAAAGGATGAACTTTGTTATTCGTTGGCAAAGGACATGTTCGGGACTTTGAGAAAAATTTCACAAATGGGACTGAGAGCGTCGTGCCAGTAATTCATAGCCACTCCGAGCGCCTTGCGCGCGAAGCCGAAGAACATCTCCCCGGTGGGGTGAACAGCCCGGTGCGGGCCTTTCGGGCCGTGGGCGGTCACCCGGTGGTGATTCAGTCCGCTCGTGGCTGCCAAATGACCGACGTAGATGGCAATACCTACATCGACTTCGTGGGCTCCTGGGGGCCAATGATCCTGGGACACGCACACCCCAAAGTGATCGAGGCCGTTCGCGATGTGGCTCAGCATGGTCTGAGTTTCGGCGCCACCTCTCCCCGTGAAGTCGAGTTGGCCAAGGCCATCAAGCGCTTTTACCCTTCGATGGATCTGGTTCGCCTGGTAAGCTCTGGCACTGAGGCATGTATGAGCGCGGTGCGGGTTGCGCGCGGATATTCTGAGAAGCCTGGCGTCATTAAGTTTGAGGGTTGCTATCACGGCCATAGCGATTGTCTGCTGGCGAAAGCCGGTTCTGGAGCGATGACTCTGGCTCTGCCCGATAGCGCCGGTGTCCCCCCCAGCGTGACCCAGCACACCTATACGCTTCCCTATAATGATCTTGACGCCGTGCGAGCCTTACTGGCCGAAAAAGGCTCTGAGATCGGCGTGGTTGTGCTGGAGCCGGTGGCCGGGAACATGGGCTTGATTCCTCCGGCCGAGGGTTTCTTGCACGGGCTTCGCGACCTGTGCGATCAGCACAAGATGGTGCTGGTGTTCGATGAAGTGATGACCGGCTTCCGGCTGTCCCGCAACGGTGCCCAGGGGCTGTACGGGATCACTCCCGACATGACCGTGCTGGGCAAAATTGTGGGCGGCGGCATGCCGCTGGCCGCCTACGGCGGCAAGCGTGCTCTGATGGAAAAGGTGGCCCCCCTGGGGGCGGTCTACCAGGCCGGCACCCTGTCTGGAAACCCGGTGGCGGTTACGGCCGGTCTCACCACCCTGGAGCAGATCGACGCTCAGCCAGATCTGTATGAGCATCTTGAAAGAATCGGTCACCAGCTTCAAAGTGGTCTTGAAGAGATTTTGCAGGGAAGCGGCCGGGTTCAGCGGGTAGGCTCCATGTGGACGCTGTTTTTTACGGATCGTCCTGTGGTCGACTACGCCAGCGCCAAGACATGCGATACTCAGCGCTTTGCCAAGTTCTTTCGCGGAATGCTGGAAGCAGGCTTCTACCTGCCTCCCTCTCAGTTCGAAGCCGCCTTCCTGGGTGCGGCTCATCAGTCCGAGCATATCGAGAAGTTTTTGGAGGCAGCCCGCATCGTGCTGAAGAGCGCATGACGGCTACCCATCTGGGCGGGGGAGGAAAGGTGTCCCCATGGTGATCTCTTCGCTGAAGCTGGTCGAGTCCGACCTGCTTCAAGTTGAAGAACGATTGGTAGCACTATTGGAAAAACGCGGCGGGGTTCTGAAGGGCCCCGCCGAGATGATGTTCCGCGGCGGGGGCAAGCGTTTGCGTCCCGCTCTCGTGCTGCTTTCTTCACGACTCTTCGGCTCTCAGCCCGAGAGCGCTATCTCAATCGCGGCCGCGGTGGAGATGGTGCACGGCGCTTCCTTGATTCACGATGACGTGATCGATGACACCGACGTGCGCCGCGGTCAGCCCACGATGAAGGCGATCAGTGGCAATCGCTTCTCGGTGCTGCTGGGCGATCTGCTGCTCTGTCAGGCTTTGCTGGCGGTGGCAGAACTGGACCGCGTGGTCCTGGTGCAGGTGGTCTCTCAGGCCGTGGCCGATATGACCGCCGGCCAGATTTTGGAGCTGCGCCAACAAGGCAACGTGGAAACTCAAGTGCCCGACTACCTGCGCATGATCGAGGGCAAAACGGCGGCTTTGATGGAGGCCGGATGCCGACTGGGCGCGCTTCTCACCAACGCCACTCCAGCTCAGGTCGAGGCCTGCGGTCAGTTTGGCCTGAACCTTGGGATGGCTTTCCAAATCACCGATGACGTGCTGGACATCTGGGGCAACCCTGAAAAGTTGGGTAAGCCCACCGGTTCTGACCTGCGCGAGCGCAAATACACGCTGCCTTTCCTGTATGCTTACCAGCAGTCACTGAAGCCGCAGCGCAATCTGGTGCGTCAGTTGTTGACTCAGGATCATCTTGAACCCGGAGCCATGCAGGCGCTGGTCCAATGGATGGATCAGAACCACAGCCGCGAACATGCCACCGAACTGGCCGAGAAATATGTTCGGCAGGCGCGCGCCGCTCTGCAGCAAACACCTGCCGGGTCTACACGGACCACCCTGGAAGAACTTCTCGACTATGTCGTGGAACGGGAGCACTAGACCGACTCGATGGATGGAAATTACGCATACGTAGCGCTGTTTTTGCTGGGCGGGGCGGGCTTTGTCTGTTTCAACTTCAGCCTGGCCAGCTTTGTTACGCGTCTGGTGCAGAGTCATCGACCCAGCCGCACCAAAGGGATGGCCTACGAATGCGGTGAGCCGCCCAGCGGCGAAGCCTGGGTTCAATACAACGTTCGCTATTATCTATACGCAATGTTGTTCGTGATTTTTGACGTGGAGGCCGCCTACATGATCCCGTGGGCAGCCGAATTTCGTAAGCTGCTTGCGGAACTCGGCACGCTGATGGTGGTTGAAATGGCTGGATTCCTGGCGATTTTGCTGTTAGCTCTGGTCTACGCCTGGAGGAAAGGGGCCCTGGAATGGACTTAATCAAGAAGATCCCAGCTTACGTGGAGCGCATCCCCAACGGCGGGATATTGATGACCGGCCTGGATTGGGTGCTCAACAACGCCAAAGCCAGCTCGATGTGGTATATGCTGTTTGGTCTGGCCTGCTGTGCCATCGAATTGATGGCGACGGGGGCCTCGCGCTACGACTTCGACCGCCTGGGAATGATTTTCCGGGCCACCCCCCGTCAAACCGATCTGATGATCGTGGCCGGAACGCTTACCTTGAAGATGGCACCGCGGGTCAAGTTGCTGTATGAGCAGATGCCCGACCCCAAGTATGTGATTGCGATGGGCGGTTGCACGATGCACGGCGGCCCCTTCTACCACGATTCTTACTCGGTTCTGAAGGGCGTGGACAAGATTATCCCCGTGGATATTCACGTTGCCGGCTGCCCTCCCCGCCCCGAAGCCCTGATGAATGGCTGCATTGCGCTTCAGGACCTGATTCGGGGTGAGAAAGTAGGCCGCAAGCGTGATCGGCCCGGACTGCGTCACATTGACCCCGCCACCAATCTGCCTCTGCTGGTGCGTCCCGACACTGGATTGATTCGCCCCAACCAGATCATTATGCCCGATCAACTGCGAGTTCTAAGTTGACTCCCCAGGAATTTGCGAAACATCTCGGGGCGAATTATCCCGACCATCAATTCGAGATCGATCCCCTCAATGAAAATTGTGTGCTGATCCCATTGCAGTTGGTGCCGCAGTGTTTTGAACTCCTGCGCGACGATGACGCGACCCAGATGGACTATTTCGACTTTTCCACCTGCGTGGATCACCCGCCGGACCGCCTGGATTTGGTCTACTCCATGTATTCCACCGTCTATAAACACAGGATTCAGCTCAAGGTCGTCCTGGATCGGCAAAATCCATGTGTTCCCACCGTTTCACATCTTTGGGTCAATGCCAACTGGAATGAACGAGAGATGTACGATTTATTCGGGGTCTTCTTTCCCGGCCATAAGGATTTGCGCCGATTGATGATGCCCGATGATTGGGAGGGTCATCCTTTGCGCAAGGACTATGCTCATCCGAACCTGGTGGTGCGCCCTGACTAGCCCATCAGACGACGGCGGCGCTCTGCGTACCGAAGAATTCGAACTCAACATGGGTCCCCAGCACCCGTCGACTCACGGCGTGTTGAGGATGGTCCTGAAAATGGACGGCGAGCGGGTGGTGGATTGCGACCCGGTGGTCGGCTACCTGCACCGCTCGATCGAGAAAATGGCGGAAAATCGCACCTTCACTCAGGTGATTCCGGTGACCGACCGTCTCGACTACTGCACTTCCATGACTTCCAACTATGTCTATGTGCTGGCGGTGGAAAAGCTGGCGGATCTGACTCCGCCCCCACGCGCCGAATACATACGCGTAATCATGACCGAGTTGAACCGCATTGCTTCCCATCTGCTTTGGTACGGCACGTTCTGTCTTGAGATTGGGGCCACCACGCCGTTCCTGTATTCGTTCCGGGACCGCGAGAAGGTGCTGGATCTCTTTGAGTCCGCTTGCGGAGCCCGTCTGCTCTATAATTACATCCGCATTGGTGGTGTCGGTCAGGATATCAATCAGAAGTTCCTGGATCGGATGATTGAGTTTCTAGATTACTGGGAGCCCATCATTCCCGAGTATGAAGCTTTGCTGGACGAGAATCCGATTTTTTATAATCGCACTGTGGGGGTAGGCACTGTGCCCCTGGAGATGTGCCGCAGCTATGGGGTCAGCGGACCCAATGTGCGGGCGGCCGGCGTGGCCGAGGACGTGCGCCGGGACGATCCTTTCGCTGTCTACAAGGACCTTGAATTTGAGATTCCCACCGAGAAGGAATCAGATGTCTTCGCCCGTTACCGAGTGCGCATGCGGGAGTTGCGTGAAAGCGCCAAGATTTTGCGTCAGTGCTACGAGAAGATCCCCTCCGGCCCCTATGGTCTGCCTTTGAACTATCGCTTTAAGGTGCCCGAGGGGGAGACCTATGTACATATCGAGTCGCCTCGAGGCGATATTGGTTGCTTCCTGGCTAGCAGCGGCGGAGATAAGCCCTGGCGCTGCAAGTTCCGCACCCCCAGCTTTGTGCACATCCAGCTCTTCAAGAAGCTGCTGGAGGGCGTGCTTATCCCGGATATTATGGCGATTTGCGCCTCGTTCGATATCGTTTTGCCCGAGACCGACCGATGACAGCAGGATCCGAAGAGAGGCTGGGTTAACCACGGTCCATGCCTGAGTGGGTTCAACGTTCAGCCGGAGACCATATTATGGATCTCGTCACTGCCTATACGGGGCAGGACGTGGCCCTGGTGCTCATCATGCTCTTGATGCTCGCGCTCATTTTGGGCTTCATTGCCGGTTCTTCGCTGATCCTGATCTGGGCGGAACGCAAGGTCGCAGCTCGTATCCAAAACCGTGTCGGTCCCATGATGACCGGCCCCCGCAAGTTCGCCGAGTTCTCCATGTGGACGGGCGGCCTGCTTCAAACTGCGGCCGATGCCATCAAGTTGCTGGTCAAAGAATTGATCATTCCTAGCAAAACCGATGCCATTCCTTTTATTGCCGCGCCCGTGCTGATCGTGACGGTTTGCGTGACCGCCTACATCGTGATTCCTTTTGGCCCGGCCTTCTCGGTCAGTGACCTGAATATCGGAGTGGTGCACGTGGTGGCGATTTCTTCGCTCACGGTGCTCTCCATTGTGATGGCCGGCTGGTCCTCCAACAGCAAGTACAGCTTGCTGGGCGGCCTGCGCTCAGCGGCTCAAATGCTGAGTTATGAGATACCCTTGATCTTCGCGCTGCTCGGTCCGATCTTGCTGGCCGGCGGCCTCTCCATGCAGAAGATGGTGCTGGCTCAGCGTGAGTATGGCTGCTGGTTCCTGCTCCCCAGTCTGCTCGGATTTTTGATTTACTATGTGGCCTCCATCGCTGAGGTCAATCGCCCGCCCTTCGATATTCCGGAGGCCGAATCGGAACTGGTAGCCGGTTACGTCTCAGAGTATTCGGGCATGATGTTCGCGATGTTCTTCCTGGCGGAGTTCGCCAACATGTTCCTGGTCTGCTCGGTGGCCGCCACGGTCTTCCTGGGCGGCTGGCTGGTTCCGTTCATGCCGGTTCCGGACAACCCCACGCCGGTCTATATCCTCCTGGGCATCCTCACGTTTTTCCTCAAGACTTCTTTCCTGGTCTTCATCATGATGTGGATTCGCTGGACCTTCCCGCGTGTTCGTCCTGACCACTTGATGAATCTGGGCTGGAAATACCTGTTTCCGCTCTCGTTGCTCAATCTACTGATTTGTGCCGGCATTGCCGTGTTGAAAGACGTCTACAAGCTGAATGGCTGGGGCATCAGCCTGGCCAGTCTGGGAGCCCTGGCGATGGTCATGCTACTTCTGCAGGTGGTCAGAATTCCAAGGCCGGACACCTTCCTGGAGAAAGCATGACTGAATCCGTTTTCTTTTATCTTCTCTCTGGTTTGGTGCTGAGCTCGGCCTGGTCGGTGGTGCGTAACGAGAACCTGTTTCACGCCGGCCTGTCTCTGATTCTGTGCTTTGTGGGCGTAGCCGGTATCTACATGAACCTGGATGCGCCCTTTCTTGGAGCGATGCAGGTCCTGATCTACGCCGGCGCCATTGCCGTGCTGCTGCTTTTCGGATTCATGCTGACCCACGATCTGATGAAGGCCCGCCATGAGCGAAACCAGCATCTGGCCGGGATCCTCATTCCGGTGCTGATGGCATTGCTGTTGGTGGGCACGATTTTGAATGCCCAATGGCACGCTTCCAGCGGTCAGCCGGTCAACTTCGGGGTGGCCAGCCTGGCTCGGCGCTATATGCAGCAGGACCTGGTCGCTTTTGAAATGGTGGCCTTGTTGCTGCTGGCTTCGTTGATGGGGGCGGTGGTGATCGCCCGCAAAGAGGAGGGCAGCCGAGAATGATTGGCCTGTCGCACTATCTGGTCTTGTCCGCGCTATTGTTTTGCCTGGGTTTGTACGGCGTACTGACCCGAAAGAACGCCATAGGTGTTCTGATGGCGGTGGAGTTGATGTTCAATTCCGTGAACATCAACCTGATGGCATTTTCTCATTACATGATGGATACGGCCGGGCTGGCCTTCTGCGTCTTTGTGATTACGGTCGCCGCCGCCGAAGTGACGGTGGGAGTGGCGCTGGTGCTCTCGGTCTACCGCAATCGCAACATGATCGAAATAGACAAGCTGGCAGAACTGAGCGGTTAGTAGCGCGGCCGGGGGGGAGGCCAGCAGCCCCGCAGAAATGCCGGCTATCCGGCCAAGCTCCTAGGCGCTAAATTCGTCCGGTATCTCCAGAGCCAGATCTCGATGCTGGCGGGCCCAGTGGTAACCCTCTAGAAAGCCAATGGCGCGGTCTGCCTGAGGAAATTGTTTGACCAGGTCCCAAAAGCGGTCACTGTGATTGGCCTCCAGCAGGTGGGCCAGTTCGTGCACAATGACGTAGTCCACCACGAAAGCGGGCAACTTGAGGAGCTCGTGGGAAAGACGAATGCGCGCACTCTCTGGAGTGCAGGAACCCCAGCGCTGCTTCTGATTGGTCACCCATTCGATCGAGAACTGAAGCCGCCCGCCAAAGTAGCGTCGATTCAGCAGTTGAGCTCGGCGCATGAGGGGCGTTTCGGGATCCTGAGAGGGCTTGTGGCGGCGCTCGAAGCGGGCCCGCATCCGCTCAACCCAATACTGTTCCTGAGCACGAGTCAAACGGGCGGGCAGGCGCACCACCAGCACCCCCTGTTCAATGGTGGCGCTGATCGTTTTCCGCCTTTTGGGACTGCGGACGACGCGGACTTCCAAAGCTACTTCAGGCTTTTGAGCACGGGGGCCACAGAAGGATCGGTGGCCAGATAGCTGTAGTCGAAGCCCAGCCGGTCGGCCATGAAGATCCCGTGTTCCATGACCTGGATGCCATCGATCCAAACGTCACAGCTGCCGGTGATCACATCCACATGGGTGCAGCACTGCCAATCGGCACCGGTCTGACTGCCGTAGGGATCGCCAAAGGCGATGTGGATCCCGGGCATCTTCTCGTCTTGCAACAAGTTGCCGGTGAATTCGAAGACGGCCAGATTGGTGCCAATGGCGAACTCGCCCACGCGGTCGCTGCCTTCGGCGGTATGGCAGTAGTCCCAAAACTCTTTTTCCAGCTCTTTATTGTCGCACAGCACCTTTTTCAGGTAGCCGCCCTCCAAGAACAGAGTCATGGGAGTTTTGTCCAGCACGCCGTATTTGGCGCTGAAGTAGTCGCCCACGGTGCCGTCTACCACGAAAATTCCGTCCACCGACCAGGGAGCCGTAAAAATTTCGCCGCCCGGCAGATTGGACCAGACCTCTTCGATGATTCCCGAGGTCTTGCGCCAGGTGTAGTCGGGGTTAAAGGTTGCTACGAGATCGGTTCCAAAGCGGCTCTTGACCACGATTTCTTTGGCGACCTTGGCTTTTTCCAAAAGGCGCTTGGACACTTCGTCCACCTTGTTGAAATCGGCCCGCATTCCCTGACACATAATATCTTCGGTAATGCCGACCATGTGGGCGTAGCGCAGGCCGAGAGCTTCCACCCGGCGCACGAACTGCTGGCGCGAGACCAGTTCGCCCTTTTGCGGGAAGACGCAGTAGATGCAGACTTCGCAGCTCTCCAGGGGATCCATGATTTCGGCCGGATATAGGTTGGAGGGACGTTCCACGTGATCTTCGATCACGCGAATCGTTACCGAGCGGGCGACCTTGCGGGCCGCTTCATAAATGGCCCAACCGACGGACTGGGTCTGGCGGTCGGTGACGATGTAAACCCTTTGCTCGGGCTGCACCTTCAGACAAACTTCAATGGCGTTGCGTGCCCCGGGCACCAGTTCCGGGTGATAATGGGGTACGGTCAAAGTGGCCTCCGGTGTACTCATCCTGCAATAGACTCCTGGGTTCTCAAGGAATAGACGGGACTTACCCAGCGCCTCGCACTCTTAACCATGTCCTCACAGGAGATGCGTTAAGTGGCCGAAATTACACAATTGTGCGCCCCTCTGAGTTTTTAGGCACTGCGCTGGGTTATTTGTTGCTGGGTGCCTTTTGCGTAAATATTGCGGTCGACCCCGGATATGCCTGTCCCATCTGGCCCTCAGCCGGCTGGGCCCTGGTCATGGTGGTGTATTTTGGTGCCCGGGCTGTTCCTGCCGTTTTTCTGGGCGCTCTGGTTCTGAATTTGTACATCTCCGCCGGCCATTATCTAATCTATCCCTTTCTGGTTTCCTGCGGGGTGGCCGTCCAGGCCGGGGTGGGAGCATGGCTGAGTAACCGCATTCGCCAGCGCGATCGGTTTCTCAATGATCCCTGGCGTGTGCTGGCCTATCTGTTGGCAGCTGGACCTTTGGCATGCATGATCAGCGCCAGCTTGGCCATTCCCGTGATGATGAGCTGGGGGCCACTGGCGGGTCAGGATTTTGCCACCAGCTGGTTTCACTGGTGGATTGGGGATACTCTGGGGGTGCTGGCCCTGGCTCCTCTTGGGGAAGTGGCGCTGCTCTTCTTGCCTCAAGGCAAGGGAAAGTTGCTGGTTTTTTACAGCTGGCCCTCATTGCTGACTCTGGCGCTTTCGGCCCTGCTCTTCTGGCAGAGTCAGCGCTCCGATTTTTCCTACCTGCGCGAGCGATTTCAGCACGAAGCTCAGCTGGGTCAGCAGATTTTGGAACAGGACCTGGCCCAGGCCAGCGGAGACCTGCGTCGGATCCAGCTTCAAGTCACCCGGCGCCCGGAGTGGCTGGAGGGGGGCAGTTCCTTCGATGAGGCGTCCCTTTTCGCGGTCACCGTCGGATCAGGCCGCCTGCACGGGGTTGGCTTGATTCGCGTGGTTCCGGATTCTCAACGCGCTCAGATCGAAGCCCTGTTGACGGCCCGCTATGGTCGTCCGATTCAACTGATGGAAGGTGTTCCGGGAGCCATCACCCGCCGCGCCGGTAAACGGGACCGCTATTGGGTGCTGATGGCTCAGTCCCCCGCCCGCAATCCGCACCTTGAGGGGTTGGATATCGCCAGTTTGCCCGGGCGCAGACCTGCCATGGAACGGGCCGCCGCCCAGGACCTGATGACCAGCACCCCTCTTTCGCGGAGCTGGCTTTTTCCGACTCGGCGAGACGCCGTATTCTTTTTCTTGCCGATCTACCAGGGCTACCCGCGCACCGAAAATCAAAGGCGGGCCGACCTGGTAGGAATGATCAGCGGCTCTTTTTACGTCTCCGAGTTGACCCAGCGTCGGTTACGCACCTTTTTGCCCGAGGGCGTCGGCTACCAGCTGACCGTCCGGGATGCGTCCCTGAGTTTCCCTGAACAAGAACGGTCGAATCGGGTCGAAGGTCTGAGCTGTTCTTTCGAGTTTCCCTTTGCGGGTCAGGACTGGCGGCTGGATTTCTGGGGCACGCCCACCTTTGTGGCTCAGGCCCGCAGCCATCATCCCTGGTTGGTTGGCTTGATTGGAGCCCTGCTTTCTTGTTTGACGGCGACCCTGACATTGCTGGCCGTGGACCGCCAGGCGGTGGTGGATCGGATGGTCGCCGAACGAACCGCCGACCTGTCCTTGCAGGCTGAAGAAGCTTCTCAGTCCAGTCTGGCCAAAAGCCGTTTTCTGGCGGTGATGAGTCACGAGATTCGCACACCCATGAACGGGGTGCTTGGCCTGGGCCACTTGTTGCTGGGCACTCCGCTCAATGCCCAACAGCGAGATTACGTGGAAACTCTGCTCACCAGTGGCAATTCATTGCTGAGTATCCTCAACGACGTGCTGGATTTCAGCAAAATCGAATCCGACCGGCTTGAGGTGGAAGAGCGCCCGGTTGACCTGATTGAGGTTGTGGACGGTGCCCTGGATCTTTTTGCCAAGCCGGCCCATGACAAAGGCCTGAGCCTGGAGTTCCTGCTCAGCGATCCGCATCTGGAGACTTCTTGCGTCCAGACCGACCCCACCCGACTGCGCCAGATTTTGCTCAATCTGGTGGGCAACGCCATAAAATTCACGGAGCAGGGCAAGGTTCAGGTCGAATTGGAGCTGCGGGAAAGGGAGTGGCTGATCCGCGTGCGCGACAGCGGGATCGGCATCCCGGCTGAAATTTTGGAGCGTCTGTTTGAGCCTTTCTCGCAGGCGGATTCGTCCATCGCGCGCCGATTCGGGGGCACCGGTCTCGGGCTCACGATCAGCAAGGGCTTGATTGAGCGTATGGGGGGGCGACTGTGGGTGGAGAGCCAGCCTCAAAAAGGCTCCGTCTTTACGCTGCTGCTTCCCCGGCGTGACTGTCCGCCCCAACCTGGCGGTCAGTGGGAGCCGCTCACCACCCGCTTCCATCTGCAGGTAGAACTGGACAATCCTGCCGAGGCGGCTCTGGCCCGCTGGGTCGGGCAGCGGCTCGGGATGAGTTTGCAGGATGCTGAGCGCACCCTGCTGCTGTGCGAGATGTCGGCGGCCGACCTGAAGCGGGTCCCGCTGGTGGCGGTCAGCGATCCCGGGCAAGAGATACCCGAAGCGCTGGCCGAGCTCGTGATCTCCAGGCCTTTAAGGGCCACGCGACTGGCGGCCGTCTTACGCAGTCTGGTGAGTTCGCCTCAGCCCTGTCGTCAGCAGCCCGCTCGGGCGCGACTCAAGATCCTGCTGGCGGAGGACAATCGCGTCAATCAGAAAGTTGCCCAGCGCTTGCTGGCCCAAATGGGTCACGAGGTGACGGTGGTCGGGGACGGCGCCCAGGCTGTGGCCGAGGCCAGACAATCGGGTTTTGACCTGATTCTGATGGATATTCATATGCCCGAGATGGACGGTCTGGAGGCCATTCAGATTCTACGGGCCGAAGGGCATCGGTTGCCCATCGTCGCTTTGACCGCCCTGGCCAGTCTTGAGGACGAGCAAATGTGTCTCAATGCCGGCGCCACAGCTTTCTTGAGCAAGCCCTTTGACCCCGACCGCTTGGAGCAGTTACTGCAGGCCAGTGTGGAACTCTCACGAGGTTTAGGCTGTCCTTAACATAAGGCAGGAGAATTCTGGTTTGCCTGCAAATCTGGGGCAATGTTAGATCGAACTGAACTTTCTGCTTATCGGATGGCTTCGGCCATCGCTCGACTGGCCTGGCTGCGCTCGGTCGGAGACGCCTACTGGAGTGAACTGGATGGTCAAGGAATGGTGGAGGTCCACTTCCACGGTTCTGGACCGAGCTGCAAATGTTGTGGTAAGCCCCTGGATCGGTCGCGCTGGTTGCGCACCATTTTGGGCGACTACGGGCCGGAGCTTCGTCGTCTGCTTCCTTTGTCTTCAGGCGGGATCTAGCCGTCTGTTGCCAAAGGGGGGAGGATGACCCCCTGGATCACAGTGCTGCTCGCTTTGACGCTGGGCCTGACAGCAGCCGGCTTTGACCCGGTCTGGCTGCACACTCCCTGGGCTGGCCTGGGTACGGCCTTTCAGGTTGGCCATCCACTTTTTCTGGCCACTCTGGCGCTGGCTCTCATGCTGGCGGCCGTGCCGCTGGAGTTGCGCATTGGACGCGGAGGAATGCTGGCCGCCTGGTCACTGCCCCTTCTTTTGCAATTCTGGATTTGCGGTCGGGCCTGGCCGGAACTGGGCGCCCTCTCCTTGCTGGCCTGTCTGCTGATGGTGTCTCATCGTCGAGGTGAGCCTCTTCCGTGGAAAGTTTGGGCGCCCTTGCTGGTGGCTGAAGTCCTGACTCTGGTTGCCCTGCATCCGCCAGCCCTGGCCGTGGCCATCAGTCCTGGAGTGGGCCTGGCGGTTGGTCGCTGGGCCCGGAGCGAGCCGGTGCAGGTCTTTGGGCTGGCCGGTGGTGGAGCCCTGTTGTTGGCATGGTTGAGCTAAAGCCACGGCTCGGTTCGCGGGAGCTCTTTCCCAATCTGGCGGCTCCCTATTACCTCTGTCATGCTGGCGTGTCGCCCCTCTCTTTGCCCGTTCAACGGGCAGTTGCCGACTTCGTTCAGCACTTTGCCGGGGAGGGGGTCGGCGCGGTGGGCGGCATGCTGGCCATGCGCGACCGACTTCGCGAGAAACTGGGTCTGTTGCTCGGCTGTGGGGCTCAGGACCTGGCTCTGACTTGCGGGACCTCGTGGGGCGTGCTGGCGATTGCGCAGAATTTTCCCTGGCGTCAGGGGGATCGCATCGCCTGTGTTCAGGGGGAATTTCCCACCAACGTGACTCCCTGGCAGAGGGCTGCTGACCAACACGGCCTGGAACTGGTTTTTCTGAAGCCGGATCTGAGCGATCTGCAGAATCGCCTTGACCAGGGACTGCGGCTGCTGGCTTTGAGCGCGGTCTCCTTTCAGACCGGGCTGCGTCAGCCCTGGGAGGAGGTGGCCCGGCAGGCCCAGGCCCGTGGCTGCCAGGTTTTTGTGGACGCCATCCAGGCCGCCGGGGTCGTTCCTTTCGCCGTGGGGCAACTTGACTATGTCGCCGGAGGTGCGCACAAGTGGCTGATGGGCGTGGAGGGTTGTGGCTATCTCTATGTCCGCCCCGACCATCAAGCCGAATTGAAGGGCCATTGGGCGGGCTGGCTCAGCCATCGGGAGCCGGTGCGTTTCCTTTTTGAGGGCGCGGGCCACCTTCGCTACGATCGGCCCTTGAGACCCGAACCCCAGGCCCTTGAAATCGGCAGCAGCTCCTATTTTTCTCAGGCTGCTTTGGAGGCCAGCCTGAACTTGATTTTAGATCTGAGGGTCGACCAGATCTTTGACCACGTGACTCGCTATCTGGACCTTTTGGAGCCTCAGCTTGATTTCCCAGGCTGGACCAGCCTGAGAAAACGCCAGGCTCTTTCCGGTAGCCTCTGTTTGAAGCCCGGTCCGGAAACGAATCTGGCCGATTGGTCGGCTGCCTTGGGTCGCCGCGGCCTCAAATTGGCCACCCCCGATGGACTTTTGCGGATCTCGCCGCACTGGCCCAATTCGCTAGAGGAAGTGCCCCGGGTGGTGGAAATTTTCAAAGAGGTGCATCGTGAGCTGGATTTACAAGCTTAGTCTGAAGGGTCTTCAGAATCTGTTGCTCCCTTTCTGGGTTCCAATTCTGGAGGGCGTGGAGAATGTGCCGCGCACAGGTCCGCTGATTCTGGTTTGCAATCACCCCACCGTTTTGGACGGGCTGGTGCTGGGCAGTGTGTTGCCGCGCAAGGTGCGCTTTTTGGTCTCCACCGAGCCGCTGAAGGTGCCACTGGTGGGTTGGTGGCTCAGGGCGCTGGGCTTCATCCCCGTGGGACGCGGCCAGGG
This sequence comes from bacterium, assembly GCA_018266105.1. Classification (GTDB taxonomy): domain Bacteria; phylum Vulcanimicrobiota; class Xenobia; order Xenobiales; family JADMJV01; genus JADMJV01. The sequence continues at coordinate 52,746 of JAFEBA010000021.1, read as the reverse complement.
CGCCATGGATCGAACCCTGGAAGCCTTGCGTGCGGGCGATTGTGTGGGCTTCTATCCCGAGGCTGACCCAACTCATTCTTACGAGCTTCAGCCATTCCATCGAGGGGTGGCGCTGGTTGGCGAATGGACCCGAGCTCCAGTCGTGCCGGTGACCATCTACGGCAGCGATCAATTGTGTTCTGCCGACTGTCAGTACGTCAGCGGTGGCCACGTCTGGATCACGTTTGGTCAGCCCCTCTTCTGGCGCGAAGGGGAGCCCACCGACGAATTCTTAGAGCGGATGCGCGACGCTATCCGCATACCGCTGCAGAATCCCCCGGCTCCCAGAGCGCGCCCTCGTCGGCTCAGCCACTGGCTTTGCACCGCTCTCTGGACGCCGATCAGTTGGGCTCTGCTCAAGTTGGCCGACTTCGTCAGACCCGGCGGTAAGCGCTAATGCTCCTCCACAAAGCGAGTGATCCAACGGTGTAACAGGGCCGGTCGCTCCCACATGGCCACGTGCATACCCAGCGGCAGCGAGTGAAAGCGGTGGCGTTCAAAGGGGGTCAGGCTGGAGCGGGCCAGGCTGTGGGGGATGAGCGGATCGAAGAAGCCCGCGATTCCAAGCACCGGACAGCGGACGGAAGAGTAGAACGGTTCCCAATTCCAGTCGCCCAGAACGTGGTCGACCAGGTGTTGGGTGACGGCTGAGCCGCTGGCGATGACCCCTTCCGGGCGGGCAATCAAATCGCACCAACGGCAGCACAGCCGCAGCACCTGGAAGGCCAGGCCACGCGGCAATCTTTTGGCGGTGTTGAAGAGCACCATATGGGTCAACCAATCCGGGTGGGTGGCCGCCAGGCGCACTCCAAAGTAGCCTCCAAAGGAGTGCGCCAGCACCAGCAGCGGCTTGGGCAAGGTGGCAATGTAGCTTTCCAGATCCTGGTAGAAGTCTTCCAGGTTGCCCGGTCGCCAGGGTGAGCGACCGTGGCCGCGCATGTCCACGGCTTCGATGCGGTAGTGATTCGCGAAATGTTTGAGCAAAGGGCGATAATTGCTCCAGTTGCCGGTGGCTCCGTGCAGGCAAAGCAGGCCCGGCCCCGAGGGCTGACCGCCCGAGACCGTATGCAGATAACGACCAGGGTCGTGGGGCAGGGGAAAGCGGCTGTGAGAGACCTTCATTACCGGCGCTGGAATTCCGGGCAACCCAGTAACAGTCCTACGATGTTGACTTCGGCCTGAGCTGTAAATTCGAAGTTTGCTTTGGGATTGGGCTTGGGGATGTTCTTGCGCTTCTGGCGGGAGCTGTCCAGCACCACCTGGCGGTAGCTCGGGTCCGAAGCCGCCGCCTCCAGAAGTTTGACGGTGGGCTGGCTTTCGCGGCCTGGGAGCAGCCGGAGAGCGTAAGCTTGGAGCGCGGCCGGAGCGGTTTTCATCGGCTGGCCCGGTCGAATTTTGCTCAGGTCCAGCTTCAGTCCACTGAAACTTCCCTCGGCCAGGCGGTGGGCGAAACTGAGCCGCTGCACCAGGGTGCCTGGCGTGAGCCAGGTTTCTGGTTTGTCCGGCCAGCCGGTAGGTGGACGGCAGGCGTAGAGTTCCTGACCCATGCCCCCGCACAGGCCGGCCACTCCGTTGTTGGGCTCAAGCTGGCCTCCCAAGGCTCGAACGGAACTGGCTTCCAGTTCGAAGGGGCTTTTCACCTTGGCACCGATGCTCTCGCGATTCCAGAACTCAGGCGATTCAACCAGCGTTTCCAGCACCTGACGAGTGTCTCCCCGGCTACTCAGGAATTTGCGGTTCAGGCGATCCAGCAAAGTCTGGGGGGGCTGGTCGCTGACAAAGCGCACGGCCAGCTTTCGGGTCACAAAGCGAGCGGTCGAGGCGTGCGTGGCCAGTATTCCCAGCACCTTTTCGCCTTCGCTCAGACCCGCGTAGCTGATGGTCTGAAAGAGAAACCGTTTGGGTCTGGGATCGTGACGATCATCGCGGAACACAAATCGGTCCTGTTCCACCGTCCAGCCCGTCAAGACCCGAGCCAGCTCGGTCACGTCCTGTTGACGGTAGCCCCCATCCACGCCCAGGGTGTGAAGTTCCAGCAGTTCCCGTGCGTAGTTTTCGTTGAGACCACGACGGTTGGGATTGGTCTTGGGTTGAAAGTGGGTCGGTTTCTTATTGCCATAGTGAAGTGGGTCGTAGCTGTGGTCGGGGGCCGAGTCGGTGTCCTCCCAACTGGAGTAGGCATTGTCCAGGTAATAAAGCATGGCCGGATGGTGGGCGGTGGCGGCCAGAAGTTTGGGGAAGCTCCCCAGAGCGTTGGGGGCGATGGCTTCCAGTTCGTAAAGAGCGACATATTTTCGGCAGTCGTCATCGGTGGTGGAGACATTAAAGTGGTTGAACCAGAAGTCGGTCATCACTTCGCGGACCTGCCAGGGCGAATGGACCGCTCTCCACAGCTTCTGTTGAGGCAGTTGATTGAGCTCGCGCGTAAACTCGGTCGGACCGAATCGGTCAGGGGCTTTCAGTTGCTGCTCAAACCAAGATTCAAGACCATCTCGAGCCACCTCTTCCACCTGACCCGGGGTCGGACCATAGCTGAAGCGATTCAGCAGGTGGGCGGCTGCTTCCTGAGCACTCAGTCCCGCTTCGCGATACGGAAAATTGAGAGGTCGGGCCCAGGCCCAGGCGCTCACCAACCAGATAAACAACCAGCTTCTCACCGATCTGAAGTTCGTGCTCGTTTCTGGATGTCCTGATGGGAATAGTTTGGGTAGGTTTGTTCGCCTCTCGGCGGCGGAAGATATGGCTATAAATTTTTTCCTGGCGGGGGGCCCCGCCAGGAGGCTGATGAACAGCGCTGGAAGCTGATCTCAGTGTAGTTTGGGAGACGGTTATGACGACATTCACGGGAGCTCTGCGCTCCTCGCTCGGTAAGAAGTATCTGATGGGCTTCACCGGGTTGGTCTGGGTGGGATTTGCCATCGGTCACTTGATTGGAAATTTTCTGCTTTTTGCCGGTCGCGAGGCGTTCAATGGTTACGCCTACTTCCTGGAACATCTCGGTCACGGCATGCTGATCTACGTGGCGGAGGCCTTCCTGGCCCTCACCATCTTGATTCACGTTGCCAACGGCATCAACGTGGCGGTGCTGGATAAGTCAGCCGCCCGCCCGGTGGGTTACCAGGTCAAAGGCAATGCCAGAGGTCGCACCCAGAAGGGTCTGGCCTCTCAGACGATGATCTGGACCGGTTTGACCATCCTGGGCTTCCTGGTCTTGCACCTGGTCACGTTCAAGTTCGCCTACCTTTGGGAACAGGTGCCGGATTACAAGTTTGAGGGCACCAATATCATGACACGCGACCTCTACAGCGTGGTGGTGCGTCGCTTCTCTGAGGGCTGGTATGTAGGGCTCTACACAGCCGTGATGTTGCTCTTCGGAATGCACCTTAAGCACGGTGTCTGGAGCGCTTTCCAGTCGCTGGGCTTGCTTAACAAAAAAACCACCGCGCCGATGATTTCGCTGGCCTGGGTGGTCTCCATCGTTCTATCCCTGGGATTTCTGTTTTTGCCCGTGACCGTTTTCGTAATGAATGAAAGCTTTGCCAGCCCGGCCGGAGGTCTTCACCTGTGAGCACCACTTTAGAACAAGATTTGAGAGCGGTGGCGTCGCCGCTGATGAATTCCAACATCCCGGACGGACCGTTGGAAAGCAAGTGGACCGACTATAAGGGTCACATGAAGCTGGTCAACCCGGCCAACAAACGCAAATACACCATTATCGTGGTGGGCACCGGTCTGGCCGGCGGCGCGGCTGCGGCCAGCCTGGGCGAGATGGGCTACAATGTGCTCAATTTTTGCATCCAGGATTCGCCTCGGCGCGCTCACAGCGTGGCCGCTCAGGGCGGCATCAACGCCGCCAAGAACTACGCCAACGACGGTGACAGCGTCTACCGTCTTTTCTACGATACGATTAAGGGCGGCGACTATCGCGCTCGCGAGGCCAACGTCCACCGCCTGGCCGAAGTCAGCGTCAATATTATCGACCAGTGCGCTGCTCAGGGCGTGCCTTTCGCTCGCGAATACGGCGGTGCTCTCACCAATCGCTCCTTTGGCGGCGCGCAGGTATCGCGCACCTTCTATGCTCGAGGACAGACCGGCCAGCAGCTACTGCTCGGCGCCTACAGCTCCTTGATGCGTCAGGTGCACGAAAAGACTGTGACTCTGTACACTCGTCGGGAAATGTTGGACCTGGTCATGGTCGACGGTAAGGCCCGCGGCATCGTGGTTCGCAACCTGGTGACCGGCAAACTCGAAACCTATGCCGGTCACGCCGTTCTGCTGGCCACCGGCGGATACGGCACGGTCTTCTATCTCTCCACCAATGCCGTCAACTCTAATCCAACCGCTGCCTGGCGTTGCCACAAGCATGGCGCTTTGTTCGCCAACCCTTGCTATACGCAGATCCATCCCACCTGTATCCCGCAGGAAGGCGACTATCAGTCCAAGCTGACGCTGATGAGCGAAAGTTTGCGCAACGATGGGCGCGTCTGGGTTCCCAAGCAGGCTGGGGACAAACGCAAGCCCAACGAAATCCCCGAGGAGGAGCGCGATTACTTCCTGGAGCGCCGTTACCCGGCCTTCGGTAACCTGGTGCCGCGCGACATTGCTTCCCGAGCCGCCAAGCTGGAGTGCGACAATGGTAAGGGCGTGGGGCTGACCGGCAAGGCCGTCTATCTCGACTTCCGCGACGCCATCAAGCGCCTGGGTCAGCAAGTGGTCAAGGAACGCTACGGCAATCTCTTCCAGATGTATGAAGAGATCACCAATGAGGATCCTTACAAGGTCCCCATGCGCATCTACCCGGCTTCCCACTACACCATGGGCGGGCTCTGGGTGGATTACAACTTGATGACCAACATTCCGGGCTTGTTCGCCCTGGGTGAAGCCAACTTCTCCGATCACGGCGCCAACCGACTGGGTGCTTCCGCCCTCATGCAGGGTCTGGCCGACGGCTACTTCGTCATCCCCTATACCCTGGGCAACTACCTGGCCACCAAGCAGCCGGCCGACAACCTGACCACCGAGCACGAAGCCTTCAAGGCGGCTGCCGCCAAGGTTCAGGAAATGACGGACAAACTGCTGTCCATTCAGGGCGACACCACTCCCACCGAGTTCTGGCGGGCGCTGGGGAAGATCGTTTGGGACAACGTGGGCATGGGGCGGAATGAGGCCGGTCTGAAGAAAGCCATCGAAGAGATCAAGGCCCTGCGCGCCGAGTTCTGGAAAAAAGTCAAGGTGGACGGCCGGGGCGATACCCTGAACAAGAACCTGGAGTTCGCAGGTCGGGTGGCTGACTACCTGGAGTTAGGTGAACTGATGGCCATCGACGCACTGCACCGCGAGGAATCCTGCGGCGGTCACTTCCGTGAGGAATACCAGCAGGACGGGGAGGCCAAGCGCGACGACGAGAAATTCTGCTACGTGGCCGGCTGGAAATACACCGGCGACGTGAGCAGTCCCGAACTGCATAAAGAACCGCTGCACTTTGAATCGATCAAACTGCAGCAGCGCGATTACAAGTAGGAGGCCCTCGTGTCCAAGGAAGAAACCGTTGCAAAGAAACAGGGGTCGCGCTACACCGTGCGGGTCTGGCGCCAGGCCGGCAAAGATAAACCCGGCCAGTTGGTGGACTATCAGGTGGATGGAATCATCCCGAATATGTCTTTCCTGGAAATGCTGGACGTGCTTAACGAGCAGTTGACCAAGGAAGGTAAAGAAGCCATCGCTTTCGATAGCGACTGCCGTGAAGGCATTTGCGGCATGTGCAGTCTGGTGATCGATGGTGTGGCCCATGGGCCGCATTCCGGTTGTACCACCTGCGCCGTGCGCATGCGTGACTTTCCTTCTGGAAGCACTATTACCATCGAACCTTTCCGGGCCAAAGCCTTCCCGGTCATCAAGGACCTGGTGGTTGACCGGAGCGCTCTGGATAAGATCATCGCTGCCGGGGGTTATGTCTCGGTGAACGCGGGCGCAGCTCCCGATGCTAACTCCATCCTGGTGGGTAAGGAGTCGGCCGATCGGGCCATGGATGCCGCCGCGTGTATCGGTTGTGGCGCCTGCGTGGCGGCCTGTCCTAATGCGTCGGCGTCTTTGTTCACCTCAGCCAAGATCACCCAGTTGGCCTCGCTCCCTCAGGGGCAGCCCGAGCGCAAGAAGCGTGTCAAGGCGATGGTGGAGGAAATGGATCGCCTGGGTTTTGGCGATTGCTCCAACCACGGTGAGTGTGAAGCTGTCTGTCCCAAGGAGATCGGCATCAACCACATCGCCCAGATGCGTCGTGATTACCTGATGGCTACGCTGGCCCCCTAATCGTGCGGGAACTCCGAGGCCTCGGCTCTGTTCCGTCGCGCTCGGAGGATCCCGACCCGTCCGTGGTGCGGCGCGTCATGCTCTTGGGGTTGCTGCCTCTCTGGCTCAGCCTGCAAAGCTTGCGCTGGAAGCGGGCACTGGCCCCTCAGGAGGCCGGATTTGATCCGACCCCGGTCTGGCTGGAGCGACTCTCCCACCTTCACCCGATCTGGTTCTGCCTGGTCGGGTTTTTGTTTGTGGGCGGCCTCGGGCTGGCCGCCCGGTTACGCTGGCCAGTGCCTCGGCCAGCTGCTGTACCCCTGGACAAGGCCGCTCTTGCCTATCTGGCCGCACAGTCGCTGGCGGTTTTGGTCATGGCTCCGCTGGCTCGGACCAGTCCCCTGATTCAGCAGCTGGTTTACGCTGTCTGGATGGTCATCTCACTCTGGCCCTGGCGTCATCAGTTAGGACTTCAGTGGAAGCCTGGCTGGCCGGGCTGGGTGGGAGCCGGTTATGTCCTGGCGATGGGCGGCGCCCTCCTCTATGGCTGGCTCATTCATCCCCCTCCCTCCAGCAACGCGGCCGTGCCCCTGCTGTTAAAGGCCGGCTGGTGGGAACGCTGCCTGTGGTGGGTTCAGATTTGCTTGATTACGCCCGTGATCGAAGAAAGCTGGTATCGCAGTCTGCTCTCAGGCCCGGCCCGCGGTCGGTTGCTCTTTTCAGCCTTGCTGTTTGCAGCCGTGCACGCCGATCCGTCTGGCTTTCCGCAACTGGTCTGGTTGGGTCTGGTCTTTGGTTGGGTGCGCTGGGGGGCTGGACTGCCCGCCGCCGTCGCCACTCACGCCCTCTGGAACCTGAGCGTATTTGTCTACCTCCTTTGGACTTAGGTTGAGTCTAAGGGGGCTTGAGAAAGTTCATGGTTGGGTAAGTGGCCCCCTGAGGCCCGAGGGGGGTTCGAGGCCTGTGGGTGTATTGATTACTTCATGAACGTCTGGTTATTGGAAAGCCGCTCGCAAACCGCGGAGTGGTTCGGTGGGGTTCTTCGCGCGGAACGATGTGTGCTTACTCTGGTCCCCAGCCTGACCCAAATGGCTCGGGAGTTCCAGCAGGCCACGCCCGACTTGATTCTGGTCTCGGAGGCTCTGGCTCGGCGTGATGACGCGCTGAGTCTTTCCGACGAGGCTGGCTACGCCTTGAGCGGGATTTTTCGTCCTCAGGAAAAGCCGAAACTGCTCTACCACTGGCGTATCCGACTGGGTTCGCAGAAAGCCCCGCTGGCCTTGCTGCGTCGCCTGGGTGAGATCTGGGAGACGCGCGGGGCCGAGGCATCCGTTCATGAGCGCTACCGAAAGTTGCTCAATCGCGTCAGTGACGGAATCCTTGAGCTGGATGCCCAGGACCTGATCCGCTGGAGCAACACCTCTCTGCAGAAGTCACTGGCTGTGGATGATCTGGTCGGGCTGTCCCTGGAGCAGATCGTCAAACCCAGCGACGTGGCCCAGTTGCGTATGCTGCGCCGTCAACACAGCGCCGGAGTGGTTGCAGCCGTGCCCGTCAGTCTGGTCAACGGCCAGATGGTCGAATTGGACCCCAATCTACGTCTGTCCAAAGATGGTTCCGTGCTAGGTTCCTCGCTGGTGCTGAGGGGTATCCGCAATACTCAGGAGTCCGATCGGGGACGCGAACTTTTTGTGCTTTACACGGTGGCCACTCTGCTGAGCCAGGCGGCCAGCATCGATCAGGCCCTGGAAACGGTCTTACAGCGCAGCATCGAGCTGATGGATCTGGCTGCGGCTGGAGCCTGGCTGGATGATGGACCCTACGGTGGCGTCCAGGGGTTGAGCCTTGAAGAACCTGTTCTGACCATCATTTATGATCTGTGCCGCAAGACTACGGCCGAGCGCAAGTCGCTGATTTATCGGCATTTGAACAAGGAGAACGAAGGCTCGCTGCAGATTCTGCGGGAGGCTGGAGTGCTGGGGCTGGCCATTGTGCCTCTCCAGGTGCAGGGGCGCCCGACCGGCTGCCTCTGGTTTGTCTCCACCGACCCCGGCCATTTTGCCCGGGAAGTGGTCTCGCTGCTGATTTCCTTGAGCATTCCCATGGCGGTGGCCATCGACAACTTCAGGCATGTCGCCGAGGAACTGCAAGAAGAAGCCTCGCGCCGGCAGTTCTACCGCGATGCTCTGCAAGCGGTGACGCGCGGTAAACTGTTCCTTTGCGAACCGCCGGAGTTTGAAGAGGTCTGGTCCCAGGCCGGTGTTTCGGCTGGCGAGCGCCCGATCCGCAGTTATGCGGATGTGCCTGACCTGCGTCATTTTGTGGAAAAAACCCTGACGGCCGAGGGCTTCAGTGAGGAGCGCTGCCACGACATGGCCCTGTGCGCCACCGAGGCGGCCGGCAATGTGGTCAAGCACGCTGAATCGGGTCGTCTGGAGATCCGGGTGATCGACGAGGATGCCTTCATTTTGATTGAAGACAAAGGGCCGGGCATCAGTTTCTCCAACTTGCCCAATGCGGTGCTGACGGCGGGTTATTCGACCGCACCTTCTTTAGGGATGGGCTACAGCATCTTGTTAGAGATGGCCGACGCCCTGTACCTGTGCACTCACCCTGGGGGCACCAGTGTGCTCCTCAAAATCACTCGGAAAGTGGTCGACCCCCTGGAAGCCTTCGCCGCCTTCGAGCTGCTCTAAAGGGCGGAGGACCCGTAACAACTTCAGGAGAAAGCGCAGGCCATGGCCGATAATCCGTTTCTGTCCAGTCTGGTGGAAGCTTGGGGCGGTGACGACTCAGTACTCCCGGACATTGAGACCGAGCCATTTCCCGACGAGACTCTGTCTTCTGGAATGAGTGAATTTATCCGAGTCGCCCGTCGCTACACGGCCGGGGTGGTGGACGACCACGGATTTGTGGACTCCATCCAGGACGTAGCCAATCGCCTGCAAACCTATTTGGGTCTGCACCAGCAACTGCTCACGAGTCTCCCCCTGAACTTTCCCCAGCTGGCCCTGGGACATCTCTCGACCCAGGCGCTGGTTGCCTTTTCTGACGGGCTTTCGGACATGGTCGCCTCTTTTTCTCAGCGTGACCTGCCACGGGTCGATCAGGGCATCGATCGTTGCAAGCAGGCCATCATCATTTTGGAAGCCTGGTGGATCGAACTTTGCCGGGTGGTCCGCTACGAGACCACGCGTGTCTGCAGCCATTGCGGTGCTGTCACCCCCCCTGGACATCCTGAATGCTCGGGCTGCGGCGAGGTGCTGGGAGAACTACCAGACGAGTTTCAATCCGATCAAGAGTTTCACGCCGTCGCTCAGCCCTGGCTTCAGCTTTATCGCGATACCCGAAGCCTGGTCGCAGGCAGCTTTCCACTGGGCGACTGGAGCGTCAAGATCGATGGCCTGCGCACGCAGGTGGTGGAAATCCAGGGTCGTTTGCGCGATCTGCCCGCCTGGGAGGCGGAAGAACAATGGCTACCGCGCCCCCTGGTGGAAAGTTATGAGCAGGTTTTCGGTGGGTTGCAGGCCCTGCGGGAGGCACTAGAGCTGATGCAGAGTTACACTCAGGACCGGCAGCTCAGCTCTCTGAACCGTGGCTGGTTCCTGTTGGTGGCGGCCCTGCGTTCGCTGGCCCGGCCCTGCGGCGATTTCCGCTTTGAGCTACTGAGCCTTTTGGAGGACTTGGAAGCAGATCAGGGTTATTAGGTCGAATACAGATTGAGCGGCTTGCCCTCGAGAGCAAATATAGGCCGCGCTTAGACGAGGAACCTTTGCCAGTCGTCCCCTCCGTAGCCACCGATCGCTACTACGTCAATCACGAGATTGGCGACTATCTGCGCATTGCCGAGGAAGCCGCCCCTCACTTGCTGAGGCTCTACACCATCGGTACCTCCTACGAGGGTCGGCCCCTGTATATGGCTGAGATTACCAATCGCGCCACGGGCGAGGGGCACGAGAAGCCAGCTCTGTGGATTGATGGCGGCTGGAGGGGTGGACAACTGCTGGGGTCCTCTGCCTGTCTGGAGCTGGTGCGGCAACTGACGGCGCACTATGGGCGCGATCCGGTGGTCAGCGATCTTCTGGATCATGTCACCTTTTATGTCTGTCCCCGTCTGGCTGCCGACGCAGGTGACCTGAGTCTGCATACCGGAGAGTGGTGCTGGTCTTCAACTCGCCCGGTGGCCCCGGGAATGACCGGATTGCGGCCTGGCGATGCCAACGGAGACGGCCGTAGCCTGCAGATGCGTCAACAAGACCCCTTGGGCCAGTGGAAGGTGTCGCGCCGGGATGCCCGTCTCATGGTGCCGAGATCCCCGGAGGATCGTCAGGGGCCTTTCTACCGTCTCATGCCCGAGGGTTTGTGTGAGGGGGGCTCGCGCGCCACGCACGGAGCCGTGCGCAGCCGCCTCGATTTGGAGCGAAACTTTCCCTGCAGCGACTGGGATCCCGAGATCTGTGGTCCCTACCCGCTCTCTGAGCCGGAACCTCGGGTGGTGGCCGATTTCTTTCGAAGTCACGCTAACCTGGGCGCGGTGGTCAGCTTTGGCAACCTGGGATCAGGACTTTGCATGCCCGAGCCGACTCGGGCCGACGCCCCCCTGGTGAATCGGCTGGCCCGGAAGCTTCAGGAGTGGACCAATCTGGCAGTCAATCAGACCACCAGCCCCGGTTATCTGCAGTGGGCCTATCAGAATCAAGGATTGCTGGTGGTGCGCTGCGAGCCCTGGAGTCTGGGCCGTGTGGTCGGGGTAGAACGATTTGACCCCGACCGTCCGCTGGACGAACCCGAGCAGGCCAGCGTCATTCGCTGGCTGGACCAGAACTGTCCAGGCGCCTTCTACCCCTGGACAGCCTTTGACCACCCCCAGTTGGGCCCGGTTGAACTCGGTGGTTGGGAGTGGCTCTACAGCTGGCTGAATCCGCCCCCGGGTGGCTTGCTCCAGTCTGAATTGGACCGATTTAGCAAACTGGTCTTGGGCGTGGCCCAGTGTCTGCCCAGACTGCACGTCTCGGAGTTCATTGAAGAGACCCTGGGATGGGCTGAGAGCCATGATGGCGAAGAATATCCCCCCCTGCGCAAGTTGCGGGCGGTGGTGCATAACCGAGGGTTCTTGCCCACCTGGGTGTGTCGCGGGGCGGAGCGCCAGACGCAGGGACATCTGGAACTGCAGCTGTTGATGGACCACGGGACCTCGTTGGTGCTGGGCAAAGAACGAACTCAGGGCCAGCAACTGGTGGGGGTGGGCCTGAACGAGGCCGAGACGGCCGTTCCCTACACTGCCGGTGATGCGGCTGAGGCCCGTTATGAGGTCGAGTGGCTGGTCCAGGGAGCGGGTCGCGTGCAGCTTGAGGTGCGCCATCCTCGAGCCGGCATGTGCCACCTCAACGTCAGCGCGGACCGCGCCGTGCATCACTCGGCCGAACCGGTGCCAGCCCCTCAGCCCCCGCCCTATTCAGCCCCGTTGCCGCCGCCCCCACCGCCGCCATCCCGTCCGGCCGCCCGCCCGAGCGCGCCGACCCCTCTCGCTCCGCCGCCGGCCCCGCCGCCTCAGGCTCCGCCCCCTGTGCCTCAACGTCCGGCGGCCGCGCCGGCACGCCCTGGCGTGCCTCAGCCTCCGGCTCGGCCCGCAGCAATCGCTCGGCCGCCGGCCCCGCCGCCACAGCCGCCGGCTCAGCCGGCTCCGCCCCCACAGGTTCCAGCCGCCGCTTCTCGGCCGGTGCCTCAACCTGCGCCTCGTTCCGGGCACCTGGGTCAGCCTCCCGGTACCGCCGCCGCATTGGCGGCCGGAAACGCTCCGCAACAGCAGCCAGTTCCTTTGGCGGCACCGACTTCGCCACCGCCCGCACCGGCTGGAGGCCGGGTGCTGGGGAGCCCCCCGCCAAAAGCTGGGAACCCTGTCAGCGCCTTTGCCGCTCACGCTCGTGAACTGATTCAGGCCAGTCAACAGCGGCCCGCCGTTCAGAATGAACCGCCCGCCCGCCCGCCCACCGGTGGTGGTGGGGACTTCGAGCCCTTCTCGCCCGGTCTGCCGATCAAGTCGGCCTATGGGCAGCCGGCTGAGTCGCCGGCCTCGGTGGACTTTGATGAGTTGGGTTTGCCGCCTGATCCGATGGACTCGCGGGTCTTGCCCCCGCTCTTGTTGAGGAAGCGGGAAAAAGGCAAGTAGACGGAGGCGCTTCTGGTGTTTCACGTGCAACGTTGGCTGTTCATTTTGTGGGTGGGGTTGATGCCCGTTTGGGCTCAACCCCGGCCGCTTGAGCCCGAATCCTACGCTGTAATATCTCAATTGATATCGGAAAGAACCGATCGTTTTGTCAGTCTTGAGATGCAGCGGGCCAGCCTGGAATCGCTGACCCTGGCCACCGGATGGGAGCAAGTTTTCGTGCGTTTGCCCGGAGCGGTTTCAAGCGTCCGGCTGGCCTATGATGGTCGACCCCTGCGTTTCGTGGTGCGCAATCGCTGGCCTCAGAGCTGGTCCTGGAACCAGCTCGATCCGACCGGGTTTCGACTGATGCCTCTCAAGTCCGAAGGCAGTTCCCGAGTCTTACACCTGCGCGAGTCGAATGGACAACGCACGGTGGTGCACCGCGGCCTGCCGCTCAAGGTCACCCCGCGCACGGCCGACAGCCTGGTGTTAGAGTCGGTGCAACCCTTTGAGATAGACACTCAGTACGCCATCTATTACGCACAAGGAGAACAGCCATGCGATCTCTTCTGTTTCTCGGTTGCATCCTCGCCGCCCTGAGTGGCTCGCTGAACGCTCAACCTGCCACCGAACCTCAGGACATTTCCGTTCTGATGAAGCGAGCCGCCGGTGGGGCCTTTTCTCCACTGGAAATGCGGCGCGCGCCCCGCCAGGTGCGGGGCTCGTTTTTCGGGAGTACGGACAGTTTTTTGAGCCTGCCCGGCCTGGCTTCTCCCGTGCGCTTTCGGGCTGGAGAAGCCGTTGAATTCTATCTGAAGGTCTACCTCTCAAGCACCGACCCCCGGGCCAGCTTCTTTCCCCTCAGAGACCCCACCAAATTCACCCTCTTCAAGTTGGAGAGCAAAGAGGATCACCGCGAAGTGGTTCTGAGTGAAAGCGGGGTTCTTTATACCAATCGGGAGGGCGGTAGCCCGCTGCTGGTCAGGCTCTACGGTGAAAGCAGCTTCGTGCTAAGCCCCACCAGTCCGCTCGGGCCCGGGGAGTATGCCCTGAGTTACAACGGCGAGGACTGCGGTGACAATCCGGTGGTCTATTGCTTTGGGGTGGAACCTTAACGGTTGGCCCGTTCCCAATCCTGGGGTTGGGTATCAAGATCAAGAGATACTAGAGTACCCGAGGGGGGAACAATTCATGGCGTTTGGTGTGCAGGGAGTCGGCTCCGTTTCTGGTGGAGGCAATGTCCAGGGGGTCAGCACTGCTCCGCTGCCGGCGTCCGCTGGAGCACTGCCCACACCGCTTGAACTTTCCTTGCAACAGACTCAGCAGACGGCCCAACTGGCCCTGGGCGCCGTCGGTCAGCTTCAAGGCAGTTACCTGGGCATCCTGGGGGGTGAACTGTTCTTCCCCGAGGAGGCGCCCGCCCCGGAAGAGGCGCCGTCCCCTCCCCCCAGCAAGAACCAGAATGCTTTCATCCCTTCCGGCAACTCTACGTTTGGTGTGCTCAAGCGGGCTGCCGCTGAGGAGAAGGAGCCGGAGACCCCACCCAAACTTCCGCCCGCCCGTGGCCCGCTCTCGGCTATGGCCAATGCCGAACTGGCCGAGGCCATGCGCCGCAACGAGGAAGCCCGCAAGGCAAAAGAAGCGATGGATGCGGAGAACGCTCGTGATCCCAAAACGCGCCTTTCCGAAGCCATGGGAGACAGCGGCAAGGCGCAGTCCTTTCTGGCCTGGCTGTCTTCAGATATGGATGCCGCACCCGGAGGCATGTCGCCGAATCAGGCGCTCAATCAACTGCTGGGTGATGCCGATTCGGCCGGAATGCTGATCAAGGCCCGCGGAAATCTGGGCGGCGGTGGCAATATCGAAGCTAAATTGCTGGACGCCATCAACGGCAGTCCCACCCTGGCGGCCGCTAACCAGAAAGCTCTGGCTGACAATATGTCCAGCGGTGGTGCCGACTACCTTTACAAGATCGCTTCAGATCCTAAGCTGGCCGCGGGTTTCTCCATGGTGCAGGCCACTGCCGCTTCCAGTGGGGAGGGGCGCGCCGCCATGACCGACTATTATCGCGCCCTGGCGGGTAATTCGGCCGCCGCCGCAGCCGACGCCAAGGCTCAGGAAGCCGCTGCCGGCACCTCGGGAGGCAAGGCCGCCCTGGCCTCAATGCAGGATAACCTGGCCAAGGACCCGGCCGCCGCCACCGCCGCCGTTCAGGCTCAAGTGGCTGCCAATCGAGGGGGAGGGGGCATGGCTCTGGCCAATGTCAACGCCAAGTTGGACGGCGACATCACCACCGCCGGTTCGGGTGTGGGATTGCACGCTGCCGCCTCCCAATCGCCGGAAGGCCGTGCCGCACTGGGTGAACTCTACAAGTCAGACGCTGCCAACGGCGGCCAGCTGGCACAGTCCTGGGCCACCGCCAGCCGAACTGGCAAAGGTTCTGGGGCGCTGGGTGAGCTGTTTAGCAACCTGTCCCAAGATTCTCAGGCTTCCACGGCCGCCCTGGAGGTCCAGGCCAAGGGTCCGGGCGGAGCCGAGCTGCAGAAAAACCTTTCCAGCAGCGCGCCGGCGTCGGCGGCCCAAGTCAAGATGATGGCCTCAGCCAGCGACACCACCGAGGGTTTGAACGTGGTGGCCGCCCACAACCGCAAGATGGCTCAGGGCGAAGAGAGCGCCACCTCGGCCATCAAGGTTCAGGCCATGGCATCCAGCAGCGCCGATGGGGCGGCGGCTATGCGCAAGCTGAATCAGAATTTGTCCAAGGATCCGCTGGCGGCGACTTCGGCCGTGCAGCTTCAGAGCGCCGCCGCCCAGTCCAATGCGGGCCGGGCCGCGGTGGGGCAGTTGAATGCCAACCTGGCCAAGGATTCGGCTGATGCCGGCGCTGCCATGGGCGTGCAGGCCGCCGCCAGCGCCACCGGCGACGGTCGCCAGGCCATTGAGGGCCTCTACAAAGGCCTGGCCAAGGACAAAGCCGCGGCTGGCGCCACCATGGAGATGCAGGCTGCCGCCAGCCAATCGCCCGAGGGCTTGAAGGCCGTCACGGAGTTTAATCACAACCTGGCCAAGGATGCTGGTGCCAGCACGGCGGTGGCTGAATTTCAGGCCACGGCCACGGCTTCTCCCGGGGGCATGGCCGCTTATGCCCGGCTTAACCGCAATCTGGCCAAGTCTCCAGAGTCGGCCGCCTCGGCCGTGGAGCTGCAGGCTTCCGCCAGCAGCACCGACAACGGGCGCAAAGCGCTGACCCAGCTCAATCGCAACCTGGCCAAGAGCGCCGATGGCGCGTCCAGTCAGGCCGTGCTTCTGGGGACCGCGGCCGAATCGGCTCAGGGTCGAGAGGCCATCCTCCATCTCAATAGCAACCTGGCCAAAGACCCAGAAGCCGCTGCCGCTGCCGCTCAGATGCGAGCCCAGGCCAGCACCACCCGGGAAGGCCGGGCCGGATTGGCGCGCTTGAACCAGGGTCTGGCCGGGGATCCCAAAGCGGCAGCCTCGGAACTCAAGTTGCAGGCCGCCGCCAGCGAGCGCCAGGAGGGCCTGGAGGCGGTTACCGTTTTGAATGAAAATCAGAGCCGCTTCGCCTCCTCGGCCGGCCCCGCGCTGGCCATGCAGGCGGCCGGAACACGCAGTCCAGATGGACTGGCGGCCCGGATGAAGCTGAATACCAATCTGGCCCGCAATAGCCGGGCGGCCGCCTCCCAGGTTGCCCTGGAGGCCAATGCCACTCGGAGCAAGGGTGGGCGAAAGGCCCTGATGGATTTGTTCGGCAATCTGTCCAGCAACCCGAACGCGGCCGCTTCCGAGGTCAGGCTTCACCTGGCGGCCGCCTCTTCTTCGAAAGGAAGCGAGGGTTTGGCCTCGCTTTCGGCGCTGGCGGGCAGTGGACTGCTGGAGTCGGCTGAAGGCAGCCAGGAAGGTTCTGCTCCCAGTCAGCAACTGCGTGGTCTGATCCAGCAGCGAGGAGCTCAGATGGTCCGGCAAGCAGAGCCGGATGAGGCGTCGGCCGGGTCGCCTGGGCCCGTGAAGAGCGACCTGACTGAGTCGCAACAGAGTCAGCGGGCGCAGGAACAGGCGGAGGCTTCCGAGGAGGGCCAAGAAGGCTAACGAAATTTAACCAATAGCCCGTTCCCAAAACGGGTCGAATGGGTTGATGATAAGGTTAGAGTACATAGAGGGTTCAGGAGGGTCTTATGGCCGGCGGTATCAACGGGTTTGGCTTTAGCAGCCAGTTTAATTTTCAGGCGTCTTTCGCCACCAGTAGTTTTGGTGCCAGCAGCGTGCCGTATACCGGCGCGAATTTTGGTGCCTACCAGAACCAGCAGCTGGCGGGTGGAGCTCTGAGCGCTCTGGGCCAGCTAAATTTCAACTATTTGGACATCCTGGGCGGCAGTCAGTTCAATACGAATTCGCTCTATCCCGGGCAGCCCGCTCCGTTCGCTTCTTTCAACAATGTCTTCGTGCCCAGCGGAGCTCAGCCGTTCGCCAGCTTCAACAATGTGTTTGTCGGCCCGGACGCCTCGCCCTTTGCCAGCTTCAACAACGTGTTTGTGCCTCCGAGCGCCTCCCCGTTTGCCAGCTTCAACAACGTGTTTGTGCCGCCGAGTGCCTCGCCGTTCGCTTCCTTCGGCGGTCCCTTTCCGGGGCAGCCGCCTTTCGCCCAGGGAACGGGAGCGATCGCGCTATTTCCGGCCACTCAATTCATTCCGTTTGGCTCGTTCCTCGGTTAGCCCGAATGTGAGCCCTGATTAAAACGGTTTTTGGAAAGGCTCGACCAGTTCGAGCCTTTCTAATTTGACGCCGAGGCTGCGCGTATCGCTTTCGAACTCGTAAGAGGGCTGGGTAGGACGCTGGACACGAAGTTCCAGCAAGGCCGGCAGGCTGGCGTTGAAATGAACCCAGTGTTGGCTTCCCTTACGGAACTCGAACCGAGCCAGGCTGCGGCCTGATTGCCTTATCTCCACCTGCTGATGCTTGGGCCGGCCGATGTAGGGGTAGAGCAGCATCCGCACTCCCACTTCCGATTTCTGTCCCGGCGGACAGGGCAGGCGCAGGAATGCGCTCTTTTGAACAGTCCAGACTCCAGAGTCTTCCTGATCACTCCAGCCTGCTCGCAAATAGAGACATCCCCAGCCCTTGCGTCCGAAGTCCAGAACCCCATCGTTCCAACTGACCGAAATCAGCCTCTCTTCAAAGAGTTTCTGAGCTTCGCTCTGAGAAAGGCTGGAGGGTTTGGGAAGCGGATAGTAGGCCAGATAGCCATCCGGACTCTGAAGCTGGCAGTGCAGACCTTGAGCTTGAAGTTGAGCTTCGAAATCGGCGCCGTTGTCTGGAAAGGCTCGCCTTTCCAGGGTCACCCCGGCAAAGCCGGCGTCCGCCAGCAGTTTGAGCTGCTGCTCCATCGGTAGCCTGGAGAAGGCGGCCTGAAATCGTTCCTGACCGCTGTTGTGCAGTGTGCCCCAGCTCCAGTGGATTCTTTTGGAGACCGCGTAACAACGTCCCAGCCCGTAGAAACCTTCGTTGTGAAGCGGGGGGCTTTCCGGGTACGGAACATAGGGATACTGCCATATTCGTGTTCCATCGCCCAGTCTACTTTCCAGTTGCTCGACGAAGGCTCGGTCCGAACGGACCTGCTCAGCCCAACGCTGAGGATTGCGTCGGGGAGTGCTGGTCATTTGATCGACAAAGCCCAGAGCCACCACCAGGCACAGGCCGAGGGCGCGACGCCTGGACCAGTGAACTTGCTGCAGTCGCAGGGCCAGGGCGGCCAGCAGAACAAAGGCCAGATAGAATGAGATTCGATTGTAAGCTCGGATGGACGAGCCGATCAGCAAAGTCATCAGCTCGCCGAGCCCCCCGGCCGTGGCCACCAAGAAGATCATCAGGCCTAGCCAGCGAAGGTGGGGCAGGTCCGGTTGGTTTCGGCCTCGGCTGAGAAGCAGCACAAGTCCTCCCAGGATAGCCAGAATCCCCAGGTAAGGCGATTCGTCCGGCTCGGCCGGGGCCGGGAAATTGGCATAGTAGCTGCGCGCCAGCTTGTAGAGAGGATGGCCCTTCCGACCATGAGCCGGCAAGAGCATGCGATCCAGGCTCAGAGACCAGCGCGTCAGATCGGTGGGCTGGCGCGGGGGTAGAAAGGCCGAGTCGGGGGTTTTTTGCGTCAACGCGGGGGACAGGGCCAGCAGGAAAGCCACCCCGATCAGGCTGCAGACTTGAAGAGCAGGCCTCAAGGGATACAGGCTTCGTCTTTGAATCGAGCCCAGCACGCCAGCCGCCAGCACAATCAGGTAGCTAAAGAAGGCGTAGTATGCACCAAACAGCCCGCACAGCGGTGCCAGCAGCAACTCTCCTCGGGTCAGGCTCTGGCCTCGCAGGCAGCGCAGGGCGTAGAGAATCACCAGCGGGGAACTGGCGTAGAAGGACAGACCGTAATGGTCATAGCGTTCCAGATGGTTGGGCAGGCTGGCATAAATCCAGGCGAAGGCGACGGAAAGCCCCTGTCGGCAACCCAGCCGGCGTAAAACCTCGTATGCCACCACGCCGGCGCTGACGAAGGTCAACAGCGAAAGCAGGTTATAGACCAGATAAATATTGCTGGTCAGCGGCGAGAGCAGCCAGAGCAAAGGCTGATGGACCACGAAAGGGTCCGGAAAGCCAAAATGCTCAGCCACGAAGGGTGCGCCCAGGTGAGCACATCGATACTCTCCACCCGGTTCCGTGACAGACTTGAGCAGGCGGGTGCACTGAAGCACATCTCCTTGCAGATCGATCGGGTCGCCCAGGTGTAAAGGCGAGCAATCATAGCAAATGAAGAAGGTGAGCGAGCATAGAACGCTCAGACAGAGCCACGCCAACCACCTGGACTTGAACATCGTTTCAAGCCGTTCGGACTAAGCTCCAGCCTTCCTCGCCCGGGGCTCCCGCCTCAATCGAGGGTAAACGGATAGGCGCGTTTCTCCACAAAACGGCCAGATGTCTCGTAAACCAGCACCTCAAGCTTATGCTTGCCCATTTTGAGCGAAGGCAGCTGGAACTTTCCACCTTCGGGCAGTTGCTGTCGGTGTAACAACTTGCCGTCCAATCGAAGAAAAACCTGCGGGTTGGGTTCATAACTGCGCACCCAGGCCTGCACCTCTACGGAGCCAGGCAAATGGCTGGGGAAGGGGTCGGCTTGGCGAGGAGCGGAACTCTGGCCCGCACCGAGATACCAAGGATTGGAGGTCCAGCGTTTGTAGTCGTTGAGCAGATCAGGCTGGTCGGTCAGTCGAAAATTGTTGAGCTGGCGCTCGCTGCGGGCTTTAGTGATGTTGTCGCAGTCGTACCAACTGACCAACTTCACGTCCGGAAACAGCAGGGGCAGGCTTTCGTAGAGTTGGGCCATCTTAATGCGGGCGAATTCAACCTTCTGGACCGGGTTGAGCACAGATTGGTGACTGGCGGCATATTCGCCGATGGCGATGGGCTTGCGTTGCCGATAGCGGGGATAGACGGCGTTGAGCAGATCGATGGGATGAATCCAGTCCCCCGGTCGCTTTGGATCGTTGTCCAGATAGAGCACGCTATAGAAATTGACTCCAACCCAATCGCAGCCATCATCTCCGGGATAGTATTGATCGATTTTGTCGGCCGGCATGGCGTTGGGGCACCAGAGCAGGGCGGCTTGAGGGGCCCTGCGCATGGCCTTATAAAGGTCGCGAAAGACCTGCCGGTAGCGAGCGGGGTCGTCGTGGTAGCGCGTCCATTCGCCATTCATCTCGCTGGCGAAGCGAACGATAACGGGACCATCATAGTCGACCAGGGCGTCCACGAAGGTTTCCATCAGTTCGGGAGTGACCTGGTCCAGGCTCTGCGGCTCCCAGGCCAGGTGAGGGACGGCGCCCTGTTCCCGCACGTAGTCAGCCCAGGGGCGCGGAAATTCGCGCTGCAGGCTGAGGTAGGTGAAGAAACTGGCCTGGCGGCGTCCCACCAGTTGGTTGAACTGGGCGATATCCCCATGCATTTGAGGTCCGAACATGTGCTTTTCCACGCTATCGTCCCGGTCAATGAAGGCCCCCACCATGCAACCCTGGGCGGGCTCGAGCCGGCCCGGCGGTCGCTTGGGGTCGTCCACCGGCCGCCAGTAAAAGAGTTCAATCTGAGTGCGGTAGCGCTCAGATTTGAGTTGCTCGACGATGGCTGCTTCGGGGTCGCCCTTTTTGCGATAGATGGCTGCTTCGCGCGCAAATGCAGACGAGGCCTGGGCAAAGGCATGTTGCTTGAGGCAGTGCTCTGCATAGCTGCGCCAGGAGGCGGCGCTGCTCGGGTCGTCGGGGCCGCCCTGGTCGCGCGTCTGGGGCCGGTCCGGGGAAGGCAGCACCAGCATGGGTGCGGGAGAGGGCAGCGGAGTTGGGCTCAGGCTGGGGGTGGACAAAGGCTGGGGAGTGGAGCGCGCGGACACTTTCGCAGGCTTTGGGCGTCGCGAGGGCGCGGGTGGGGGGGTGTAGGAGCGAGTGGCGGGGGGAGGATCGGGAGGGGGTGGGGCTGAGCCGCAGCCGGTCCACAAAAAGGCGAGCCATAGAAATCGTTTCAAATCGATCGACGTTTCGGGACAAAAGAAAAGGCACCCTTTTCAGGGTGCCTTCGAACATGGAGGAACCAGAGTACCCACTTGGGTGGAGCTTCCCGGGGGAAGTCCGCAAGACTCTGTGGCCCAGTATAGTACCAAGCCATGTGCCCGTCAATCCAAACACTGTTCGATTTAACACAATTTATGTGCGGGTTAGAAAAAAATTCCATGCAAGAGGCCCCAAGAGCGGTGGCGAACCTGCCTGAGTGTTGCGCAGAATTCCACAAGATACGCAGTTGGAGTTTTTTCAGAAGGCTCTGCTCTATCTTTCTCAGAGCGACGCTGCCAAAGCCCTGGGTGTTACCGTGCGCATGATTCAGTATTGGGAGAGCCAGGGGTTGATTCACCCCGAGTTGCCCCTGGAGGGGCGCAGCCGTCGCTACACTCCTCGAGATCTGGTGGAGCTACGCTTCATTCGTTCTCTAGTGGTCGATCAGGGTTTTCAGGTGCCGGCTCTGGCTGAGAAACTCAAACAACTCGAAGCCCCCTACGATTACGACCCGCTCGAAGTCTTCTGGGACCCACGTGAACAGCAATGGAGAAGTCGGGCCCAGCTGGCCGGAGAGCATTTGCAGCAGCTTAGGCCTCTGTTGGACGAACGGGCCGGAGCCGCACTGCGCAAATTGCAGCCGCTGGAGCCGACCGAAGCGGCTCGATTTCTGCTGGATTACCTCCGCGATCAGCTCTTGGAGCGACCGCGCAAACGCCGCCCTAAGAGGGAATGACCCGCAGCTCTTTGAGACCGGATTTCTCAGGCCCGAGTTGGGCCTTCTCCTTGTGCACCAGGCCCAGGTTCATACGTGGCTTGGTCAAGAATGAATCTTGCTTCTCCTGAATGGCCATCTCGAAGTTCGAGGTGAAGACCAGTGAGTCGGTTGGACAGGCTTCGGTGCACAGCCCGCAATAGCAGCAGCGCGCCAGGTCGATGGAGTAGACTTCGGGGAAGTCATAACCCTTTTCGTTTTGGGGTGATTCCAGATGGATGCAGCTGTCCGGGCACGCGTCCACGCACACGCCGCAACCCACACAAACTTCCGCGGCGCAGCCATAGCAGCGCTTGCCTTCGCGCTGAGCCATCTCCAATGAGAAGCCCATGTCGTGTTCGTCAAAGGTCTGAATGCGCACCGGGCCCGGGATCTTGGGCATGGGAACCTGCAGATTCATATTGCGAAACGGTTTTTGCTTGGACTGGCGCAACCACGGCTTGTTGTCTTCAAAGTGGTGAGCCGGGGGATGAGGAACCATTCCCAGGCCCTCGATGCGCTCTTTGATTGGGGCGGTCTTGCCGGGATCGCTGCCGTCCGCATAAGGGGTTACGTGATCGAAGTTATACAGGAAGGGCAGCTTGTCGGGCAGGCAGTTGTGCTTGCGGGCAATGCCGATGCAGGCCCGGTCGGCCTGTCCGATGGCGTTGATGATCGTGGAGACCTGACACACATCGCCGCAGGCCCAGACCTTGTCACGGGTGGTTTTGCCGTCCTTGTCCACCTTGACGGTGCCGTTGCGGTTGCGGGTGACGTCCTTGGGGATCCAGGGCAAATCGACCTCGCGGCCGAGGGCGGTAATGATCATTCCGCACTCGATCAGCTGTTCCGAACCCTTGATTGGCACGGGCTTGCGACGTCCGGAGGCGTCTTTGTTGCCCAGCCGGTTTAGGATCACTTCCATGCCCTTGAGCTGGCCGTTCTCCACCACCACCGCGTTGGGCGAGGTCAGCCAGCGCAATTCTACGCCTTCTTCCTCACCGTCTTCGATTTCTTCTGCTTCTGAGGGCATTTCGGCGCGTGTGCGCCGGTAAATCATAATGACTTCGGCTCCCAGGCGACGGCAGGTGCGGGCGCAGTCAAAACCGGTGTTCCCCCCGCCCACCACCACCACTTTGGACGGCACTTCGGTCAGGCGGCCGGAGATTTGCTCCTCAAGAAAGTCCTCGCCATACCAGACCCAGGGCTTCTCTTCGTTGGCCAGCTCCAGGCGATAAGGTTTCCAGGCGCCGGCCGCGATGATCACCTCGTCGTGGCGCTTCTCCAGTTCATCGAAGGTCACGTCGCTACCGATTTCGGTGTTGCAGTGCAGCTTGATGCCTTCCAGCGAGTGGATGCGTTCCATTTCGTTGTTGACGGTGTGGCGTGGCAGTCGATATAAGGGAATTCCCAGCGTCAAGAAGCCGCCGGGTACATCTTTCATCTCGTAGATGTGACACTCAAAGCCCCAGGAGCGCAGCAACATGGCGCACTGGTAGCCGGACGGACCGCCACCGATGATGCCCACACTTTTGCCGTTGAGCGGCTGGCTGCAGCAGTACTCCTGGTAGCTGAATTTCTCTTCAGGAGGCAGCGAATCTTCCCAGTCTGAGAAGGTTCGCTTGAGTTTGCGAATGGAGATGGGTTCAGGTCCGGTGAAACCCCGACTGCAAGACTTTTCGCAGGGGGCGGGACAGACCCGACCCAGGGTGGCCACGAAGGGATAAGTCTTGCGCAGCACGTCCAGGCCTTCACGCCATTTCCCCTCGCCAGCCAGGGTGACGTAGCCGCGCGCGTCGGTGTGAGCCGGACAGCCGGTGGTGCAAGGGGCCCAGCGGGTGCCGTGATACCAATCGCTCTTATGGCTGATCGATTCTGCGTCGTGAAAGTCCACCATGCGCAGCATCCCTCGCGAATTTGTGGGGATGTCGTCGTAGGCCCAGGGATAGGTGATTGTGACCGGTTCCTTGCGGAAGTTGGAGATCGTGACCTTCATCCCGGTCAACAGGGCTTTAACGTTCTCAAGTAGGGTAGGCATGCAAATGCCGTTCGATTCAGGCGAAGGGATGCCTGCCCAGAGCGGGAATGGCGCCGCCCATGAAGATCGAAATTTATCCTGTAGGCCCTTTTCAGATGAACTGCCACCTGGTCTATGACGAGACCAGCAAAACCGGCGTCATTTTTGACCCGGGCGATGAGGTTCCAAGTCTTCTGGCCCGCATCCGTCAATTGGACCTGAAGCTTTCTCACATTTTGCTCACGCACGGGCATATCGACCACGTGGCCTACGCTGAGGACCTGCACCAGGAACTCAAGATTCCCATGTTGCTGCACAAGGCCGACTGGTCGATGGCTGAGAACGCGCCCCGTCAGGCCGCCATGTTTGGACTGCCGCCGGGTCCGCTACCGGTTTTGGATGGGGAGCTCTCGGTTCAAAAGGAGTTTAAGGCCGGACCCTTCACCTTTGAGATCCGTCATGCCCCAGGTCACTCGCCGGGCTCGGTCCTGTTCATCAGTCATCCCGATAAGATCGTGATCGCCGGCGACGTGGTTTTTCAAGGCTCGATTGGACGCACTGATCTGCCCGGTGGCAATCATCAACAGTTGCTGGACAGCATTGCCCGCGAGGTGCTCAGCTTACCTGACGACTACCGCCTTTTCCCTGGTCACGGTCCGGCCACAACGGTAGGCGCCGAACGCCGCTCCAACCCGTTTTTGCAGGGTCTGTAGATCCCACTCAGGGCTCTAGCGCAAGCGCGCCCGAGGCCATCCAATGGCAGAGGAAAAGCGCCACCGATACGGCTGCGCTGCCAAAGAGGACCAGCGCCAGGCGAAAAGGATTGCCTGCCTGGCTACCGGCGGCGCCGCAATCTGGGCAGAAGTTGCGGCCCTCGCCGTCGGGGTGAGAGCAGGGTCGGGGTAGAATGACCAGGCCCAGCAGCAGGGTCAGTGCGCTGAGTCCCAGGTTGGCCAGGTCGGCCGGGTGGGTGATGAGGAGAGGGGCCAGGCTGAACATGGCCACCAGCCAACCCACCGTCAGGGCGGCGAAACTAATCAGCCAGCGCCAACTCCCCCGGCCAACCATGGCCCGAGAATACCCGCAACCGACGCAGTAGACTGCGCCGGTTGGGCCCTCGGCCTGGCATTTAGGGCACTTCATGGGCTTGGGTCTGGATTTCGGCCGTATGCACGTGTGGGTCGGCCGTCCAGGCATGGAACGCCGGGGGCGTGGGTGCCTCCGGCATCACCGAGGGTTTCAGTCAAAAGGCCCGCACCGCCAGCAAAAGCACCAGCAGGCTGATCAGAGCTGAGCCAGCAGCCAGGTACGAGCGGGGGATGGTTACCCCACTGGACACGGGCTGGGCGGGGGGGGTCGGCACTTCGGCCGGCGTCTGCTGGTCAGCGGCCGGCAGCATGGCCAGTGGCTGACGTTGGAACCACTCCAGCACCCGGGCCTGGGTGCTGGCTGTGCCCCGCTGCTCGCCGCACTCCCGTTCCAGATTCAGGGCTCGGTCTTGCAGGTTGCGCAACTGGCGCTCGCGGTCGCGAAGGTCCTCTTTGAGAGTGCGGTTCTCTTCCAGTAGGTAGAGCACAAAGTCATTCTTGGCGGGCGGCGCCGGTTCGTCTTCCTCCTCGATGGTGGAGGACAGTGTCGGCACCATTTCTTCCGGTTTGGGCTGGGGACTGGCCGGGCGGGGATTTGCCTGTAGCGAGTTTTCTAGGTAGGCGACGTAGTCGCGCACGGCTGCGGAATCTGGGTAGAGTTCGGCCAGCGAGCGGGCGTCGATCATCCACATGAAGCCGCCGTAGTCCAGAGTCTCGCGCTGACCGGTCAGCAGGCCGGCCTCCAGTTTGCGGCGCAGAGTTTTCTCGGACATGCCCGAAAGGCGCACGGCATCCTTAAGAGTAAGCCTTTCGCGGGCCTCGAAGGTGGGAATATCTTGAACGTCTTCCATTGAAAATGATCTCCTTTGTTGAAGATTTTTCATGCCGAGGGTGTGGACTCCTGCTGAGGGGAGGGTACAGACGACAATACTGTGGCATTTTAGACTTTGGTGCGTATCAAATGTTTTCCGTTTGTGTTGGTATGGGCAAGAGTGCATTCCTAACGATGAAACTCTCGAAGTTGGCATATCTGGTCGCCCTGGCTTGCCTGGGCTGCACTGCGGCGCCGCCTCCGGCACCGGAGCCTTCCAGCACGCCCACTCCGGCCCCGAGCACCAAGAAGCGGAGCCCGTCCAATCTGCTGACTGAGGCCAACAAGACCTTCATCCGTTCGAAGAAAGGGCGTCCCTGGTTGCTGGAAGCGCTCAAGGGGCGCTATCTGGACGCCCAGCAGCAGGCCCAACTGGACAACGTGGACTGGACCCTGAGCGACCACGACGGGAACAAGTTGATTCGAATTCAGGCCCCCAAGGCGATTTACCGGATGGAGACCGAGCTGCTGGAGTTTGCGGGTGGAGTGCAAGCCCGGCGCTACGACACTCGAGATTTGATCAAGGCTAACAAGATGACCTGGAGCGGAAAAACCGGTGTGCTCAAAGGCTCAGAGGGCGTGACCTGGGACCGAGGCAAGACTCACATTCAGGGTGATACGGCGACGACCACGGACAAGTTGGAGCGCATCCTGGTCGACGGTCACGTCAAAATCACCACCGTGCTGGAAGAGGGAGACCCTTTTGATACGGGCGGTTGATCTGGCCAAGGTCTATAACGGCCGTCGGGTGGTGGACGGAGTCGGTCTGGAAGTCAATGCTGGCGAAGTGGTCGGCTTGCTGGGGTCCAATGGCGCCGGCAAGACCACTACGTTCACCATGATTGTCGGGTTGGTCAAGCCAACTGCTGGCAAGATTTTTTTGGACGAGAAGAGCATTGGCCATCTGCCTCTCTATCGGCGGGCTCGTTTGGGCATCAGCTACCTGGCTCAGGAGGCCTCGGCATTCCGGACCATGACGGTGGAGCAAAACATTCGCCTGGTTCTGCAGGAGCGCGGTATTCGCGGGCGGGCCCAGAAGCAGCGCATCGATGAGTTGTTGGAAGAGTTCGGGCTGCACGAGCGACGCAAAAGCGTGGCCATCTCGCTCTCAGGTGGTGAGCGCCGACGTCTGGAAATCGCTCGTTCACTGGCCTTTTCTCCGCGTTTTCTGCTGCTGGACGAGCCCTTCACGGGGATTGACCCGATTCAGGTGGCCGAGATCCAGGAGATCGTGCGTCGCCTGCGTGGCCGCGGATTGGGAGTGTTGATTACCGATCACAACGTGCGCGAGACGCTTGCCATCACCGATCGTGCCTATATAATTAGGGACGGCAAGATTCTCGTGGCTGGGGATGCCCCCAGCATCGCCACCAGCCCCATCGCTCGCAAATACTACCTGGGCGACAAGTATCAGACCGGCTTCGAGGAGAGCAGCAGCGCGTGAATTTGCTTTTTCGGCTGGTCTCCCGGGAGCTGTTGGGCCCCTTTCTGTTTGGTCTGGGAGCCTTCACCATTTTGTTCTTCGCGGTCGAAAGTCTCAGCGGCGTGGCCCGCATGGTGCTGGAGAGCAAGTTAGGTCTCAATCTCATTGCTGAGTACATGGCCAATCGACTGCCTCAAGTCATCATCTTCACCACTCCCATGGCGGTGCTGCTGGCCAGCCTCATGGCCATGGGCAGGCTCTCGGGTGACTCTGAACTGACCGCTCTAAAAGCGGCCGGCATTAGCTTTTTGCGCATAGCCACTCCGGCTCTGATCCTGTGCACGCTGATCAGTGGAGTCAACCTGTGGGTCAACGACACGCTGGTGCCGCGCTCGATGAAGCGAGCCTATGACATTCTCTTTGAAGCTCAGAAGCGCGACCCGTTTCGCTACGCGCTTCTGACCGCGCCCCGCTGGCTCAAGAACGGCGAAACCCAGATGCTCTACGTCAACGGTTACGATGTGGACCGCAAGACGATGTATGGCGTCTACCTGCACTATTTCTACGGCCAGTTGCGGCGCCGCGAGATCTTCGCCGAGGAAGCGGTCTGGAACGGCAAGGTCTGGGTGCTCAAGAACATGCGGGTCACCCTCTTTGACAAATCAATGGATCCGGTGCAGGAACTGGTGGCCAGCGAGACCTGGACGCCCATGCAGCCCAATGAGAGTCCCAGCGATCCCGACAGCCTGATGCGGCGCGAGTATCTCCCGGAGGAGCTTTCGCGGGCGGAGCTGGCTGAGAAGCTGGCCTCCTTGCCGGCCGGACACAACGGCGACGACATCGCCCGCAAGCGCAATCGCTACGAAGTGATGTTTCATCAGAAGCTGGCCCTGCCCTGGACATCCCTGATCTTCGGGACTTTCGCTATCCCCCTGGGCGTCCGCCCTCAGCGCTCCAGTCGCTCCATTGGTCTGGGCCTGTCGCTCCTGTTCATTCTGGTTTACTACGTTCTGATGACCTTTGGCATGGTCTTGGGAGAGTCGGGTCGGATGACGGCCATGCATGCCGCCTGGCTGCCCAACATTGTGTTTGGCATCACAGGGGTCGTTTTGCTACTGGACGCAACTCGCAAGTAGATTCTGGAGGTTGGCGGCGGTCCAGGCGGGAAATTAAGCAAAGCATGGACTACGCTGCTCTCAGGGACCCCTGGGTTTGGACCCGGATCGGGTCCATTTATTTGCTGGTCTCCGTGGTGGCGGGGGTCATTGCCTACATTGGCAATGACCTGGGCAAAAAGATCGGCAAGAAGAAGAAGTCCCTCTTCGGTTTGCGTCCCAAGCACACGTCCAACCTGATCACCGCCCTGGTGGGTTCGGCCATCGCCGTCATCACCCTGACGTTGGTGCTGATCTTCTCGCAGGAAGCCCGCTATTTACTCTCAGGAGTCGACCGACTACGCGCTCAGATGACTTACCTGCAGGGTAAGGTGGACAATCTGACTGAGCAGATCTATCACAGCCGGGTTGTCTGGGGGACTGGACAGCCCATCGCTCAGGGACCGCTCCGGCCCGGTATCTCAGCTGTTGAGCAAAAAGACATCATCTTGCGCCAGTTGGGGCCGGCCAATGCCATTACCGTACGTCGCAACAACGACATTGCTCGCGAGAAGGGCGAAGAGCTGCTCAATCCGGACACGCAGCTTTTAGAGTGGGACGACGGGGAACTCGACCACATTGCCGAGCAAATGGTCACCGAGACCAAGGTAATGGGCATCCGCGTCATCGCCGCTCGCAATTGTCTGTATAAGGACAAGGTTCCTATTCGCTTCGAGCTGCTGCCCGTCAATCTGGTCTTCCGAGCGGACGAGGTGGTCGCCTCGCATCGTCTGCAGCCGGATAATCCCGAGTTACTGCGCGAATGGTTGGAGTTCGTGGCCGAGGTGAAAGAGTCCGCGCTGCGCAAGGGAATGTACGAGATCAACGACAGCCTGGGCGGGGGTTTGACCTCAGAACAGTTCGATCGGTTAATTGAGGACATCAAGCGTTTACAAGGTCCTGGTAAACTGGTGGCCGTGGCCACCTCCGATCTGTATCAGACCAGCACCCTGCAGATTCGGGTGGAAGTGTTGCCCGAGCGAGTGGGACGTCAGTCCCACCGCAACATGGCCTCGCGCCACGGCCGATGACGGTGCTGGCGGTCGACCCGGGCACGGCCAAATGCGGCCTGGCTGTGGTGGCCCGGGAACGCGGCTGCCTGGAAAGGGTTATTGTCAATCGGGAAGATCTTCTCTCTCAGGTGCGCCAATATCTGGAGCGCTTCCCGGTCGAGCGGGTTCTGGTGGGGGGGGCCACAGGGTCCAAGCCGGTGGTCCAAGAACTTAAACAACACCTCGCGATCTCGGTTGAGGTGGTGGACGAGTTCCGTACCACCGAGCGAGCTCGCGGACGATACTTTCAAGACCATCCGCCACGTGGGTTCTGGCGGCTGGTGCCGCTCGGGCTGCAAACGCCTGCAGTGGCCATCGACGACTATGCCGCCATCGTGATGGCGGAGGACTGGTTCAGTGGAAAGGAGAGGCAATGAGGAAACTGTTGCTCACCACCCTCCTGGTTGCGTTCTGCAGCTGGCTTTGTATCGCCGGCACCAAAGTCATTACGCTTTCAGGGATGGTCGTGACCGGGATCAACCCCAAAACCGGCAATGAGGTCGGTCGTGGCGACCCGTTGGGGGGCGTGGAAGTGGAGGTGGAGGGCACCGAGTTCAAAACGGTCTCTTCAGCCAACGGTTACTTCTCCTTTGAGGACCTGCCGGACGGCGAATACCGCCTGATTTGCAAAAAACCCGGATTCCCCACCGTGACCCAGCGCGTTCGAGTGAACTATGTGGGCATGTCCTCTCGCTGCCAGGTCTTGATGAACCCTGAGAACGCCGGATTTGTGGACGGCATGGCCGTCAAATCCGGCGACCTCTACGTGGCCTTCAGCAAGAAGCCGGCCAATGTCAACAATATGGAATCCAGTCCGAACAAGATGATCTGGCAGCAAGCCATGGCCGCCGGTGCCGATCTGGGCCAGCTGTGGAACAAGGATGAGAATCTCCCCAAGACTCCGCGCGGTCCGGGCGAGGCTTTTTTGATGAACCCTATCACTGGCTTTGACAACTGTCTGATGGTCTATCCCCCCAACAATCCCTCCAAGTCGGGATTTGTGCAGATGCAGACCAAGCCTTACTGGCTCACCTTTGACCGCGGCGGAAACTTTCTGTATGTGGCCGGCGAGGCCAACGTGGTCCAGGTTTTTGATGCCCGGCGCGACAATGCGCTACTGCGCAACTTGCCTACCAATGGCGCTGTCACCGACCTCAAGTTGAGCCCGGACGGACGCTATGTTCTGGCCTGCATCATGGGCGGAAAACCCGGCGTGATGTTGATTGACACCACCAGCAACGTGCCGGCGGGGTTTTTGCCAACCGATACTTCACCCTGGTCGGCCTGCATTGCCGGGCCGCGAGTTTTCGCCTGTCTGGGTGATGCTCGTCGAGGCGAAGTGGTGGCGATCGACGCCGCCACCGGCACGACCGTGGGTCGCTGCAAGGTCGGTAACTGTCCCACCAGCATCGCCGTCACCCCCGATTTTACCAAGGCCTATGTAGCCTGCTCGGGCAATGCCTGCGTGTCATTGCTGGATACGGCCAGTGTCACCGAAGTCACCCGCATTCCGGTGCAGGTGGAGCCTCAGAAACTGGCCATCAGTCCCGACGGCCAGCGCTGCATGGTGACGAATAAAGTTAGTGGTACGGTCTCGGTCATCGACACCGCCGCTGGAGGCGTCATTGATACCATCACCGTGGGCAAAGCGCCTATCGGCATCTGCTACGGTCGGGATGGTCACAAGGCCTATGTGGCCTGCCGTGATTCCCGCGTCATCATGACTCTGGATGGCAAAAGCGGTCAGCTCATTCATACCACCCTGCCGATGCCCAATTCGATTCCGCTGGGAGTGGCGGTGCGACCCTAGACCAGAGTCGCTGACCTGATCGAACAAAAAAAGGCTCCGCCAGGAGCCTTTTTTTGTGGGCCGAAATCATCCCTGATGAATATCCGAGCTTCTCGTTGGGCCAGGCTTCAAGCCGCTATCCTCGACTGGGTGTACTGCTGGTGGCCGCTATTTCTTGCCGCTGTGGCTTGCGCATTGTATGAAGAGATTTTTCACGCCTCGCGTCAGATCTCAGAGGAAGCCAACGCGACCATTTTCTTCACCGGCTTTGCCGTCAGCATCGTCTTGTTGGTGCGCAATCTCTGGTTGTTCGCTCGCACCGGACAGACCTGGGGTAAGCAGCGCATGAATCTGCTGGTGGTGATGGAGAATGGTCGCCGCGCATCCAGCACTACCCTGTATTGGCGTGCATTTTCCCCCTACGTCTTGATGATGATTCCGCTGGCAAACATGCTGACGCAGTTCGACGCATGGTTCATTTTGGGTTCGACTCGACGCTGCTTGCACGATTTCATGGCCGGCACGATCGTGCTGGAAGCGGATAGCTATGAAGAGCCGAGCGGGGACGGTATCGGACTCTCTCCAAGCTACGATGACATTGGCTTTACGCGCGTTCGCTGAGCGAAACCCGGGTTTGCATCTGCCGCTGATCGGGTATAGCGCCAAGCTATAGAAGATTAAAGGCAGGCCCATCGATGCTAGGTTTACTGAAGAAACTTTTTGACGCGAACGACAAAGAAGTCAAAAAGGTGATGAAGACGGTCGAGAAGATCAATAAGCTCGAGGCCTCCATCGCTCCGCTTGAAGACGACGAGCTCAAGGGCAAGACCAATGTTTTTCGTGAACGCCTGAAAAAAGGCGAAAGCCTGGATGATCTGCTGCCTGAGGCCTACGCGGTGGTGCGTGAGGCCGCCAAGCGGGTGCGTAATGAGCGCCATTACGACGTGCAGATGGTCGGTGGTATCGTCCTTCACCAGGGTCGTATCGCCGAAATGAAAACCGGCGAGGGTAAAACCCTGGTGGCCGTTTCTCCCCTATACCTGAACGCGCTCAGCGGGAATGGCGCCCACCTGGTCACGGCCAACGATTATCTGGCCAAGCGCGATGGCATGTTGATGGCTCGCATCTACCATTTCCTGGGCCTTTCCACCGGTATCATCAATCACGACAGCGCCTACCTTTTTGACCCTGATGCTTCCGAGGGCCCTCAGGGTGACCCTATTCGTAAATGCACACGCCAGGAGGCCTATCGGGCGGATATCACCTATGGCACCAACAACGAATACGGCTTCGACTATCTGCGCGATAACATGGTTTGGCAGATGGAGGACAAGGTTCAGAGAGGTCACCACTTCGCGATCGTGGACGAAGTCGACTCCATCTTGATCGACGAAGCCCGAACCCCTCTGATTATTTCGGGTCGCGGTCAGGGCACCAATGCCAACTATGAGAAGTTTGCCAAGCTGGTGCAGCAGCTCAAGAAAGACGAGCATTACACGGTCGACGAGAAGTCCAAGAACGCGCCCCTCAACGAAGAGGGCGTAGCGCGTGTGGAAGAGTTATTGGGTATCGAGAACCTCTATGACATGGAGCATGTCGAGGCGGCTCACCTGGTTTCCAATGCTCTGCGGGCTAAAGAATGCTACCGCAACGACGTGGAATATGTCATTCGCGACGATGAGATCGTTATCGTAGACGAGTTCACCGGCCGTCTGATGTTCGGACGTCGCTATTCGGACGGGCTGCATCAGGCTATCGAGGCCAAGGAAGGCGTAAAGATTCGCCAGGAGGACCAGACCCTGGCCTCCATCACCTTCCAGAACTACTTTAAAATGTATAAGAAGCTGGCCGGTATGACCGGCACGGCTGCCACTGAAGAGCGCGAGTTTCGAGAAATCTATGGCGTGGACGTGATCGTCATCCCCACCCATCGGCCCATCTCTCGTAAAGATGAGTCGGATATCGTCTACAAAGACGAAGCACTCAAGTTCAAGGCCGTATGCGAAGAGATTGCTAAACTCCACGAGAAAGGCCGGCCGGTGCTGGTGGGCAGTCGCTCGATCGACAAGTCCGAAGCGCTCTCCCGGATCCTCAAGGAGAAGAATATTCCCCACAATGTTCTCAACGCCAAGTACCACGAGCAAGAGGCCAGCATCATCGCTCAGGCCGGGCGTTTGGGCGGGGTGACC
The DNA here is from genome assembly GCA_018266105.1 of bacterium. GTDB lineage: Bacteria > Vulcanimicrobiota > Xenobia > Xenobiales > JADMJV01 > JADMJV01. The sequence continues at coordinate 19,340 of JAFEBA010000021.1, read as the reverse complement.
ATCGCTACCAATATGGCTGGCCGTGGCGTGGATATCATTCTCGGCGGTAACCCGCCGGACCCGGAGGCCGCCAAGAAGGTCAAAGAGCTGGGTGGCCTGTGTATTCTGGGAACCGAACGCCACGAGTCTCGGCGCATTGACAACCAGCTCCGCGGTCGTGCGGGCCGTCAGGGCGACCCTGGCTCCAGCCGTTTCTTTGTCTCGCTGGATGATGAGTTGATGCGCCTGTTTGGTTCAGATCGCATCAAGAACATCATGGAATGGCTCAAGGTGGATGATGAGCCCATCGAGAGCGGCATGGTCAGTCGCGGCATCGAGAACGCTCAGCAAAAAGTGGAAAGCTACCACTTTGACATTCGTAAATCGGTGTTGCGCTATGACGACACCATGAATAACCAGCGTAAAGTGATCTACGAGGAGCGCGACCGGATTCTGCGTGGCGAAGATTTGCGCCCGCACGTCCTGCACTTTGTGGAGATGCTGGCCACTGATTGGGTCAATACCTACTGCTCGGAAGAGGTTCATCCCGACGAGTGGGAGACGGATTTGCTCTGGGAGCAAATCCGAGACGTGCTGGATCTGCCCGAGGAACGCACCCTGGAAGACCTGATCAAGTTGCCCCGCGCTGAACTGGTTTCCACCATTCTGAAGTGGGCGGAGTCCTACTACGAGCTGAAAGAGTCGTTGATGGGGCCGCAGACCATGCGCTCTTTTGAAAAATGGGTGCTGTTGCAGACCCTGGATGGCAAGTGGATCGATCACTTGCAGTCCATCGACTTGTTGCGCGAGGGTATCGGATTGCGCGGCTACGGCCAGAAAGACCCCCAGATCGAGTTCATCAAAGAAGCTTTCGAGATGTTCGAGGGGCTCAAGCACCGTATCATGGAAGACACGGTGCGGCTGTTGTTCAAGCTGGAAGTGCGCCAGGGCGATGAGGTTCCTGAAGAACACGTGATTCAGGAAGCTCATGAAGGTCCGGCCGAGCCGGAGCCGGGCACGGAAGCGGGCGAAGGTGGGCCTCCCGCCCGGATGCGCCCCCGCTCTCGCATGAGTCGCAATGACAAATGCTGGTGCGGCAGCGGCAAAAAATGGAAGCACTGCCACTACCCAGACGAGGGATAAGAAACGAAAATGATGTTGACGATCAGTACTTTTCAGTCTCAGATCGACGACAGTCGCGCACGGATGCTCCGCATGCGCGACTATCTTTGACCTGGAAAAATCTACTCAAAAAGTTTCCGAGCTGGAGTCGCATCTGGCTCAGCCCGAAGTCTGGAGTGATCCAGCTCGGGCCCGCAAACTCAATCAGGAGTTGAGCTACCATCAGGGGCTGTTGTCTTCCTGGAGCGGGCTCGAGGAGAAGATCAACGAGGTTGAGCTTTTCCTCGAGATGGTGGATGCCAGCAGCCCCTCGGATGTGGCCGAGCTGGAAGCTTCTTCCAAGCAGTTGGAAGTGGCTCTGGAGCAGTTGGAGACCACCTCTCTCCTGTCTGGGGAGATGGACAGCAGTCCATGCATGGTGACCGTGCATTCCGGCGCCGGCGGCACTGACTCACAGGATTGGGCCGAGATGCTGCTGCGCATGTATCTGCGCTGGGCCGAGAAGAATGGCTATCAAGCTGAGCTTGCGGATAAGTCCGAAGGCGAAGAGGCTGGCATTCATTCGGCCACTTTCTTTTTGACGGGTGCGCAGCCTTACGGCATGATGCGCTCTGAGCGTGGGACTCACCGTCTGGTGAGAATTTCTCCATTCGACCAGGCCAAGCGTCGCCATACCGCCTTTGCCAAGGTCGATGTCCTGCCGGAAATTGAAGACGCCGAGGTCGAGATTCGCAACGAGGATTTGAAGATCGACACTTTTCGCTCTTCGGGTGCCGGTGGTCAGCACGTCAATAAGACCGAGTCTGCCATTCGAATCACACATCTACCGACAGGAATCGTAGTCGGATGCCAGACCGAGCGTTCTCAGCAGTCCAATCGCCTGACTGCCATGCGGATGCTCAAGGCCAAGTTGTATGAGCAGCAGCAGGCTGAACGCATTCAAAAAATCGCCAATCTCCGTGGCGAAAACCGCGAAGCCGCCTGGGGCAACCAGATCCGCAGCTATGTTCTGCATCCCTACACCCAGGTCAAGGATCGGCGCACCGGTCTGGCCCTAACGGATGTCTACGGCGTACTCGACGGAGATTTAAATAAATTCATACGCGCTTACCTGGAAGCATGCGCTCGTTTAGGTCGCGAACCCGAGCCTGCCGACCTTCTGGCCGATAGCGACTAAAGTCCCGGCTCAAGAAACTAGAAAAATTTTCTCTACCTTGTAAGAAGGAAGATTTGTTCGAGCAAAAAAACCTGATGGCAACCTGGCAGATATGAATTTTCTTCAGCGGTGTTCGAGTCAGCTCGAATGATGTTGAAGATACGACTCAGATGCTCTGGAAAAAGTTTGGCCACATACGCTTTAGTCTTGCGTCCAGATTCGGTGTAGCGTAGCGCTTACCGGGGGGTGGACGTCCCGAATCTGACATTAACTTAGTGTGAATGTCACGATAACAGGTTTACAAGGTTTTAGTCATGTGGTAAGCAAGGGTTTGACTAATCGCGGGTTGTGACTTCGAGGTCTTTTCGTATGAGGAAACCTTGGAAGGCTCAGCCGGACCCCTCTGAGTCAGGTCTGCGATTAGCCAGGCAAACAAAAAGCCTGTCTGGTGGAACCAGACGTGATATATAAGGAGAAAAGAACGATAATGAAAAAACGCGTTCTATCATTCGTAGCCGCGACCATGGTGTTGGGTGCTACGATGCCGGCTATGGCCGCTCCGCTCTTCCCGGACGTGAAAGACGACCACTGGGCTAAAGACGCGGTAGCTAAACTCGCTGCTCAAGGCCTCTTGGAAGGCTATCCGGACGGCACCTTCAAGGGTGACCGCGCCGCCACTCGTTGGGAAGTAGCGATGATCGTCGCTCGCCTGCTCGCCAAAATGGAGCAGGCCAACGCCACCTTCGCCACCAAGGCGGAGTTGGACGAAGTTCGCAAGCTCGCGAACGCCCTCAAGGATGAGCTCGACGCCCTCGGCGTTCGTGTCACCAACCTCGAGGAGAACGTCAGCCGCCTGGACAAGCGCGTCTCGGAACTCGAGCGCATCACGTTCTACGGCTACGTGGATACCCGTGGAAGCATGGGTAGCTTCACCAACCAGGGAGTGAATGACAACACCAATGGTGTTGCCACCGCCTTCGCTGGTCTCGGTGGAAACGGCCCCAGCTTCGCTGGCGCCGGCGGCGCTGGCTTCTCGGCTGGCAGCGTGCCCGCCATCAACTACAATGCCGCCGTTGGTTCGAGTCAGGGCGCTGCTCTGAACCCCACCAACAACGGCGTTCTGCCGGTGGCTGACTTCCGCAATGGTCGTCCGCTGCTCAATGGTGTGGGCTTCACCGCTCGCGCCGTTCTCGGTCTGCGCGTTCGCGTGTCGGATGACATCGACGCCGGTGCTGAGTTCAGCGCCTACACCTCTCAGGGCAATCAAGTCATTGATGCCTACTGGGGTGTAACCGCTCCCTGGCAGTCCAATACCTTCACGGGTAACGCTCCCGCTCTGAACAGCGGCGCCAACTCCCCGTACTCCAGGATGACCCTGGACAGCTTCTGGGTGGTGCACAACCCCAGCCAGACCAAGCTGATCCTCGGTTCGTTCCAGGAAACCAACATGGACAACGCCATCTATGCCGGTCAGTGGAACCCCGGTGCCTACGGTCCTCGTTACCTGGGCGGCTTCGGTTTCGATGTCAGCGGCAAAGTTGACGTGTCCGACACCGGCGTCTTCCGTTGGGAAGCCCTCGGAACCCGCCTGGGTGACGCCACTGGCTACGACACGTTCCTGCTGGGTGCCGACGTTGAGTTCGAATTCGACGGCGGCTCGGTCAAGGCGAACTTTGCTCGCGTGACCCAGGATGTGACTCAGGTTGGCGTCGGCGCCCGCACCGTTGGTCTGACCAGCGGATTCGGCAACGCTGCCTTCCCCACTTCGGGTCTGAACGCTGCTACGGCCGGTCTGAACTCTGTTTCGACCGCTCCTCTGGCTTGGGTGAATACCCCGGGTAACTTCTTCAATCAGGCGAACGCCTTCGCTCAGCGCGGCGGTGTTGGTTCGACCAGCGATACCCGTCCGATCCCGGGCGCAGCTGGTCTGGATCAGCGCAGTTTGACCGGCGCTGGTAACTTTGGTGGCTTCGGTCCCCAGGGTATGACCAGTTACGGCCTGTCGGCTGCTTACAAGTGGGACCTCGGCGGTGGCGATACCCAGGTTTATATCTCGGGTAACTACGCTCACTCCGACTACAAGCCCAATGTGAACAGCGGCTACAACGTGGGTGGTAATGCTTACCGCTTCGAAGTCGGCGCCAATCTTTTGGATGGCGACCTCGACCTCGGTCTGCAGTACCTGAACGTGGATGCCACCTATGACCCGTTCATTCTCCAGCTCGGTGGCCTCGGCTCCGCGGCCGTTGCCCCGATGAACCTGCCCAACATGAACTACTACCAGGGTCTCTACAGCCTGCACGATACCTCCGTTTACCCGCACAACCGTCGTGGTCTGCGCTTCAACGGTCAGTATCGCTTCGCTGAGCGCCGTGGTTTAGTTTGGGCCAAGTTCAGCAGTCTGGATCAGGTTCGCACCTCGCTGTATGACGTCCGCTTCAACCCGGGCAGCCTCGGCGCAGGCGTTCCGAACAGCGCTGTGATGGGCTTCGCTCCGGGCTTCATGGACCCCGTGTTCCAGGGCTACGCCTCTCCTCTGGTGTATGGTGGCAACTCCGCCAGCTCCTTCGACGCGGCACTTAACCCGCTCGAGGACAACCGCGGTAAGCACACCAACTGGGGCATCGGCGCCAGCTACAAGTTCGACGACCCCCGCGTGAAGATCGAACTCGGTTACGAGCGTAACCAGTTCCGTCGTACCTCGGGTCTGATTGCCGCCTTCGGTGGTTCTCAGAACAACGTCGACCTGAACATCGGAAGCCTGCACGGTCAGGTCAACTGGGAAGCCAGTGACAAGTGGACGCTGCGCGCTGGTGCTGATTACACCACCATCGACGGCCACTATGACCCGTCCGGCCGCTACAACGGTTTCGCTCTGGCGACCGGTAGCACTGGCTTCAACAACCTCAACTCGACCCAGTTGAGCCCGTTCGTCGGATTCGACTATGACGTGTCGGCCAACACCCAGTGGAACATGGACTTCCGCTACTACACCACCACCAGTGGTACCAGCATCCCCACCACCGCTCCGAACCCGGCCACCGCTGCCGGAACCGTTGGTTTCACCAACAACCCGTTCGAGTGGAATGGTTGGCAGGTGTCCACCCAGTTCAAAGTTAAGTTCTAATCCAACTTAGCTTGCTGGTAAAAAGGGGCCCGGTTTTCCGGGCCCCTTTTTTCGTTGTACCAGGCCGTTTGCATTTCGAGTTGAAAAATCTTTGCCTGTATTCATGGGCATTCGGGAGGCTAACCCCGTTATTTGTTTTAATTTCCTTACAATTTTGAAAGGAAAAGTAGGTATGCGGTCGAACGACGACCGGCTTCCAGCGCCAGACGGGCTTTCCCGTTGAGTATATAAGATTGAGCGCTGTTGAAATGTGGAGGTTTTGGGATGTTGCGTCGTAATTTGGCTTTTGCGCTCGGTGGGATTTTGCTTGCGTCGACCACCGCTTGGGGCGCCCCGCTTTTCCCCGATGTAAAAGACGAGCACTGGGCTAAGGACGCCGTGGCCAAGCTGGCCGCCCAAGGACTCTTGGAAGGCTATCCAGACGGGACCTTCAAGGGTGACCGCGCCGCTACTCGCTGGGAGGTCGCGATGATCGTCGCTCGCTTGCTGGCCAAGATGGAGCAGGCCAACGCCACTTTCGCGACCAAGGCGGAGCTGGACGAAGTCCGCAAGCTGGCAGCTGCGTTGAAAGACGAACTGGATGCTTTGGGCGTGCGCGTCACCAATCTCGAGGAGAACGTCGACCGCCTGGATAAGCGGGTAACGGAGCTCGAGCGAATCACTTTTTACGGTTATGTAGATACTCGCATGACCACGGTGACTTTGCAGAACAATGGCGGCCTCGGCGCGATGACTTCGCTGCCCAACGGTGTGCCGCTGATCAACTACAACGCAGCCATCGGTAGTAGTGTCGGTGCCGGTGGACTGGTTCCCGCCGCCCCGGCTGGCTTCACTTTGCCGCCGACCTTCAATCCTTTTGCGACCAGCGTGCTGTCCACTTTCAACTGGAGAAGCGGTCGTCCCCTGGTGAATGGCGTCGGCTTCACCAGTCGCGCTGTGCTGGGTCTGCGGATTAACGTCACGGATGATATTGATGCTGGTGCCGAGTTCTCTGCCTACACGGCCCAGGGTAACCAGATTTTGGATGCCTACTACGGAGCCAATCCTCCCTCTCAGCTCAATGCCTTCACTCGAAACCAGGCGACCAACGCTGGTTTCAATGGTCTCAACAATACTCCGCAAACCTCGATGGTTTTGGACAACTTCTGGGTCAAGCACAGACCCACCAACACCAAATTGCTTTTCGGTGCTTACCAGAACCACTCAATGGATGGAATCGTCTACAAGGGTCAGGTGAACCCGAATGAGTTTGGTCCCGAGTACTTGCCCCAGTACGGTTTCCAAATCACCGGCGAGCACGCCTTCGACGAGGACGAGCACACCAAGCTCTACTGGGAAGTGCTGGGAACCAAGCTTCCGAACGGTAACGTGGGCTCGTTGCCCGGCCAGCCAGGCGCCGGCGATAGCTACTACGGTGCCGGCTATGGTGCGAACGTCAAGTTGAGCTTCAATGATGAAGCTGGCTCGGTCAAGCTGAATTACTGGCGCATGAATGAGAATTTCCTCAATGGCGGTCCGCGTACCGTTGGCCTTAATGTGGTTCCAAACATCACCTTGAACTGGGTGAATCCAAATGGATTCTTCCGCAATCAGGTGGGATTGGGGAACTCGCTGGGCATCAACAGCACCGGCGACGTGCGACCGATTCCGGGCTTGCCGGCTCTTGGTGCAGACGGCTCGGTCGCGAACGCCGTGGCTGCCGGCCTGGTGCCCCAGGGCGTGCCGAATATCGGCGGAATTGGGCCTCAGGACCAGACGACCTATGGTATTTCGGCCAACTACACGTTTGACGTCGATGATTTTGACCCGCGTGTTTATGCGGAGTATGGACACTCCATCTATAAGCCCAATGCAGGCTCCTCTTATAACGTGGGTGGTAACGCCCTACGCGTGGGCGGCGGTGCGTTCTTCTGGGACAAGCAGATCGAGATCGATGCTCACTACTTGCGCGTTGATCCCACCTACAGTCCTTTCATTATCGCCACTCCGACGGTGGGCGGGTTGAACAATCCGATGTTCCACACGCCCGACTTCTACTTTGTCAACAATTTGTCGCCCACTCACGACGTGAAGACTCTTCCGCACAACCGCGAAGGACTTCGCGCCAAGCTGCTGTGGAAGTTCAATCCCACCGGTCGTGTGCAGGTTGAGTATGGTAACCTGACTCAGACTCGCAGCTCGATGCAGGACGTGCGTTTCAGTGCGAACTCGTTGGGCGTCGGAACCCCCAATACTCCGGTGCTGGGTTTCTCGCCCGGATTTATTGACCCGCTCTTCCAGGGCTACAACCGCTTCACGTTTGCTGCAGCTGGCGGCAACGCGTTCGCCGTGCCGCTGGAAGACAACCGCGGTAACGTTCAGAACCTCTATATCTCGGCCGGACATAAGTGGTTGCTGGAGGAGGAGAACAACAACCGCGGTGTTACGCTGTCGGGCGGCATTAAGACGGTCAAGTTCTTCCGCGACAGCAACATGTCGACCATCCTGGGCGGCCCCAATGGTGCCGCAGCTGAGGACCAGAACTACGTAGATCTGGCCTTCACGGGCTGGCATCTTGGGGTTGACTACGATGTGACCGAGGACTTCACCGCCAAGGTCGGCTACACTCACGTAAACATTCACGGCCACCTCGATCCCCTGGGTGTCAATAGCGTCTATGCTTCCACGGTTGGTACCGGTAAATTTGATAACATCAATATTGCTCAAACTTATCCCGACATCGGTTTCGACTGGAAGATTGACGACAACGTAACCTGGAACTTCGAAGGTCGCTACTACAAGTTCCGTGACCAGATTCCGTCCTATGTGTTCGCAAACCCCAGTCTGCCCACCCTGAACATCAACAGTGGTCCGGTGACGGCTCACCCGTTCAGCTGGAAGGGTCTGCAGCTGAACACCCAGTTCATGGTCAAGTTCTAGTCGAGCCCGGCAGCTTCGGCTGTCAGGGATGATATAAGAAAGGGAGTGCCCTGGTGGCGCTCCCTTTTTTTGCGTGAGATTGTGGCAGAATAGCCCCCGTCTTCTGATTTGGCTAAGAAAAAAGGCCTCGGAGTACTCTCCGAGGCCTTTTTCGCAAGTCAGTTTGCTTAGCGGATGAGGAACATCTCGTCCGAACCGGGCAGGCTGCCACCGCCGCCTTCCGGGCCTTTGGCTTCGATCAGTTCCACGGTGACGCGGATAGCGGTCGATACCGAAGCGCCAGGCGCGGTGATCTCGGTTTCGGTCTCTACTCTGGATTTCACCAGGCGGCCCTGCTTGTGGCCGAAGTTGGTGACGCCCTTGGCTGTGATTTTCTGTTCCACGCCCTCTTGCAGAGCGATGGTCTCAGTCGGGCAGCTCACGTGGATGGCGGCGGTCTCGTAGCCGAGCACCTGCTCAAATCCGTTCAGCGTGTAGTTGTAGGTGAGGGTCACCTGTTTGCTGCCAGTCTGATTGCCGTCGTTGTCGTAGAGGGGGATATCCATTTTGGAATCACCCGTCCAGCTGTCCTTCAGCTTGACCGCGCGCTCGGGAAAGGCGGGTTGAGAGAATGGGAAGTCGACGCTGGTGCGAACGATTTCGCCGCTTTTCTTCATGACAATGGTGATGGTTTGGCCCACGGTGGGAAGGGTCATAACCTGACCGTCCCGCTGCATGGTGCCTTTCTCGATGGTAACGTCCACGGTCATCTGGCCGTCGGGCGATACGCCTTTAACGGACTGCAGCATGGTGATTTCCAGCTGCGACTGAGCCGTCTGAGGCGATTGTCCATCTTCTTTGATCGACTGGGTTGAGAGGACTTCCGTTTTATAGCGGAGAGCCTCTCCTACACTCATTTGGTAGGCTAACGTGATCGCCTCGTCAAACATGCAGAACTCCTCGCAAGATAATCGCTGGGGCCCCATTCTCTTGCACCAGATCAATCTCCTTTGGGCTGTACGGGCCTTTGTTCGAGAGGGTTTGACTGGATGGGAGCTAAAGGGCTCCTGCTAAAGTGCGGCCGCTAAAGAAAAAATCCTTGGCGGCTGCTCAAAGGGGTTTCTGTGGCGCGTTCCGAGGCGGAACTAATCGAATTGTGTCTGAACGGGGATACCGGAGCTTGGGATGAGCTCTATCGGGCTCACTATGCCCGTGTGCGCCGCATCATCGGGTTCCGTCGCTGGGGCTTTAGCAACAACGAAGTCGAAGACGGTATCCAGGAGGTTTTTCTGGAGGTGGTTCGGTCTCTGCCGCGCTTTCGTGGCGAGGCCAATCTGACCACGTTTATTGCTCGTCTGGCCCGCAATCGCTGCATATCCCATCTGCGCAAGAAGACCGCCCTGAAGCGAGGAAAGGAAGAGCTCGGCTACGTCCTCGAGGAAGGCAAAGGCGATGAGGATTCACCGCGCGCCCTGGCCGTCGAAGAAGGTGCTGGACCCGAGGATGCTCTTATGGGAGCTCACGACGCGAGGGCACTGGTTGAGGCGCTTGAGCAGCTCGGCGGAGACTGTCAGCAGATTATCCGCTTGCGCTACTTCCATCAGCAGTCCTACAACGAGATCTGTGCGCTGCTGGAGTTACCCCTAGGTACGGTCTGTTCTCGCTTAAAGCGTTGCCTGTTAAAGCTAAAAGGTCTGCTTGATAAACAGCAGGTGACGGTATGAAATTTTCCGGGCTCGGTTGCGACCCTACTGGATATCTCGTTCAGAAAGAGCGAATCTGCAGAGTTGCCGTGAACTTTTGGGAGTGTCAGCGTGGATAGTCAAGACCCGAGCATTGAAGAGAAGTTAGTCCCCTTCGTCGAGGGCGCCTTGGCCGAACCGGACCGTCGTGAGGTCCTCCAGGCGTTGCCAAGCCAACCTGCCCTCAATCAGGAGATTCGGCACCTGCGTGAAGCCATTATGGCTTTGCGCGGCCAGGCTGCGCGCGGTCTTGGCTATCAATCGCCGGTGGAAGCGCCGCCCGAACAGGTTGTGGATTTCGCACTCAACGGCGACCAGTGGAGCCGCCAGTCCAGTCGACAGTTTCAGCTGCACCTGTTGGAGTCGTCCAGCCTGGCTCAGGAACTGGATATCCTGAGGGAGCTGGAGCAGGATTTGCAGCAGCGAGTCGAGCCCAGCAAGGCCGTCCCAGAGATGCCGGCCGCGTTGCGCCAGGCCATTCAAGAAACTTACGGCAAGCCTCCCGCCGATCCGGCCTGGAAGCGGGCTGCGGCGGCCATTGTGGCCTGGACCGCCGGCTTGAATTTGAAGGTCGCTTCAGCGGCCGTGGCTGGCTGTGTGCTGGTGGTTGGTGGTTTGAGTCTGGCGCGATTCAATCACAACCAGATTCAGAGCGGCCAGAAGACGGTGGCCGCCTCCACCCCCGCTCCCGTGGCCGCAACCTCTACTCCAGAGGCAGTGGCAGTCGCCCCGCAGGGTCCGCCTGCCGGACAGGTGGCCCTGCTCAAGGAGAAGGTCCTGCCCGAAGATTTGCCGGGGCTATCACGTCGGCTCTATTATAAAGGGGTGACCCACTCCTATCAGGATGGTCAGATTTACGTGGCTCAGGCCGACTTCGATAAAGCCTGGTCGGCGCTACAGATGAACAATGAGAAGGCCAGCTCGGTCAAGGGGCTCAAGACCGGCGGCGTGCCGCAGCCTCAGCCTGTGGCTGAGACCAACCTGCTGGATGGTGTGATCGGGCAGCTTCCCAAGCGCGATCATCAGCCATCCAAACCGCCTCAGTCCCAGGTGGCTGCCGCTGACGATGGGGCCAAGGCTCAGACCGGCGGTCTGGTTGGCCCGAGCCCTGACCCGAAAGGAGCGGTCGCGGTCGTGGATCTGCCGGCCGAGCCGGAGGCCAGCCGAGGTGGAGGATATACGGCTCCGGCCCCCGCTTCCGCCCCTGCTCCTGCTGCCTATCTGCCGGCCTCCAGGCCACAGCATCAGAGTGTCGAGCAGCCGGTCGTCCCGGCCCAGGGTTCCTATAACCGGAGTTCCGTGCCGGTCGGTCGTCGTGATCCGGTCGCGCCTGTGTCCAGGCCCGCGGCTCCGGTGACCCAGGTCACGGCTCGGCCCTCCCAGGCGGCCCACTATGCCCCTCAGCCGGCTGGCGGCAAAGATCGGAGCCGGGCCGATCAGGTGCAGGCTCAGGCTCAGCCTGCGCGGCCTGATTCCAAGCTGGGTCAAGTTTTCCACGCGAAAGCTCGCAAAGAGTCTGCCCGGCCGGCCGACGTTCTGGCCAGCAACACTGCTTCTCCCGGTTCAGAGGCTCCGGCAATCGAGGCTCTGCAAAAACCAGCCAATCCAGAGCCTGTGGCTGAGACCAAGGTCAAGCCGGCGCCCATTCAGGCGGCCGCCCCTCCCCCCCCGCCTCCCGCGCCCGTGACCGCCGCGAGCAATGCCAATATGGACGTGGAGACAGAGGAAGAGAACCTACCTCCTCCCAGCCAGGTGGCTTTGGAGCAAAAGAAGGCTGAGAGGCCACAGGGCAAGCCAGAGGCCGATGACGGTCGGATGACCGGCGGGGTTGCACGTAACCGTTCGGAAGAGGTGCGTTCACAGTTTAAGCAGGCCGCCAATGAAAACGTGGGTGCAAGTCGGGCTTCCATGAGCGCGGCTGGCTCGCGGGCTGGAAATGTACGGGACGAAAGCTTTCAGGTTCAGGCCGGTGCGCCATTTGAAGTGGCCATGCTGCCGGTGGCGAAAAAGCTGATTGAAGACCTGGTCGGCGAGGCCAAGGTGCAGATGGAGCGGAAAGAGGATGGCCATCTGCTCGTAACCATTCGCCCGGCCCGCAGTCTCTCTGCGCAAGAGGTCGACAAGTTGCGCAAAGTAGTTCGCGAGAAACTTGAGCTCAAGGAAGAAGATACGGTCGTCATCCGTCAGCCCTGAGCCTTGCATCCAAGTCTGAGCGTAGAGAATTTTCGGCGCCGCCCTCCCCACCGTGGGGGGGCTCTTTCCTTTCAACTCTACCCTGGCGAAGTCATGGGTGTGATTGGCCCGCACTCCTCGGGAAAAGGTCAGTTACTCACCTGCGTGAGCGGTGAATGGAAGCCTCGTGGCTGTACGATTACAGTGCAAGGGCGCAACCTGCCTGAAGCTCGCTCTCGCGTCACCTACGTGCCGCCCCTGGCGGGAATCTTCCCGGAGATGACTCCCTGGGAATTTCTGGACTTTTTTTCGCGAAGTTACGATGTGAGCCCACACTATCGTCCCTACCTCATTTGGGAGGCCCTCCAGATGGTGGGTCTTAGTCCTCGTTCTCACGTGTTGCTCGCCCACCTCAACCAGACAGACCGCTATCGACTGAGCCTGGCCCGAGCCATGGTCTCTCACCCCGCTGTGGTGGTCATTCAGGGCTTGCTCGACCGGGTGGAGAGCGATCTGGTTGGCGATTTCGCCCAGATCCTGCAGCGCATGCGTCAGACCGGGGCGGCTTTGGTGGTCAGCGCTCTTTCGCTTGGACCCCTTATGGGGCTTTGCAGTCACCTGTGCGTGCTGGTGACCGACCGCCCATTGATCTGTGGAGAACTTTCCGCTCTGCTGCCTAAGTTGGTGCATCTGAAGATGATGCAGGTACAGTTTCTCTCCGGCTTTTCTCAGGCCATCCGCATGTTGGAGCGTTCCGAAGGCGTCTTTCACCTTTCTGTTTCCACCGTGACCCACAATCTGGTGCGGTTCCTTTTCGACGGACAATTTCGCCCATTTGAAAAGCTTTTGGAGGATCTGCAGCGAAGCGGTTGCTCGATCGTCAGCGTGGCTGAAGATCACTCCTTTCTGGGCCGTTGGAATCCTTAGTGCCGAACACGCGTTCTGAAGAAAGTTTTCGAAGAAAGTTTCGTACTGGAGGAGATTCCTATATGTCGTGGAACCGGCCGGAGTAACATAGGGAACAGAGACTTCTGTATGAGAGTCTCAAGTAATCGAGGAGGAGCCCTAAATGAAGTTTAAGGTTTGGATGTCAGCCGCTGCGGTCGCCACTATGGCCCTCGGGCTTTTCTGTTTCGGGCCAAGCCCCGTTGCAGCTGAAGAACAAGTTTCACCCGCCCAGGTCAATGATGACTGGGGTTCGACCCGTTATAAGGTCTTCCAGTATCCGGGCCGGAACAATGCGTTCTTCATGTACCCCCAGAGCTATGTCACTTTTGACATTGTGAACGGTAAGTACTTCATGATCGACCATCCCCGCGCGGAATACGAAATGAAGAAGGACAACCGTCCTGATCACGTGTTCGGCCTCTTCTGGGAGTACCCGAAGGTTGTCAACTATGAAAAGTTGACCGTCACCCTGTACACCCCGGATATGAAGGTTCTGGGAATCTTCCCCAACGTGCGCAATCGCCAGACTTACAGCATTCCCCGCGACGGGAATGACTACGAGCGCTTGATCTGCAAGATCGAGTGCGACGGCGAAGACAACTATGACTTTAAGATGCAGGTTCGCGACGCCATCGACCCCGTCATGGCCGAACCCTACCCCAACGAGCGTTACCGCTACTAATCGACAATCGTCAAAAAAAAGAGAGCCGCGAGGCTCTCTTTTTTTATGTACGCTGGAGCAGGTCGACCAGCAGTCGGTAGTTTTCGCCAATGGCGGCGATGCTGACGTGTTCGTCTGCCTGATGGGCCTGGGCGGGGTCTCCCGGACCGAAATTGAATGCCGCGATTCCGCGGGCATCCAGGCGAGCGACGTCAGTCCAGGCCTGCTTGGGCATCACCGCCAGTCGGTTCTCCTGAATCCAGGCCTGCAGGCGTGGATGTTCCAGTCGGACCGCACCGGAAGGGGCCACGTCATAAATGTCCAGCCGGGCTTCGCCGGCGACCAGTTGTTCCAGTTCGGCAATCGCCTGCTGGTCGGATTTGCCGGGTGCGAAGCGGGCGTTCAGGTTCAATACGAACTCTTCAGGCACGGCGTTGGTGGGTCCGTGGGTGAGCGCCTGGGTCGCGCTGGTGACCTCAAAAAACTCCAGCCCCTGACTTCGCACTGCGCGCCGTTGCAATTTCTGCAGCCTCTCTAACAAGGGAATGGCCTGGTAGATGGCGTTCTGACCTTGCCAGGGGCGAGCGCTGTGAGCCCGCTGACCCTGGAAGATGGCCCGGGCCTGCAGGCTGCCTACGCAGCCAGCGTGGATTTCGTTCCTGGTTGGCTCAAATACAACGGCGTAGTCGACCGGGCCCAGTCCCTCCAGCAAGGCGTCCAGGCCGTTGTCGGCATAGGGGCCTTCCTCGCGATCGTAAAAGAGGCCAACCAGGTCACAGGCAAAATTTTGCCACTCCTCCAGAGCCTGCATCATAACCGCCACCCCGGCTTTCATGTCGCTGGCCCCGCAGCCGTAGAGAAGGTCGCCTTCCACTCCCAGACGTTGCACTGTTGCAGGAGGCACCGTGTCGATGTGTCCCACCAGCGCCACCCGGGGTCGCTCTCCGCGCGGGGGCGGGGCCACGCGGAAGCCGTCCCTGAAACGATAGGCCGCCGGGAAGCGAGTTGTGCTCCACTCCAGCAATTGTTGGCAGAGGACTTGTTCCTGTTTGGTCTGGCTGGGCACAGAAACCAGCCATTCCGCCTTGCGCAGCAGTTCAGACATCGACCTGGAAATCACGCAAGGCCTGGTTGAGGGAGGTCTTTCGATCGGTGGAGGCTGTGCGCTTGCCGATGATCAGGGCGCAGGGCACTTGGAACGTTCCGGCCGCAAACTGCTTGGGCATGCTTCCGGGAATGACGACCGAACGGGCCGGGACGCGTCCTTTGTGGATGATGGGTTCACTGCCGCTGACGTCCACAATTGAGGTGGAGGCTGTGATCACGACATTGGCTCCGAGCACCGCCTCTTCTTCCACGACCGCACCCTCGACCACGATGCATCGCGAACCAATAAAGGCGCCATCCTCGACGATGACCGGAGTGGCTCCGGGCGGTTCCAGCACCCCTCCGAGTCCAACCCCGCCGGAAAGATGCACATGTTTGCCGACCTGGGCGCAACTGCCCACGGTCGCCCAGGTGTCCACCATGGTGCCTTCGCCCACGCGCGCGCCGATGTTGACATAGCCTGGCATGAGAATGCAGCCGGGTTCAAGGAAGCTGCCGTAGCGAGCGGTTCCCGGCGGTACGACTCGCACGCCGGTCTGAGACCAGTTCTTTTTCAATGGGATCTTGTCGAAGAATTCAAAGGGTCCGACTTCCTGGACCTTCATCTGAGCCAGTCCAAAGTAAAGCAGGATGGCTTCCTTGACCCAGGCGTTGACCGTCCAGCCGGCTTCGCCTTTCTCGGCCACTCTCAGGCGGCCCTGATCCAGTTCCTGGATGGCCCACTCTACGGCCTGGCGGTGGTCGGGTTGCTTGAGGAGTTCGCGCTCGCGGTAGGCGGCCTCGATGAGTTTGCGTGCATCTTGCATTGGTGGGTGTGCCCTTCGGTTACTGACTCTGGAAGGTCCAGGATTTTTCACTGACCAGGCCGTCCAATCCCACCACCTGCAGGCGCACGCGGTGCATTCCTGGCGAAAGCGGCCGGGTGACCTGGCAGAAGACGGCGCCATCGGCCCCGGTTGTGGGCATCATGGCTCCATCTAGTTCCAGGCGCACCACACTCACTGGAGCGCTCAGGCTGGAGCCCACGCGGGGCTGGCTGGGACTCAATTGACCTGGGGACGGAAAGAGGTTTGTAAATTCAAGGGTGGCGGGCTCCAGGATGGTAAAGGTCCAGTCCCTGCGGACGCTCTCGCCTGCAAAGGTGCGAGCGGTGAACGAAGCCAGGTGGCGACCGCGGTCTACATCGTAGTTGGGCGAGAGCGCCCAGCGGCCGGGTTGGCGACGCATGGCATCCTTAAAGGAGCGCCCATCGATCACGAAATCAATGGAATTGGGGTCCAGGTCGGAGGAAAAATAG
Source organism: bacterium (assembly GCA_018266105.1). Classification (GTDB taxonomy): domain Bacteria; phylum Vulcanimicrobiota; class Xenobia; order Xenobiales; family JADMJV01; genus JADMJV01. The sequence goes on along the minus strand of JAFEBA010000021.1, from coordinate 3,131 downwards.
GCGCCCATGGAGGGCCGGGCCGACGGAATTGAGCCCAAAGGAAAGGGTTGAATCCAGGTTTCCGGAGCGGCCCAGCCCGTGGCCGAAAGACCCAAGAGAACTGCAAGAATGCGTCGCACCGCGCTGTGTTTGCTCCGGGCTCGAGAGATTCCTCGGACTGGCCGGGAAGTGGCGCCTCGTCAACGCATATTCTCGCCGCCATCCAGGACGAGCATCTGGCCGCTCATAAAATCTGCGCCGTTGGCTAGAAACAAGACTGCATCAGCGATGTCAGCGGCTTTGCAGAGCCTGCCCAGGGGGATGCTTTTTTGCAGCATTTGGCGCAGTTCGGGCCCGCCCTCGTCGATCCAGGCTTCGTCGAGCATGCCGCAGGCAATGGTGTTGACCCTTACGTTGGGAGCAAGCTCTCTGGCCAGCGATTTGGTCAGGGAATGGAGCGCCGCTGCAGTGGCCGCGAAGGGGAGGTGAGAACCGGTAAAGCAGGAGGTTGTGGTCAGATTAATGATTTTTCCGAATTCTTGCTCGGTCATCACCAGTGCGGCCGCGCGGCAGACGTGAAAAGCAGCCTTCAGGTTGGTCTGCATCAGTTCGCCCCAGAGAGCCTCTGAGATCTCGTGCAGGGCAGCGTCGTTCCAATTGTAGAAATTGTTGACGACCACGTCCAGTCGGCCGAAATACTCGAGGCCAGCCAGGATCACTTGCTGGACCGACTCTTCGTTGCTGGAGTCAAATGGGATGGCCAGAATTCGTCCGGAGATATCTTGAGCCTGGAGCGCGAAAATGTCTTCTTCGGGGCCGTTGATCAGCAGATGATAGCCTGCTCGGGCCAGATGCATTGCGATGGCCTGACCAGCCAGTCCATTCCAATCGCTAACCAGGGCCACCGGAAATTCGCTCATGGGATAACGTTCTGACAAGGACTGGCTCGGCCCTTTGAGGAGAAAGAAAGGTTTTCCTTGGCTCGGACAGAAGACACCTTCTCTATCTCACTATTTTATTGTGTCAAGGGAGCCCCGGTCTAGCAATGGGTATGCGGCGAATGAAAGTGGATAAATTAGGCATCGACCTGCTTACCCACGACCCGGTCGTTATCTTGAAGGATTTAGAAGGTAAACGGTCTCTTCCGATTCTTATCGGTCCTTTTGAGGCGACCGCGATTGCTCTGGCTTTGGAGGGCACTCAGGTTCCTCGTCCTTTGTCTCACGACTTGATGAAATCCGTGATCGAAGCGCTTAAAGCCAAAGTTGATCGGATCATCATTCACGATATCCAGGAGAACACGTTTTACGCCAAGGTTGTGCTTGAATCCAGTTTGGGCAACCTGGAGATCGATGCTCGTCCCAGTGACAGCATCGCGCTGGCCTTGCGTACCAACAGCCCCATTTACGTCTCCGAACGCATCATTTTGGAGGAGACGGTAGAAGACAAGACCGAGGATTCCACCAAAGAACTGGGGGATTTCAAGAAGTTCATCGACGGCCTTCGTCCCAGCGATTTTCTCAAAGAAGACAAGTAGTGTCCTTTACCCTGGGTCGAGCTAAGGTATAATCATGGGAGATGTTCGACTCTAAAGCTCTCGGCGCTTCTTCCCAGCCTTTTTTGCCGGACTCACCCGTGCGCAATCGCCGGGATCTCTCGCAAACCGCGATTGGACCTCAGCGCCAGCACGAGCAGAACCTCAATCTTCTGCGGCAGTTGCGGGGCCGCTGGACCACCATGTTGGAGTCCGAAGAGACCGCCAAACTCAAGCAAGAAGCGGCCACTTATCTCAGTCGTCTGGCGCCCCACGAGTACATTCAGGGTCGTGAACTTCGTCTGCTTCAGCAGATGACAGCCGGGGCGGCACGCCCGACCCTTTCTGACGAGGGCGTTCCGGTTGAAGCCGATCCCAAGAAAGCCCTGAAGGATCTGGACAAAAAGATCCGCTCTCTCAGCGCCCGCGCCACCGAAGGTGGTGACCCCGGCAGTCTGGCTAAAGTTGTTCGGGCCGAGGTTCAGGTTTTCGGCGCGCAGCAACCCATGAAAACAGGCACCTTTCAGGGGTTGCAGACGGAATTGAGAGCTCAACGCGATTCCGAAGCCCAGGCGGAAACGCTGGCCCAGCGCCCCGAACCCAAGACTCATACCGTCGGCTCACCCGTCCAAGGGGTTCTATCGGAAGTGGCCCAGAACCGGACGACCTTGCCCTTTGAGGCCAAAGAGGCCTTGCGTCGGAATCGCGAGACTCAGGTTGATTTGCGTAAGCCTTTGGTGCCGAAAGCCGAGCCGCGCCCTGCTCACGCCCAGGTGCGTATTCCAGGACCCAACCCGAATCCAGAGGCGCGCAGGCCGGAGCCCCGCCCTGAGCCGCGAAAGCCCCAGGTTCCTCCTCAGCTGCGTGAGCCAGAGCCCCGAACGGAGCAGCCCAAGACCAATCCAGAGCTGCGCAAACTCGAGGTCCAGCCTGACTTACTCAAACCAGAGCCCCGTCCGGCTCGGCCCAAGCCGGGACCTGAGCTGCGTAAGCCGGAGGTCCAGCCCGATTTACGCAAGCCAGAGCCCCAGCCCGGTCGCCTTAAGCCGAGTCCTGAGGTCCGCAAGCCCGATCCGCAAACGGTTCAGCCCAAGCCCAATCCTGAGGTCCGCAAGCCCGATCCGCAAACGGTTCAGCCCAAGCCCAATCCTGAGGTCCGCAAGCCCGATCCGCAAACGGTTCAGCCCAAGCCCCATCCGGAGG
>JAFEBA010000021.1:0-331 GCA_018266105.1 bacterium | reverse complement strand
GTGCGCAAGCCGGATCCTCAGCCGGTTCAGCCCAAGCCCAGTCCTGAGGTGCGCAAGCCGGATCCTCAGCCGATTCAGCCCAAGCCCCATCCGGAGGTGCGCAAGCCGGATCCTCAGCCGCTTCAGCCCAAGCCCCATCCGGAGGTGCGCAAGCCCGATCCTCAGCCGATTCAGAAGCCCCATCCGGAGGTGCGCAAGCCGGATCCTCAGCCGGTTCAGCCCAAGCCCCATCCGGAGGTGCGCAAGCCGGATCTTCAGCCGGTTCAACCCGGTCCCAATCCTGAGCTGCGCCAGCCGGATCCTCAGCCGGTTCAGCCCAAGCCCCATCCGG